>JAAYAG010000008.1 GCA_012719495.1 Bacteroidales bacterium
TGTCCATCAAATCTAACTCCTCAATGGTCTGACCAATCAAATTGGAATAACCTTTATTTAGTAGAGTTTTCCAAATTGCAGAACCAACGAGACCTTTGTGTCCGGCAACATATATTTTACTATTTTTATCCATACTTTACGTTTTTCGGTTTTATATAAAAGTAATGAGATGTGATCGTTGAATTTGTATTTGTTTTAAATTCCCGAGTCTTTTCTCCGAACTTTAATTCGCATTGCTCCTTTAACTGGTTCTTCCGAAACGAGGATTAAATAACCACCTCCACCGGCACCGGCAAGTTTCCATGCTAATGCGCCATCTTTATATTCATCGATAGCCTTTTGGACCTGAGGGTTAATCATTGCAGGAAACATTTGAGTTTGCGCGCGGAATGAATCGAGAAATGCTTCAGCAAATCGATGGATGTCTTTTTCAAGAATTGCATTCCAAGCTTTTTCAGCAGCATCGGCAAGACGCTTTACATTCTCAGTAGTAATATACGTTTCCTTCAATAAATCGAGATCTTTTTCGCGGGGCCAAAGAAGAACCATGAAGATGTGCTGCTCAAGCCAACTGAGAATATCTTCGTCGTAAACCGATTCGAATTTTTTTGGCCAGTAGGCACTGTCGTAATAATGACGAACGAGGCCTGGCATGCAGATGCCAATTGCGTCCTGGGCACCGGAAATGATTGAAGAGCCGGGTTCATTTTCAAATTTGAAGAGTATTTCGGCTAACCGTTCAGGTTTTTCGAGCGGAAGGTGATAGGGCCAAATCTTTTTTGCTGCATTACGGGTAGATGTACTCATCCCGCAACGTTCGTTGTATTCGATAATTGGTTCGAGTGAAAGAGTAATGGCCCATCCTGGATAATGTTTCGACACATAAGGTTGATCAATCCAGGTTCCTGCAAGATCGATGCGATAGGGAAGGGTGCAGTTTCCTGCACTTCGTATAGCTGTTGTACTCCGAGCAGGAAGTCCAGCATCGGGAATACGTTCCAGCACCTTTAATTCAATGCCCAGTTCGTCGCAGAGTTGTTTTTTTGCTGGACTAAAACCATCTTCATTTACTACGAAATACTCGGGTTTTAATGTACGGAGCTCGTTTTCAAAGTCCATGATTCCACTGCCGGCATTGACAAAAGCTTCTTTCACGTAACGGACCGATTTTACCATATACAGACGTTCCTGCTCGCTATTGATGGTTTGCCGGCCTTTGAGTTCGGCAATAGTAGCATCGGAGCCAATGCCTACATAAAGATCGCCATACTGAGCCGCTTCTTTAAAAAAAGCTACATGTCCACTATGGAGCAGGTCGTAACAACCAGAAACAAAAACTTTCTTCATTACTCGAAATAGTTCATGATTTTGTATCCTCCTTCGCGAAGGTAGTCTTCCTTTTGCATGAGCTTGATGTCGGATTGCATCATGTCGGAAATTAACCCTTGAAGATCATATTTTGGTTCCCAGCCGAGTACCGTTTTTGATTTGGTTGGGTCGCCAATGAGAAGATCTACTTCCGTTGGCCGATAATATCTTTTATCAACGCCCACCACTACATCTTTTTGTGCAGCCCTAACAACGATCTGATCGAGGTATTTGTCTCCCACTTTTTCAGCGAATTTTTGCTGATCGACATTGACCAATACTCCAATTTCATCGGCATTCTGACCGCGGAATTCGATTTCCAAACCAATTTCGTTGGCTGCTTTGCTAATAAAGTCGCGTATAGTTGTTGTAATCCCGGTAGCAATCACATAATCGTCTGGTTTATCCTGCTGCAGGATGAGGTACATTGCACGAATATAGTCTTTAGCGTGCCCCCAGTCCCTCTTACTGTTCATGTTGCCCATGAAGACAGTTTCCTGTAATCCAAGCGCAATTTTTGAAAGCGCCCTGGTGACTTTACGTGTAACGAATGTTTCGCCACGGATAGGGCTTTCGTGGTTGAAGAGGATTCCATTGTTGGCATGCATTCCATACGCTTCGCGATAGTTGACAGTGATCCAGTAGGCATACATTTTTGCAACTGCATAAGGCGAACGAGGATAGAACGGGGTTTTCTCGGTTTGTGGCACTTGTTGAACAAGCCCGTATAATTCGGAAGTAGAGGCCTGATAAATCCTTGTTTTCTTTGTTAATCCCAGAAGCCGTACCGCTTCAAGAATCCTTAATGTGCCGATTCCATCGGCGTTTGCAACATATTCGGGGGTTTCGAAACTTACCTGAACATGGCTCATAGCAGCAAGGTTGTAAATTTCGTCGGGTTGTGTTTCCTGAATGATACGTGTAAGGTTCATACTATCGGTAAGGTCGCCATAATGGAGGAAGAGATTGCGGTTTTCGACATGGGGATCCTGATAGATGTGATCAATCCTGTCGGTATTAAAAAGCGAGGCTCTACGTTTAATACCATGAACGATGTATCCTTTTTTTAATAGATATTCAGCAAGATAAGCGCCATCTTGTCCGGTAATACCGGTAATTAGTGCGGTTTTCATTTGTGTATTTTGTTGATTGTTAGCTTATTTTCTAAAAAAATGCATTCAAAGGTAATGCTCTTTGAAAATTGTTCAAAAGTAAGAAAAAGAAAATGTTATATCTTGGAAATGCAATGTCTTTAGGAGTAATTTATTAATGCATTTCTGGGTTTAGTAGTGATTCATTGAAATCAATTTATCGATTTGAATTTCACATATGATTAATTATTATTTAAACAGTAGTTGGATAATAATTAATCATAGTATAACATAGTAACTCTTGAAAAAAGCGCTTGAGAAAAACAACTTATAGTAGATTCTATACATTAAAATGCTCCAATTCTAGCTTTTCAGCTTTTGCAGTCTCCTTTTTTTCGCTTGAAATACCTGCCTTAATATCTGTTGTTGCACTTTTCTGTTTACTTATGTTGAAAAAAATTGCTTTCGTGTTTTCTGGAATAATATTTTCTTTTTCAATGATTTCTTCAATTTCAGCAGCCTTCCTTAAACGGAATATTTCGCCCGGAACCAACGACAAAAGAATTGCTACAGTAAACATGATTACCAATTGTAAAGTATTGTCGATAGGAGCAATAAGATATGCTAATCCAATGAAAAACAAATTGATAATAACTAGAGTTAATGTTGATCTTAAGTGAGACATTTTAAGTTTTAGCAACTTATGATGAATGTGGTTCATATCGGGAAAAAAAGGTGATTTACCTTTCATAATTCTTAATCCGAAAACTCGAACCATATCGAATAGCGGAATTGAAACAACTGCCATTGAAAGTACTGGTGCCAAAAGCTGTTCTGCTAGTGGTCCGTTTAGGGTTAGTTGGTTATAATGGATAACAAAAATAGCTATTAAAAGACCTAAGAGTAACGAGCCAGTATCGCCCATGAAAATCTTATTCTTTTTACCGAAAACGTTATAAAAGAAGAAACTTGCTAAACTCCCAATGGTGGCAAAGGCCAAAATGGCATAAGCCATGTCACCTTTTATGATGAAAAGGGTACCAAAGGTTGCTGCAGCAAGCATACTAAGCATCGTGGCCAACCCATCTATTCCGTCGATTAAATTATAAGCATTTATTATTCCAACGTATGCGATGAGTGATATTATCGCACTTGCAGAATAGTTTATTTCAAAAAAACCAAAGATTCCATGAAGGTTTGTAAACCGAATGTCGCCTACAAAAATTAGTATAGCAGCACTAAGTATTTGTGCTATAAATTTTTTTCGGGCAGATAATATCATGATATCATCTTTAATGCCAATAAATAGCAATATGATCATGCTTGCAAGTATAAACCGTAATTCAGGAAAAGGAATTTTGTATAATGCCAGCAATGTTGTAATAGTAATGGCAATAAAAAGAGAAGCTCCTCCAAGGTTTGGGACTACTGTTTTGTTTACTTTTCGGTCATCGGGGACATCAAAAAGCTTTTTTTGCTTCGATATTTTTACGACTACTGGGATAGAATAAAACACAATTAAGGCTCCTACCACTACAGCTAAAAGTAACTGAATTAAAGACGTCATACATTTTGGGTTTTGATGGTGATACAAAAATAGTGTTTTTGTCAATATCGGACATTGTTTTTTTTCTATTTATTACTAAATGTGCTTGAATTTCACCAAAGTTTAACTATTTCTTTATTTTCTGTTAAATAACTAAATGTTTATTCTGATATTTTATGTATGTAGAAGTTTTTCATTTTTCTGCAATTTGTATTTATGAGTATGTTTTGTGTATGACTTCAATGTGGTATTTAACATACAGATTCCTACCATTTTTTTGAGATACTTACTGCAACGCCTATTCTGTTTTTATTTTTTTGGTATTCGTTTATCTTACCGGCATCGGCACCAACAGAAACCGATAGTTCAACAGGAAATGAAGGGGTGGAATAACTAAACGCAAGTTGGGAGTATAACATCCAAATTGAAGGTGAATAAGGCACATCATATGTTCCCAAGTTGTGTGTTAACGTAATTCGGCCATCCCATTTTATTGATCTCGAGACTTGCCCTCTTGCTGCTAAATGATGCATTGACAGGCGCGTGTTTGAAATACCAGTTACGATACCTTTTTCATTATAACGCAAAGGGGAAAAAACTGGTGATGACATTGTAAATCCTTCATAGGTAAACCCGCTTTTATAATAGCCGTGGTTGAAATAATTGTCGCGTCCTCGCATATATCCATAGAGATGAGTATCTCCACTTTGGTGTTTTGTATGCATATATTCATATACAACCTGTTCGGTGAATTTCTTGTTTTTAAAAAGAATGCTAATTCCTAGTAGGTTATCTCTCCAGTTGTCGTATTCCATTCCCGATTTATCCTCAAACGGATGGCTGTAGTACAGTGTTATGTCTTGGTTGGGTTTGCGAAGAAGAAGTTCCATATAATAGCTTCCTAGCTGGTTTCCTGCTACGTTTTGCCTGTCTGTAGCAGGGAATTTGGAACTTCCCTCGCGGCCTGTAATATAGAGAAAGTACGATTCAAAATCGTAAGGTAACTGCCCGTATTCAGGCGATAATCCGCCCCACATTACCCAATGGTTTAGCCCAATGGAAAAGTAGGTTTCTTTTTTGAATTTCACTTTTGCAAAAAGCGATTTATGGTGTAAGTGTGCACCGGTAACATATTGATTGCTCCCCAACAGACCTTCATCGTATTCTGCTTTATACCAAAACCAATCTTTCCAAAAGAAAAAAGGGATGAAACCATCGGTTGCAAACCTGAGCTTTGGAAGTGGTCGGGCATTTAGGCTTCTGTCTATTTGCATATTGGTCGATGACAATCCATTAAGAACTTCATCATCGGTAAAATATCCTGCTTCAAGTTTGAATTTGAATGCACTTATTGCTGCATATAGTTCATTAAATTGAAGATATCCTTTTTTTGAATAACAAGCCAGCACATCTGTACCTGCCCTTATCGAAAACGGAGAGCCTAGAATGTTTTTGTATTTGTAGTTAGCTTGGATGTTAACAACTTGTGCTGAAGCAGAATGACCAATTATTTTTCCATCGCGGTTATGGGTGAACCAAAATGGCAGAGAGGAGTCTGAAGACCAATATGTTGAAGCTGATATGGCACTTTCTCCTGATAGCTGGCCTAAGGTAGAAAGAGAAGAGCAAAGAACTAAGGCGCTTAAAAGCAATAGCTTATATGACATGATTAGTGATTTATTCTTTCATTTGGAATTGTAAATTTGCGTAGGCAAAGCGTATAATCCTATTCATATCGGTATAGTGTGGAATCTAATTTTGGAAGTTAGAACCACCTTTTCTTCTTTTGAGTTTTTTCTTCATCATGTTTTTCCTCGGGACATATTATGAAATAAATTTCTGTCCAAGAGGGTATGCCCCCTAAATTGCGGTCGTCAATATAAATGTCGGCAAGAATTTTTCGACTATCGTTCTCGTCCCATTTTTCTTCAGGATAGTTTTTGTTTACTGCATAAAATTCAAGTCCATTATTGCGGCAAAAGGCAACCGCTTCTTCAAGTTCTGCTCCCGCTCTGAATGTCCAGAGAATTATTCGATGTTTTTTTTCAGAAAGTGCTTTGAGTGTTTCGAATGCAAAAGGCCGCACTCGACCAATGGCAGGATAACGATGTTCTACAATCGTTCCGTCAAAGTCAACAGCAATAATCATTGTGACGGGTTTTTAGTTTAGTTTTTAATCTCAGATGATTGATTTCAAGGTTTATCGGTTGCAAATATAATATAAACACTATTTAATTGAAAAGTAATTTGGAATTTGCTTGTTTTTTATGGCATGGCACATTCCTTTTTCAACAATAACAAATGATGTTTCTACTATACTAGATAGCCTAAAATATAGTAGAAAATAAAATTTGTAAAAGCACAGGAACAGTTCGCTTTAAAAATTGAACTGACTGATTTTTTTTAGAATATAGGTACAAAGTCAACAGTTGTGTTGCAACTTAAAGTGGAAGCAGAAACCTCTACGTTAGTTTATGAAGCCTGGTTGGCTTGCTTTATACTTTATTTTTACTTTTCTTTTTCCTCTTTTTTGTGCCCTGATCTTCTGCTGAGTAATAGGTGTTTTGATAATATTCGTATTGGTAGTGTTTATAGTAGGTGTAACCAAACGAATTAGTTTTTATATCATTAACAACAAGTGCGATATTCTTTATTTGTTCTTTTTCTGCATATTGATTAATTGACTCGGGCTGGTGTTTATACGAAACCCCAAAACGCAGAATAAAGATGTTTAAATCAGAAATTTGACTTACAATAATACCATCGGTAACAAGGCCAACAGGGGCATTGTCAAGTACGATATAATCGTATTCTTTCTTTAACTCTTCGAGTAGCTGTTTCATCTCAATCCTGTTAAGTATTTCTGCTGGGTTTGGAGGTACAGGCCCTGAAGGGATAAACCAAAGATTTGGAATGTGTGTTTGAATGGTAATATCTTCAATGTTGTTATAACCAATAAGATATGTACTTATTCCTATTTCGTTTTTAAGGTTGAAGATTTTGTGTAATCTTGGCTTTCGTAAATCGGCACCAATAAGTACCACTTTTTTGTCGTTCATGGCAAGAATCGATGCAAGATTAACCGAGGTGAAAGATTTTCCTTCCCCTGGATTTATTGAGTGAACAGAAACGACTTTTGACTGACTGTCGCGGAGCATGAACTGCATATTGGTTCGTAAGCCTCTGAATGATTCCGCAATATTTGATTTTGGATTTTCGAACACGGCAAGTTCACCTTGGGTTAAGCTATGCATTACATTGCCTAATATGGGGAGTCGGGTGTTTTTAACTACGTCATCCTCAGAGCGAATCTTGTTGTCGAAAAAGTGTTTTATCATAAGAAACGCCAATGGGATAAAAAGGCCGGCGAGAAACCCGATAATGAGAATAATGCTTTTCGATAAACCTATAGGTGCCGCTGTTTCAGGGCGTGCGGTATCAATTACGCTAACATCAGGAATACTGGAAGCCAATGATATATTGATTTCTGCACGTTTCTGAAGAAGGAAAGTATAAATTTCATTGGTGAGTTCAAATTGTCGTTGGATATTGATCAACTGTTGCTCTTTTTGTGGCAGCTTGTTCAATTGTTGGTTTACAGTGCTTTGCCGACGGGTAAGTGAGCTAATATTTTGTGTGGCATTATCGATGAGGTTATTGAGGTTCTCGAGAAGGCTCTTCCGAGTTTGTTCTAGTTGGTTGTCGATAAGCAGGATTGCCGGGTTATTTTCTTTTGCACTAAATGAAATTACTTGCCTGCGATTATATAATTCGCTAAGTTTCATTACTAAAGAATTGAGATTTGGATCCTCTACTCCAACTACTGATGGGGCAACTAACAGCCTGAAGTCTGTTTCCTTGTTTAGGTAGGTAAGAAGGTTCCTGAAGTAGTCGAGTTGCATTTGGCTTTTAGAACGATCTGATTCAATTTCTTTGAGCTGCTCTAATACCATCTGTCCTTCGTTGCCAATATCGATAATTTTGTTTTGCGATCTGAAATCGCTGAAACGTGAACTGGCTGAGTCCAGAGTTGCTGAAATGCCTTCAAGTTGTCCATCGATGAAAAGTAGCGACCTTCGCTGGGCTTCATCTTGCTGGTTCATTTTGCCAGTAATATATACTTTGATCAGTTCATTCAGAAAAGCACACTCTTTTGATGGGGTCTCTCCTTGTATGTTGCACGAAACAATGTCGCTGTTTTTATCTTTAAGATTGACTTGAAGCTTGCTTCGGTAGTTAAGGGTCGATCTGTTCAGATCGTTAAAAACGAAGCGGTATTCTTGCCCCGGGTCAACTCTTGTTTGCCCGTTCTTAAATAAAGTAAAATTGAAATATTCATTGGTAAATGGTCTGTCAAAGTATCCTTGTGCAGAAATCTCAACCTTTTTATTATCAATTTCACCATCAATAAGCAACTGGTACATATCGTTGGATATCGTGTTTATATGGATAAAAACTCCCTTGGGATTTACGAAAGAGCTGGGTATTTCAATTGTAAATGGGAGGTTTTGATATACTTCACGCCATTTAAACAGTTCTTTATGGTACCAAGATGTACGCCAGTCGAGGTTAAGTAGTGTCTGGCTTACTGTTTGGTATGATTTAATAATCTCAATTTGATTGTAAATGTTGTTACTAGGTTGGTTCATGGCTCCTTCGAACAGGTTCTTCATATCAATGCCTGTCGACTTTTCAGGGATAAGTATGGTTGTACTTACCGTGTATTTTTGCACATTCATGCGGTTGTAAACGTACGCTCCTGCTGTTCCAAGTATTCCAAATAACAGAAACCAGTACCATTGGCGCAGAATGATATATAATATCTTTCTGAGGTCTATTTCTTCTTCGGGGGTTTCAATTGTGTTGTTGAATTCAGTTGCCATTTTAACAAGTTAATTGAATGTGGTTGATTTATCTTAAATTGAGGATTAAGGCCAAGATAGCTATCGTGGTTGAAATGGTTGATAACGAGAGTGAGAAAAGCTGGCTGTTGAGTTGTAAGTTTTTATGCTTGTCCGGCTGAACAATTACGTAATCGTTAGGCTTTAAATAAAATGCTTCAGAATTGTACACTTCTTTCGAGCCTAAGTTAAGTTTATAGGTTTTGCTTCCATCTTCTATTGGCCTGATCACAACAATGTTTTGTAGAGATGCATAGTCGGTATTGCCATTGGCCATTGCAATTGCCTCCAACACAGTGAGCGTATTATTGTAGTTGTAGAATACCCCTGGGCTTTTGACTTCCCCAACAACGGTTACTTTAAAATTCAAAAGTTTCACGTTCACGATGGCGTCTTTTATATACTCGTTGGCTTTATTTTGAACTACATCTTTCACTTTCGAAAGGGAAACACCCTCTACGTTAATATCTCCAATGTTTGGGAGAGTTATATTCCCATCTCCATTTATTTCATATCCATACAGATAGGCTCCATTGGGCGTAGTGAATTTCTGAAAGCTGTTGATGCCTCCATTTTCCATAACCGATTCGGGGTTGAAAACCTGATTCACGTCAGGATCCATCGATTTAATACTAACATATAAAATGTCACCGGTTTTTAATAGGTGCTCTGTATCTTCAAGTGGCAGGTGTTTAATTATTTCTTGGTTTGAAAAGTCTTTCATGTAAATTAACTCCTGGCTACTACGGCACGAAAAAAAGGCCAGTAAAACCATTAGATAAATGGGGTATTTTACTTTTATCATTTCTTTTTGTTTTCGAAATTTGTCCTTATTCAATGCAATTTATGAATATTTATTTCATTTGAAAGGCTGCAAAAATAAGAATTAATTTTTGTGTTTGTTTTTTTGTGATCAATTCATGTGAACCATTTAGTCTTTTTGTGCATAACTTTCTATTATGCAGTTTATTTTGTTATTGTTTGAAAGGATTTATGTCTGTCAATATAAAAAGTTCTTTTTCATGCAAAATTGGCAAAAGAGTGGGCTCATTTACTGTCCATACGCACACATATATCCCAGAAGTGAATAAAGAATAGATGTTGCTATTCGAACTGTTTGATAGTGGTTTGTGTGTGAGGTTTTTATTTTGTTCAATATTGTAAAAAGCAGGATAAAGGTTTCCTAGAGTATACCGGTGTGAAGCTTTGTATTTTTCGCTAACTAATCCTAATATAACCTCTTTGTCGATACGGCGTAAATGGTTGAGTGTTCTTTTTTCAGTTGATTGAATTGCATATTCATTATACTGCAGCTGAGAATTGATGATTCGGAGTAAATCAATAAGATTCAAATGTCTGAACTTTTCTTCTTTAATTTCAATAATTGGTTTTAGCTTTTTTTCTTTACAAATAACAAGAAAATCTTCGAGTGAGATTATTGATTGAGGATATGCATCCCCAAATTTTTTCTGATAACCGAAGTTGAAGGATTTCAGCTCGTTATAGTAATATTTTCCAGGTTCTCCTTTCCCGTTCGACGTTCGCTCGATGGTTTTATCGTGCACAAGAACCCAAATATCGTCTTGTGTAAGCCATACATCGCACTCAACGAGCTCAAAACCTGCTTCTTTTGCCTTTTCAAAGGCAATGGCCGTGTTTTCAGGATAACTGTGACTTAGCCCCCGATGGGCAATGTAACGGTTTTTTGTATCGAAAAATAGTGAATAATCATTGTTGTATGTAACAGTTTGTTCTGGAACTACATACTGGTTCTCGGTAATGGCTTCAATGGTAATTTTTTTGCCATAGTAGGTGTTTTTACGGGGCAATGTTAAGGTATTGTCGCGGTTCCGTAACTCAATAATTGTGTCGATATCATTTATTTTCACCGTATAGCGGTCAATAAGGTGCGTAGCAATGGCAAATTTCCATTCAATTTTAAGGCTGTTATTGTTATCTTCAATCTTAGGTCCTGAATACGTTGTGTCGGAAACATAAAAGAAGGTAGTGTCGGAGAAAAAAGATTTCATTCCGTTTTTAAATTTTGCACGGATGAACCCGGTTTCTTCTACAATAAAATTAATTGAATCGTTATTTCTTTCTTTAAGATTTCTCCAAAATCGGAGGTCATTTGAATATTGCCACTGTACATTACCCAGCGATGTGTTTTCCAAAGTAACAATCAGTGTATCACCTGGCTGGTAAATATTTTTTTCACTAGCCTGCGCATAGTGTAATGTCGTGAATAAAAGAACTAACGTGAAAATTATTTTGTGCATGATTTGTGCTTCGAAAAATAATCAATTGTTTTTTTCAATCCTTCTTCAATCCCAATTGTTGGATGCCAACCTCCAAGTTTTTCTATGGCTAACTTAATGTTGGGTTGCCGTTGCGAAGGGTCGTCTTTGGGCAATGAACTGAAGATAATTTTTGATGATGATTGGGTTAGTTCGATAATGATTTTTGCGAGTTCAATAATTTGCCGTTCTTCCGGATTGCCAATATTTACCGGACCAATAAATGAGTCATCGGTATTCATTAGCCTTATTAGTCCTTCAACTAAGTCGTCGACATACTGAAAACTTCGGGTCTGCATTCCGTTACCATACACCGTAATGTCTTTGCCCATTATGGCTTGTGTTACAAAGTTAGAAATGACCCGGCCATCGTTTGGATGCATACGTGGGCCGTAAGTATTGAAGATTCTGGCAATTTTTATCCTGACATTATTTTGATAATGATAATTAACGAACAATGATTCGGCACAGCGTTTTCCCTCATCGTAGCTCGATCGGGGACCTATAGGGTTTACATTTCCCCAGTACCCTTCGTGTTGGGGGTGAACCTCGGGGTCACCGTATACTTCGCTGGTCGATGCCTGCAATATCTTTGCATTCACCCTTTTTGCCAATCCAAGCATGTTGATTGCACCCATTACCGACGTTTTTATTGTTTTTATAGGGTTGTGCTGATAGTGAATTGGTGAGGCCGGGCATGCAAGGTTATAAATCTCGTCAACCTCGGCAAAAAAAGGTTGAGTTACATCGTGCCGAACCAATTCAAAATACGGGTGGCCAATAAGGTGCTCGATATTTTGTTTGCTCCCCGTGTAATAGTTGTCTAGGCAAATGATATCGTGCCCTTCATGTAATAGTCTCTCACACAAGTGTGAACCGATAAAACCTGCACCACCGGTAATAAGTATTCTTTTCATTGTTGCTAATCGTTTATAGCTATTTGGTTGAAAGAAATATTATCCTTTTCCTATTCCCCTGTAATTGAACCCTATTGCTTTCATTTCTTGTATGTCGAGCAAGTTTCGACCGTCGAAAAGAAATGCTGGCTTTTTCATCCCTTCGAATACTTGTGGCCAGTTGTAATTTTTAAATTCGTCCCATTCGGTTACAATAGCAATTGCATGAGCTTTGTCAACAGCTTGACGATAATCGTTGTGGATAATGATGTTTTTTGCAATGTACTGTTCGTTAGTTTGTTGTCCGATTGCTTCCAGTGCCGATCTTAGGTCACGAATTATTTGGGCTGAAGATACCTTTGGATCATAAATGTGCAATTCTGCTTGTTCTGTAAATAAATCCCGGGCAACATACATGGCTGCTGTTTCGCGAGTGTCGTTCGTATCTTTTTTGAATGCCCAGCCTAATAAGGCAATTTTTTTCCCTGAAACAGTGTTGAACAACGCTTTTATAATGTTATTTACAAATCTGGTTCTCTGGTAGTTATTTATAATTACAACCTGTTCCCAATAGTCGGCTACTTCGTTCAGGTTGTAATAGTGGCAAAGATAAACCAGATTTAGAATATCTTTTTGAAAGCAACTACCACCGAACCCTACAGAGGCTTTCAGAAATTTAGGGCCAATACGGCTATCGGTGCCAATGGCGCGGGCTATTTCATCGATGTCGGCACCTGTTTCTTCGCAAAGGGCCGACAATGAGTTAATAGATGAAATGCGCTGGGCTAGAAAAGCATTTGCGGTTAGCTTCGAAAGCTCTGACGACCATATGCGAGTAGTTATTATTTTCTCCTCGGGAATCCAGTTAGAGTATATATCAACAAGTGCTTTTTCTGCTTTTTTGCCATCAAGGTTTTCTTCACTTCCTATTAAAATTCGATCGGCGTACAGGAGATCATTGATTGCTGTTCCTTCTGCCAAAAATTCAGGATTTGACAAAACGCTAAATTCAACACCATTTGTGTTGTTGTTGGTAAGAACTGTTCTTATCGTTTGCGCTGTTCTGACGGGCAATGTCGATTTTTCAACTACAATTTTATCTTCTTGGGCAACGTCGGCAATTTGTCTTGCACAAAGTTCAACGTATTTTAAATCGGCCGCCATGCCTTTCCCAATTCCGTATGTTTTTGTTGGAGTGTTTACCGAGATAAATATCATTTCAGCTTCGCGTATGCCTTTTTCAACATCGGTTGAGAAAAAGAGGTTCTTTCCGCGGGTTTTTTTAACTACTTCGTCAAGTCCTGGTTCGTATATTGGTAACAAGTCGCTGTTCCATGCAGCTATCCTTTCGGGGTTAATGTCTACAACAGTTACGGTAATGTTTGGGCATTTAAGTGCAATAACCGCCATAGTTGGACCGCCTACATAGCCGGCACCGATGCAACATATGTGTGAGATTTTGTTTGGTATATTCATGATAAACAAGTTGTTGTGTTAATATTTCTAGTTTGTTAAAGTACAACTTTATTTTTTTATAAGTAGAGCAATGTTTACTAATAATGTTATTTTTGCGAGTTTATGAGAAAAGTCATTTCCATAGTTGCCCTTCTGTTGTTTTTTTCGCTCAGTTTGTTTTCTCAAAACTCTGGGCTTCTGCGCGATTTCCATAAAAACTGGAAGGTATCGGCTATGGGGGGTGCCAGTTATTTGGCTTTCGAACTGAAGAAAGATTTCATGCGGGCTACGATGGACATGAATTCGACGCCAAACTTAGCGTTTTCTGTCACGATGAACAAACGTTTTAATCACCATTTCGAAGTGGGGTTGGAATATGAAAAGAGTTATTTTTCTGGTTTCAAAAACAATTCTTCGAATGTAAACTGGCTTATGTATGATCCCCAATTTAATAATGGGGATAAGAAGTTTATTCCAAATGCTCTATACTACGACACCGATATTTCATCGTTTTACCTTAATTTTTATTACTGTTTTTTGAATATGTATTCGATGAGGTATAGCTTGTTGAATATGAATTTTTTCCTCAAAGGTGGCTTGGGCTTCTCGTCAATTGGTGTTGCTATGGGGTATAAAAACCCAGAAGATTATATCGCATCAAATTTGCTGGATCCAATTTACGTAAAAGGGCAGGGCAGGCATCCGTGGCGTGACTCCTATGGTACATTGCATTTGGGGCTTGGGATTAATTATTATTTATCGTCCCGTTGGTCTATGGTTCTTGATGGAACATTGCTATTTGTTAGTTCCGATTATCTCGATGGCGTTCACAATTTCGATATTAAGAAATTGCCTGATGAGCAGGTTGAAATGATTCGTATTGGTGTCTTCGATTTTGTGGGGCAGCTCAAAGTTGGCGTTACCTATCATTTCGACTTATATAAGGGACGAAGATGGACTGGTGTGTCGCCTTTTGGAAAAAAGCGTAACGTGTACAAAAATGATTTCTTCATCGATAAGAAATATAATCGCGTAAGAAAACCCCATGACACGTTTTACAAGCCTAGCTATCGTCGGAGATAATTTTTTAATAACTTTCTTAGCTAGTCGGGAAGAGTTTTTTCTCACTTAAGAGTGCAATCACTTTTTCAATATTTGAGAAATTGGTATTAAGCTCCAAAACCAGTTCTGCATCCGCTGGGTTTTCATAAGGAGTATCGATCCCGGGCAAATCGTGTAGTTTTCCTTCATCGGCTAATTGGTACAGCAACGGTTTATTTTTTTTACATACTTCGATGTCTGTGTCCATGAAAATTGTTATAACGCGTTGTTTGCCAATTATTTCTTTTACCATGTTTCGTGTGTCGTTGTTTGGCGAGATGAATGAACAAATGGTAATTATTCCCTGATCGTTCAGTAAACGGGCAATGTGGGCAACTCTTCTGAGGTGTTCTGCCCGGTCGTTGTTCGAGAAATCGAGCTCGCGCGATAAACCTGACCGCACAGTACTTCCGTCGAGCAATACCACATTGGCTCCCATGTTGAAGAGTTCTTTCTCGAGAAGATAGGCAAGATGATTTTTACCCGAACCATGGAGCCCGGTAATCCAAATGGTAAAGCCATTGTGGTTGAAACGTTTTAACCGATCGGCTGGAGAAATGAGACATTGTCCGTTGTCGATTTTTTCAGCTAATTCGTGGTGTGATATTTTGCTGGAGAGTTCGTTGCTGCTGAGTTTTTCTATAATCATACCCACCGCGCAGGTATTATGGCTGACCGGGTCGATTAGCACAAACGAACCTGTATTGTGGTTAAGAGTGTACGGATCGAAAAACAAGGGTTTAACTGTAGTGATTATGGCTCGGCCTATCTCGTTGAGCGACAAGAATCCAATATCCGATTTTTGTAATGTGTTCACATCAACTCTGTACCTTATCGAATCAATTCGGGCTTTGGTCGTGTTTGTAGTGTGCTTTATATAATATTGTACCGATGGGTTCATGGGGGTTTCGTCCATCCACACCAGCATAGCTTCAAAATGTCGTTCAATATGTGGCAAGTTGTCGGGATGAACAATCATTTCGCCCCTTGAGATGTCAATTTCATCAGCCAGTGTAATAGTAACTGATTGTGGGGGAAAGGCATGGTCCAATTCCCCATCGTATGTAGTAATTGATTGTACAACCGATGTTTTTCTGGACGGAAGTACCATGATGAGATCGTTCTTGCGAATAACACCCGAGGCTACTTTGGCCGCAAATCCCCTAAAATCTTTATCGGGACGGTTTACATATTGTACAGGATAGCGCAGATCTTCAAAATTTCTGTCGCTGCTAACATGCACTGTTTCAATAAACTCTAATAAGCTTTTCCCGTGGTACCACAGCATGTTCTGCGATGAAGAAACAACATTGTCGCCTTTAAGTGCCGATAAAGGGATGAATTCCACATCGGGAATGTTCAGTTGGGTTACAAATGCTTTATAGTCTTTGCAGATTTCGTCGAAGCGTTCACGTCTGAAATCTACAAGATCCATCTTATTTACTGCCAGAACTACATGCTTGATGCCCAATAACGATACAAGGTATGTGTGGCGCCGCGTTTGGGTGATCACCCCTTTGGTTGCATCGATTAGGATAATGGCAAGGTTTGCAGTTGAAGCTCCTGTAACCATGTTTCGGGTATATTGTTCGTGGCCGGGGCAATCGGCAATGATAAATTTTCTTTTGTTTGTACTGAAGTATCGATAAGCAACATCTATGGTAATTCCTTGTTCGCGTTCGGCTTTCAACCCGTCGAGCAGAAGGGCATAGTCAATTTCATCACCTGCGTGCCCAACTCGTTTACTGTCCCGTTCGAGGGCAGCTAACTGATCTTCGTAAATCATTTTACTGTCGAACATAAGCCGCCCGATGAGCGTTGATTTTCCATCGTCGACCGATCCTGCTGTGAGTATTCGAAGTAGGTCTTTCTGTTCATCTTGGGCAAGGAAGGTTTGTATATCTAATGTATTGCTTCTATTGATCATAGTAATTGTTTTAAGATATAGTCGATTTCCAAGTATTCAAAAATTAAGTTTTTGCTATAAACTGAATTTTAAAAATACCCTTCTCTTTTCTTTTGTTCCATGCTCGCTTCCTGATCGAAATCGATCACTCTTGTTGTTCGTTCTGAAACAGTTACAGTCATCATTTCTTCAACGATTTCTTCAATGGTGCTCGCTTCTGACTCAACAGCGCCGGTTAACGGATAGCATCCTAATGTTCTGAATCTAACCATTTTTATCTCGGCTTTATCACGAAGTTCTTTGGGCATACGGTCATCATCTGCCAAAATCATAGCTCCGTTTATATTTACAATTGGACGTTCTTTTGCAAAATAGAGTGGAACAATCGGTATTTTTTCGAGCCGTATGTATTGCCAAACATCTAATTCAGTCCAGTTCGAGATTGGAAAAACCCTGATCGATTCTCCTTTTTGAATTTTGGTGTTGTATATGTCCCAAAGTTCAGGCCGCTGGTTTTTAGGGTCCCACTGGTGAAAACGGTCACGGAATGAGAAAATGCGTTCTTTGGCCCTCGATTTTTCTTCGTCGCGCCGGGCACCCCCAAATGCCGCATCGAACTTATATTTATTTAGCCCGTCGAGCAGTGCTTGGGTTTTCATTATATCGGTATGCACTTTGCTGCCATGGGTGAATGGCCCAACACCGGCTTCGTAAGCTTCTTTATTGTAATGCACAATAAGGTCCCAGTTCTTTTCTTTGGTATAGTTGTCGCGAAATTCGATCATTTCCCTGAATTTCCATTTCGAATCGATGTGCATTAACGGGAAAGGTACCTTCCCCGGGAAAAAAGCCTTCTCTGCTAATCGTGCCATAACCGATGAATCTTTTCCGATGGAATAAAGCATCACCGGGTTTTCAAATTCGGCAGCGACCTCGCGAATAATATGAATTGCTTCGGCCTCAAGCTCTTTTAAGTGGCTTAGGTTGTGCTCGTTTAACATAGTAAGTAGTTTATTTTGTGATAATGGGCAGAAGTTTTTCTAGCAGGATTTCTACGTTTGTTTCGATAGATTGTAATGATGTGTCGATCACAAAATTGGCGTCGGCTGGAATTTCGAAAGGGGCATTGATCCCCGTGAAATCTTTTATTTCTCCTAAGCGGGCTTTGGCATACAAACCTTTAACATCGCGCTGTTCGCACACTTCAACAGGGGTGCTTACAAAAATTTCATAAAAGTTCTCCGTTCCTACAATATTGCGAACTAATTGTCTTATATCCTGGGTGGGGCTTACAAACGCACAAAGGGTTATTATGCCACAGTTCAGAAATAATTTAGAGACTTCGGCTATGCGCCGTATATTTTCGGTTCGGTCTTCGGGGCTGAATTTCAGGTTGTTATTGATTCCCGAGCGAATATTGTCGCCATCGAGTACCTGGGTGAGAAATCCTCGTTGAAAAAGTTCTTTTTCGAGGGCAACAGCCAGTGTGGTTTTGCCCGCTCCCGATAAGCCAGTAAACCAGATAACTACCGATTTCTGTTTGAGTTTGTTTTCTTTTTGTTCACGGGGTACAATTTGCTCGAAGACAGGAAAAATATTATTCATTAGTTGGTTAATTTGTTGATATCCTATTGGTTATTTTTTTATTTCACAATGAAAAAAGGGCTCAGCAGGTTTTCTTTGTTGTAGCTAACTGCTGTGCCATTTGGTTTCGTAATGCTCTTCCCTGCAAAAGATGCTATTGCATGACCTGCAGCTATGTCCCATTCCATGGTTGGCCCGAAGCGCGGATAACAATCTGCTTCACCAGTGGCTACAAAGCAGAGTTTTAAAGAACTGCCTTTGTTTATCATGGTGAGTTTTTTTCCTTGCGTATCAATGGTGTTTACAAAAACTTCAGTTTCGGTATTGAAATGAGAACGACTCCCAACGACAACATAATCATTGTGTTCAATTTGTAATGGAAGTTTTTCTGCCTGAGATAGATTTAACGTATTTCCAGCAGCCTGGCTTACATGGAAAGGGCACCGGAATGCGCCATTGCTGTCGGCGTAATAAAGCCATCCTATTGCCGGGGCAAAAATTACGCCCAATACAGGAACTTTGTTGTCAATCAGTGCAATGTTTACAGTAAACTCCCCATTTTTTTTAATAAATTCTTTCGTTCCGTCAAGGGGGTCGATAAGCCAGTATTTGCCCCAGTCTTTTCGTATTTCATACGGAATGGCTTTCCCTTCTTCGCTTAGTATTGGTAAAGTATTTGCTAAATACGATGTAATTATTTGGTGTGCAGCTTTGTCTGCTTTTGTTAGTGGCGAATTGTCTGATTTAAGTTCAATTTCGAAGTCGGCTTCGTTATAAACTTTCATTATCTCGTTTCCTGCTGCAACGGCTGCCTGTATTGCTAAAGTTAGAAGTTGATCCATGTTTTTGGTTTGTTCTGGTTACTCACAGCTTCGCTTCCTCAGTCACAAAGATGGCTAAGCTTGAGAAATTAAATCTGACAATCAATAGCATATTATGTCGCGATATTGTCAATTTTGCTTTTTTCACCTAATTCGTTATTATCTAAATGCTTGTCAATTCTCAAAATTCAATTTAAAGAATTCAGAGAAATACAACTGTTTGCTATTTTTATCAAAATCGTGCAAATAAGCAATCTTTCTTATCGACGTGATCAGGTTTTTGAGCATGGTTTGAGTAATAGATACTCATTTCGGTCAAAAGTAAATATTCCGATGAATAATGCCAAATGTAGAAAATACCTGTATTTGGTAGTTCGAGCAATGTTGAGATTAATTAGGCTTTATGAACGAAAGCGGGTATGTTGTTTTTATTCTTTTATTTTTTCAAGAGAATCGACATTAATTTCAACTAATAGAGAAATACTTAACTGATTGATAATTACTGCAACGCGTTTCTTTCCCCTGTATGAAATCAATGAACCTTTTAATCCAATTAGAGGCCCGGAAGTTACCTGAACTTGATCCCCTTCATTAAATAATTGGTGTGAAATGTCGACTTCATGAATGGTTTGATTGGCAATTTGTTTAATCGATTCAATTTGGGAATTTGAGACAATTGCTGCTTTGCCTTCGAATCTTACAAATGATACTATATTATTTATTTTAAGTGTTTTATCGTAATCTTTATTGGTTATGTGAACAAAAATATATCCAGGAAACAAGGGCATATCAACCCACTTTTTGCGGTCGCTCCACTGTCTTAATTTTCGTTGGGTTGGCAAATAGGCTTCTATTTCGAGAGCAAGTAGCTCAGCATAAGCTTTTTTCTCAGCTCTTGAACGAGTGTAAACAACATACCAGCTTTTTGTCATGACAA
>JAAYAG010000078.1 GCA_012719495.1 Bacteroidales bacterium
AAGCTTAGATCTTAGCAACTTCTATACCGGGAATGTTACCAATATGAGCGAAATGTTTTCAGGATGTTCAAATTTGACAAGCTTAGACCTTAGCAACTTTAATACCGGGAATGTTACCAATATGAGCGAAATGTTTTCAGGATGTTCAAATTTGACAAGCTTAGACCTTAGCAACTTTAATACCGGGAATGTTACCAATATGAGTGAAATGTTTTCAGGATGTTCAAATTTGACAAGCTTAGATCTTAGCAGTTTCAATACTACAAATGTTACCGATATGAGCAGTATGTTTATAGTCTGTAAGTCGTTGACAGGCTTAGACCTTAACAACTTCAATACTACAAATGTTACCAATATGCGTGCTATGTTTGATGGCTGTTCATTGCTAAAAAGCTTAGACCTTAGTAGTTTCAATACAGGAAAAGTTACTGATATGGTGTTAATGTTTTTTTATTGTTTATCATTAGAAAGCTTAGATCTTAGTAGTTTCAATACTGCAAATGTTACCGATATGTTTTTAATGTTTTACAACTGTTCATCGTTAACAAGTCTGGATCTTAGTAGTTTCAATACTGCAAATGCTACCAGCATGGCCAGCATGTTTGTTGGATGTTCTTCATTAACAAGCCTGGATCTTAGTAGTTTCAATACTGCAAATGTTACCAGCATGTCCAGCATGTTTGTTGGATGTTCTTCATTAACAAACTTAGATCTTACAAATTTTAACACCGATAATGTTACGAACATGTCTAGTATGTTTAATAGTTGTCCTTTATTGACAAACCTAAATCTTAATAGCTTTAATATTAAGAATGTTACCGCAATGAACGATATGTTCAACAACTGTGGTATTACCACTAACAACAAGCCTGCTGTTGGGTATGCCAAAGACATTGCTACAGCTTCCTTTTTCAACGATCTGGCGACAACCAGTATAGACACCGCCAGATTGAGATTTAAGATAATTGAATATTCTAGTTACACTCTTTCTACACAGGTCAATGATATTACAATGGGTAGTGTAACGGGGGGTGGTTCATACAGTATGGGGACTATTGCCACTCTTGTTGCAACGGCAAAAGATGGCTATAGATTTGTAGGTTGGAACAATGGTGCAACTACAAATCCATATATTATAACTGTAGCTCGCGATATGGATCTCACAGCTAATTTCGATACGATCAAAAAAGAAGGAGAAATCACACTTGTCGATTTCTATACATATACGCTAGCAGATAATGGAAATGGGTACAAAGTACGTTTGACTGCAGCTTTTAAAACTGAATTAAACAAAGCTTCGGGCGGAGAATTTGTCTCGAACGGATACACTTGGCATACAAACGACCCTCTGCCAAATCCTACAAGAGATAGCTTATACAACGAAAGACCAATAGTTAGTATGAAAGGTATATTTGAGGAATGCTCAAAATTGACGTACTTAGATCTTAGCAACTTTTCTACAGAAAACATTACCGATATGAGCAGTATGTTTTTCCGCTGTCCATCGTTAACAAGCCTGGATCTTAGTAGTTTCAATACTTCAAATGTTGCCGATATGAACCGTATGTTTACCTTCTGTTCATCGTTAGCAAGCTTAGACCTTAGCAACTTCAATACCGGGAATGTTACCGATATGAGCTACATGTTTTCCAGCTGTTCATCGTTGACCACACTAGATCTTAGCAACTTCAATATCGGGAATGTTACCACTATGACAGATATGTTTGGTTCTTGTGGAAAGAGAGTAAATGGTGTGCCTGCTATTGGTATTGCTAACGATTCTGCCACGGTTTTCATATTCAACGACAAGTCGAAAACAGGAATATATACAGCAAATTTGTCATTTGTGGTTGATGATACTCCCAAGTATACAGTTACAGCAACTGCCCACGACTCAATAATGGGATTGGTTACCGGTAGCGGAACATACAAACAAGGTAGAATGGCGACACTCACAGCCGTGCCCAATTATGGTTGTCTATTTAAGGAATGGAGTGACGGTGAAACAGTTAATCCACGAACTATAACTGTAAATGAAGATATCAATATTACAGCTATTTTCGAAGCAGTCGAATTAATTGTTACAGTATCAACCAACGATGCAACAATGGGATCGGTAACAGGAAGCGGAACTTACCAACAAGGCGAAGCAGCGACACTTACTGCTACTGCTAACGATGGCTTTAAATTCAAGGAATGGAGCGATGGTGAAACAGCTAATCCGCGTACAATAACTGTTGACGAGAATGTAATCTTGATAGCTAATTTTGAAAGAATTACATCGGTAGGTGCATACGGAGTGGCAACAACACTGCAAATACATGGTAATATGCTTTTAAATCATACAGCCACAGAGGTGATAATTTACGACAATTCGGGTAGAAAAGTGATTGTAAGCAAGGATGTTAATATCGATCTTTCGCCATTGGTTCGTGGTGTATATGTAGCTGCTACAAAAACCGAATCGCTTAAGATTGTTAGAAGAAATTAGAAAACACGTTATTACAATTATTCGGTACGTATGCAGACCGAGTTGATTGATAACGAATAAATTTAAAAAAGGCTGTCAGGTTGTAATCTGGCAGCCTTTTTTCATGGAAATAATTTTGTACGGTTGGGCAAATCTTGTTGTTGCTGTTACACGTCTTTATCCATTATTTTGAATTTCCGGAAAAGCCAGAAAACAAGCGAAAGCACAACGCCTACAATAGCCGCAAAGGCCATCCCCTTTAACTGCACCGAACCAATGTTGATACTTGCACCACTAACGCCTATAACAAAAACCACCGCACCAAGCACCATATTGCTGTTTTTGCTGAAATCGACTTTTTGTTCTACAAACATTCTGAAACCTTGTACTGCAATTACTCCATAAAGCAACATCGTAATACCCCCCATCACCGCGTCGGGGATAGTTGAAATAGCAGCCGAAACTTTTCCTATTACAGAAAAAGCGATGGCCAATAAGGCAGCGCCGCGAATAACCCATACCGAATATACACGGGTAATGGCCATTACTCCAATGTTTTCACCATACGTTGTATTGGGAGGTGAGCCAGCAAAACCAGATAAAACATTGCTAATGCCATCGCCAAGCAACGATCGGTGTAAGCCTGGTTTTTCCATCAGGTCAGAGTCGGTAATCTTGCCTGTAACGATCAAATGGCTTATGTGTTCGGCCAAAACAACTATACATGCCGGGGCTATAATTATTATTGCATTTATGTCGTACACAGGAGCATGGAACTTTGGCAATGCCAACCATGCGGCGTTGCTGATTGCAGCTGTGTCGACCAAGCCCATGAACAGGGCTAGAAAATAACCGGCCACAACGGCAAAAAGTATTGGGATTACCTGCATAAACCCTTTAAAAAGAACGCTCCCAATAATACCTACAATTAATGTGAACATAGATACTGTTACAACTTTTGAGTCGACGGTGAACTCTGGAACTATATTCCCGACAGAGGCAGGCCAAGGGGCTAATCCGGCTTGTTGTGCTGCAACAGGGGCTAATTCAAGCCCGATAATGGCCACAACAGCACCCATAACCGCAGGCGGCATCACTACATCGATCCATTTTATGCCCCACTTTTTTACTACAAAAGAAATAGCAATAAAAAACAACCCAAAGAATATAAAACCTGACTGGGCGTGGGTGAAGCCACCATATGAAGCAATGATAAGCATGGCGGGGGCAATAAATGCAAAGCTTGATCCTAAGTATGCCGGTATCCCGCCTTTTGTAACCCAAGAGTAGATTAAGGTGCCAATACCGTTCATTAATAAGGCAATTGCTGGATCAACACCCAGTAATATAGGTACAAGTATTGTTGCACCAAACATGGCCGTTAAATGCTGAAAGCTAAGCGGAAGGCTTTCGAGTACGGGCAATTTTTCGTGAATGCCAATGAGTCTTCGAGTCATGAATTATTTTCTTTTTAGGTTTAACTATATTATTGTTTTATCAGTTTTGAAATTAAAACATTTTTTGATTTTTAAAACATTGTTTTAATCATAGTTTCCAATGTAATTTTTTTTTACTGCCAATTGTTTTGGAAACTTCAGTGTGTCTAAGTTCTTTATTCATCGTATATAACGAGAGGAGTGTAATTCTCTGCAGCGAAAATATAAAGTGAAAATGGAGACTGGAAATGTCTACTATCTTGATTCTTTCTACTTCAATTTTCAATACGAAGAATTCTTTTTTTAGTTCCTGAATTCCTTTGTATTAATTGGTGGGGTCAATACCAAATAAAGAATACCGTTTCATTGTCCATTGTCAACTGTACATTCTTTTTTTTACAGTTTGTTATTGAACGATAATCTTTTGCTCGTAGTGCCGCTGGTTATTGATGGCCTTCACGAAGTAGATTCCACGCCGTACATACTGCAACTCAACAACAGTGAATTTTTCCCATGTGCTTGTTGTCAAGAAGGTGTTAATTAAGTACTAGGAGATTTTTCACAAGCTATCGAATTAAATTTGATAGCATCCTGAACCATAAGCTATGCGCTTACCTGTTCCCAAATTCGAATGGTTTCCTCATTAGCAAACCGCTGTTCATGATGCTCTTCTTCAGTAAATTTGGTCTCGGGGCGTTTTGAATGGAACTTTAATCTTTCACGAACATCTTTTCGTTGTAAGAATAAGTGGTCGATATGCAAAATTTCAGTTAATCGGCGAAGGTTTTCTTCAATTCCATTACTATAGTCGAGTAACAAGCTATTGTTGTCGGTACGGGCAATTGTAAAAATGATAGCATACATCGATTGTAGCACCAGATTTGCGTATCCATTCAAAGAAAAAGTTGAAGATATATTTAATTCAATGCCAAATAGTGAAGGTGAAACTAATTCAGGAATGAACTGCATTCCCCATTGTTTGTTGTTTGAACGGAGAATGGCTTCGGGTTCACGATAAAAAATTGCGAGGGGTAGTTTAGGATAGAGCTCCCGGAATAAGTTATAATAAATGAAGTGCCAACTGTCGAGCTTTATAATCAAACGTTCTTCGGTGGGAAAACGTTTATGCCCCATTATTTTTATCAAATCGTTGAGCCATTCTTTGCGCTTCTCTACCGAAACTGGTTTATTATTAATTGTTGATCGCAAAATAGAATCAACGATTACGTACTCCGGAAAAACAATATTCCGACTATCAATAGTCAATACCTGAGTTGTAAGGGTAGATCCGCATCGAGAGGTATGAAATATGAACAGACTAGGTTCAATAGCATCGACAGTCTGGGCAACATCCGATAAAAAATCAATTGGTGTAATTCTGATCTTTTTCTCATCGCTTCCTTTCATCGAATTTTGGGTACGGCATTTGGCCAACGACTCATCGAAAAAAGGCATGTCAAAACGGACATCACATAAATATGTCCATTCCAAAAAAAGCGCCCCATCTTTTTCGAAAAGCCTTGATGGTAGCCAATTATGATAATCGGATGGGATTAAATTCATTGGCATTAGGATTGTATCTATTGGCTTGTATATTTTGTTTTATACTTATTGCAATATACAACGAATTTTGAAATTTATTTTAAATGGTTAAGATGGAGTAATTCTGAAAGGAGGTAACTTTAGAGTGGTTCAGATACATATTTTAAAGAGAATAATTGATAATTTTATTTAGTTTACACGAAGAAATAATTCAATGCTTTTAAATCGTAAAGCAGATCATGGATTTCCCCAATGCAAAATTTATAAAGGCATTATATTCCGATGAAGAAGTGAATAGAATGGAGTTAGAGTTCCAAGAGAAAGGCTACACCATTTTACGCAATGTTTTTGAACGCGAATCGGTAAAGGAGTATAAAGCTCAACTACAAGAAGCGGCTGCAAGGGTATCTTGACAAGTACTATTTTCGGTATAACAGACTATCAATGATGGGATCTTCGTTACTTCTAAGAAATATGGTTCTATCTGATCCTAAAAGATTAAATAACATCAATTTCATAGCAGCATTCTAACCTCCTAAACTGAAACAAAAATGGCGACCTGTTATAGCCGCCATTTCTTATTTCTACTGTTCGTTATTGAACGATAATCTTTTGTTCGTAGTGCCGCTGGTTATTGATGGCCTTCACGAAGTAGATTCCGCGCCGCACATGCTGTAACTCAACAACCGTGAATTTTTCCCAGGTACTTGTTTGATACACTTTTTGTCCGAAGGTATTGTATACATACACCTTGGTTTCGTTGTCGAAGTTGTCGAAGGTAACGGTAAACTGTCCGTTGTTGGGATTGGGGTAAACCTTCATGCATGCATTCAGGCTACTTGGCTGATTTTCATTTTCATCAGCAATAGGTTCGGTAGCGCTTTTTTCCATCACAGGTTCGGCTGCCATTATCGGGGCAGGCAGGTCGTCGCAGAAGGAGCCGGTTGTGGTGATGTGTGCATCAACAAAACTGCCTTCCTGTGCATGGAAGCCAGGCAGGAAGCGGATTGAATGTCCGGCAATGAAAGTGGCGTTAGCGTTGTTCTCAATGGTTACCGTCGAAGTTCCAGCCACAGTTATTTCGTTTTGGGCATTGAAACAATCGGTTTGGCCATTGGGCAATGTAAAATTGTTTACCGGAAGGTTGATTGGTATCGACTGCACTTCAACATACAAGGTGTCGGAATATAAGGTCAGGAAATTGAATACTGTGTTGGAAACAGTGAAACTGTAATTGCCCGTTTGGTCAGCCTCGCAGGTTCCGGTATCTGTTGAAATAAGTTCCCCGTCACGATACCAGTTGATTACATTATTGGCATGTCCGCAATCGAGCGCGGTAAGTGTGTTGCCATCTTGTTCAATACCCAAGATTGTATCCTGTGGCGAGTACACAAAGTGCGTTATGTCTCCTGGCACACGACCTGTTGCGGCAATATTGGCAAAGGTAAATTTATTGTTGCTGTTCCGTAAAATAAAGAGTTCAGTTAATCCCGACATTACAGGCATATTACCTGATAATTGGTTGTTGTTTAAATAAAACTCCCTAAGATCGCTCATGTTATTGATACTTGCAGGCACCGCTCCACCCAAGCGATTGGCCTCAATATTTAAATGCTGCAAACTGGTCAAATTACCAATATTTTCGGGCAGAAAGCCTTCTAGCATATTGTAACTGATATTCAAATTAATAATGGTTGTTAACGTGGTTAACCATGCCGGAATTGTGCCAGTTAGGTTGCAGCCAGCAAGTATCAAACTTTCCAAGCGTTCAAAACTGCCATAATCGGGCAACAAAGCAACTGAAAACTGGTTCCAGCTAAGATCAAGCTCCCGAATATAGGCTGCATTGCTAAATGCCGACGGGAGGTTGCCTGTTAAACTATTGCCACTAAGGTTCAGCGTTTCGAGGTTAACCAGCTGACTTATCCAAGCCGGAATTGTACCTGTGCGGTTGCAACCGGCCATGCCCAAATTGATGATATTTGTCGAACTGCTAAAATCCGGAATTGCTCCGGCATTTAATTCCGAGTTGCCGTTTAAATAAACATTTTCGAGCAAAGTGAGATTCGAAAGCCCTGCGGGAATATCACCGGTAAAGTTACAATCTTCAACAACTAAATTGCGTAGTAAAGGTAGCTGTCCAAAATTGGGCATTGGGGCTGCTCCAAAGTTATTAAATGATAATTCAATTAATGCTAACTTGTTTAAATTCAGTATTTCATTCGGGATTGTTCCTGTTAAGCTACAATTGTAAAATCCTAATGTTTCAAGATTAGTTAAATTACCAATACTTGTAGGAATTGGGCCGGATAAACCATCGTTTCCGCTGGCAATAAACCATTTAATTGCAGTTAAATTTCCAATGTCGTTGGGTAATGTGCCCACCATGTTATTGTCCCAGCCAAGGTTGAGTCCAACCACGCGTCCGTTTTCAACGGTAACATTTTCCCATGTATGCAAAGGTCCGGTAAGCCAGTTTTGTTTGTTGTTCCAGTTCTCGCCGCCGGTGGCATTGTACAGAGTCACTAAAGCCAGTGAGTCAGAAATTGTTTGGTTGGTAAACCGATACGTCATGGCATTCAGATCGAGCTCAATTGAATAATTGCCCGCTGGAACCACGATATTGTTGCCAAAGCTTTCCATGCTGCCTTCGGGGAAGCTGTCTCCACCCCAGTTGTTCGACCAGTCGTTGTTGAACCTGAATTTTACTTCGGCATTATCGTTGAAAATGTATTCTAGCTGCCACAATTCCGGGTTTGCAGAACTCTGAACAAAAGGCACATCGGATTGAACACCCCAATCGTTAATGGTACCAACCAATCCAATAGAGCCAGCATACAATCGTGTGCCCCATGATTGCAGTGTTAAAGAGCTGGTAACAATGTTGTTAATAATACAGAAATAATTCCCGTCATTGGCCATGGTTACATTTGGCAATTCAAGTATTGGCGAGATAGCCCCTTCGATGGGTACATCGTCTTTATACCATTGGTAGCGGTCGTTATTCGAAACCGTATAATTTTCGATGAGTAATTCTACGGTGTTTCCTTCCTGAGTATAGATTGTTTTGTCGAGACCAACCAATTGCTGAGGGTCATACTTCAATAATGAAATATAGGGATAATTTGGCCAATTCATGACCTCTTCAATATGGGAATGGTGAAAACGGTTGCCGCTGATATATAATTCGCTTAGAGTTGGGATATTGCCCATTGAAGAAGGAAATGGTCCCGACACATTATTATTCTCAATGAAAAGCAAGCTAAGTTCATTCATATTTCCCATTGAAGCGGGTAATGTTCCTTCAAGCTGATTGTTGCTGAGGTAAAGATCCCATAACTTGTTTAAGTTGCCAACGCTTTCAGGGATGGTGCTTGTTATTTTATTGTCATCGAGATATAGCCACCGTAGGTTCGTGAAATTTGTAATGGCCGTTTGAAACGAGGTGAATTCGTTTTGGGCAAGATCCAGCAGTTCAAGACTGGGCATATTTCCAGCTCCGGGATGAACATTGTTTATTTTATTTCCCCTGAGCTGTAAGCTTATTAAATGTGTAAGTTGGCTTATTTCACCGGGCACACCTCCAATGAGGTTATTGAATCCAAGGTCGATCCCCAGTACATTAACCCCTGAAACCCGTAATCCGCGCCAAGTATTTGCAGGATTTACCGAGAGCCAATTGGTGTT
Organism: Bacteroidales bacterium; assembly: GCA_012719495.1. GTDB lineage: Bacteria > Bacteroidota > Bacteroidia > Bacteroidales > Prolixibacteraceae > CAYMTR01. Next base: position 9,136 of record JAAYAG010000078.1, read on the forward strand.
GTTGTACCAAAGATTTCCACCGGTTGAATAGTAGAATGCTTCCAATGCCTGATATTCAGTAGTGAGAATACCACAGGTAAGTATGTTTTGGCCAACCTCCAGGGCTACGGTTTGAAGCGTTAGGTTTGGATAGTCGTTGTTGGCAATTACACAGTAATAGTACCCGGTATCGCTATCATCAACAGTAATCGATGGGCTGTTTTCTCCGTCAATGGCTTCCCCGTTTCGTAACCATTGATGCCAGAGTCCACCTGCATCGGGAACTGTAAAGGTGATTTGTCCGGTATTTTCTGTCCGGCTTGCAGTGATATGATGCTGATTGTAATACTGAAAGTCGAATGTAAGCGGTTGGCTAAAACTGGTTGCTTCGAGATCATAAAAATCCAACGCATTGTTATAAACAAAGAATGTGGTGAGTTGAGTTAAGGCTGAGAGATCGGGCAAGCCCGTGAGTTGATTGTTCGATAAATCGACATTATTTACTTGGGTGAGGTTCTTGAACGATGTGGGAATGTCGCCATTCAGATTATTGTTCGACAAATAGATACCCGAAACGTGGACCCCGCTGACCTGAATACCTGCCCATTGTGAAATGTCGGCTCCGGAAAGCCAATTATAGTTTTGGTACCAATTGTCGCCATTGCACGCGTTATATAAATCAATCAGTGCATTATATTCAGCGGTAATGATTCCTTGGGTGAGGTATCCAGGGGTTCCTTGAGGCTGGCTTTCGAGCGTGAGGTCGGGATACGCGGTATGGGTCATTATACAATGATATGTATCGGCACCATATCCGCTAACCGTTAGTGTAGCAGAGACTTCATCGGGCATAATTACCCCATTTTTAAACCATTGATAGTTTTCTGCACCAGCGTTGCTTACATCTAACGTGAAACCTGTCCCGTTATCAGTGGTGGTGGCTTCAATTTTGTCTTGGTTTCCGTAGTAAAAATTACCTGAAGCATGGATACTACTATTCTGAATAGCTGAAAATGTCAGGTTATTATAGTCGATATAAGCATTTATGAGCGACAGTGCCCCTAATTTTGGCAGCACAGAAAGCCTGTTTTCTCCAACCGACAAAAGGGTAAGGTTAAGCAGATTATTTACCGAAATGGGGAGCTCGGTAAGTTTGTTATTGTACAGATCAAGTTCAGCAAGCGTAGAGATATCCCCGATATTCAGGGGCAATTCGTCTATTTCGTTCATCGCCAACCTTAAGTACATCAGACTTGCCATGCCTGTAATTTCTTCGGGGATTTCGGTTAGTTGGTTTTGGTCTAGCGAAATAAAAACCAAATTATCGAGTTGACCAATGGTTGAAGGGAGGCTTGGAATGCGGTTTATGTTCAAATCGCAGGTTGTCATTTGGCTTAGGGTGCCAAATTCTGGAGGTAAGGAGCTAATCGCGTTGTTGGCAAGATTCAAAATTAATAATGAAGATAGGTTCCCAATTTCTGCAGGCATATTGCCAGAGAGGTTATTCGAAGGCAGTTCGATGCGGGTAACATGATTATTTATGACTTCGATCCCGGTCCAAGTGGAAACAGGTTCAGTTGAAAGCCAGTTTGTGTTGTTTGCCCAGTTGTTGCCATTCAACGCATTGTAAAAGGCAACCAGCGCATCGTATTCTTCGGTATAAACCCCTTGTGTCAAGATTCCCACATCAGAAGGGTTTGAAAAAATGGTCAGCGAAGGGTAGGTGCTATGTGTAGCCAAACAATGATAAAACCCAGTCTCGCTTTTGTTCACAATAAGGGTGCTGTTGTTTTGTCCGGTAACTTCAACGCCATCACGGTACCATATATAATGGGTGCCACCTGCAGCCGAGGCATCGAAAGTCACGTGGGGTTCATTTTCAGTTTTTATCAAATTGATATTGGCCTGGGGTGAGTATTCAAAATATTGGAAATTACCAGGCAAAATGCCCGCGTTAGTAAAATCGGTGAAGGTGAATTGATTATTTCCGATTTCGAAGTTTAGCAAGCCCGGTTTGCTTGCCAATACTGAAGGTATGGAGCCGCTAAGCATGTTATTGCTAAGCTGGAGCGTGTTTAATTCAGGCAGATCGGCCAGGCAGGCAGGTATTGCTCCGCTAACGTTACAACTGGTGAGGCGCAGCCGCTGGAGTGAGGTATATTCACTGAAGTTGGGAAAAGCAGCTGAAGTATCCCAGAAGTTATAGGCTAAATCGAGTTCCCGGATATTGGCACGGTTGGCAAAGCTGGTGGGTAATGTTCCTGTGAGGGAATTTCCGCTAATGTTGATTCCTGTTAAGGTGGTTGACTGCAGTAACCACAGGGGGACAGTCCCGTTGCGGTTGCAGCTGTACATACCAAAATTGCGAAGCTCAGAGCAGGCGCTAAGTTCAGGAATTGGCCCTTGGTTGAGGTTAGGGTTGTTGCTCAGGTAAATGTTTTGCAGTTGTGTGAGATCCGATAATCCGGCAGGGATATCACCAGTAAAGTTACATTCTTCTATTGTCAAATTTTGTAGTTGGGTCAACTGTCCGAAATCGGGCATTGGAGCCGCATTGAAATTATTGAACGATAATTCGAGGGTTTGTAGCCTATGTAGATTGAGAATTTCGTCCGGTATAGTGCCGGTTAAATTACAATTATAAAAAGCCAATGTTTCGAGATTGCTTAAATTGCCTATTTCAGCAGGAATTGAACCAGTCAGATCATTGTTTCCGCTGGCAATAAACCATTTAATTGCAGTTAAATTTCCAATGTCGTTGGGTAATGTGCCCACCATGTTGTTGTCCCATCCAAAGTTTAGGCCAACCACACGGCCGTTCTCAACGGTAACATTTTGCCACGTGTCAAGTGTGCCTGTGAGCCAGTTCTCTTTTTGATTCCAATTAGAGCCGCCGGTGCTATTGAATAATGCTACCAATGCAAGCGAGTCGCTACGTGTTGGTGCATAGGGGTCGTCGCCAATAAGCCTTATGGTGCCGGCATCGTTCATATTGAAATAGTTTTCATTTATAGTACCCACATTTTGCCACACTTTTCTGTTACGGGAAGTTGTAATGCCTTGGTCCTGATCTACAACATGTATGTCGAAACCAATTGCATCGAGCGCAATCATATCGGATTTGCTCAGGTTTTGCCCATCTTTATTTGTAAATAGTGCGAATGGGAAAAACATTTCGCTTATATAGCTTTCCCCATAAAGTTTGTTGGCATATCTTAACAAGCCATTAATAATTTCACCATCGTAAAGATCTTCTCCGAAAGTAGGAGAAAACACATAATGCCCTTGGCCATTTCCTGCCCCTAAATTGTCGTCGAGAACTTGGTTTACATCAAAGAAAACTTCAACATGGTCGTATTCCCAGTCGTTGCCGCCATCTTCCCACGCGGGGAAGTGGTTGTCGTCTTGTACGTTAATTAGCACATAAATCCCTTGGTTGTCCCACATGGCTTTCCAGTATGCATCAACAGTGGGGTTCTCGCCTATGAAGTTTTTGGCGATCGGCACAGCATCAATTGCATCCCAAATATTATCTATTATACCATCGAGATCAGGTGCGGATTCGGTTCTTGCCACTTCGATATACGATGGCGGGCACAAAAAACAACTGTTGTAACAAACCAAATCGAGTATAAGGTTTTCACTGGCCACGTTTAACGTTCGGTTGGTATTATCTCCGCCGGCATTGCAATCGCCTTCGGGACTTTCCCACATCTCCCCATTTCGGAATTTGTATTCGAAGTATTGATTTTTGGGTAATTCGAGTGTAATCTCATAAACTTTATCGTAGGTGCAGGTCATTGGGTAATCGCTTGTCCAACCATTGAAACTGCCACGCAGGTTTACGCCCATTGACCCGATTGCTTCATCGCGCATATCGACCCTGAAAGTAACCAAAACACTATCACTTAAACGAACAGGGGCATCGATGAGCTGAATGGTTCCGGCATCATCCATGTTGGCCCAGTTTTCGTCTGTAGTGCCGGTATTTTGCCAAACTTTGCGGTGGCGCCTGTCGGTAATCCTTTGGTCTTGGTCGGTTACACACACATCAAAACCAATAGCATCCAAGAGCAATAGGCTATCTTTATTCAGAAAATTCCCATTTTTATTTTGCATTTCGCTAAAGGGAATATAGTATTCTGTTATTCGGTTTTCGCCCGACAACTGATTGGCGTATGTAAATATTCCGTTTTGTATTGGGCTTCCGCAAAGCTCTTCGAGAAAAACACCCGAATGTTGATAATGCCCCTGATTGTGCTGTGCCCCAAGCCCGTCGTCCAATACAGCATTCACATCGAGCGCCACATCCGACAAATCGTAAGTCCAGGTTTCGAAACTACCTGCTTCCCATGCCGGAAAATGGTTATCGTCCTGCACATTCACTAACACAAACAATCCACTATCGGCCCACATGGCTTTCCAATATGCATTAACGGTAGGGTCTTCGCCTACAAAGTTTTGGGCAAGTGGCACAGCCTCAACACCGTTCCAGCATTGTTCTTCAACGCCGTCTAGCATAGGGGCAATTGTAGTTTTCAGTACCTCAATGTGCGAAGGAGGTGGAGGTACGATATAAATATGCTCAATTTTCCCTACCCAAAGGGTGTCGCCATTGGTTGGCCCCCAACTTACGGTTTGTTGCCCAGCAAACTGAACATTGTGTACGTATTGCATTTCGGGAAAAAATTCGCCCGACATATTTGCCATTTCGCTTGGAGCCGGATTTTGGACTAATGTTAAACGTGCCTCTATTTCTCCTTCGCCCCACGGGTTTGGTATTGTGTTTTCGTTATCGATTAATACTATCATCGATTGGATCTGATTCTGATTTAAGGTGTCGGCGGTAGCGTTACCCATTGAATATTTCACGTTACAAGTTGCTGAATAGCCTTGTGAAATCTCAAATTTGGGTATCGATAAAATTGAACTCCATCCATTTGTAATAACTTGGAGGTATCTTTCGTTTTCAATCTGAACAATCGACATCCCCACCGGCATATCTACATTTTCATAATAATTAGGGTCGAAAATTGCGGTTGGGTCGTTGCTGTATGTTCTTACTTTTCCAAGGAAAATAGTATCGCCTGTTAGAACGTTCCAGTTTCCGCTAACAGTTTCTCTTCCCGCGAGTTGTATTATGCCGCAACTCATACCCGATGGTTTGTTGAACGGAATTCGGCGCGAGGCAAGGTCGGAACTGCTGTGCGGGTTGTCGTTCACATTTTCGCTCCAGTCGGAAGGCAAAAACTGGAAGAACGAAGTGGTTTGTTCGGGAGTATAGCCCGATGTTCCGCTTTTGTATTTGGTTGTGAACACCAAGTGAGTAACTTCGCCGGAAATAAAAAACGGGTCGATCTCGATAAAAGTATCCCAGCCGTTCAATGGGGCTTTAAGGTATTTCTCTCCATCGATATCAACAATCGACATGCCTGCAGGCAAATTAGCAGGGTTGTACGTGTTGGGGTCGAAAAGGGTTACTGACTGTGAGTAGGAATTGTAGGAGCAAAGGCTTATAAATAGCACTATAAGCCCGGTGATGATGTGGTAGAATTGATTTTTCATATATACAGTGATTTTATTTGTTTATTGCTGAGGAGTTTACCTAATAATGAATTTTTGAGAAGCGTCTTTATTGTGCCATGTTACGCGAACGACATATAGTCCGGGTGTTTCATTCAGCATGTTGAATTCTAAGGAAGAAATTTTGTCAAGCTGTTTAATTTTCTGCCCTTTTGAATTGTAAATCGAGACGTTTTCGGGCATTTCTTTTTCTTCGGTAAAAAGGGTAAACTGCCCGTTATTGGGGTTGGGGTACACCTTCATGCTTGCGCTTAGGCTGCTTGGCTGATTCTCATTTTCATCAGCGATAGGTTCGGTAGCGCTTTTTTCCACCACAGGTTCGGCTGCCATTATCGGGGCAGGCAGGTCGTCGCAGAAGGAGCCGGTTGTGGTAATGTGCGCATCAACATAACTGCCTTCTTGCGCATGGAAGCCAGGCAGGAAGCTGATTGAGTTACCGGCAATGAATGTGGCATTAGCATTGTTCTCAATAATTACCGTCGAAGATTTAGCCACGGTTATATCGTTTTGGGCGTTGAAACACGCATTGAAGGTGCTACTTATCAACGTGTCGTTAACTTCGAGGTCTTCGGGAATGCTTTCAAGCTTGATGGCTTTAGTAATCTCGACAAATAGTACCCAAGCAGCATAGGCTTTTTGGTTGCCGTTCAGCGATTGGCTATGTTGGCAACTGCAACTATACCAATCAACATTTTGGGTGTGGGTATTCTGCCAAGCAGTAGCCCAGTTCTTATCGAGTGAACCGTTGTTATCACTATCGTAATCACAATTGTCGTTGGCATAAAGTAACATGTAGTTTGTTAATCCATCAGGATCATAACTTTCGATATCTGCAAAATCGTACAGTATTTTATTGTTGGCCAGACAGTAATTCCTAATTTGCTCGTTTCTCAGGTTCAAGTTGCCTGATGCCCCCGTGCCATTGAGGTGACAGGTCATGTAGATAAATTTTACACCCCAATAGGTAGTCTCTAACAGACTCATTGGGGTTAGGTATTTGTTTATCATGTCAGTTTCAGAATAGCCTGCCGCTTGCCCGCACCAGCTCCACATGATCACGTTTACATCGGGGTTGTTTTCACCTCTTCCTGTAAGCGGGTCAACTGCACCCAAATAATTTAACGTATTGTCACGCCAATCGGGAAAATAGCCAACGTCGCCCCCCATAGCATAATCGTGCAGGTCGAGTGCTCCACTGCTACCCCCATTATTCCAGCGGAAGATATTGTAAGAGTAGTTCATTCCCTTGCCCCCGTTATTGGCAAAAGTAACCAAACTTGTCATGCCATCGGTAACCTGGCTTCCATGACTGGTGTGCCCGTAAGCAATATGCAGGATTTGCTTGGCATCAACGATTTCCGCTTCGGTGAGTGAAGTGATATTAGTATTTGTATGATTAATAATGATCTGAGAATAACAAAGGTTGATCGACAGAAAGATCATTAGGAAAGCTAGTGCAGATTTGTTCATTTTTTAAGGTTTTTGATTTTCTAAAAATGAGGCTACTTTCCAATCCAACACTATACCACAAAATCACTGTAGCGACGAAATAAAAGTAGAAATTTTTTTTGAATCTATTCTATTGATTGATAATTTTTTGTAAAAAGCGACCTTTCCCTTTAAGTGTAATGTAGTGTCCAGAGAGAGTTCCTGTGTAGGTTTATTATTGAGGATTTATAATTTGTTTGGATGTAGTGGGTTGTGTTTTTTAGTTCCTTAGTATCTGAGTTCCTAAGTTTGCAGTAATACTTGATGCTTGTATCTTTGATTAACAAATTGTAAAAAACAGAAGCATGTTGTCCTTGCAATCGGTCGAATGGTAAATTACTGTATATATTTGTAAGGTTTGGCTTTGAGTGTGGATAAGTGCCTATAACTTTCAGTTCTTCATTGTGATAGAATAGAAAATGACTTAAAAAAAGTCTTTGGTTAAGAGCGGAATACACTCGGCAAATATTGGGAGATATTTAAAATTTATTGATAAATTTAAAAAGAGAATCGTAATGACAAAGAATCAGAAGCTCTTGAATTGGGTAAATGAATGGGCTGCAATATGCCAACCCAACAATGTGTATTGGTGTGACGGATCGGAAGAAGAAAATCAGCGTTTGCTTGATGAAATGGTAAAATCAGGCCAGGCTGTAAAATTAGATGATAAAAAACGCCCGGGAAGTTACGCTTTCAATAGCGATCCTAGTGACGTGGCACGTGTTGAAAACCGCACATTTATCTGTTCTGAAAAGAAAGAAGATGCCGGCCCAACCAACAACTGGAAAGCTCCAGCAGAGATGAAAGCTGAAATGCTTGAAAAATACAAAGGTTGCATGAAAGGCCGTACAATGTACGTTATTCCTTTCAGTATGGGACCTCTTGGCTCGAACATTGCAAAAATCGGTATTGAAATTACTGACTCTGCATACGTTGTTGTAAACATGAGAATTATGACCCGTATGGGAAAAGCTGTTCTCGATGTACTGGGCAACGATGAGTTTATTCCTTGCATTCACTCTGTAGGAGCACCTCTTGAAGCAGGTCAGAAGGATGTTCGTTGGCCTTGTGCATCAAACATCGACGACAAATACATTTCACACTTCCCTGAAACCAACGAAATTTGGTCGTTTGGTTCAGGTTACGGTGGAAATGCTCTTCTTGGCAAAAAATGTCTTGCTCTTCGTATTGCCTCTAACATGGCAAAACGTGAAGGTTGGTTGGCAGAGCACATGCTTATCATGGGCATCACCAATCCAAAAGGCGAAAAGAAATACATTGCTGCTGCATTCCCAAGTGCTTGCGGTAAAACAAACCTCGCTATGTTGATCCCAACTATTCCTGGTTACAAAGTGGAAACTGTTGGTGACGATATCGCTTGGATGAAATTCGACAAAGATGGTGTTTTGCGTGCAATTAACCCAGAAGCCGGTTTCTTTGGTGTAGCTCCGTTTACTTCTGAAGATACAAATCCTAATGCAATGCACAGTGCCGACAAGAACACTATTTTCACGAACGTAGGTGTTACACCCGACGGTGACATTTGGTGGGAAGGTATTGGTTGGGATTGTCCAGCAGGAACTATTACATGGAAAGATAAAGTTTACGATCCGGCATCAGGCGAGCCTGTCGCTCATCCAAATGCTCGTTTTACAGCACCAGCTAACCAATGTCCAGCTGTTGACCCAGCTTGGGAAGATCCTGCTGGTGTGCCAATTTCAGCTATCTTATTCGGTGGCCGTCGTCCAAGTACTGTGCCATTGGTTTACCAAGCATTTGATTGGAACCATGGTACTTTCATGGGCTCTATCGTAGGCTCTGAAGTTACTGCTGCTGCTATCGGTTTGAAAGCTGGTGTACGCCGCGATCCATTTGCAATGTTACCATTCTGTGGATATAACATGGGTGACTATTTTGGACATTGGGTAAGCATTGGCAAAAACGCTCCGGATAAGAGCAAATTACCATTGATTTTCAACGTGAACTGGTTCCGCAAATCACCTGAAGGAAAATGGTTGTGGCCAGGTTATGGCGATAATATTCGCGTATTGGGTTGGATCATCGAACGTGTTCTTGGTAACGTTGAAGCCGTTGAAACTCCAATTGGTTTATTACCAAAGAAAGAAGATATCAACATCGAAGGTCTTAAAGGCCAGGCTGAATTGATGGATGCTTTATTGGAAGTTGACAAAAACCTTTGGTTAGACGAGTGTGAATTGATTGCAGAACACCAAGCACAATTTGGCGAATCATTACCAAAAGAAATGAAAGAACAATACGAACAATTGAAAGCAAGACTTGCTTAATTTGGATTGATTACAACATAAAAAAATCCCGCTCTTAGCGGGATTTTTTTTACCATCATCTTTTCTTATGATCGGGGGTGAAACCTGTTAATCGTATCTTTAAGATACTCTTTGTTAAGATGGGTATAAATCTCTGTTGTTAAAATTGACTCGTGCCCAAGCATTTCTTGAACAGAGCGCAAGTCGGCACCTCCTTCAATCAGATGTGTTGCAAATGAATGCCTGAAGGTGTGTGGACTAATTTTCTTGTTCAAGTTAATTGCTTCGGCCAAGTTCTTAATAACGGTGAAAATCATCACCCGGCTAAGCATCTGACCACGACGGTTCAAAAATAAAATGTCTTTAGCGTTTGATGCAATTTTCAACGTTTTTCGATACGTTTCAACGTATTTTTTGATTTCAGCAATAGCTCTAGGGCTTATTGGTACTAACCTTTCTTTTTCACCCTTCCCCTTAATTTTCACATACCCCTGCTCTAAGAAAAGATCGCTGATTTTGAGGCTTACCAATTCCGAAACACGCAGACCGCAACTGTATAGTGTTTCCAAAATGGCCCTGTTTCTTTGACCTTCGGGTTTTTCTACATCAATAGCGTTAATTAACGAATCAATTTCCTCCAAACTCAATACATCAGGCAATTTGCGTCCAATCCTTGGAGCTTCTAACAACGATGTAGGATCGCTGTTAATGCTCTCTTCGATCAACAGAAATTTAAAATACGATTTAATTCCCGAAATTGTCCGGGCTTGAGTTCGTGGACTTACTCCTCTTTCGTTTAAATATTCAATAAAACTTTTTAAATGATTTAAACGGACTTTCTGCGGAGTTATTCCCTTAAAATTCGATTTAATGAATTCCAAAAGCTTGGTAATGTCATTAATGTACGCATTAATAGAATTTCCCGAAAGGCCTTTTTCTAGCCTTAAGTATTCCTCAAAACCTTTAATACTGTCATCCCATTTCATGATTCTTCACATTTTTTTTGATATAAGTTAAACAATTATCAATAATATTGGTTCTGTAAAATCTTTTTTTTTTCAACATAAAAATTGTACTTTTGTCTTATTAATTGAATAATAGGTATTTATGGATATAAAAATTATTAATGGCCCTAACCTAAATTTACTAGGTATTCGGGAAAAAGGCATATATGGAGACCAAAGTTTTGAACCGTATGTATCAAATTTACAAAATAAGTATCCTGAATTAATAATTGATTATTTTCAGTCTAATGTTGAAGGTGAAATAATTAATTATCTTCATCAGGTAGGTTTTTCTTGCGATGGAGTTATAATCAATGCGGGGGCTTATACTCATACTTCAGTTGCCATTCGGGATGCAATTTCTGCCATTAAGGCACCTGTAGTTGAGGTACACATCTCAAATATCCTAACGCGCGAAAATTTCAGGCACGAATCGCTTATTGGCCCTGTATGCCGGGGAAGCATTATGGGATTTGGCTTCGATTCGTACCGCTTGGCTATCGAGAGTTTTCTTGAGTAGCATCATTAGCGCATGTCGATGACTTCAATATTGGAGTTTTTCTTCGTGTCGAAAATAAAAGTCGATGGTTCATAATTTGTTGTTGTGGTCATCGATTTTATTTTAATTGTATATTCATTATCGTCGGTGCCATACATTTTGGCATTCATGATTTGATAGTTCGATAAATCGATCTCCAAAATAAGGCGTGAGAATTCTTTCACCGTATGGGGCAGCAATTCAATTTTACAGGTTTTCTTGCCCGAATTTGTGAATTCACCCAAATAGGTGTTTTTGAATCCTTTTTCATAGATTGTGAACACAGTGGCCGGGTTGAGTAACTCTCCACTCTCGCTGCCAGCATTGTTTATGCTTACTTCTTGTGCTTCGCGCATGTAAGTCCATTGAGTTTTACCATCACAGAAAATCTCAACACCTCTCATAGTTAGCTTGTACTTATCTTTTTGCAAGATCAGGTTTCCTCCGGTGGTTTCGTTTAATCCTGCGGCATTGTTTTGCATCGTAAAATCAAAACTTGCTGTAATGCTGGGGTAATTCCTCGTCTTTTCTGATACTTTGTCGAGTACGGCTTTTGCCTTTGCATCTGATTGTGAAAAGCTTTGTAACGATATGATCGTCAGTATTGCTAAGATAATTTTCTTCATATCCTTTCTACCTAATTTTTTGTTGTCTTCTTTCTACACACACTCTTTTCCTTCTACAACAATTAAGCACCAGCAAAATTGCGATGCCGCAAAACTAATATGTATTATGTATTTATCAAAATTTCTACAGAGAATTCAATTTTTGTTCCAAACTGTATTCGTCCTGGTACATTACCCTTCGTGCCTTGCTGCCTTCGCTTGGTCCTACAATACCCGCAGCTTCCAGCTGATCCATAATTCGGCCTGCACGGTTATAGCCGATCGAAAATTTGCGTTGAATCATTGATGTTGATCCTTGTTGGTTCAATACTACCAAACGGGCAGCATCGTCGAAGAATTCATCTTTTTGATTAAGGTCAACTGCACCGGGCATGTCGCCATCAACGCCAAGAAATTCGGGAAGTAAATATGCTGTAGGGTATGATTGCTGAGAACGTATGTGTTCTACAATTCGCTCTACTTCGGGCGTGTCAACTAGGGCACATTGCAGTCGTGTCACATCGCTTCCGGCTGAGAATAGCATGTCTCCTTTGCCAATCAACTGGTTTGCCCCGGGTTGGTCAAGAATAGTTCTGGAGTCGATCATCGAGGCTACTTTAAATGCAATTCTTGAAGGGAAGTTGGCTTTTATAACCCCTGTAATGATATTGGTTGATGGCCGCTGAGTGGCAATTACCATGTGTATACCAATGGCACGGGCCATCTGTGCAATACGGGCAATGGGAAATTCAATTTCTTTTCCTGCAGTCATAATCAGGTCTGCAAATTCATCGATAACCACCACAATATATGGCAGAAAACGATGCCCTTTTTCAGGGTTGAGCTTTCTTGAAATAAACTTCTTATTGTATTCTTTTATGTTTCGGGTGTTTGAACTTTTTAAAAGCTCATAACGGTTGTCCATTTCAATGCCAACCGAGTTAAGTGTTGCTTTTACTTTTTCTACGTCGGTAATGATTGGCTCGTCGCTATCGGGCAGCTTGGCGAGAAAATGTTTCTCGATTGATGCATAGAGGTTTAGCTCAACTTTTTTTGGATCGATGAAAACAAATTTCACTTGCGAAGGATGCTTTTTGAATAGGATAGAGGCTATAATCGCATTTAGCCCTACCGATTTTCCTTGACCTGTAGCCCCGGCAACCAAAAGGTGGGGCATTTTTGTCAGGTCGAAAACGAAGGTTTCGTTCGAGATGGTACGCCCCATGGCAATAGGAAGTTCTGCTTCGGTTTCCTGAAACTTTTTAGAGGTGATGATTGACCGCATTGAAACTACCTGTGGCTGCCGGTTTGGAACTTCGATCCCGATAGTCCCCCTGCCCGGAATTGGGGCAATAATTCGAATGCCTAAGGCCGAAAGGCTCAGGGCTATGTCGTCTTCGAGGTTCTTTATTTTAGAAATACGGATGCCTTGTGCGGGAACAATCTCGTAAAGGGTAACCGTTGGCCCGATAGTGGCTTTTATTTTAACTATCTCAATTTTAAAGTTTTTCAGTGTTTCAACAATCTTGTTTTTGTTCTCGATTAATTCTTCGTCGCTAACTTTCGATTTCAGGTGCGAATAATCTTCTAACAGATCGACCGATGGGTAATTGTAATGTGATAAATCGAGTTTGGGATCATAATCTTCCAATGGTTGGTTTTCATATTCAACTTCCTTGTCTTCATCAAAAATGTCGTCTTTTTCAACTTCAATGCTTGCATCGCTGGTGCTGAAATTACTTGTAGCGTTTTTTTCAGCAGTTCGATTGACAATTGTCTCTGTATCAATATTTTCTGGTCTATGGACAAATAGTTCTTCGTCGTCGATCATTTCGTCTTGGGCCGGTTCTTCTTTCTTTTCTTTTGGCTTCCTCGAGAAAAGGCTACGTTTTTTTGGTTTGTCTTCAAAAAGTACCTTTTCATTTTCTGATGACTCGATTATTTCTTTAGGTTCGGTTGGTTTCTTCACTTTGTCAATCAACGGAATAACACCTTCTTCCTCTTCTTCATCAAAAGGTTCTTCGTCATCATTTTCTTCAGATGATTCAGCCTTAGAAATTCTCACTTTCACTGGCTTTTCTTTTTTGGGCCTGCGTCTGAAAATATGTGTAAAACTGTCGACATTTACCACGAGATAAATGAGCAGTGTGGCAAGTAATATGAAAAACGTACCAATTTTTCCAATCATAGAGTCGAGCCAAATGGCTATATAATACCCAAATGTACCACCGGGGTACACGCTTGCTGTATCGTATTTCCACTCGAAAGCAAAGCCAAGGGTAACCGAAAGCCATACAAGAATAGCAAGCGATTGTACCGTTTTAGTGAGAAGTGAGGTTATGTGTTGATTAAGTAATTTGAGGGTATAGATGGCCATGATGAAAATGAAAACGAACGATGAGAGCCCGAAACTGCGATTCATCAATACGTCGGCTAAAAAAGCCCCTGATTTCCCGGTGATGTTTTCTACCTTAATATCAGTGTCTTTTATCAGGTCGAGCCACTTCATTTGAAGTTTGCTTTGATCGGCATCGGCGCTAAACAGGTAGCTTACCATAGCCATAAAAAGGTAAATAGTGAAGACTGCTAAAACAAGGCCAATTATGATTTTTGTTTTTTCGGTTCCTTCAGGGTTTCCTTTTTTTATCTCCGACGTTGCAGTCTTAGATTTAGTATTTGTTGTTTTTTTCTTTTCGGCCATAGAAATCGTAAGGTTATTACTTCTGCATGCAAATTTATCAAAATCGATGAAACAGTCATCGTGTTTATTTGAACGAAAAAGTTTTACCCCTGATTATTTTTGAATTTATTCCGTTGACTAAGAATAAAAACGTCTTTATAAGCATGATAATTGCAAAAGATCCTTATTTTTCGGGGGAAACAATTTAATAGAGCAAAAACAAAGGCTTTATAATAAAAATAAAGCCTCTGTTGTTCTGTAGAATAGGATTAATATTTTCTAATTTTGAAGAAAGCCACCAAATCGTTTAAGTGACCTGCCTGTGCAGAGAGTTCTTCAGCACTTGCAGCAAGTTCTTCGGATGCAGCTGCATTTTGTTGGGCAACTTGGTTCATTTGCTGAACTGAATCGCTTACTTGTGAAACCCCTAACGACTGTTGCATGTTCGATGTGGTGATGTCTTGAACGAGTTCTGTTGTTTTTTGTATTTCGGGAAGGAGTTCCATCATTTTTTTTCCAGCGTCTTCACTTACTAATCGACTTTCAGCCGAGAGTTTGATAATTTCTTCTGCTGCTTTTTTACTGTCATCGGCCAAGCGGCGAACTTCGCCTGCAACAACGGCAAAACCACGACCGTGTTCACCTGCCCGTGCTGCTTCAACAGCTGCATTGAGTGCTAAAATGTTGGTCTGAAATGCAATATCGTTGATTATGCTGATTTTTTCTGAAATTATCTGGCTCGATTTTATTGCTTCAGAGGCCGATTCTACTACTTGGTTGATTTTGTTCCTTGACTCGAAAGAGATTTGTTCTGTTGTCTTCGCGTTTTCTGCATTGTGTTGGATCATTGCCGATAACTCTTCCATTGTTGATGATACTTCCTCTATGGTTGATGCCTGTTCTGCAGCTCCTTGAGACATTTCCGTGCTCGTACTGCTCATTTGGAGGCTTGCAGAGGCAATATTTTCTGAGCTTGATAAAATCCCGGCAATTGTATCTCGTAACCTGTAAACCATTTTGTTTAATGAAGAGGCAAGTTGACCTACTTCGTCTTTCTGATTTAGATCGATATGTGTAGTAAAGTCGCCTTCAGCTAACTGGTTTGCAAAATCCACTCCTTTCATTAATCCGTTAGTAATAGTTTTGCTAAAGAAATAATTAAGTAAAATGAAAGAGCCTATCGCCGCGATTGTTACAATTGCGATCAAAATGAACAGTGTGTATAATTGGCGGTGTATGTCAGATACAAACACGGTACCGGCTATATAGGCATCTATTTTTTCTATATATTTGAAATATAAGAATTTATCTTCTCCGTCTAATTCATAATTAATTTTGCCTGATGTTTCGTTTGAAGAAACCATTTGCTTGAAAAAACTGAAATCGGCATAACTTTTCCCTTTGTCGGTTGGATGAATAATTACTTCTCCATTTTTTGATATTAACATGGGATAACCTTTGTTGATAAACGATTTTGTATGAAATAAACCTTCAAGGTTATTCAGGTCTTTCTCCCGTTGTCCAACATAGAGCATCCCTTCAACTTTTCCGTTGATGATAATTGGTGAATAAGCAGTTAGATACCAATCGTCGACAACAAATGCACGGCCAGTATAGGTTTTCCCAGTAAGTACAGTTTTTACAACCTGTGAGCTATTCGGAATATATGTACCGATTGCCCTATTCCCTTTTGCATCTGTAACGTTGGTCGATATACGCATAAAGCCTTCAGGAATCCGCTGAAAAATTGTTGCTGTTTGTATACCGAATTTTTTAATTTGGTCGACATGCGTAATGTCTTTCTGAATTTGTTTGCCATTTATTTGCCATACATTTACTTCGACATCTGACGATATATTTGTCATCTGATCAATGGCATTGAATGTGATTTTTTCCCCGCTTTTGATTTCTATTTTTCCAACATTTGACAGATATTGCTCAAAAAGCGTCAACCCTAATTCTGTAATTTGCTGGTTTTTCTCTAATTCTAGGTTTAAATACCCCGACATGTCAGCTAATTCGTTCTTTAAATTTGCATCGACCGAATTATATATTTGTTTTTTGCTGCTTACATAATTGTAAGCCGACATGGAAAAAATAATGAGAAACACGAACAGACTAATGACAATATTCATTCGCTGCCCAATCTTAATGTTGTTCAGAAAATTCATAGTAATTTCTCCCCCCCCCCCAAGAAACAATTTTTTTTGCTTAATAAAATCGATTCAAAACTATGTTTTTTTTAAATCTGTTTATGTGAATTCCTTTTCTGAAGAAAGTCTTTTATTTAATAATAATGAACCCGAAAGGATAAGTTAACATTACACCAAATCTGTAAAATAGTATAAATGTTTTGTTTACGATGTTCTATTGTTGTCTGTTTTGTGTTTACTATAGAAGCAATATGTATGAAGTATGCCTTTTCGTTTGAAATTTAGAGTGGATTGTAAAACAAAGTTGAAAGGAATAGACTTTAAAGAATTTTTTCACAAATGTTCGAACTGTTTTCAGTCAACATATATAGTATTGGTCTATTTCTTGTTTTGCAAAATGCAGACTAAGACTTTTTCATAATTTTTAATTTTTGACCGATGTATAGTCCCCTTGTATTGGTTATATTGTTTAGTCGTTTGATATCATCGGCAGAAACACCAGAATATTTCTTTGCAATTTCCCATAAGTTATCGCCGTTTTTAACGGTATGGATGATGAAGTCTGTTTCTGTTTCTTCCTGTGCAACAATGTTGGTTATTTTTGTTTTTCCAATAAAACGTTGTTTTTCTTCAAATGTCATTGTTTCCAGGTCTCGATAATCATCGACCGAACCTGTTGGAACATATATTGTTAGTTTTTGTTCCGCCCTGATTATGTTGCCTCTGATATTATTCCAGTATTTAATATCAGAAACTTTTGCGTTGAACCATTCGGCAATTTGACCAATAGTTTCGCCGGTCTTTACAGTGTATGAGACTTTTGTTTTGCCTTTAATATTAGGCACATTACTACTTTTCGACGAAGAAGTTGTAATGGCTTCAGGCTCTTTTAACCGGTTATCTGGAAAATAATGTTGTCGGTTATGAGCAATAATATCTTTTTCTTTCTCAATGAATTTGGTAATTTGTTCGATGGGCAGAACCAACGGATAGGGTTTGTTCTTTTGTGCTGGAATAATGTCCTTTTTGTACATTGGATTTAGTTCTCTCAGTTCTTCCATGCTGATGTTAAGCGCTTCAGACACTTGCTTCAGATTGATAAATTCGGTAACCAAAACCGAGTCGCTATGGAGTTGGAAAGATGGGGTGCTCACCGAAAGGTTATGATGTTTGTAATAGTTCATTATATATGCCGCCGATATGAAAGCCGGCACATAACCCCGTGTTTCTCTTGGTAACCGATAATAAATAGACCAGTAATCCCGTTTTCCGCCACTTCTGGCAATGGCTTTGTTTATATTCCCCGGACCACAGTTGTATGCTGCAATTACTAAATGCCAATCTTGATAAATATTGTAAAGATCACTTAGATATCGGGCTGCTGCTTCAGTCGATTTTATTGGGTCACGACGCTGATCAACATACGAATTTACTTCAAGTCCATATTTTTTTCCTGTACCATACATAAATTGCCATAAACCGCTTGCGCCTGCCCGAGAATATGCTTTGGCATTTAGAGCTGATTCAATGATGGCCATATATTTTAATTCCACCGGAAGATTATATTTATCGAGCGTCTCTTCAAACATTGGAAAGTAGTAATTGGCAAGGCCTATAATTATTTCAACTTTCTTCCTGATTTTTACCGAGTAGAATTCAATCATTTTTTTCACCGATTCGTTGTAAGTCAAATCAATCATTGAATTCAACGCTTGAAGCCGTTGTATGAAAACCGAATCAGGAATTGTTCCAAACGGCGATTCAACACTGAAACATTCTTGCGAAAGATGAGGATCCTGGTCGAGCGAAGATGGAACTCTTGTACTATCAATATTGTAGGCTGTTCTGATATACCAGTCGTTCATCAGGCTATCAAATTTTTCTGAAAAGATATCGTCGAAAGCCTCGTTGGGTGAAGTGTAGATTGAATCGAGAATAATGGTCGAGTCAATATAGGCTGTCTCTACATTGGTTGAAGCACTAATTCCAGGCTTATTTTCAGTATATGCAAAAACTTTCGCAGAAGATAAAATTAAAACGAATTGTAATACGAGTATGGACTTACGTATAGTCATAATCAATAATTTAAAACGTTAATGAAACATTGGCTCCCAACACGGGACTATAGCAAATTGGCTCAATCATGAATGGGCGAATGTTCACGGTAAGGTTTTCATCAATATCGAAGTCAATAAAATGAGCTCCAACATTAGCATCCAGAATATTAAGCAGATAAAATCCAGCGGTTATTATAATAAATAAATCTCTTTGGTTGCGGTAGTAATCAATGTTTTGCTTAAATCCTTCACTATATTCTGAATATTTTTCTTTTATTGAATAATCATATTTCGGATAGATCGTTTCGTAAGCTTTCGTGTTGGGATTGTTGTCGTTAAGGTCGAAATAAGCTTTTTTATTGTTGATATACAATTTATTGTATTGTTGTACAACATACGTTAATCCACCAATACCAGCCAGAATAAATGGTGTTTTCAGGTATTGGCGATTATAAATTTGCCCTAAGCCGGGCAATACTGCCGAGTACATGGTGGCTTTCGAAGGATAATGTTTCTTAACCTGCACTTCGGATTGTTGTGCAATAGAGTCTTTCACCGGTGACAAAGCAAATACGTTGGTCTGAAAAAAAAGCAGACCACTGACAATAAGCAATATTCCCCGGTATACTATGTTCAACCTTAAATTTTTAATTGTTTAATTTGTCGAGTACGCCAATAATACGTTCTAAATCTTTATCAGAATTGAAGGGAATAACGATCTTCCCAGCTCCTTTATTATTTATTTTAAAGTCGATGTTTGTCGAGAAATGCTTTGTCAAGTGTTTTTTAAGCTCATCGTATTCAGGTGAAAATGGAGTTTTCTTGTTTTCTTTCTTTTGCTCCTTTTCTTGACTTTCTTCTGAATTTATTTTGCGGACAATTTCTTCTATTTTGCGAACAGAGAAATCATATTTAACAATCTGCTTATAAAGCATTATTTGAGTTTCAGAGTCTTCGATGTTAATTATTGCGCGGGCATGTCCCATGCTGATTTCACGATCTCTTATTGCTTTTTGGATCACTGCCGGAAGTTTCAGCAAGCGCAAATAATTGGCAACAGTAGAGCGTTTTTTTCCAACCCGTTCGCTGAGTTCTTCTTGAGTAATCTGGCATTCGTCGAGCAGACGCTGATAGCTTAACGAGATTTCTATAGCATCTAAGTCTTCGCGTTGTATGTTTTCAATAAGTGCCAGCTCTAGCATGCGATCGTCGTCCGATTCTCTGATAAATGCAGGAACTTTTTCAAGTCCGGCAAGTTTCGATGCCCTGAACCTGCGTTCACCTGCAATAATCTGATATTTATTCTCGGATACTTTCCGTAAGGTGAGAGGCTGAATAATACCAACTTCTTTAATGGAGTTGGCAAGGTCTTGAAGCGCTTCTTCGTCGAACGTTGTGCGGGGCTGCCATGGATTGGCTTCGATCTTCGATATTTGAATTTCATCGATCGATGTAGCGGCTACATGTTCCTGGTTTACGCTGTCAGCGCCTTCTATCAATGCGTCTAATCCTCGTCCTAATACATTTTTCTTGGCCATACAATATCTGAGTACTTTTCTGATTTTACTAATTAATTCGCTGAAACGGGTATCGTGTTGCGGTCGATAATCTCCTGTGCAAGGTTCAGATGGTTAACAGCTCCTTTCGAGGCAGCATCATACAAAACAATAGGCTTGCCATATCCCTGAGACTCACTGAGTTTTATATTCCTTTGGATTATAGTGTTAAAAACCATATTCTGGAAATGGCGTTTTACTTCTTCGTAAACCTGATTCGATAAATTAAGCCTCGAATCGTACATTGTAAGTAGGAACCCTTCAATTTCAAGTTCAGGATTAAGCTTGTTCTGAATGAGTTTAACGGTATTCAATAGCTTGCCTAATCCTTCGAGGGCAAAATATTCGCATTGAACAGGAATAATTACCGAATCGGCAGCAGTGAGTGCATTAACGGTTATTACCCCCAACGACGGTGAACAATCAATAATTATGAAATCGTATTTTTCCTTTAAGGGAGCAATTACTTCCTTCAAAACTTTTTCCCGGTTGGGCATTTTCAACATTTCTATTTCAGCACCAACCAAATCGATATGCGACGGGATAAGCTCCAGCTTTTCAACTTCTGTTTTGAGAATAGCAGTTTCAGGATCGATGCGGTCGACAATACATTCATATATTGTATTCTCAATCTTTTTCAAGTCGAATCCATAGCCCGAAGTGGCATTGGCCTGTGGATCGGCATCGATGAGCAAAACTTTTTTTTCCAGTATCGCAAGACTGGCTGAAAGGTTAATTGCTGTTGTGGTTTTTCCTACTCCACCTTTCTGATTTGCAATTGCTATTACTTTACCCATTTGTATTTTTTTTGACCTCCCAAAAATAACATTTTAACTTGTATTGACAGCATATATTTTTGAACAACGAAAGTTGTTATTGACTAACTTGTTGCTTTACAGATAAATTCCTTTGAAGTTTATCTTTCTTTAACATTACAGCGGGTCAACATCTATCGCAAACACTACCGAGCCGTTTTGTTCGTAATGTTTCACTTTGTCGATGGCTTGCAAGATGTTGCATTTTATTTGTACCGGTGATTGGCTTTTGCTGATTTTTATCCTTATCATCAACTGGTAATATTGCTGGATTCTGGCCAGAAGCGGGTATTCAGGACCTAGCACAACGATATTTTCTAATTTTTTAAGCTCAAGGGTCAGTTGTTGAGACGCAAGTTGAGCCCGATCTCGGTTTTTATGCTTCACGGTAATATAAACTAGCCGGAAAAATGGAGGATATTGGAATAGTTTTCGTTCGTGTAATGTATTGGAAAATAAATGGTTGAAATCACCGGAAATAACATGCGAAAGAATAGGGTGGGAGGCCTGATACGTTTGAATCACTACTTTTCCCCTGCCTTTTTTACGTCCAGCACGACCGCTTACTTGCAACATAAGTTGAAAAGCCCTTTCGTGCGATCTGAAATCAGGATAATTTAACAGGGCATCGGCATCAATAATTCCGACCACACGAACATTCTCAAAATCGAGGCCTTTTGTAATCATTTGAGTGCCAACAAGAATATTGGTTTTCCCGGTGGAAAATTTATGTAATATCTTTTCGTGAGAATGTTTGCCTTGCGTAGAGTCATGGTCAAGCCGCTCTATGGTTGCATTAGGAAAAAAGATTTTCAATTCATCTTCAATCTTTTCAGTACCAAATCCTTTCGATTGAATATCTGTTGACTGGCATTTTTCGCAGGTATTTGGCAGGCGTACAGTATATCCACAATAATGGCACTGAAGATTATTCTGTAGTTTGTGATAGGTGAGGCTTACATCGCAATGTTTGCACATGGGTATCCACCCGCAGCTTCGGCATTGAATATAAGGAGAAAAACCCCTGCGGTTTTGGAAAATAATAATTTGCTCCTCATTTTTTAGTGCGGCACTAATTTCATTTAATAAGATTGGGGTGAAGAGGGATTTCATCTGCCTTCGTTTTATGGCATCAGAAATGTCGGCGATAACTATTTCGGGCTGAGCAACATCGTAATAGCGCTTATTGATATGAACATACCCATACTTTCCGCTTTGAACATTATAAAAAGTATCGAACGAAGGTGTTGCTGTTCCCATTATGATTTTTGCCCCATGAAAATGTCCCAGCATAACGGCTGAGTCGCGGGCGTTGTATCTCGGCGAAGGGTCGAATTGTTTGTAACTGGTTTCGTTTTCTTCATCGACAATAATAAGTCCCAGGTTCTCGAACGGCAAAAAAATTGAAGACCGGGCCCCCAGTATAAGTTGGCAGTTTGTGTTTTCATCTTTGTCAAAATGCAATACGTTATTCCAAATTTCTACTCGTTCTGCATCGTTAAATTTTGAATGATAAATGCCTGCCTTTTCCCCAAAAACAGCATTTAGCCGATCAATTATTTGCGAAGTGAGTGCAATTTCGGGCAAAAGATATAAAACTTGTTTTCCTGCACGAAGTTGATCTGCAATCATTCGTATATAAATTTCGGTTTTGCCGCTTGCTGTAACCCCATGGAGCAGGACAACATTCTTTGATATAAATTCCTGATAAATAAGGTTCAACGCTTCTTCCTGCGTCTGGCTTAGCTGGGGTAACTTTTGCGTTTGTTGTTGGTGGGCGTTAATGCGCGAAGTTTCTACAGCAACAACTTCAATATATTTTTTGTCGATTAAATTTTTGAGAGTGCCTTCAGAAAAATGACCTTTCAGCATAAATTCTTTCTTAAGGATCATCTCTTTGGGTTGTGATGAAAAATGATGTAACTCATTAATAAGTAGCATCATCATGTTGAGTTGCTTTTTGGCTTTTTTCAGATTTTCAAAAGCTGTATCGAAATCATTTTCATTAACCAGCGTTGGTGATATTTTCAGATAAGGGACCAGTTTAGGCTGATATTTTTCCTCGACTTTTTCTTCAATCCGAATGGCATCTTTTTTCAAGAGTGATTGAATGATGGAATATGCATTTGTCTTTTTTGTCAGCGAGTTGATTTGCTGTATAGTTGCATGTTCTTGACCTTGCAGGAACAGGAAAACCGACTCTTCAATGCCCGAAAGACGTTCATTCTCAATCCAATCGTAGTTTACATGTACCGAGGTGTGGCTTTCTAGTTTTAACCCGGCGGGTAACGCGGCATTCATTACATCGCCAACTGGACAGCAATAATACGCTGCCATCCATTCCCAGAAAGAAAAAGAATGAAGACTAACTACCGGTTCATCATCGAGCAGGGTTTCTGTCTCTTTGGTTTCGTATTCCGGTTTGTTGGTATGAATCCGGATGATAATTGCCGTGTAATACTTGCGGTTTCCAAATTGTACAATGACACGGCAGCCTACTTTTGCTTTATCTGCAATTTTTTCGGAAATCCGGTAAGTAAAGTATTGGTTGAGTGGTACCGGTAATATACAGTCGATATAATAAACAGACTTTTCCATGTGCTAATTTGCACAAATATACGTCTCACTATTTTAAACGCGTTGTTGAGCGCTAATTTTTATTCCCTTTTTTTACGACCATGAAAGCGCCAAAAATAAACATGAGCGCACCGACCCATGCCAATATGCTGAAGTGTTCTGCGGGTATCCATGAAACTTGTTTCCATGAAAGAATGGCCATGATTATGAAGGTGATAATCGGGTTGTTTACAAGTAAGGCACTTACCTTGTTTGCATCGATATACTTAAGCGAAGCATTCATGCACCCATAGGCAACGAGTGTATTCGCGCCAAGAAAAAGTAAAAGCAGCCACCATTCAAATGAAATATTTCCCAGTGTCTCAAAATTGGCTAAGGGCAGGTATAAAATGGTTGGGAGTCCGTATAAAAAAAGGTTAAGCGTTTGCGGCGGATATTTCGTAACCAGTTTTTTTTGCATTACCGCATATACCGACCAAGCAATGGCTCCCAACACGAGCAAGGCAATTCCGGCATTAAATTTCTCAGGCGATGTAAAAACAGCTTTAAGTTGTTCATAGTAAAAAAGAACGAAGCCAACGATTACTACTCCAAAACCCAGCAATTGTTGCTTTCGGATTTTTTCGTGGAAAAAGAAGATCCCAGCCAGGGCAAGCAACACTGGTCCAATTTGAATTACCACCTGAGCAATGCTTGGGCTGGTGAGTTCAACTCCAATCTGGAATCCAATGTAATTGATTGACAAACCAATAGTTGCCAGAATTAGTTGCCATGGAGGCTTTATCAGAATTCTAAACTGTTTTCGATCGGTAATAAGAAACCAAATGGATAGAAAAGAAAAGGCCAAGGCAAATCTTATCCAAACAATTGTAAATGAATCAACAGCCCTCGACGCTACTTTTAAGCCAATGGCCAGTACACCCCAACAAACTACGGTAACCAGCGCAAGTGATAATCCTTTGTTTTCGTTGTTCATAGTTTAGTGACTTCCAATGGTCATAAATATTACACCGGTTATAATTCCAGCCAAGTATAATGCTTTTTTCCTGATGTTGCTTTCTTTAAAAAACAATGCAGCAAAAATGAACGGGATTACGACACCGCTGCGCCTTATTCCCGACAAAATTGAAATAAGTGAATCGGGGTAACTTAACGCAAAAAAATAGAAAAAATCACTCATTGTGAGGAAAATACCTATGCATGGAATAGTCCATCTCCATTTGAATGGAGTAGAACTTTTGCGTTTAGGGTACCAAAGCAGCGTCACAATTATAAGCATGAGAATTAACTGATAAACTCCTGACCAAGCCTGTACTGCAATTCTGTCGATTTCTCGTACCATATATTTATCATACAGGCTACTTGCCGATCCAAGGAGGGTAGCACCAATAATGGCGAAGACCCATCTATTCTTTTTAAAGTCGATGCCTTCGAGCTTGCCTGTTGTCGAAAAAAGATAAAAGAAGGTTAAGGTAATCAGTAAACCAACCCACTGGAGCAGGTTCAGGCTTTCAGAAAAAATGATAAGGGCCCCGAGTAAAGTCCACAGTGGAGCTGTTGCCCGAATCGGAGAAACAATAGTCAATGGCAAATGTTTAATCGCAAAAAAGGCTAATATCCAACTCGAGAGAACCAACGAAGCTTTAAGTACCATTTGGATGTGCTCGGCCAACGTGAGCGTTGGGCAAAAAAAGCCTAAATTCACGAAAAATTCAGGAGTAACCTGTGATCCAACTATTATTGGGATAAAAAAAAGATTGCTTGTTGCTATTGAGATTAACAGGACGGGGAGTACAGCATTATCATTGAGCGATGTTTTCTTAAATATGTCGTAGATACCCAGAAGTACCGCGCTGATAATCCCTATTAAGCCCCACATTTTTTATAGTATTTAATTGCAAATATAAAGGCTGAAACTGGCAATCATAATTTTGCCTGTACTGTTGGTGGGTTCTTTAACGGTAGGTTAAAGTTTATGCATCTTTTTCAACGTAAAGCTGTCCTGATTCTTGTCGGACTACTATAATCTTTTCCCCTTTTTCGATGTACGAATCGTTTGCTTTGGCATCCCAAATATCCCCATCGATAGAAACTTTTCCAGAAGGCCGTAAAATAGTATGGGCAAAACCTTTTTTCCCAACCAGGTCTTTAAGTCTTGTATCAACACTGACAAAACCTTCATCTTTAAGTTGAATGGCGTTTAATGCAAGTTTGCCGAAAGGTCCTTTTCTGGCAGTGAACAACTTTTGCCCAAGCCATAGCGATAATATTAACCCGAAGGTTAGCGAAAGGGTAACTGTTAGCAAAGCAAATAAGGCTGATTTACCGCTAACATGTTCAAAATTAAAACGGTAATTGTTGAGTAAACTTAGTGTAAGCCCAGTGATTGCCAGTACGATACCCGAAATACCTGCTATGCCAAAACCCGGAAATACAAACAATTCGACAACAATTAGAATTAATCCCACAACAAAAACTACAATTTCCCAATTTTCGGCCAAGCCTTCCAGGTAAAGCGGAGCAAAGTAGGCAATAGCAGCTAACCCGGCAATAATAAGCGGAAACCCTATACCCGGGGACTGCATTTCAAAATATATCCCTCCGATAATAGCCATAATGAGAAGGCCGGAAATTAAAGGGCTGGTAAGAAATCCAATGATCTTATCGATTGCTGTTGGTTTGAATTCTTTAATTGTATAGGAGTTGATGTTTGCTTTTTCAAGTAATTGATCAATATTTTCTGTAATACCCTCGCAGAAACCGTATTTTACGGCTTCTAAGGCGGTGAAAGTGATTATTTTACCTGTGTCTTTGATTCCGGCAATATACACATCTTCGTCAACCATGCCTTCAGCAATTATTGGATCGCGAAACCATTTTATAATTGTATCGTTGCCATTTATAATTGTATCGGCACCATGGCTTTGGGCTGTTGATCGCATAATAGAGCGGAAGTATGATTGGTATTTGTCGGGTGCTTTTTCACCGGTTTGATTAACTACTGTTGCAGCGCCAATATTTGCTCCTGGTCTCATATAAATGCTGTCGCAAGCAATTGAAATAAGTGCTCCGGCCGAGGCTGCGTTGTTGTCGATGAACATCCAAACCGGGATTTGGCTGTTCAATATTTTTGTTCGTATGGAATCCGCATCTACAACAGTACCTCCATAAGTATTCATACGGATAAGAATAAGATTGGCATTCAGGCTTTCTGCTTCGGCAAAGGCTTTTTTTGTTTGTCGCCAAACCGAAGGGGCAATATCTTCCATTATATTGAACTGATAAACAACTAATGTTGTATCATTGGCCTTTACAGAATTTAAAGCCAGAATTGTTATTAAAGCCAGAATTATTCTTTTCATTGTAAGCTATTTAGAAGTTAAAGACAGAGAAAAGGAGTAAATTTTAAGGCATCTTACTGTCTCCAATACTAATTATTTCATGCACAACATATTTGCTGTTTCCCCTCCATGGTAACGAGTGAAAATATTCCTTGTAGCGAAGCTCTACAAATCTACCGCTATTCACTTCCAACACTTTGGCAATGCTGTCGTTTTTTACACTGAATTCAAATTCATTGCTTTGGATAGCACCGGGAGTATTGGTTCTTATACCGGTTTGTATTACCCGGCCTTCCCAGGTTTTAAAAACCATCCCTTTGTAAACGATGAAATTGAGATCGCCAGCTTTTACACCTTCTCCGAATACAAAAAAGTACCGGATATAAACAAAAACTGTCAGTGCAATTACAAGAATAATAACGCCGAAGAGTGTAACCTTTTTCATCTTTTTCTTAATTATTTTTTTATAAATGTAGGGAATATCCCGAAGTCAAGCAAATATCGCTTTATTTTCTTCATTTTTTATTGTATGTAAAAAAATTACCGGCATCAGTAAGCAATTTACTGAAATAGCCAAAGAGAATTGAGCCCTATATTGGTGCGTATCCGTCAGCTCAATAGGCTCAACATATAATAATTTTACAACGCTCTTCGTTTTAAATTGAGAGCGTTGTTTTTATGTTGCTATAGTCTTACTTTTGATCGTAATTACAATATTGAATTTCAAATTGCTCAAGTAAACCTCTAAACCTACAATACTATGAAATCGCATGTGTGTTCTTTAGTTATTTTTGGATTGTTTTTCTATCTTACAATTAGCTGTTCTGCTAAAGATGAGCATAATCCAGCAAATGACTCAATGATAATCGACCATCATTGTACCAATATTTTTGCTGTTCCTGTTGAATATATTCAAGCTGCTAAATCGAAGTTGGTAATTGCATACGGGCATACTTCGCATGGAAGTCAGATTATATCGGGTATGGGCTCTCTTGATGATTTTATGCAAAAACATGATTATCAGCCAGGGTTATTTAATTACAATTCAGACGGCGAAAACGGAGCTCTCGAATTACACGATTCTCCCTTTGAAGAGGCTTACGATTTGGGAAATCCTGATCGCACCTTGTGGGCATCGGCAACTCGTAACTATTTGAAAAATAATTCCGATGTTAATGTAATTATGTGGTCGTGGTGCGGGCAGGCAGCATGGGCTTCGACCGAGGAAATAGACCTTTACTTGTCGTTGATGAATGATTTGGAAACGGAATTTCCTTCGGTACGTTTTGTCTATATGACCGGTCATCTCGATGGTAGTGGAGCCGAAGGGCAACTAAATCAGAATAATAACAGGATTCGCGAATTCTGTCGCAGCAATAAAAAAGTACTTTTCGATTTTGCTGATATTGAAAGTTATGATCCCGACGGAAAAGTTAACTATATGGTTTTGAATGCCAACGATAATTGCGATTATCAAACCAGCACTGGTGAGTCGAGGAATTGGGCTATCGATTGGCAAAATTCACATACTGAAAACGTCGATTGGTATGATTGTGGTGCCGCGCACAGCCAGTCGTTAAACGGGAACCGGAAAGCATTTGCTGCATGGTGGATGTTTGCCCGCTTGGCAGGCTGGGATACAGCCCCTGACACGACGGTTTCATCAAATCAATTTTCTAAAGATCAATTTACATACAAAGTTTTGGGCGACGAAATAGTTTTCTCATCCTCCGATAGGAAAACGATTGACGGAATAGTGCTTTATGATGTCACCGGGAGAGTACTTTACAAAAACACCACAAAAACAAGCGCCGAACTGCTTGTGCCACGGTCTGTTCTTGGAAACACTCCTGTTATTTTGTACCGTATTACTTCAGACCGGAAAAGCTTCTCTGGGAAGATTTTGTTACAGAAAGCCAATTGACGTGCACATTTCCGCAATTTCGCGATTATTTTTGCATGAAAATGGCTTATAATGCTAAAGGGAGAAGTATTTTATTTAGATGATACGCTTTGTTCTGTAAATCAATGGAATGAAGGGCTTGAAATGGGAACAGTTGTGTATGAAGTCCTGAGAATTGTAGATGGCGTTCCGCTTTTCTATCTTGATCATTATCAACGGTTAATAAACTCGTGCAAGCTGGTTGGGAAAAAAGGACAACTTGACAAGGATCAGTTGTTTACCAATATGGTGACTCTGGCAGCAGAGAATAATTTCCTCATCGGAAATGTAATGCTTAAGGTTATTTTTTCTCAATCTGCCGGGTTCCCGTATGAAAATCCACGGACTTTACTGTATTTCATTCCTCATAGTTATCCTTCGGATCAGCAGTATATTACAGGTGTTGATGTTGGAATTCTCAAGGCAGAACGCCAAAATCCTGAAGCTAAAGTTGAACAGGGGGTAAGGAATATTGCGAACAAGATACTTACAGAAAGCACTCTTTTCGAAGTACTGCTGGTCGATCGTGAGGGCTATATCACCGAAGGAAGCAAATCGAACATGGTTTTTGTTAAAAATGAAGTGCTCTATACTTGTCCGTTGAGCAAAGTACTGACTGGAATAACATTGCTGAAAGTAATTGAAATTGCTGAAAAAGAGAATATTTCATTAAAGTTTACAGCCGTACCCCTGAAACAGCTTCACGAGTTCGATGCATTATTCATCACCGGAACTTCACCAAAGATTCTACCGGTCAGAAGGGTAGGAGAGATCCAGTTTGATGTTAACAACCAATTGATGCGTTTTTTGATGGAGAAATACAATTACCTTCTTCAATTCGATATCTCGAAACGCTCCTGATGTTTTTACTTTCAGAAATTCAACGTATGAAAGGTTAGAAAAAATCAGTATCTTAGGATAATGAACTAAAAAAGCATGTTATGAATTTTTTAGAAAAAATATTCCATTACCTCGACCTTCGCAGCGAAATTGAGGATTACGATTTTATTCACAGTGAAATAGAAAAAGGAATTGTTTTCAAAGGTACCAACCTTTGGATTCTGTTTTTTGCCATTATCGTTGCATCAGTAGGGTTGAATACGAATTCTACGGCCGTGATTATCGGGGCAATGCTTATTTCGCCACTGATGGGACCTATTAATGGGATGGGGTATAGTCTGGCAACCTACAATTTTCCATTGTTCAAAAAATCCGCTAAAAATTTCACTTTTGCTGTACTTACCGGATTGGCTGGTTCAACCCTGTATTTTATTATTAGCCCTGTATCAACGGCACATTCTGAGCTTCTTGCGCGTACAAGTCCTACGATTTACGATGTGCTGATTGCTCTTTTTGGTGGACTCGCCGGGATTGTGGCTATAAGTAGCAAGTTGAAAGGGAATGTGATTCCGGGGGTTGCTATTGCCACCGCATTAATGCCACCGCTTTGTACTGCAGGGTATGGTTTGGGTACTGGACAGCCTTCATTTTTCTTTGGGGCAATATATTTGTTTACCATTAATACGGTTTTTATTGCTATTTCGTCGGTATTGGTTTCTCAGTTTTTAAATTTTCCAATTCGTTCTGATGTAAGTCCTGCCCAGAAAAAGAAACTAAATCGTTATATTTCACTTGTTATTTTAATTACCTTATTGCCAAGTATTTATTTTGGTTATATCTTGGTGAAAAATGAACGTTTTGCCGAAAATGCCAAGCATTATACAAACAATCTCACCTATGTTGAGGGTAGCTATTTGCTTAAAAACGAGATTATTCCTTCAAAACGAACCATAAAACTTGTATATGGTGGAAATACACTTTCCGAAGCGTCGAAAAATGAAATAATCGCAAAATTGGCCGATTTCAAAATAGAAAAGGCTACGGTAGATATCAGTCAGGGATTCTCCATCAATGATAATAATGTAGAAAATGTTTTGAGAAATCAGGTTGGCACGTTGTCTGCAGAAGTTAAACAAAAACAGCAAGTGATTGATAGTTTGCAACAACTACCCCAAATGGGTGAACAGTTATTGTTGGAATTGAGCCAGCTTTTTCCCGAAATTGAATCGTGTTCGTTTTCCGACACATATTTTTATACCGGCAAAAAAACCAGTGAAAAGATTTATTTAGTGGTTCTTACCTCAAAAAAGAACAGCATAAGCGCGGCAGAAAAAACCAGCATAGAAAGCTGGCTGAAAGCAAGGTTGAAAAGTAAAGCGATAAAATTGTATATCGAACAATAAGATAATTAGAGAATTGCCTGTTTTTAGCAGAAAAAGTAAATAAAAAAAGATTTTTTTTAAAAACAGAGGTTTGGCAGAAACGATAATTACTTTATATTTGCAACCGCTTACGAAAACACACGGGTGTAGCTCAGTTGGTAGAGCATCGGTCTCCAAAACCGAGTGTCGGGCGTTCGAGTCGCTCCTCCCGTGCAAAGCTAGAAGCCCGCTGAATCAATGATTTAGCGGGCTTTTTCTTTTCTGTGGCTTGGTGGGCATAAATTAAACTGGATCACTTTAATATTCGGGTGGATATATTTATTTTTTTGTAACATAACTAACTAAAAGGCCACAAATTCACGAATTATGATGACGGATATTATTTCCAAGACTGAAAGCTACAAGATTATTGGGATATGCATGGAAGTACACAACAACCTTGGTCCGTGATTTCTGGAAATTGTATATTAACCTGAGTTCGATTTTATTTTTAAAGTTCAGATTAGCATAAAACGCTGTTTTACAAAGCAAATTTTTGAGTATTAGCGGGCTAAATCGAGAAAATTTAATGCAGGAAAACAGTGTTTTATGCAAAGCTCATTGTCCGCCACTTGTAAACAGCAATGTTCTGCTTTAAAATCACTTAA
>JAAYAG010000079.1 GCA_012719495.1 Bacteroidales bacterium
CAACAGTCTTTTCCCGCTTTCAGGTTAAAAGGGGGGGGCTTAATTTATAAAAGGTAAAATGAAAAATTGAATATCAGAGAGTTAACAAAGATAAATGCCGACTTTGAAATTTAGTCGGTTAATAATGTTTTTTTAACATTTTCTGAGTAAATTACGTGTGGTCAAAACATATTGAAATGAAGAAGTTCCTATTTCTCACATTGTTATTTTTAGCATCAGGCTTAATCTACGGACAAATTCCGACGTATTATTTGAACCCAAATAAGAAACTTACTCAGTATAATTTTAAAAACTGGACAACTGAAAATGGACTTCCCAGTAACTCTTTGCTACATATCCATCAAACTTCTGACGGATATTTATGGATTTCGGGATACTCAGGACTCATTCGTTTCGATGGCAATTCATTCACAGTTTTCAATTCATCAAACACCGAGGCACTTGAGAATAATGTAATTAGAAGTCTTGCCGAAGACCGCAAAGGAAATCTTTGGATGACTACTCAAGGTAGCGGACTAATAGCATACAACAATGGAACGTTTAAGACTTACGGAAAAGAAATTGGCATGATGAACCTTTACCGGGCATTGCTTGTCGACGACAAGGATCGCATATGGTCAGCATCTCCCGAATTTGGATGGTTTTACCTTGAAAATGAAGAACTTCACTTTATAGAACATAGTTCTTCCTTGAAAAATTTAGAAGTACGAACCATTATTCAAAGTCAGGATGGTACAATTTGGTTCGGCACCCTAGGAAATGGAATATATAAATACCAAAACAACCAACTGAGTCAGGTTGAAATGCCCGACTACCTTAAAAATGAATGGATTTATTCTCTATTAAGTGAAAACGGAGAATTATGGATTGGTGCCAATTCGGGGGTTTTTACATACAATGGCAAACAATTCAGCAGGCAGCTGCCTCAAATCAACAGTACAGTAAACGACATTCTTCGCGACAAATATGGCAACATGTGGTTCGGCACAATAAATGGTCTTTATCGGAAGAACAAATCGGATGAAAGCCTTGAATATATATCAACAGACAATGGCTTGGCCAATAACTTCGTCATCGATTTTTTATTCGATTTTGAAGGAAACTTCTGGATTACGCAATACAAAGGAGGCTTAACACGAATAAGTGACGGAAAATTTACCAATTTCACTTACAGGGGCGGCTTACCCGAAAAAGTGGTCAACGCCATCGACGAAATTTCTCCTAATACACTTTTGGTGGGTTTCGACGAAGGAAACCTTGTGACAATAAAAAATGGTCAAATTTATCCTTATAAGCCTAAAACAAATTTATCGCGCGACCGGATCCGCCACATCTTGACCGATTCGAAAAAAAACATTTGGATCAGCACATACGACGGATTATTGAAAATTGAACCGTCAGGAAAAGAAACCTTTTTAAACGAAAATACTGGCTTCCCTGAATCAAAGATACGGTTGGCATACGAAGACTTAAACGGGAACATCTGGATAGGCACACGCAACAATGGGTTAATCAGAATGGACAAAAACGGAAAGACCCAACTATACAATGTTAATCATGGGTTAACTTCAAACTTAGTAATGGCTATAAACGAAGACAAGCAAGGAAATATATGGATTGGAACCAGCGAAGCCATCAACGGATTAAACAAAATAAGCCCAGACGGTCGAATTGAACCGATTGGACCTGAATCAGGTTTTTTTGGTGAAATTGTATTTAATATTTACTACGACAAAGATGGCCTTTTGTGGATAGCCTCAAATAATGGGCTTTGGCTAAGAAAAGAAGATAAATTCTTCTCATTCAACTCTAAAAAAGGCTTACTTAGCGATTCTCCATACGATGTTATTGAAGACGACTACGGTTTTCTTTGGTTGCCGTTCAGCGAGGGAATAATGAAAGTGTCGAAAAAAGAACTGATAGAAGTGCGTGATTTCCCCGAGATGAAAATACACTGCACAACCTTCGATAAACATGATGGAATGAAGCAATCGGAATGTAACCCGACCACACAATCGATCAAAAGCCAAGATGGTAAGCTATACTTCCCCACACTCGATGGAATTGCTATGATCGATCCACTCAACATGATGTATAACAACTATATACCACCAGTATATATTGAAAGCATTAAAGTCGATAATACAATTTTACCGGCAACTTCAAACCTCAAAATTAACCCCGGAGCGAAACGGTACACGTTTTATTACACAGCCCCTTGTCTTTACGATGGAGAAAAAGTTAAGTTCAAATACCGTCTCACAGGTTTTGAAAATGAATGGACAGAAACAGAAAACATTCGTTCGGTATCGTACACAAACCTGAAACATGGAGACTATACCTTTGAAGTTACTGCCAGTAACAACGACAATATATGGAACGAACAAGGAACAAAATATTCCTTCAGCATAAAACCACGTTTCATCGAAACCGCATGGTTCTACATCCTTATTGGACTGGTTTTAATATCTATAACTTACCTTTTCTACCGCATCAGGGTTATTCAGCTTGAAAAGCAGAAACAAGAACTCGAAGAAATTGTAAGCGAGAGGACTCACGAAATACTGAAGAAGAATAGTGAACTTAAGGAACAAAAGAACCTCATTGAACAAAAAAGCAACATCTTGCTTGAGCAAAAAAATGAGATTGAAGCACAAGCTACAGTACTTGAAGCTCAAAAGGAAGAACTTAAAGGGCTGGTAGCCTCAAAAGACAAGATTTTCTCAATAATTTCACACGACCTTAGGGCTCCGTTAGGCAACATTAAAAACATGATTGACATGCTAACCGAGCACCCTGAACGCTTTGATGAAGAAAAAAGAAACAAGATTTTCAGCAACTTCTCGTCTATTACAAAATCGACATTTTACTTGATCGACAACTTGTTAAACTGGACCAGGGCACAACGAGGATTGATTGTATACGATCCGGAAGTTATTCTTATTCAACCAATTATTGAAGATATACTAGAGCTTTTCAAACCCATTTACACAAAGAAAAACATCTTCGTTGCCAACAATATCGATTCGACCACACTAGCCTTTGGAGACTTGAATATGGTTCGCACCATTTTCCGCAACCTGATAAGCAATGCATTAAAATTTACACCAAACGAAGGACAAGTAGAAATCTCATCAACAGTAAACAACGATACTGTTGAATTTTCAGTAAAAGACAACGGAATTGGAATAAGCCCGGAAAACCTAGACAACTTCTTAAAAAGCAAAGATATGAACACCACCTACGGAACAAACAACGAGAAAGGCAGCGGCCTTGGGCTCATATTATGTCGCGATTTTATTGAAAAAAACGGAGGAACATTTAAGGTAGAAAGCCACGAAGGAGAAGGAACAAAATTCTCGTTTACACTGAAAAGGTTCCAGATATAAAAATCCGCTCCCGAAAACAGATCGGGAACGGATCAAGAAAAGGAAATAAATATTGGTAAATGGAGAATAAAAATCACACTAAAATACTAGTATAAAGCACTAATAAATGCTTATGCCAGCATGAAAACCTACCCAAAAACGAGAATTCCATCGGGGATAATTAGTGTATGTTTTAGGTTCGACTTTCCATAAGTATGGTTGAAGATCTTCGCCTTGAAGGGCAAATCCGTTCAACTGATAAGCCCAGCTCATGTTCAACGTTGGGCCAACATTAAGCCAAATATTTGAGAAAAGGTTTCGTCTGATACCAATTTTCAACTGTGAAAGATTGTTTTCACGTTCGTGAAATATACGGAAAACGTCGGGCTGAACAACAATTTCCCGATGGTTGACCAATTCAATGTTCAAATCAGTCTTTTTAAAGATTTGACGGTTATGGCCAAACCCAAAACCTAATGCGTACCGATCCCATGTACCGTCTAACTTACTCAAAGAATAAATGTTATAGAATTTTTCAACCCCCATTCGATATGTGAGCTGAACAGGACTCCACTCAGAGGTTGACACTTCAAAGTTCCTGTATCCGTTTTTTAACACAATACTGATAACACCTACTGGAATACCATCAATACTGTCGCAAATATTAATGAAACCCGATGCCTGCACCCCGCGCACTTTGCGTGCAACATTGATGAAGCCAGCTCCCTGTACACCTTGAATATCGCGAGCAACATTAAAGAACCCCGATCCCTGAATCCCTTTCACATCTTGAGCCACGTTGCCAAAACCCGAAAGTTGTGCAATGCTTGCACCTTTAAATGAAACGTTGGCAAAGCCTGCCAATTCAACAGTTTTGTCAACAATATTGTTAACATTTAAAAAACCGGCATACATCATTGCTTTAGCGGCATTCCGGTTAGCATTCAAAAAACCACTAACCTGAAGTCCCTGAAAGCGATTGTTGACATTGGCAAAACCGGCCATTTGAACCCCGGAGTAGCTGTTTCCATTGGCATTCAAAAAACCCGATAACTGAACACCTTCAGAGCTATATTCCTGAGCATCGGCACCAAAACCCACTACAGAAGCAAACCCCGAAGCTTGAAGCCCATCGGCATAATACCGATCGAAACCCATAAACCCGTTCAATTCACAAAAATTAGTGGCAGCACCGGCACCAATAAACGTATTAAAAGAGAAATCGTTGATTGTATTGTAAAAATACATTCCGTTAGTGCCAATAGGCGGAATAAAAATTGAAAACTGAAAGGGGCTTTTTTTAAGTTCTGTACCCGATTCAGCTGTCTGTGCGTTCGACTGTAGGACAATAGTCAAGATGAGAAATAAAGATAAGATTTGTGTTTTCATGGCTGTAAAAATTTATTTACAGTAACGACAGAAGAATATCACAGGGGTTGCAAAAACGAAAACATACCAACAAAAAAAGCCTTCCAAATTTGGAAGGCTTTCTGAATATCTTAATAAATATCGATATTAGTTCTGTTCTTCAGCAGCAAAAGGAACCACCGAAACGTACGATCTGTTTTTAGCTTTTCTTTTGAAAAGAACAGTACCGTCGACCAGTGCAAACAAAGTATGGTCACGACCAATACCTACATTTTCGCCCGGATTGTGCTGTGTGCCACGTTGACGAACAAGTATATTGCCTGCTTTAGCATCTTGTCCACCCCAAATTTTAACGCCTAATCGTTTACTTTCCGATTCGCGTCCGTTCTTCGAACTACCTACACCTTTCTTATGAGCCATGGTATCTAATTTTTTTCGTTATCCTACAATTTCTTCAATTTGAATACGGGTCAAGTATTGGCGATGGCCATTTTTCTTCTTATACCCTTTTCTGCGTTTTTTCTTAAAAACGATAAGCGTTTCGCCTCTGTCATGCTCTAAAACCTTAGCAGTAACTTTAGCTCCTTCAACGGTTGGGGTTCCAACTTTCACAGCACCGTCATTGTCAATCAAAAGTACCTTTTCGATATCGAAAGTCTGACCTTCTTCAAGATCAAGGCTATTAACAATTACCTTACTGTTTTTTTCAACTTTGTATTGGAAACCTCCAAAATCAATAATTGCAAACATATTAATTATCAAATTTTTAATTTACTCCGTCAGGCGAAAGGAAAGTATCCTTTACTTTTTGAGCCTGCTCGAAAACTTCGGACTGCAAAAGTATATAATTTCAAATGATTGCCAAATATATAATCTGAAAAATCTTTCCGAACAGTTTTTTTTTAAACACTAAAGATGTTGTTCATCAACAGTCGGTATGAACAAGCGAAAAAGATTTCTCGTTAAAAATGTCCAAAACAAATAGTCAGATTTACCAACACAGAGTAAATGTTGAAAACCAACACAATCGATAGGCTCACTTTATGCCGCGGGTAATTATAGCGTATTTTTTTTTATTCAAAGAAAAAACAATTTCTATCTTTGTTTTATTGCATTCATACGACATATATGCTCAAAATAAAATTAAATGTACTGGGCCTTTCCGTGAGCCAAACCCAAACCGGGGCATACGCGCTGGTGCTTTCAGAAGAGAATGGCGACCGTAGAATTCCAATCATCATTGGACCAGTTGAGGCACAATCAATAGCCATCCAGCTTGAAGGTTTGCATCCGCCACGCCCACTCACTCACGATTTATTTAAGAATGTTGCACAGGCTTTTGAAATTGAACTGATAGAGGTAATCATCTATAAATTGGAAGAAGGGATATTTTTTTCTGAACTGATTTGTGAACAAAACGGCACGCGTATAGCCATTGACTCGCGCACTTCTGATGCTGTCGCTCTTGCTTTGCGGTTTAAGTGTCCGATTTATACTACAGAGGAAATCCTTTCGAAAGCAGGAATCATTATTGAAGTAAGCGAAAACAGTGAAGAAGATACTTTGCCAGAAGATACAGACGAATCTGACGGGCAAAAGGATAAATATGAACTATATTCGATAAAAGAGCTTGAACGATTGTTGCAAGAAGCCATTCATGAAGAGAATTATGAAGTAGCTTCAGAAATACGTGACGAGATTTCGAGAAGAAAAGACGGAAATTAAAATCCACATTAACAATATTTTAGTATGGGAATCAAGAATCGTTTAATCCTGATGAACTTTTTACAGTTCTTTATCTGGGGTAGTTGGCTTATTTCACTCAGCGGATATTTGATCAACACATTGGGATTCACAGGCTTTCAAGTTGGGAGTATTTACGCCACAGCAGGAATTGCTTCGCTGTTTATGCCCGGGCTTTTAGGTATTGTAGCCGACCGATGGTTTAACGCCGAAAAAGTACTTGGAGTTTGCCACCTTATTGGCGCGGGGTTATTCTTTCTTGCCTCAACCATAACGAACTATGACCTTTTGTACTGGATCATGTTGTTTTATGCCATGGCATATATGCCAACCATAGCCCTTAACAATTCGGTTGCTTACTACATTCTTGAGAAACAAGGTCACGACGTAGTTAAAGAATTCCCACCAATAAGGGTTTGGGGTACAATTGGTTTTATTGCCGCTATGTGGATTGTTGATTTAATGGGATTAAAAGAAGGTCCGGGTCAATTCTACCTCAGTGCTTCAGCATCGCTGTTGCTTGGCCTGTATGCTTTTTTTATGCCTCCTTGCAAACCAGACAATTCGCAACGCAGCAAATCTGTAGTATCCGCTCTTGGACTCGATGCAGTTGTGCTTTTCAAAAACCCTAAAATGGCTATCTTCTTCGTATTCTCGATGCTACTGGGTGCAGCATTGCAAATTACAAATACTTTTGGTCAGCCATTCCTTATGGATTTTAAAACCGATTATGCCACTTCCTTTGCCGTTACACACCCCGGCATACTCATGTCCATTTCACAAATTTCAGAAACCCTCTTCATCCTTACCATACCATTTTTCATGAAAAGATTTGGAATCAAAAACGTTATGATAATGAGTATGGTTGCCTGGGTTCTCCGTTTCGGATTGTTCGGCTTTGGCAATCCCGGAAGTGGGTTCATTCTACTGATATTATCAATGATTATTTACGGTATGGCGTTTGACTTTTTCAATATTTCAGGTTCCTTGTTTGTTGAAATGGAAACAACTACCAAAATCAGGTCAAGCGCTCAAGGCTTGTTTATGATTATGACCAACGGGATCGGGACAATAATTGGGGGACTAGTTAGCGGATTGGTTGTAGACCATTTTACAATAGACGGAATTAAAAACTGGCCGGGCATTTGGTTCGCATTTGCGGCTTACGCCCTTGTTCTGGCCATTTTATTCCCGATTTTCTTTAAATACAAACACAATCCCGGAAAGATGAAAACGGGTGTTGCTCAATAATTTATTCTGACATGAAACAATATCTCGACTTACTTCAGCATATACTTGACACTGGAGTAAAAAAGGACGACCGCACAGGAACGGGCACCATTTCTACATTTGGCTACCAAATGCGCTTTAACTTACAAGAAGGTTTTCCTGTAGTAACTACAAAAAAGTTGCACCTAAAATCTATTATTTACGAACTGCTTTGGTTTCTTAATGGCGATACCAACGCCAAATATTTGCAAGATAACGGCGTACGAATTTGGAACGAATGGGCCGACGAAAACGGCGACCTTGGACATATTTATGGCTACCAGTGGCGCTCCTGGCCCGATTATAAAGGTGGACACATTGATCAGATTTCAGAAGTTGTTGAGACCATTAAGAACAATCCCGACTCGCGTCGTATTATTGTAAGTGCTTGGAACGTTGCCGATTTGCCCAATATGAACCTGCCTCCCTGTCACGCCTTTTTCCAATTCTATGTGGCCGATGGAAAGCTATCGTGCCAATTGTACCAACGCAGTGCCGATTCATTCATCGGTGTTCCTTTTAATATAGCATCGTACGCATTGCTAACTATGATGATGGCGCAAGTAACTGGTCTCGAACCCGGCGACTTTGTGCACACTTTTGGCGATTTGCATATTTACACCAACCATCTCGAACAAGTGAAACTTCAGCTCAGCCGCGAGCCTTATCCGCTGCCTCAAATGAAAATTAACCCTGAGGTGAAAAGCATTTTCGATTTCAAATACGACGATTTTGAACTGGTAAATTATCAGGCCCATCCGCACATTAAAGGAGATGTTGCAGTTTAATCATGACTTATGATTCATAAAAATATATCTATCATCGTGGCTATTGCTCAAAACTTTGCCATTGGAAAAAACAACGACTTGTTGTTCCATCTGCCCAACGACCTGAAACGGTTTAAGGAAATTACCACTGGGAAACCTGTAATCATGGGGCGTAACACTCTTTTGTCGTTGCCCGGTAGCCGACCGCTAAAAAACCGCAGAAACATTGTTATTTCTGATATTCCCGGCGAAGTATTCGACGGATGTGAAATGACTTCGACCATTAAGGGTGCAGTTGAATTGGTTCAAAACGAAGAAGAAGCTTTCATTATTGGCGGCGGAATGATTTACCGGCAGTTTTATCCGCTGGCAGGGAAGCTGTACCTAACCGTTGTCCATAAAGATTTTGAGGCCGACGTATACTTCCCTGAAATTGATTACAGTGAATGGAAAGAAACCAGCCGAGAAGATTTTTTCGACGAGAAGAACAACTTCAACTACTCATATATCAACCTCACGCGAAAATAAAAGCCTGAAATTAATTACTGTTTTCTTGTTGGTTCTTGACAAAATTTGGTCTTAACCAATATTTGGCATAGCTATTGACAAACACAGAAGCTCATAATTTGTTATACTTTACTAAGACAGTTTGTCAGCATAAAAAAAATTGAAAAACACAATGGCGGGAAACAACATAAAAAACAGCAAAGGTTTTATTTTCACAGGGATGGGAAGTGAAGAAAGCGAATATATACCAATTATTGCCGATGGCGAGAACGAAGAATTGCAGATCGACAGTATGCCTACCGCCCTGCCATTATTGCCACTTCGGAATACAGTTCTCTTCCCTGGGGTGATTTTACCCATTACTGTTGGCAGGCATAAATCGCTAAAGTTAATTAAAGATGTATACCGTCGCGACGGAGTACTTGGAACCATCGCCCAAATTGATGCCGAAGTTGATGAACCATCGCTAAGCGACCTATACGAGATTGGGACAATTGCCAAGATTCTAAAAATACTTGAAATGCCCGATGGCAGCACCACGGTTATTGTCCAAGGAAAGCAACGATTCAGGGCACTCGAACTGGTATCGGACGAACCATACCACACGGTACGCTTTCAGGCGTTGTCCGAAATTCAACCTGAGGGAAATTCTCCTGAATTTGAGGCAATTGTAGAATCGCTGAAAGATATCGCCATAAAAATTGCAAAAAACTCGAATAACCTACCCCCAGAAGCAACATTCGCAGTAAGAAACATCGAGAATCCGGTCTTTCTTATCAATTTCATCTGTTCAAATGCCGACATAAAAGTAGAAGAAAAGCAGACCCTTTTACAGTTTGACCACTTACGGGAAAGAGGTATACAGGCCATATCATACTTGGTTCGAGAACTTCAAATGATTGAACTAAAGCGCGATATCCAATCCAAAGTTAAAACCGACATGGATCAGCAGCAGCGTGAATATTTGCTGCACCAGCAGATGAAAACCATCCAGGACGAACTTGGAGGTAACCCCATTGAAAAAGAGATTGAGGAACTGAGGGAAAAAGCCAAAACCAAAAAATGGAATGAAGAAGTTGCGGTACTGTTTACCAAAGAAACCGACAAACTCCGCCGAATGAACCCTGCAGCGGGAGAATATTCAATTCAACTTTCATATGTGCAAACCCTGCTCGACTTGCCATGGAACGAATATTCAGAAGACAATTTCGACATGAAACATGCCGAGCAAGTGTTAGAAGAAGACCATTACGGGCTCGAGCTGGTAAAAGAACGCATCCTCGAACATCTTGCCGTGCTGAAACTTAAGAACGATATGAAATCTCCCATCATTTGTCTCTACGGCCCTCCTGGAGTTGGGAAAACATCGTTGGGAAAATCGGTAGCACGCGCATTGGGACGAAGCTACATGCGCATGAGTCTTGGCGGGCTTCACGACGAGTCGGAAATTCGAGGCCACAGAAAAACCTATATCGGTGCTATGCCCGGCCGTATTATTCAAAACATCAAGAAAGCAAAAACATCGAACCCTGTATTCATCCTCGACGAAATTGACAAAGTTTCGGCCGATTACCACGGGGATCCCGCATCGGCACTGCTCGAAGTGTTAGATCCGGAACAAAACAGCGAATTTCACGACAACTATCTCGAAATAGAATACGACTTATCAAAAGTGATGTTCATAGCCACCGCCAACACACTGAATACCATAAGCCAACCTCTTCGAGACCGTATGGAACTTATTGAAGTAAGCGGATATTTGGTTGAAGAAAAAATTGAAATTGCCAAGCGCCACCTTCTTCCTAGACAACTCTCGAACCACGGATTGGCAGAAAATCAAATACAATTGGGCAACAGCGTATTACAATATATTATTGAAAATTACACTCGAGAATCAGGCGTTCGGGAACTCGACAAACAACTGGCAAAACTTGTCAGGCGCATCGCCCGGAAAATTGCCTTTGAAGAACCCGTTGATCTCGATGTAAAAACAGAACACATAAAAGAATACCTCGGCATTCCACGCTTCAACGCAGAAAAATACCAAGGGAACGAATTTGCCGGTGTAGTAACGGGACTAGCCTGGACTGCAGTTGGCGGCGAAATACTCTTTGTTGAATCGAGTTTGAGCAAAGGGAAGGGAGCACTAACGCTTACCGGAAATTTAGGTGAAGTTATGAAAGAATCGGCTATGCTGGCATTAGAGTACCTAAAAGCCCATGCCGATGTATTAAGTATCGATCCAGAAATTTTTGCTAATTGGAACGTACATATTCACGTCCCCGAAGGTGCTATTCCAAAAGATGGACCGTCGGCAGGTGTTACCATGGTTACATCACTAGCCTCGTCGTTCACACAACGAAAAGTAAAGCGCAACCTTGCTATGACCGGTGAAATTACCCTCAGGGGAAAAGTACTTCCGGTAGGTGGTATCAAAGAAAAAATACTTGCAGCCAAGCGAGCTGGTATTACCGACATTATCCTTTCAGAAGAAAACAGGAAAGATATTGAAGATATAAAAGAAATCTACATTAACGGACTAAACTTCCACTATGTGAAAACAATAGACGAAGTACTGAGCCTTGCGTTGATGGACGAGAAGGTTGAAAAACCACTCTCAATCTGATTAATTTTGGAGAAATACGACCTTTGAGGTGATTGCTTTAGCATGAATGCCTTGAGCTTGCAATTAGCTGATTGTTAAGATAACTTACATTGAAAAATAAGTTCGCACTCCCACCCTTTACCCGGAATGCGGAGCCAGTCGGTCTTACAACCTGTCTGCAAAAAGCCCAACTTCCGGAACAGTGCGATGCTCGCTTCGTTTGTTTCTGCAACGTTTGCATATAACTGATAGATTCCAAGCTCGTTGTGGGCGTAGTTCATTAGAAGCTGAAGTGCTTGGCTTGCAATACCTTTTCTTCGTTCCTCATCGGCAAAAATAATTACACCTACACCGGCTCGAAGATGAAACGGATCAAAATCAAAAATCTCAATAGAGCCAACCTGCTGATTATCTAACAATTCAATAACAAGCCGTAATTGTCGGCTTTCCCAAATATCTTGATCAGATGATTTTATATAATTGGCCAGCATGTATTTCGATATTGGCGCATGAGTGTTGCTTACACGCCAAACCTCCGGGTCGTTTTCCCAAGCATAGAGGAGCTCCAGATCATCGGGCTCCAACGCCCTAAGTTTTACAAAACCATTTGACAAGGTATTCATGATTGTCCAAGTTTTTTGAATGCTTTAATGACAAACTCAAAATCTTTTGCTACACTGTAATCCCTGGCATAAAGCATGTTTGCCCTATCGATTGCATCAAAGTTTCTTTTCCCCACCTCCATTAAATCAGTAGTTTTAATCACTCCGGGTTTTATAACTGGCAACCCAAGAAACATTTCGGTATTCACCACGTGATACCCCACCCAACTGAATCTGTGCCCCAACACGTTAAAAATATTGAAAAACAGACCTCTTTTTTTCTCGATTAGCCATACCGTCAACGGGAAAGAAATCAATAAAGCCAGCGAAACTAAAATATCGAAAAGCCGTTTGTTGCGGCGGTTTTTTTCCTTGGTTATGGCATTTACGTTTACCACGTACAAATCGCCGGCAGTGTCTATTGAGTTACTTCCGATAATTGAAATACTTCCTGGAGGCGCAATTTTATATTCAAGATTGAAGTCAGATAGTGAAAGCATGGTTTTGATTACTGTTCGCGAGCTAACATCGGCCGAACAGAAAATCAGTTCTTCAATTGCATTTATCCGCACGATTTCATCGATCTGATTAACAGAACCTATAAAAACTCCTGGCTCTGAGATTTGTACAGGTGAAACACATCCAACAATATTGGCAGGAACCCCTGTTTGGGCAAGCATACTTTCAATCCGGCAAGTTTCAGCAGGCAGACCGACAATTGCAACACGTTTTGGTTTTCGCGCTCCAAGTGTGAAGTCTTTTCCAACGAAGAAATTCAATGCCAAACGAATAAACGCAACAGAAAGAAACGACAATACAGCCCCCATAAGAATTACCGCCCGCGAAAAACGCGCAGAATTCGGAAGCAATGAATATATAATTAATATGATAAAAGTCCCAGATACAATACCCCTGATAATTTTAAGCAAACTTACTGGCTTTTCGTACCCTCCGGAGTAATACGTTGCTATGAGCCAAATAAAAATATAGGCTGGTATACCTAGGA
Source organism: Bacteroidales bacterium (assembly GCA_012719495.1). Taxonomy (GTDB): domain Bacteria; phylum Bacteroidota; class Bacteroidia; order Bacteroidales; family Prolixibacteraceae; genus CAYMTR01. The sequence continues at coordinate 13,236 of JAAYAG010000079.1, forward strand.
AAATAAAAGCGTCGGGGTAATAATCAGGAACATACTTTATATTTTCCCAAACAGGCAGAAGCCAGTAAAATCCCAAGAAAATCATGGTAAAGTCGAGCAATGGCAACCACAGTTTCTTGAAAACCCTTGACATTGTAGCCAAAGCCGCCCTGAAATATATGGCCAAATGGATAAAGAAAGAAAAAAAGCCTGCATACTGTCTCGAGAAATGCTTGTTGGCGAAAATTATCATCGCGTTATAGAACATTTTCACGTAGTTAAGACTGCCTTTTTTGGTGCTTTCTCCTTTATAATGAATAATAGTTGTATCGGGATAATAGTAATTTTTGTACCCGCCAAGGGTAATTCGGTACGACAAGTCGATATCTTCGCCATACATGAAAAAACCTTCATCGAGCAGTCCGATTTTATCGAGCGCTTCTTTGCGCAAAAGCATAAATGCACCAGCCAGCACATCTACCTGATGTAATTCATTTTTATCGAGATATGATAAATGATACTTCCCAAAAACTTTCGAATGTGGTAAAATTGCAGACAAGCCAAAAACTTTGTAAAAAGCTACCCATGGGGTTGGCAAGCCACGTTTCGATTCGGGTAGAAAGTTTCCCTTTCCATCGATCATTTTTACGCCAAGGCCACCGGCTTCAGGGTGCGAATCCATAAAAGCCACCACTTTCTCGAACGTATCTTCTTCGACAACGGTATCGGGATTAAGGAGAAGAACGTATTGCCCTGTTGCCTGGCGGATAGCCTGATTGTTTGCCTTTGAAAAACCAACATTTTTTTCGTTGAGAATAAGCTTAATATTGGGAAATTTGCTCAGCAACATACCTTTCGAACCATCGACGGAGTTATTGTCGACCACAAAAACCTCGGTAGCGAGATTCTTTGATGCCTTTTCGACCGAGTGCAAACACTGCTCGAGAAAGTGCTTCACATTATAGTTTACGATAACAACCGAAAGTTTCATGCATTTTGCTTTAATAAAACTGAATATTGCTGATAAATTACATCATTTCTTTGTCTTTTCTTACTGGTTGAATGTTGATGTAAAATCCAACCGGTTTATTATTGAGCGGCCCAAGGTTATTTCATCGGTATATTCAAGCTCTCCCCCTACAGAAACGCCTCGGGCAATGGTGGTAATTTTAATTCCAGTATCTTTCAATTTCTTGTAAATATAAAAATTTGTTGTATCGCCTTCCATAGTGGTGCTTAGCGCCAAAATTACTTCTTGAATATCCCCTTTGTTGACACGCTCGACAAGCGAATTTATTTCAAGATTGCTTGGCCCTACCCCATCCATTGGCGAAATTACACCGCCCAACACATGGTAAAGCCCTCTGAATTGGTTGGTATTCTCGATCGACATCACATCGCGAATATTTTCTACTACACAAATAACCGAAGCATCACGCGAAGGGTTTGAACACACCGGGCAAACCTCATTATCTGAAATATTATGGCAAATCTCGCAATGTTTAACTTCTTTTCTCAGGGTAATTATTGCATTTCCAAAGTCTTCAACCTCGCTCTCTTCACAACGCAATAAATATAATACCAGACGCAAAGCAGTTTTGCGACCAATCCCCGGAAGTTTAGAGAACTCCTCAACAGCATTCTCCAGTAAGTGTGATGGCAAACGTTCGTGCAACATAATTCAATATAATATGGTAATCAAAGGAAAAAAATAAAGCAGAGAAAAACAAAAGCCGGGAGAAATTTTGACAGTATTCATTAATAATACAAATTTGCTGATGCATGGCTGACTTATCTCACCTTTAAATACAACTTAGATAAATAGGCAAACTGCAAAAAACAACGCTCAAAAGTGATTTTTTTCTGTTACATTTGAAACATCGATGTCAAGAAGCAGTGATAAATATGTTTCAATATCTTAAACGAATTGCATTACTCTTTGTATGGTTTTTTTGCCTCACACTTCACGCGTATTCAGGCAATGAAACCGAAAAAATGCTGCAAGAACTCGACAAAAACTTATCGGGAAAGCAGACCTATTTCAATCAAAAAAACGAGCGGATAAAGGAACTGACTACAAATCTTAAACAAACTGAAAAAAGTGGGCAAACTACAGCGGCATTTTCCCTGTGCAGCGAACTAATCGACGAATACAAGTCGTTCGATTTTGATTCGGCATCGAAATATGTAACGCATTTAAATTCATTGGCGTATAAACTTGGCGATAAAGAGAAAATTGCACAGGCAAAAATAAAATCAGGGTTTACACTGCTCTCGTCTGGAATGTTTAAAGAATCGCTCGATTCGTTGTTGAGTATCGAATCGGAAAAATTACCTTACACCTTGAAGCCAGAATATTACAATGTAATAGCCAGAACATATTATGATTTAGCCGATTATAATAGCGATGACTATTATTCAAGCATTTACCGAAAACTGGGAACTGCACATCTTGATTCGGCCCTGGCATTACTCGACAAGAACAGCAGTACATACTGGGCTTCAATGGGCTTACGCCGGATGAAAGTTGACGATTATGAAGGAGCTGCCGATGCTTTTAACTACCTGATTACCAAATTTGACATTACAGATCACACTTACGCCATTGCCACATCCAGCCTTGGATACCTGTATACGTTAATGGGCCGCGATAACGAAGCCATCGACATGCTGATTAAAGCTGCCAATGCCGATATTGTTTCATCGACTAAAGAAACCGTGGCCTTGCGGAACCTTGCTGTTCATCTTTTCAATAAAGGAGATATTAAAAGGGCGTACAACTATATTAAAATTGCTCTCGACGATGCCACAGAATACAATGCGCGCCACCGGAAAATTGAAGTCGGCTCGGTGTTGCCCATCATCGAAGGTGAAAGGCTCTCGACGGTTGAACGTCAGCGTAAGCAAATGCTCAATTACGCGTTCATTGTGTCTATGCTTTCCATTTTGGTAATCTCATTTTTTGCTATTATTTTCCTTCAACTAAGAAAAATAAACAAGGTTAAGTCCATTTTACAAGAAGCAAACAACAATCTCCGCAAAGTAAACACTCACCTTATCGAAGCCAATAAAATTAAAGAAGAGTATATTGGGTATTTTTTCAACGTAAACTCTGAATACATCGAAAAAATTGAATCGTTCCAGAAGAACTTACACCGAAAGATTGTCGCAAAACAATACAACGATCTTGATAACATAATTAACAACACCGATTTAAAGAAGGAACGAGAAAACCTTTTCATCAATTTCGACAAAATATTCCTAAAGATTTTCCCAAATTTTGTATTTGAATTTAACAAACTCTTCGGGCCAGAAGACCAAATAATGCCCGAAAAAGGAGAATTGCTGAATACTGATCTACGTATATTTGCCCTGATACGGCTTGGCATAACCGACAACGATAAAATTGCCAAGTTTTTGAACTATTCTGTCAATACAATCTACACATATAAAACAAAAATAAAGAACAAAACGATTGTCGATCGCGACCTTTTCGAACAGAAGATAATGGAAATCAAAGCAATATAAAAAACAAAGACTAATCATTTATAATACATTGAACATTTATTCTTAATCCAGACTTTTTTTAAATTCTTTTTGAAGAAAAAGAAAGCATTTAATGAAATGTTTATACTTTTATCCTTAGAAAAATTAGAATATCCTTTAGGAAAGAAAACATTATGAAAAGAAAAGCTATCCTACTTTTTGCTCTTTTATCACTCTATGGAATAATTGCTTCGGCTCAGGCTGATTTTCAAAAAGGGCTTATTATTCTCAACAGCAACGACACCGTTAAAGGGTTAATCGACTTAAGAAGCTCAAAATTCAACAATCAAGTTTGCCGGTTTAAGGAAAGTAAAAAAAGTCCGATACAAACCTATAAGCCTAACGATATTAAAGCATATATCTTAGACGTTGGGAAATATTATGTATCTAAAGTTATCGACATCGATGGCGTAATTGATACTGTTTTTGCAGAAAACATCATTGATGGACAGTTAAGTATGTTTTTCTATAAGGACAAAGATTTTTCGTATTACTTTTTCGAAGATGAAAGCAAAAAGCCAATATACGTATCAAACAAAAAGGTTTTCACCTATGGAAATGATGGCAGAAAATACATCAAGGACAATATAACAAACAGAGGATCATTAGTATACTATCTAAGCGAAAGCCAGGAAACAGCTCAAAAAGTTAATAAAATAACGCTCAACCAAGATAAACTAATACCCATTATTAAGGAATACAACGAGGTAGTTTGCCCCGATAAGAAGTGTACCGTTTATGCAAAAAAAATAAAACCGGTTTTTAGTATGGGCCCATTATTGGGATACAACAAGAATACAGTGTATATAATTCGTAATGGGTATATTTTGAATGAGCCGGCTATCTCCAATAGTATGCAATATGGTGTTTCAGGTGAATATACAGTCCCCGCATTAAGCAAAGGGCTATTCGTTTCTTTCTATTCAGCTTACTGCAAGAACAAACTCCAATACGGGAGCAAAACCAGCCCCAGCATAATTGAGTATAACAATTTAAATTTCAATGCCTCAGTGTACTATTGCTACCAACATTACAGGTTACAGCCCCTCGCAGGTATTGGAATTTCGGTAGCAACCACATTTGGTTCGTCAAAACGGTACAGTACTGTCTCTCCTGATAATTCTACCCCTGCTAAAAGAACCATGTATGCACCAACCATTTCAGCAGGGCTAAAATTTAAGATTAACAAAAAAATATATTTGAAATCATATCTCGAAACCGATTTCCTTCAAACTGATATAAGATATGATAAATATTTCCAAACTGTATCATCAAATATTAACGCCTTCTTTGGAGTGTTCGTTAACTTGTAAAAGATTACAACCTAATTTTTAATTATCTTTTAATCGGGCTTAAACCAACCTGTAATATTCTGACTTTTTCTTTACAACCAATGAAAAAAGATTGTAAACGAAAAGTTGAGCTCGTTGTCTTATCCGACATACACCTGGGCACTTACGGGTGCAGGGCGAAGGAGCTTCTTAGGTATTTAAAATCGATCGATCCAGAAACGGTGGTACTCAATGGCGACATCATCGACATCTGGCAGTTCAAGAAACGCTACTTTCCTACCTCTCACATGAAGGTGATTAAGCACATTACCTCCCTTTTGTCGAAAAAGAAGAAAATATACTACGTGACCGGCAACCACGATGAGATGCTCCGAAAGTTTACTGGATTTCAGATTGGCACCCTCGAAATCGTGAATAAAATCGTGTTGCCCCTCGATGGGAAAAAAGCATGGATCTTTCATGGCGATGTGTTCGACAACTCGGTACACCATTCGAAATGGTTGGCAAAACTGGGCAGTATCGGGTATAACTTCCTTATCGTGATCAACATGCTTATCAACGTAGTAACCCGATTGTTTAAAGGAGGTAAGATTTCGCTTTCAAAGAGGGTGAAAGATGGGGTGAAAAGTGCGATCAGCCATATTAACCGGTTTGAAAAGACCATTGCAGAGCTGGCCATCCAAAACGGGTACGATTTCATTGTTTGTGGACACACCCATCAACCCAAACTGCAATACATTGCCGATAAAAAGGGGCAGGAGGTACTCTACCTAAACTCGGGCGACTGGATTGAAAACCTCACCGCACTGGAATATAACAACCAGGAATGGACCATTTACGCCTATGCAAACGACCCGGTTGCTCAAATGATCGATGAAATAATACCTCCCGAGCCGGAAGAGATTAAGCTCGATTTCAAGATTGAACAGTTCTACTCCGAATTAGCCGAGGAGATTCACGTTATCCCAATGAATGTGTTAAGGGCAAAAGCATGAGAATTCTTTATGCCATTCAGGGAACAGGCAACGGGCATCTTAGCCGTGCCACCGATATCGTTCCGGCTCTTCGACAATACGGGGATGTGGATATTCTGGTAAGTGGAAAGAATTCTCAGGTTGCCATTCCTTTTGATATCAGGTACAGACTTTCGGGGTTGAGTTTTGTTTTTGGAAAGAAAGGCGACATTGAATTTATCGAAACATTCAAGCAAGCCAACCTGAAAAAACTCTGGAACGAAATCAGAAACCTACCTAACTGTTCGACCGTAAGTTGTACTCCATCTTCGAAAACCTTAAATCTGCAGGGATTCCCGAATCATCGACCATCTTCAACCTGTTCAGACTTTACGGCAACAATTTCATCAACCTGGTCGAGAAAGATTTTTACATCGGTTCAACCAAAGATGAAGGGCTGGTTGCCTCACTCGAAACGGTCAGTGGTAACCTCAACAAGTCGATCACCCTGTTAAGCCAGAATATCCCACAGAAAACAAAACTCTACATCAACAAAACAGTTTCAATTCTTATCGTCTTCATCGCCATTTGTACCGCAGGTGCTTTGATCATTGGCCTGTTTATCTTTAGAAGGATTCTTGCTCTGCTTGGGGGCGAACCTGAAGAGGTAGCACTTATAGCCAATAACATTGCCAAGGGAAACCTTCAGATCAAATTCGATGAGACCAAAGATTACGAAGGGGTAATGAAATCGATGGTCACCATGACCCGGAAAATAGGCGCCATCATCCAGAATATTTACAAAAGCAGTGACCAGGTTTCAATAGCAAGCCAACAATTCAGCCTAACCTCCCAAACCATTTCAAAAGGAGCATATGACCAATCCGCAGCGATTGATGAGATTGTTGAAACCATTCGGTCGATCAATGAGAATATTGGCAAGAACTCAGATAACGCCCTCGAAACCGAGAAAATCAGCAATGATATAAAAGAGAAGATCTAAGCAATAAAACAACAGTCCGACCTTTCACTCGAAACCAATAAAATCATTTCACAAAAGATCGAAATGATCAATGCAATAGCCAAACAGACCCAGATATTGGCGTTGAATGCTGCGGTGGAAGCAGCACGGGCAGGTGTTCACGGACGAGGGTTCAATGTGGTTGCCGAAGAAGTAAAACGATTGGCCGACGACAGTAGCCTTGCTGCAAGTGAAATCATAAAACTAACCCGCAACAGCCTCGATGAAGCCAAGAATGTAAGTGAACTTATTCATGGCATTATCGAACCCATCGAGAAATCAACAAGCCTCGCGCAAAAGATATCGGATGCCAGCATGGAGCAGAGCTCTGCTGCTCTACAAATCAACCAGACCATTCATGGGCTTTACCACTTGAGCCAGGAGAATGCTGTGGCTTCGGAAGAAATGGCCGCAAGCACCATCGAACTTGAACAACAGATCGGATCTCTCAAGCAAATGGTCGAATACTTCAACATTGCTACCGACAGCAACGGTAGAGTCATAAAGATCAAGGCCAAAAAGAAAAAGAAGAAAAAAGCTAAGCTCCCTGCTGCTTAAGGTTTAATCACAATCAAAACAAATAGCTAATTCGAAACAACAATGAATCTCACAAAAAAATACAAAACAGCAGTTGTTTTTACCGGCTCCGGAGGATCATTCTCTCAAGAAACGGCAATTGTTGACCAGCTCATCAAAACAGGAAAAATTCAACTTAACGAAGACACAACCCTACTTATTGGATCAGGCTCGGGAGCATTAAATCTTGTAGCCATAAACGCCTGTTTCAGGAAAGACAACCCTTGCTCATGGGACAACTTCTTCAAAAATAAGTTTATCCCGTCGATAGCCGATAATGAGACATTCATCAAGGTCGACCCTATTCACTGGATTACCCTACCCCAACGGAAAAAATATAACGAGCTACTTCAGGAAGCCGGGTTCTCAACCATCTCCGATCTTCCGTTCGATTCGATAATCTTGACATCAGTAGTCAACGAGAACAAAACCAAATGGATAAATAGCAGGGCAAAAAAAGAACGTGAACTCAATCTGGATGATATCCTGATGGCTTCATCGGCTTTGCCCGTTCTGTTCCCTTCACACCAGCTGAACAGTAACACAGGAAGTGTTCATTCTAAGTTCATCGGGGCTCACTACGAAGGGGCATCCTGTGGCCTTTTGAATAAGTTTAAGAAACAGCTGGGGAAAATTATACTGGAACATGGACCATTTGAACAGATCTTTATCCTCAGCCCAAAACGCCTTTTCGATTACAGTCCGGTCATCCATCACGACCTTTCGATGATGATTGCTCAGGAGAAATACCAGTTTAACCAGTTCCTTAACCATATTTCATTGCACAGTTTTCTCACCTTTCTGATTAAACTTCAAAAAAACAACTCGAAGAACAGGTTGGCTAAAACAATCTCTGTCTCAATTCCTGAAATGGATCAAAACGTGGGCTTGCTCGATTATACCGACCAGTACGACAAATATGTAATGGTAAAAAACTGGTTTGAGAAGAATCCCGATAGACTTGCAATCGACATTTCAGCCTACATCAATGAGATGGCTTTTGTCCCTTCATTCTCCGAAAATTACTGTTTCAACATCGCTACTGAATAACCTCTTTCATGCCAGTTTTTTTAATCGAACTGTAACAAATGTGTAACCCCGTTTTAATTGCACAGGAATACCTTTGACAGGTGATTTAAAAAATTCTAAAAGAAAAACCATTATGAAAAAAATAGTATTCAGTCTACTAATTGCATGTTTTGCGCTTGCATCATTTGCCGGTAACGACGAAAATAAAAACGAAACTGAAACAAGTGCGGTAAGTACTGCAACCATTCAGTTAAGCGGCGTGGTAACCGACAAGGTTTCAAATGAAGCATTGGTTGGCGTAGAAATAGTAATTGAAGGCACCAACCAGAAAGTATATACCGACTTTGACGGCAAATTCACCTTCAGCAACCTCAAACCCGGGGAATACAATCTCGTCGCCTCTTACATCTCGTATGAAAAAAATATTGTAGAACACCTCGATGTAAAAAAGGATAATCTTGTAGCAATCTGCCTCGAGTCCTCAAACTAACTTTTTACAAATATTTAATTGATCATTAACCAATTAGCAACTATTTACCAGTAATTTTACCCCAAGTTAAATAGTTCTCAAAATCTCACTCAGAATTTTTACAGGTAGGTAAACCTGTTTTCTATTTAAGATTGATCAGCCGCTCCCTGGGGAGCGGCTTTTCAAATTCAACCTTATAATTACTAAAAGTCTATTCCGAAACAAGCGATAATTGAGCCGGGGCAAGTCCTGAGGATTTTGCTATCAGCCTAATTTCCCCGCTTCCTTTTGTCGACTGCACAATTACTTGCGCCTTGCCACTGAAAAGGCTGCGTTTGTATTGTGGGGCGGGCAGAATGAGCTGAACTACACCCGGATCGGTATTTGGGTTCGACCATGTTTGTTCCAGAAAGTATGGTGTTGCCACAAAAGCCAGTACATTTTTCCCTGTTTTCAGGACTGATGTTTCGGGGTCGAACGAGTAGCGGTCGGTTTTCTGTTTCAAGTTTTCGCCAATCAGTTTTCCGTTGAGGTAAACATTCTGGGTTTCGCCAATGGTGCGCAGGTAAAGCATCACTTTTCCTTTATCGAAACCTTCGGGCAATGTAAATGTTGCGCGATAAACAATTGCTTTGGCCTCTTTTGTGCTGAACGAGAAGGCTTTCTGCCAGTCGGAGTCGTTATAGTCGAAAGCAACTTCGGGGCGATTAGTCATTTCGTCAACAACTTTCATCTTCATATCGTTGAGTATCATTGGCTGAACCAATTCGACGTATTTGTCGGCTTCGAGGCAGGTTGGATCACCATTCCCAACGCCAATAATCTTGCCCGGTCCTTCAATTTCAAACTCAACAAGATTTTCGGCAGTAGGCACTTCGCGCCCTTTTTTGTCGGTTGCAGAAACGGTAACTATTGACAAATCTTTACCATCGGCATTAAGGTTGCTTTTATGCGATGTAAGTTTTAGGGCAACTGGTTCACCTGTGGTTTCAACCGTTTCGGTCAATGTTTTCACCCCGTTTTTATACCCAACAGCTTTTAACGAACCGGCTTTATAAGCAACTTCCCATTCGAGGTGAGAATCTTTCTTCATCGTTTTTCTACCTTGGCTTTTGTTGTTCACAAAAAGTTCTACCTCGTCGCAATTGCTGTATGCTACCACTTTAATTGGCTGTCCTTCTTTGCCTGCCCAGTTCCAGTGAGGCAACAAGTGAAGCACAGGTTCGTTTCCCCACCACGATTTCAGGTACCACACATTGTCTTTTGGGAAACCGCAAACATCATACATGCCAAAGTAGGAATTAATTGATGGCCAGCCGTAAGGGGTTGGTTCTCCACGGTAATCGAAGCCTGTCCAGATAAACATGCCCGAAAGAAATGGTCTTGAATTATAGTAGTTCCAGCAATATTCAATGCTTGGGAAATTGGTATTCGATGTTTGGCGGTCATAAGCCACCAGATGGTTTCGCTGGGGATTGTCGAAATAAATACCCCGTGTGGCATGGGTCGATCCTTCTTCTGTACCGATCGTTGGGGTATTGGGAAAGTCGCGGTGATAATTGTCGATACTTCCTTGCTTAAGGTAGTTGAAACCCATCACTTCGATGCTTTTCGAAACTCCATTTCCCCAGCCACCACTGCTTGCACAATTGATCTGACGGCTTGGATCGAGTGTTTTGGCAAAGGCCTGCATCTCGGCAACAATCCGTTCGCCAATAATGTTGCCTTCAATGGCCCATTCCTCGTTTCCCATGCTCCAAATCATTACCGAAGGATGATTTCGATCGCGACGGATTAACCGTTCAAGGTAATCTTTCACAAAAGGGACTGTCCCCATCAACCTGTTTTCATCGATCACAAGCATTCCCATTCGGTCACATGCATCGAGCAATGCTGGGGAAGCCGGGTTATGTGAACTGCGAATGGCATTGCTGCCCATTGCTTTCAATTGCGATACCCTGAAAGCGATCAGTTCGTCGGGCATAGCTGTTCCAACTCCAGCATGATCCTGATGATTGTTGGTTCCTTTCAGTTTCAGATTCTTCCCATTCAGAAAAAAACCTTGGTTCGGATCGAAATGAACAGTACGAATCCCGGTAGTTGTTTCATAGAGATCAGCAATTTCATTGTCTTTCATAACTGTGGTTACCAGCGTATGGAGGTAAGGATCATCGACTGACCAAAGATGTGGATTCGGAATAGTAAACTCTTGCTTTATCTCAGCTTTGCCTGAATTCCCGATCACTACACCGTCCGAAATAATTTCTGCAACAACAGCTCCTTCGGCATTCTTTAGCTGTTGTTTTACCTTTACAGTAACCAGAGAATAGGTATTATTCTGAACTATTGTCTCAATGTTGGCTTTTGCTGAATTGTCATTTAGCGAATAGTAAATAAAAGTGCCATCCTGAGCAACATGAACAGGTGCTGTTTTTGTGAGCCAAACATGACGGTAAATCCCTGCTCCTTCGTAATACCAACCCTCTTCGTTGGTTACATCGCAACGAACAGCAATGGTATTATTCCCTCCATAGTTGAGGTATTGGGTAATATCGTAGGTGAAGGTGTTATAACCACTGGCTTCGTTGCCCAAATAGTGCCCGTTGACCCAAACGCGCGAATCGCGGTGAACACCTTCGAATGTAATACTTATCCGTTGTCCTAAATCCGATTCAGGAACGAAGAACTCTTTGCGGTACCAGCCCACGCTTACGTCGGGAAAGTTGCGCCCAACGGCTTTGTACCCATGGCTGTGACTCCCTTTGGCATCGAACGGTTGCTCAACTACCCAATCGTGAGGCAAATCGAGAATACGCCATGCACGGTCGTCGAACTGTGCGGCAGCAGGGCCGTCGCCATAACCAGCTTTGGCATAAAATGAAAAGTAAGAGGTGCCATGGTTGAAATCTTTAACGGCATCGGTTGGATGGCCATAAGCAAATTTCCAGGAATTGTCGAACAAGATTTTTTCCCGTTGGCTGTTGCCGGCCGAAACAGAGAGAAATGCAGCCACTAAAACGATGGCAAGAAACGAAATGCGATATATTGTCTTCATAAATCAGGTTGTTTTACTCCAAACAAATTTAGCTGTGGGGTTTTAATAAAAAAGGTGCAAAACGTAATTGAATACATTTTGCACCTTCATTGCAAACATTCATCACCTCAAAGTCAGATTCTATGGCATATAAATTTGACCTCTCCGACCTTCGGTTTGCAATTGGAATAATTGAATATCACTAATAATTAAATCGTATGACTATGTTTTTAAGCCGATTAACTACAGCACTGATCTTTTAACGAACAACCAGTACAGCTGCCACAATTACTGCCGGCTTTACCTGCGGTTGCTTTCTTTGGACGCTTTTTTCTTCCGTAGAAGTAAATGATTAGAACTACGGTTATTGCAAGTATGATGTAAACGATTGTCTCTTGTGTCATTTTGTTGATTTTAAAATAGATTTCCAATTTGGTAAATGCCAAACGCAACGAGCCATGCCACTGCGGTGGTGTAAACCATTGTAAACACTGCCCACTTTGTACCTGCTTCGCGCCTGATTGCAGCAATTACAGCGATGCACGGAAAATAGAGCAGTACAAAAATCATAAACGTGTAGGCTACCAGTGGCGAGAAAACTTTCTGCCCCACTTTTGGCCCACGGGTATAGGTTTGCTGCTGAAGTTTTGTTTGCAGGTTTACTGATGTTTCGTCGGCTGCAAGATCGGAATGATAAAGAACGCCCATCGAACCAACCACAATTTCTTTGGCCGCAAGACCTGTTACAATACTTACCCCAATCTTCCAGTCGAATCCCAGTGGCCTGATAACCGGCTCGATAAAGTGGCCAATCTTCCCAATGTACGAGTTCTCCATGTGTTCCGATTCTTTTGCAATTTCGAAATCGACTGTTTCAACATTGCTATCAACAGACTGATTGGTCAGATTGTTTTCGGCTACCTGTATTGTTTCGGGGCGGATTGGGCTTTCTTCTTTGTCGCGGGGAAAATAACCAAGTGCCCATATAATAATTGATGCACCCAGAATAACGGTTCCCATTTTCGAAAGGTACTGAACACTTTTGTCCCACATGTGAATAAGTGTGTTGCGGAGCGTTGGCCTTCGGTAGGGTGGCAATTCCATTACAAACGGGGCTTCCTTTTTCGAAAAGAATATCTTGTTGAAAATTAACGACATTATTATGGCCACAAGTACCCCAATGGTATAGATCGAAAGCAGTACAAGTCCCTGATTCTTTGCAAAGAATGCCGAAATCAACAGTACGTAAACTGGTAGCCGGGCACTACACGACATAAAAGGGATAATTAGCATAGTAAGCAGCCTGTCTTTCTTACTTTCGAGGGTGCGGGTGGCCATAATGGCCGGAACATTGCACCCAAAACCCATCAGAAGTGGGATAAACGATTTTCCGTGGAGGCCAATTTTGTGCATCAGCCTGTCCATTATGAACGCTGCACGAGCCATATAACCCGTATCTTCCATCAGCGAAATACAGAAGAACAGGATCAGGATATTAGGGAGGAACACAATTACGCCACCAACGCCACCAATAACACCATCAACAATAAGAGCGTGCAAAGGGCCTTCGCCCATATTTGAGCCAATGAAGTTACTTAACCAGCTTACGCCTGCATCTATCCAATCGGCAGGGTAACTGCCAAGCGAAAACGTTGACTGGAACATTGCCCACATAAAGAACAGGAAGATTGGGAATCCCAGCCATTTATGTGTTAAAAATTTGTCGGGACGGTGGCTTTTCTCAACGGTTTGATCTTTTTTCCGTTTCAATGTTTCTTTTAATGCGCCCCTGATGAACGCGTATTTCGCATCGGCAATTTGCGACGACGATTTCTCTTTGAACTCCTTTTCGAGCTTCGAAATCTCTCTTTTTGCACAGTTGATAATCTCTTCGGTGCCTGGCATTGCTTCAATTTCGGCAGTAAAAACCGAATCGTTTTCGAGCAGCTTTATGGCTGTGTAGTGGGTGTGGTATTTGTCGGTAAGGGTTTTATTCTTCTTTATTTCCAACGAAATAAGTTCGATTGCCTTGTTGATGTGCGAACCGTAACTAATATGGATGTGACGGTAAACAGGCTCGTTTTCTTCGTCGATGGCAATTATTTCGTCAAGCAGTTCTTCGAGCCCAATCCCTTTCGATGCGATGGTTGGGATGATGGGAATACCAATCATCTCGGCCAAGGCACGGTGGTTGAATTTTGCCCCCGATTTCTCCAGCTCGTCGAACATGTTCAGCACAATTACCACTTTAATGTTCATGTCGATGAGCTGGGTGGTGAGGAAAAGATTCCGCTCAAGGTTAGAGGCATCGATCACATTCACTACAACATCGGGCAGGTCGTTGGTAATGTGCTTGCGAACGAAAAGTTCCTCGGGGCTGTACTCCGAAATAGAATAGGTGCCGGGCAGGTCGGTTAGGTTTATTTCGTACCCTTTTCGGGTTAATCGGGCGGTTTTAATATCGACAGTTACACCACTGTAGTTGCCAACTTTTTCGTGCCTGCCGGTAGCAAGGTTGAAGAGTGTTGTCTTTCCGCAGTTAGGGTTTCCAACCAGTGCCACGTTAATCGATTTTCTTTTGCCGTGAAGGGTTTTTCGTGTCGATTGCGAAGAAATTGTTCCTTCAAAATCTTTCATTTCAAGACTGGCAGCTTCTTGCTCCGACAATACTTCAATTAAATCGGCTTCCGATTTCCGCAGCGAAACACGGTAATTCATCAGTTCGTACTCAACAGGGTCGAGCAGAGGGGCTTTCTTTATCACTTTAACCGTAGTGCCAAAAACAAAACCCATCTCGCCAATGCGTTTACGGAATGCTCCATAGCCTTTAACACGGGTAATAACAGCTGTTTCACCCTCTTTTAGTTCCGACAAAAATCGTTTTGATATTTTTTTCTCTTCCATTGTCATCGCCTAAAACTGAATGCCTACCCTAATAAATCCGATCAATGCATTGTTTAACTTTTCCTCGGCACTTGCCGGGTTTATGATGAGCTGAAAATCAGGTTGCAAAGAAATGTAATTATTCAATTGGTATTTAAAAAAAGTTTCAATAACCGTTTCGTGTTTCTGAAAGCTTCTGTGAAATCCTGCATGAGCAACGGCTACTCCGAGTGTATTTTCATGATCCCCTTCAAGCAAACCATGAAAGTTGAACCCTCCACCGGCATAAAAATTATGAGAATTAATGCTGCCGGGACTCCAGGCTAACTGAGTAAACAGATCAATCTTTTTGTTTTCGTTCAATCTCCAGATAGTTTGGTCTCCGATGAAGTAAAAACCAAAGTTGCGATCAATTGTTTGCGATTTCAGACCCAATTCATCATCTTCGAATCCACCAGTATGATAATAGAAACCTCCTTTATAAGTTCCTGAGAATTCATTTATTGTTCTGGTGTAGTCGAATTCTGAAATAATAAATAACCCATCGTCTTCATCCCAATCCCAATACAAATTGTAAGGATTGTTTTCAAAATCGGTTGGCGAGCCGTCGAACATGGCTGCTAACCAACTAACATTATCATTTATATTCCAAATGGCTGAAAGACCCAAACCGGTAAGCGGAAAAATTGGAACAGGAATATTACCAGAAATAACAGGGGGAACACCAAAAGAGCTGTTCAGGTAATAGCTTCCGTTATCCGAGGCTACAAATGTGGCATTCATATCTTGTAATCCAACGGTAAATTCTAAACGATTAATTGACTGTTTGAACCATAGTTCGTGAAGGTAAATCAGATTTCCTGCATCGATATTTGAAACCACCTGAAAGTCGCCTGTATAGTTTTCTGTTGGTGATTTTCCATGGGTTGATGCGCCATTGACAAAGAATCTTCCACCTTTCCACCAGTTGGCTTTTTCGGTGTCGAAGCCAATTTTGAGGTTGGCCATTCCAAGAAATCCGCCCCCGGTTTTTAATCCGCCCGAAAAGTTGTTATAAATATCGCCAATATATGTAGCTTCCAGTTCAAGCGGGCCTTCAATCTCAACAGATGTAGAAGTTACTGAATTACTCGCTATTGTAGAAAGGGTAAACCCAAGAATTAAGGGTATAAAAGATATTCTCCTGATCATTTCGTCACATATAAAATTATGCTACAAAATAACCAGCCTGAACCGAAAACTACAATCACATAAAATAGTGATTTTGTTTTTGCTTTGTCCCGATTTGTAATGAACGAAGGTATCAACAGCACTAATTACCACCCGGTTTTCATCAATTTCGTTCGTCGCACCGAGCCATCAGAACATTCTAACAACAAAACATACAAACCATTCGAAAGCCCATCCAGCTGATCAATTGTAAAATTCGACAACAATGGCAAGTCTTTGTTCCAGCGCATTTTCCCTTCCAAATCGAAAAGTGAGCAACGGGTTACCGGCACAAACGACTCAACAGTTAGATGAGATGCCGCAGGATTTGGAAAAACCGAGAATCCCCGCTCTGCATAATTATTTGCCGACACCGGGTTACAAGTTCCGCCCAGGTTTTGGTCGAGAAACCTGAGCCTTGCAGCCAACCACCCTTTCAAGGTGTCAATTTCTTCGGAATAACTCGATACGGTGTAGGCACTAAACCACAACCCAGTAAAACCACCAAAGCCACCGCCCCATGGAGAATTGTTTTCAAAAAGCTCGGGCCATTGCTCAAAATGCCGGCTTTGCGCTTCATCCAACAACTCGGCATAATCATCAATTAATTGATATAAAAATGTTTCACTAAGATATCTCTCGCGCAACTCAAGATAACGGCATTTTACCGCATTCATAAAATTTGGATCTTGTGTTAAGCGTTTCCACATGGCAGGCGTAGGATTTGTTTCACAACCTTCGTAACACCAAGCAGTAACCTTGTTGCCATTGCAAAAATTGCAATTTCCAAAGGCCAGATTATAATCCCAAACCGGACCCGCAACCAATTTCCCGCCAGTTCCATCTTGTTTTAGTTTTTCTTTATAGAAATAGGCACTGCGCTTGTACCCGTCAGAATTCAGGCTCACTTCTGAGTGAATAAAATAATCGATAAACGATTCCACATCGATATACTTTGCATACCCGTTAAGTGGGTCAGCAAAACCATCAGATTGAATTACCAATTCAACGGTATCGATATAACTGCGGATATATTCCTGTTGTTTAGGATGAATCTGATCAGGATAAGGATAATCATACATCCATATTACTTTTTTATTCATTGTTGTGCCTATCCCATCCACCTTCGAGGTAAAGGTAAGATCGTCGTTGCCGGCAGCATCGATTCGCATAATATACCCGCCGGTAATTTCGAACCCTGTGGTATCTCTGGGGGTAAGCTCAGCAATATCAACACGTTTATTGTCTTTCTTAATGGTTTCTAACAGTACATAAACCCCTTGATAGTCATCATTAAGTACAACTTCGACCATTCGGGTTCGGGGAGCCCAATACCCCATAGTATTCCAAAGGCTATATGCCAGCACATTTCGTATCATCGACACGTCATTATAGGGGGCATTAAGAACCCAATCGTTCTCGGCAGGCAGGCCAAGGAGCGAAACATTAAGGTTTTCTCCTTTATTGTCGCGAGTTTCAAAGGTGTATTGTTTCTGATTGAAACTTAGCGAACTATTGCCCCTCAGCTCAATTCCAACAGTACCATTATAATTATATATTGTATCGCTCAAATTATTTCTTTTCCCCTGTCCATTGAAAATTATCTTCATTTGCGCCAATATCTTAGGCTCGTTGGGAATATTTGCCCCGTTAGTGTTAATGACCACAATAGGTAAATTAGATGTATAAAAGGAAGCTTGGCCATACGCAAAAAGTGTAGCCAAAAGGAATAAACACATTATTACATTTTTCATCTTTTCAAGAATTACCGGTTAGTTTTTCAGATCAAAAATAGAGCAAATACAGGAATATTGAGCCATGATTCTTTTTAACTTGATACACTACTGGTAAGATGGTGTTAAAAATTGAGAAGTTACTTATACCGAAAGATTATCAATGGAAATTATTTTATTAGAAAGTGCATAGATAGTAAGTCCGGGTTGGCTCTTAATGCCTGTTTTTTGTGTAATATTTTTTCGGTGGCTAATCACCGTATGGATGCTAATATTCAATTTATCTGCTATTTCCTTATTCGACAATCCATTAACCAACTGCACCAAAACTTCGGTTTCCCGTTCCGATAAAGGCTCTTGTTGAAGAATATCTTCTTCAGGCGAAGCTCCTGCCAGCCGGTTTATCGTCTGAACAAATTCTTCTGCTTTATCGGTTATAGAGATTGAAGCATCGAAAAAAGCAAGCAATTCTGAACTGAAAAAGCTATAAACCAACGCAATATAATGAACCGGCACAAACTTCCGTACATTTTTGAAACTTCGTGCTCTATTTTGCACCTGAGAAGGATTAATCAACACTATATCGATACCATAATCAGAAAAAGCTTGTGGAATTTCTTCAAAATCATCAACTTTGAAAACCTGATAATGCTGACCCGCTTTAAGCAGTAACGTAGATAAACCTTCGTACACAATTGGCGAAGGTTCAATAATGGCAATATTTATATTCTTAGCTTTCAAGGTTTTTCTCGGCTTCGTATTTCTTAACAAGAGGGATTAAAATGGTCTCTTCGATAAGGGAATGCATGGTAAGGTCGAATTCAAGATCGAAGAGTGCCAGTAACAAATTCCGACGTTCTACCCTATCATCGGCCAACGGAATATATTTCAACAACAGGTTTTTCAATTCCGACAATTTCGATTCTATATCAGTATGATGGTCACGATATACCGACATTGAATATTTTTCATTGCTTGAGAAGCAGGTGGGATTTGGAAATCCAAATTTCGCACTTATAGCCGGGAAAACCACCTTCTCTTCATAGTCGAGATGCTCAATAACTTCATCGAAGTAATTATTAAAAAAGAGCTCTACAAGTTTCACCTCTGCAGCATTGTTTTTTGCATTAACCTCATCGATAAGTTGCTTTATTTCAGGGTATTTTACCTGAGTATAATAATTGTGGGTATTTCGCAACATGAAAATAATAGTTGGAATATCGTCTTTAACTAGCCCAACAATACCCGAAGAAGGAAAACTGTTATATAGGTTACACAACGTAACAAATAATGCAGGGTTTACCTTGTGGTTGAGGCACAATTGCTCGACTGTATGATCGTGTACCACCAAATCAAACCTGAAATGCTCAAGCAGCATCAATAACGAAGGATTCTCGAAAATAAGCGGAGCTACCTTCATCTCTGACTTAATATATGTCTTTTTTGTTTGATACATAATTTCTTCTCTTGTTGCAAAAATACTACTATATCATAAAACCTCACCCAGATATCCGAAAACCATAGGTAAAGAACAAAAAACTAACAATTTGGTTGCTTGGCATGTTGAGTTTTCCTGCCAATACACTATTACATTAAATTAATAAAATGGCAATTGAATTTAAATAATTACAAGTTATTCAAAAAATAGGTATTTTTACATAGTGTAAAAAAACTGCTTTCGATTTTTTCGGGAGCCCTTTTTTTTGCTCATTATCAATATAAAAAAGGACTCGACATGTTTAACAACAAAACCGTAGTATACACCTCAGGGACTTTTGACATGTTCCATACCAACCACCTAAAGATGATAAATTATGCACGCGGTCTGGGCGATTTGCTAATCGTTGGGGTGAGTACCGATGAGCTTGTCAGTTCATATAAAGCGGCCCCAATTATTCCCTTCAACGACCGTTTGCAAATTATCGAGGCATTAAGAATTGTTGACATTGCAATTCCCCAACACACCCTCGACCATACCGAGATTGTTAAAAAACTCCACATCGATGCTTTTGTGGTTGGCGACGATTGGGTCGGCAAATACGACTACCTCGAAGAGTTGGGCGTTAAGGTTTTCTATTTCCCTTACGGAAATGGAATTTCGTCATCGTCTCTGAAAAAAACAATTCACGACACCTATGACCAAGTCTTAAACGCTGTGCAAAAGACAAAACCAGAAAAAATTAAAAAAAGTGAATAAAACAGCTCTTGTTACCGGTGCTACTCAAGGCATTGGAAAAGCAATTGCCATGCGCCTTTTACACGAAG
Source organism: Bacteroidales bacterium (assembly GCA_012719495.1). Classification (GTDB taxonomy): domain Bacteria; phylum Bacteroidota; class Bacteroidia; order Bacteroidales; family Prolixibacteraceae; genus CAYMTR01. The sequence continues at coordinate 33,225 of JAAYAG010000079.1, forward strand.
GTTGGACTGTAGTGATTACTTATGCCTATGACCCAAAATCGGACGATTCGCAAAGGCAGTTTTCTCAAGTAGCCCCAAATCGCTTTTTTATGATCGAAGCCGATGCTTCCGACTTAAAAAGCATTGAAAGCATAAACAATTTACTCATCGACAACAACTTGAAACTCGATGCAGTGATCCTAAATGCCGGCATAACCGACCGTGCTGAATTTGGTTCAATCACTCCCGAAAACTGGGAAAAAGTATTCACCGTGAATGTCCACTATCCTGTGTTTTTGCTTCAGAAAATCAATCCCTTAATAAATTCATACGCAAGCATAACCTTTACTGGTTCTCTCATGGGTATTTTACCCCACTCAGTATCGCTTTCATACGGGGTCACAAAGGCTTCGGTTCTAGCATTAGTGAAAAATTTAGTTAAATTTTATGCCGAAAAAGGCATCCGAGTCAATGGTGTTGCCCCTGGGTTTGTCGATACTGAATGGCAGAAAAACAAACCACAGGAAATTCGCGACAACATCACCCGCAAAATTGCTCTTGGCCGCTTTTGTTCCCCAGAAGAACTCACCGATGTTTTCATGCTCTTAATCAATAACAGCTACATGAACGGCGAAATCGTAGTTTGCGACGGCGGTTATAGCTTCAAATAGTACCAATATGGATAATAAAAATAGCATTTCATTCAAAGATTCCCTTAAATCGTGGGATACAGAAAATTTTATAGACAGGATTTTTTATCGACCTGTGGGCTTCAAAATTGCAATGTCTTTAAAATCAACAGGTATAACCCCCAATGCCATAACTATTATTTCTATATTTTTCGGGATCGGAGGATGTCTGTTGTTCTACCCCAACAACTTGGCAATTAATCTCGTTGGACTCACATTATTGATTTGCGCAAATATTCTCGACTGCGTAGACGGGCAACTGGCTCGCATTACGGGTATCAAATCGGAAATTGGCCGCATCCTTGACGGGTTTGCCGGCGACTTGTGGTTCCTCACGTTCTATACCGTAATGACCCTCCGCCTAATAAATTACGAAGGATGGGGACTTTTTACCATTGGCATTGCACTAGTTTCGGGAATATCGCACCTCACACAAGCAGGAATGATCGACTACTACAAAACCCTTCACTTACACTTTCTCAAAGGAGGACAAAACAGCGAATTCGAAACATCAGAATCCATTAAAAAACATCAGAAATCGCTGACTTGGAAGAAACCTGTAGCCAAAATTTTCTTTCGACTATATTATCTTTACACCCTCAACCAAGAATTTAAAACCCCAAATCTGACCCGCTATCTAAAGAAAATGCACACAACGTACCCGAACGGTTTTCCTGAAGAAGAAATATCAGCATTCCGTTCACGAAGCCTGAGGCTAATGCCTTTGCTCGATTTTTTCACGTTTAACTCGCGTAGCATTCTTATACTTATAACATTAGTAACCAACTTGGAATGGCTCTATTTCTTAGTCGAAATTGTCATTTTTAATGTGTTGCTTTCAATCGCCATTTTTAACCATGAAAAGATGTGTCGCGAGTTGAATGCCCAGTGACACAACTTTGGCAAATTACCGAACATTAATTATCTTTAGCGTTCCCGACAAAACGGTTTCTGCCATATTTTTGTTATTTAAATAATTTAATTGAGTGAAAAAGAGCGTCATAGAACTTGAAGATTTGGAACAGATGTCTCCAATTTTCAGGGGTGAAAGAGGGCGACGATTTGCCCAGCTATTTATGAAAGTATTCGCCATCGATCAGGTTAACGCCTTATACGGTAGGTCGTGCCAACATTTAGGGGCAGATTTTGCCGGTTCAATTCTCAAAGACCTTGGTGTTAATTATGTCGTTGGCAATGCAGACCGTCTCGACGCATTGAAAGACGGCCCATTTATCACCGTATCTAATCACCCCTACGGAGGAATTGACGGCATTATGCTAGTTGACTTAATGGCCGAAATAAGACCCGATTACAAGTTGATGGCCAATCAGATTCTTTCGCTGGTAAAGTCGATGGAAGAAAATTTCATCTCGGTAAAACCCAAAGTTGGGAACCAATCTTTAAAACCAACAGTAAATATAAACGGAATCAGAGAAACCATTACCCACTTGCGGAATGGCCACCCTATCGGCTTTTTTCCCGCAGGGGCTGTTTCGATGTTCAAGTTCAAACACATGCAGGTACGCGATCGCGAATGGCAGGAAAGTATCTTAAAACTGATTCATTCAGCAAAAGTACCTATTGTGCCTATCCGCTTTTTCGATAAAAATTCACCACTTTTCTATTTCCTCGAACTAATCGACTGGCGCATTCGCTTAATTCAGATGCCTCGCGAATTGTTCAACAAAAAAGGGAAAAGAACCCGACTTGGCATTGGAAACATCATTTCAGTTGAAGAGCAAAGCCAGTTCTCCACGCCCCGTTCGTTAGGAAAACATTTGCAAAATCTAATTTATACGATGCCACTACCATCAAGCTTTCAACGAAAGTCCGAAATTCCTATATTACAAGAAATTAAAAATAATAATATCGTAATAACCAGTAGCGACACTACTATGTAATCCATAGAAAATCCAAAAGAATGGGAAAACTTCTGCCGATATTTCTTATTCTTTTATAAACTTCGAAGCAAAATATTGCCCATCCCTATCAATGCACCTCACTATGTATATTCCTTTCCGAAGTGCAGAAATATCCAAATTGACTCCGTCTGTTTGCCAATTAACAAGCACATTGGCCTTTTCTCCCAATACCGAATAAACCCCTTGTATTACCAGTTGCTCTCCTTTTATGAAAAGCTGGGTGTTTGCAGGGTTGGGAAAGGCACAAATGGTAGGCTTAAGAATAGAGCGATTCTCAACCGCCGAAATATTGGCATGTTGAAACTCTCGCGTTGAGAAAATTTTAAACTCTCCCGGAGCCAAACTCAAATCAAGCGAAGCATTACTCACTGTAAATGATTCTTTATTATAATAATCGAACCATCGTCCACCTACTGGAAGGGTAAGTGCTACCACTTCTTCATCGAGAGAAAAGTTACCCAAAATTACAACATAATTATTGTCAGATATATACACAATCTTTTTTAGCGCTTCGGAAAGAGAATACGTAAATTCTTCAGAGGAGAATTCTTCATAATTTCTTTTCAAATAATTTAAATCGGCATACACTCTATACAGCTTAACCCGATCCTGATCGAGAGTATAATCCCAACGTACGGGTTTGGTCGCAAGCCGGCAGCCATCACTTACTGTCACAGCATCATCGCAAGTATTTATAGAATAATCATACCCCAACTCACCAAACTGCCAAATCATTTTGGGACCAGGCAATAAAAGATGAAACGTTGCATTAAGTTTCATTCTGTCGATAGCTGTATTAAACTGTTTTATATCATAATTGCCCACTGCATTGCCCCATGTCAGGCACTTATAGGTAAGCCGTTCTTCATCATGACTTTCCTGATACGCAATAAGGTTTGGTTCGCTCCACCCTCTGTATGAATAAATAGCTCCAGCCAAATTTGACTTGTTGTTTTCGAGATACCCCATAGCCGATTCTCCGTAATTATAATTCATATTGCCCCAAAACAGCAAACCGTGCCCGGCTAATTCTTTCTCTTCGCTGTTATCGGCCAAATGCTCGCAAATAACCAAAGCTCCTGGCTTTCGTTTCCATATTTCATCGGCCATACGTTTTAGATTGGCAATCCTGCTAGAATCATAATCACTTCCCCAGCTATTTGCAGGGTATGGAGTATTCGAGAAACCTTTTGTAAAGTCGAACCGAAAACCATCAATGCGGTATTCATTCATCCAAAAACTGTTAATACTATCTACAAGCTCACGGGTATAAGTACTTTCATGATTGAAATCGTACCCCCACTGCGCATCAGGATTCTGAAAATTCGAAACAACGTTATACCATGGATTATCAGCGCTCGGCCGTTTATTCGCAGAATCCCAATACATTTGAACCAGCGGGCTCTGCCCAAAACTATGGTTCAACACCATATCGATCACTATGGCTATGCCTCTTTTATGACACTCGTCTACAAGTCGTTTCAGATCGTCTTTAGGCCCGTAATATTTATCAGGGGCAAAATAAAACGAAGGATTGTAGCCCCAACTACTATTCCCTTCGAACTCATTGACCGGCATAAGTTCAAGAACGTTAATCTGCAAGTCTTCCAGATAATCGAGTTTATCGATCACCGCCTGAAATGAATGTTCGTCAGTAAAATCGCGAATAAGCAATTCGTAAATAATCAACTGATTATTTGCAGGAATAGTGAATTCGTTCACTTCCCATTGGTAAGGCTGTTGACCGGCTTTTACCACCGTGGCTATTTGTTCAATCTTCCCCTCAGAGTGTTGCAGCAACCCGGGATAAGTTGTGTTACTAATGTATTTATCATTCCATGGATCCAAAATCTTCTCTGAATATGGATCGGCAATAAGTAACTCCCCATCGATAAGATACTGAAAAGCATACTCTTTCCCAGCAATTAATCCATCAATATCTATCCAAAAATAGTCGCCATCACGGTTCATTTGAAAAGAATTCTTTGGCCGCCAACCATTGAAATCTCCCAAAACAAACACATTTTCTTTATTCGGTGCAAAAAGCACAAGCCTTAACGACTGATCACTCAAGTAAGTTATCCCCTTTTGTGCCCCCGCTGGTCGCGGACTCTCAGGTGTTCCAGTTGAAACACAAATAAATGCAGAATCAGAAACGAGTTGCCCATCTTGGCTTTCAGCAACAACGAGAACCATATGTTCTCCTGCAGAATTGAACGAGAAATCGTGGTGAATTTCCGTACCAGTATTCTGTCCGACGAGCTCATGATCAACATATAGCTTTAAATTGGCTAACGAACCTGCAATAGCTGAAAAAGTGTATTGCTTATCAATCTGAAGGATGAAGTTATTTGAAGGAAATAGCAAATCAACGTTCAATCCATTCTGATAAACCACAACAAATAAGTCATTAGTCTGCTTGTTACCAGCCGAATTACGAAAAACAAACGAAAGATTCACTACTTGCTTTCCTTCCGGAACATTGTAGAAATCGAGTATGCTAGGCGTAATGACCAACTCATAAATCCCATCGCCTTTAAATGTTAATTTTGGTTGGGTAGCATTTTGTCCCCACTGTCCTATAACATACTGCCAATTCCCATCTCCTTCAACGCCAACACCCGTATGTGCATACAAATCTTCAGAAAAAGCTCCCAAGCGAGGTTCCTTTTTCGAATCGAAGATGATCTTTACCGACTGACCGGCAACAGGAAAGGCAGGCTCGGTAGTTATTTGCCCGGCAACACTCAAGGTAAAGCAAAGTATTATTAGAAAAATAAGGTGTCTTTTCATAGCTTAATTTATTATCTGCTAAACAAAATCCTGTACTAGCCCTGTAAAATTAAGCCATTTTATAATTGCTTGCGGTGGCAAAGCAATGCCCGAGAGCAAAAAAACACCGAAAACGAAATCGCAAACGTTTGCAGAAAAATGTTTTACAACAGGAAAAATGAAAACTCCTCCGGCATTCACTTAATAAGTAACACCGAAGGAGTTTTAGATTATTGCTTGTAACTGTTACTTCAATGAAGCTATACGCTCTTCAATAGAACGGATTTTATCTTCAGCATCAGCCTGTTTTTTCCTTTCGTTTTCAACAACTTGAGCTGGCGCACCGCTAACAAATTTCTCGTTCCCAAGTTTTGCCATAACCGATCTTAAAAACCCTTGAGTATATGCCAATTCCTCTCCTAGCTTTTTCAGTTCTGCTTCAACATCAACTTTTTCACCCAAATCAACAAAGAATCCTGAGGTTTTAACAAGGAATGAAACAGCGCCTTTTTTGTCTTCGCTGGTCATTTCTATTTCAGAGAGGTTTCCAAGCTTAACCAAAATAGGATTATAATAGCCAACAAATCCTTTACTGCCTTCGTTTACAAACAACTTAATCGTATCTTTAAACGCTATATTGTTATTTTTCCTAATATTCCGTATTCCGGTTACAGCTTCCTTCACGTCTTCAAAATTTTCGAGCATTTCCGGATTTACCTGTGAAGCTTTGGGCTGCAACGAAACCATGATACTCTCCCTGTCAGCACGTTGCAACAACAACTGCCAAATTTCCTCAGTAATAAATGGCATGAAAGGATGTAATAACCGCATCAACTTATCGAAAAGCTCGATTACTTCATCGTACGTTTTCTGGTCAATGGGTTGCTGGTATGCGGGTTTAACAATTTCGAGCAACCACGATGAAAATTCATCACGAACCGTGGTATATATAAGCATTAATGCATCTGAAATACGAAAGCGGGCAAAGTGCTCGTCCATTTCACAAATCACATTGCTCAGTTTGTTAGAAAACCACTCAACAGCAAGTTTTGAATGCTCTGGTTGAGGCAACGAAGCATCAACATCCCAATTCTTTACCAAACGGAAAGCATTCCAAATTTTAGCTGAAAAATTACGTCCCTGCTCGGTAAGTGCCTCATCAAAAAGCAAATCGTTGCCCGCAGGTGAACTTAGCAGCATGCCTACCCTAACGCCATCTGCGCCATATTGCTCTATCAGGTCGAGCGGATCTGGTGAATTTCCAAGCGATTTCGACATCTTCCGACGAAGTTTATCGCGAACAATTCCGGTAAAATATACATTTTTAAAAGGCATTTTGCCTCTGAACTCATATCCGGCAATAATCATACGGGCAACCCAAAAGAAAATAATCTCAGGTGCAGTTACCAAGTCATTGGTCGGATAATAATATTTTATATCGTTATTTTCCGGATCCGAAATTCCATTAAAAACAGAAATTGGCCACAACCACGACGAAGCCCAAGTATCGAGGACATCCTCATCCTGGCGTAAATCACTAATTGTAAGATTGTTGTTTCCTGTTTTTTGCTTTGCTAATTCTAAAGCTTCGTCGGCCGTTACAGCCACCACATAGCTGCCATCGGCTAAATAATAGACTGGAATTTGATGCCCCCACCATAGCTGACGACTTATACACCAGTCTTTTACATTACTCATCCAATGGCGGTAAAGATTTTTGAATTTCGATGGATGAAAAACAATCTCATCATTTTCAACAGCATCGAGTGCCGGTTTAGCCAATTTTTGCATGGCAATAAACCATTGCGCGGATAACCGGGGTTCAATAACCACATCAGTCCGCTCTGAATAGCCGATTTTATTAGTATAATCTTCAACTTTAACAAGATTTCCGGCAACTTCGAGCATTGGCACTATTTGCTTTCTGGCTTCAAAACGATCAACTCCAACCAGCAACTGAGCTTTTTCACTTAATGTTCCATCATCGTTGAATGTATCAATAGTTTCCAGATTGTGGCGCATACCAATCTCGTAGTCGTTGATATCGTGAGCTGGTGTAATCTTAAGACACCCTGTACCGAATTCCATGTCGACATATTCATCTTGAATAATTGGAATACTCCGAAGGATAAGCGGAACTAACACCCGTTTTCCTTTCAAATGGAGAAAACGTGAATCATTGGGGTTTACACACACCGCTGTGTCACCGAGAATGGTTTCGGGGCGTGTTGTTGCAACAGTTACCCACTCGTCATCGGTTCCTTCTATTTTATACCTAACATAGTAAAGTTTCGATTTTTCTTCTTTATAGTTTACTTCTTCATCGGAAACGGCAGTTTTTGCTTGCGGATCCCAATTTACCATTCGTACTCCCCTATAAATGTATCCCTTATTGTAAAGATCGACAAAAACTTTTAACACTGAATACGAACGTTCATCGTCCATTGTAAAGGCTGTACGATCCCAGTCGCACGAAGCACCAAGTTTTTTCAACTGCTCTAAAATAATGCCACCATGTTTATTCGTCCAATCCCAGGCGTGGTTCAAGAATTCTTCACGTGATAGATTCGCCTTCTCAATACCTTCTGCCTTAAGTTTGGAAACAACTTTAGCTTCGGTAGCAATTGAGGCATGGTCGGTACCAGGTACCCAGCATGCATTTTTGCCCAACATGCGAGCCCTTCTAACCAAAATATCCTGAATTGTATTGTTGAGCATATGCCCCATGTGTAAAACACCTGTAACATTTGGAGGAGGAATTACAACGGTATAGGGTTCTCTACTATCGGGTTCAGAGTGGAAAAATTTGTTGCTCAACCAATATTGGTACCATTTGTTTTCTACTGCTGTAGAATCATATTTACTGGGAATTTCCATCAGACAAAATTTAAGATCAATGGTTTTTAAAAAATCGGTACAAAAATAAAAAAATTGAGATTGGATGTGAGAGAATATTCAGAAATAGGCACAAAAAAAAGGAGACATCGTCTGATGTCTCCCAAAAAACTATCCCCCAAACTAAAACGCCAAACATGAAAAAGACTTGATCTGACTGAAATCAATCATGTTTGTAATTGATTTCTGATACAAATATACAGCCTCTAGATTTATCCTCCAAATATTTGCATCATTTTTTTTGATGTTTTTTGTAGTTTTTTTTAATGTTTTTCAAACTGATTTAATTTTCAATAATTTACAAAGAGCAAATTATTATCCCCTTCCTATTGACTTTGTCATTTTGATTGCTTATGTGTTACAAAATATCATCAACAGGGCAAAGTGTATGTCCAAAAGCTTCTGCAACTCCAGGATAAACTACTTTCCCCAAAGCAATATTTATGCCTTTTTTCAACGGCTCTGATCTTTTGCAGGCATTCTTCCAGCCATTATTGGCAATATCGAGTGCAAAAGGAAGGGTTGCATTTGTAAGGGCAATGGTTGATGTTCGGGGAACAGCCCCGGGCATATTGGCGACACAATAGTGAATAATATTGTCAACTGTAAATGTTGGATTATCGTGAGTTGTTGCTCGTGTTGTCTCAATACATCCTCCTTGGTCAACAGCAACATCAACAAGCACCGTTCCCGGTTTCATTGTTACCAGCATCTCACGTTTTATCAACGAAGGAGCTTTCGCCCCAGGAATAAGCACTGCACCAATGATAAGATCGTGCGACGGGACCAACTCCCGGATATTGTATTCATTGCTCATCATGGTTTTCACATTCGCAGGCATAATATCATCGAGATACCGGAGCCGTTTCAAGCTAACATCCATTACAGTAACATCAGCACCAAGGCCTGCTGCCATTTTTGCTGCTTCGGTGCCTACAATACCGCCACCAAGAATAAGAACCTTTGCTGGCGGAACCCCGGCAACACCACCAAGAAGCACCCCTCGCCCGCCAAAAGTCTTTTCAAGGTATTTGGCACCTTCCTGCACCGACATTCTTCCAGCTACTTCCGACATTGGCATCAACAAAGGCAAAGACCGGTCGCTATTTTCAACAGTTTCGTAGGCAATGCAAACTGCGTTGGAACGTATCATCTCAAGGGTTAGTCTTTCTGATGATGCAAAATGAAAGTAAGTAAATACAATTTGTCCATCTCTTGTTAAATTGTATTCCTCAGCAATAGGTTCCTTTACTTTCAGAATCATTTCAGCTTTTTGGTATACATCTTCAATACTTGGCAATATAACAGCTCCTACAGACTCATAATCGGCATCTGTAAATCCACTTCCAACGCCAGCGAAATGCTGTATTAGTACCTTATGTTTATGTCTTACAAGTTCACCAGCACCTGCAGGGGTTAAAGCCACCCTGTTTTCGTTATTTTTTATTTCTTTAGGAATCCCTATAATCATAGCTTCACGTTTAAATATTATATTTCAAAAATAAGAGTACATACAAATGGAAAACATGATAAAAACCATAAATATTAGAGGATATTCATTAATATACGAACTTTTTGAACAATTGTTCCAGCATCCTTTTGATGCGTTACAAATTACAAAGAATTAATTCATTCTCGACAACGAAACTAAAGTCTAAGCTTATTTTTTATTTCAAATTGTTAGTTATATCTTTGGGCGATTTGTTAAAATACAAGTTTTTATATGCCTGAAGTATCAAAAAGGGGCGTCCGAATGCCCGAATCTCCAATTCGTAAATTGGTTCCTTTCGCAGATAAAGCAAAAGCTGCAGGAAAAAAAGTATACCACCTAAACATAGGACAACCTGATTTGCCTACGCCGAAAATTGCCATGGAGGCCATCCAAAACATTAAGCGGGAAATACTTGAATATAGTCCAAGTGAAGGAATTAGATCGTATCGCGAGAAATTAGTCGGTTATTACAAAAAATTCAAGATTGATATCGATGCCAACGATATAATAATAACTGCTGGTGGTTCTGAAGCGGTTACCTATGCATTTCTGGCTTGTCTCGATCCTGGAGACGAAATTATTGTTCCCGAACCTTCTTATGCCAATTATACAGCCTTTGCAATAGTTGCAGGAGCAATTGTTAAAACCATTCCTTCGAAGATTGAAGATGGCTTTTCACTTCCACCAGTTGAGGAATTTGAAAAACTCATTACGCCCCGCACTAAAGGAATTTTAATATGTAATCCGAATAATCCAACTGGGTATTTGTACACACAAACCGAAATGTACAAGATCAGAGATTTGGTTAAGAAATATGATTTATACCTTTTCTCCGACGAAGTTTACCGTGAATTCTGCTACACTGGAGCTCCTTATATCTCAGCATTCCACCTTGAAGGAATTGAGAACAACGTTGTCCTTATCGACTCTGTTTCGAAGCGTTACAGTGAATGTGGAATCAGAATTGGAGCACTCATTACAAAAAATAAAGCACTGAGGCATAATGTAATAAAATTTTGTCAGGCAAGGTTAAGCCCCCCCCTTATTGGGCAGCTTATCGCCGAAGCCTCACTCGATACGCCTGAGGAATATATGCTTGAAGTTTACAACGAATATGTAGAAAGAAGAAAATTCCTGATCGATGGTCTTAATCGAATCGATGGGGTATATTCGCCTATTCCAATGGGAGCTTTTTACACAGTAGCCAAACTTCCTGTTGATGATTCAGATAAGTTCTGCGAATGGCTCCTCAGTGATTTCTCATACGAAAACCAAACCATTTTCATGGCTCCGGCATCGGGTTTTTACACCACTCCCGGACTTGGTAAAAATGAGGTCAGAATTGCCTATGTGCTAAAAAAAGAAGACTTGGCTATCTCGTTGAAAATCCTTGAAGAAGCCTTAAAAGTTTATCCAGGGAGGACAAAGTAAAATTAAATGAATAATCATAGCCAATTTTAAATAAAATAATTATTTTCAACCCATGATTAATAGTTGGGGATATGCGTAAGGGGTTATATTTATCATTGCTTATTTTTGCTTTGCTCGCAGTGTTTACGATAGACAGCACAGCAGCCACTCAGTTCAACCATAAAAACAAAATAGATCAAATTGGTAACGCTACCAATCTGATTAGGAATGTTGTCAACATAATACCGGTGGGCAAAAATAATCTATTCAATCTTCAGACTGAGAATGATGAAGAAGGGGAAGAGGTTATTTTCGGTTCTGTTTCGTATAACAAGGAAAGTGACCAAATTAGCCTAAAAAGAGCTTGGATTTTTTGGATCGGGTTTATCATTCTGGGATTTTTTGTAGCAGCAACCTTCTTCTTGAAAAGCAAAAGGCAAAAACACATTGAATACCAACAGAATTTATTAAAATCACTAATCGATAATATACCTGATACTATTTATTTTAAAGACCTCGACAGTAAATTTACCCAAATCAACAAAGCACAGGCAAAACTCTTAGGATTCAAAAACCCGGATGAGGCTGTTGGAAAATCAGACTTTGATTTTTTTGAACACGCACAAGAAGCGTTTGATGAGGAACAAGAAATAATTAAAACGGGAAAACCTGTTATAAATAAAGTTCATAAAGTTGAGAGAAACGGAGAATTCAGATACCTGTCCGACACTAAAATCCCATTGTATGATTCGGATAAGAAGTGTGTTGGTACAGTAGGAATAACCCGCGACATTACCGATGTTAAGGTTGCAGAAGAAGTAATGCTCGAAAGTCAGGCAAAATTTAAAGCTCTATTTGAAAATGCACCTTTGTCTATTTTCAGGCTCGATAAGAATATGAAAGTAGTGGAATACAACCACCGGTTTCAAAAAATGTTTGGATATACCGATGAAGAACTAACAAATATTACAAAGTCGGATTTGCTTGCCGATGCAGACTTAGAAGAACTCATCATCGATACAATCCTAGAGACCAAAGAGGTAAATACTGAAATAATGATGAAGAGGAAAAATGGCGAAGAATTTATTGCCAACCTCACCCTTGCCCTCTTGGAAGAAGGTTTCAAAGAAATGACAATAGAAGGCATTGTAGAAGATATAACCCAGGTTGCCAAAGCTCGCGACGAAATAATTAAAGCAAAAGATAAAGCCGTTGAGGCAGACCGGCTTAAATCATTGTTCCTGGCCAATATGAGCCATGAAATCAGAACGCCCATGAATGCCATCATCGGATTTACCAACATGTTACGCGAAGATGATATTACGCCCGAAGAGAGAAACATGTTTATCGATGTAATTCAAAGCAATGGCAATGCACTTACCTCTCTTATAGATTCAATAGTTGACTTTTCGAAACTCGAAACAGAGCAAATGAGTGTTAGCTTAGGTGAATTCAATTTTGATACACTCTTCGACTCTGCGTGTGATTACACCCAAAATATGCTTGTCTCAGCCGAAAAGTCGCACATTAAATTACTGCGCACCAAAGGAAGTGATAATGGCATTCGCATAATTTCAGACCGACACAGACTAAATCAAGTACTCAACCATTTGATCTCCAATGCTGTTAAATTCACCGACAATGGAGAAATTGAAATTGGATATAACGTTTTAGATAGCCAGTTAGCAATATTTATCCGTGATACCGGAATCGGTATTCCTAAAAATAAGTACAATACAATATTCGACCGTTTTACCAAAGTTAACAGCGATAAAAATAGGCTGTTTGGAGGAACAGGAATTGGGCTAACCATTTCTAAAGGATTAGTACACCTTATGGGTGGAACGATTGAGGTGTCGTCGGAACTGGGCAAGGGATCGACTTTTACCATAAAATTACCACTTAATAACGGCATGAATAAATCTTAGAAATTTTATGCTTGACAATAAGAAAATGAATGATTACTTTTATGGATATTTCAAAATATTAATCAAATGAAAGACAATAGCAAGCCACTGATTTTAATCGTTGAAGATGTTGAGTCAAACTATCTTTACTTAAATGCAGTTCTTTCAAAATTAGATGTGCATGTTGAATGGGTGAAAAACGGAGTTGAAGCAGTAAACTTTGCCAAAGAAAATTCAGATATACGCCTTATTTTAATGGACTTGCAAATGCCAGAAATGAATGGATATGATGCAACGAGAGAAATCAAAAAGATTTATCCATCGCTCATCATTATTGCACAAACAGCCTTTGCCATGTCTGACGATCGCAAAAAAGCCCTCGAAGCTGGCTGTGACGATTATTTGGCAAAACCAATCCGTTCAAAGGACTTGCTCGATACCGTTAATAAATATTTGAATGCATAATCGAATAATCTACAAATTATAGAGTCCGGGGGTATTAGTCCCGGACTTTTTTTTAGATTTGCCCCAATGATAAAAATCCATCATTTTCACATGTGCTATGAATAAGTCAACTAAAATTATACTTCCTCTTTTACTGGGTGCTGCTATTGCCATTGGAATACTCATTGGCACTAAGATACAAGGAAACATAAACCGTGCGAATATCGAATCTGTCGGTCTTTTCCAGCCAGATAAGCTTTCTATAATTACACGCTTAATCGAAAAGGACTACGTCGACACAATTAATAAAAACGAGTTAATAGAAAATGTTATCCCCGTTATCCTCGACGAACTCGATCCTCACTCTTCGTATATACCAGCGAGCGAAATGCAAGATGTAACCGAAGAGATGAGAGGAAACTTTTCGGGAATAGGCGTTCAGTTTGTAATGCAGAGCGATACAGTTGTTGTTGTTGATGTAATTTCAGGCGGACCATCAAACAAGCTGGGAATTCTTGCCGGAGACCGCATCATTCAAGTCAATAAATCTACTGTGTCGGGAATTGGGCTGAAAAGCGACAGCATTGTTTCGCTCCTCAGGGGCAAAAAAGGAACAACTGTCGATGTAAGTATTGAACGGAACGGGTTTGACAAACTGATAGATTACACTATCGAACGAGGAGAAATCCCTCTTTTCAGTGTCGATGTATCGTATGTTGTTAAGGAAAATATTGGATTAGTTAAAGTTAACAGATTCGCAGAAACCACTCATAAAGAATTTGTTGCCGCAATTTCAGATTTGTCATCAAAAGGAATATCCAAGCTAATTGTTGACCTAAGAGGGAATTCGGGTGGATATCTTCAAGCCGTTTTCAACATGGTTGATGAGTTTTTGCCTGCCAATAAGATGATCGTTTATACCGAAGGTAAATCGAGGCCGCGCTATGAGTATCGTTCAACCGACAAAGGAATTTGGAAAGATGGCGATGTTGCCGTACTTATCGATGAATTTTCAGCTTCAGCAAGTGAAATCTTTGCAGGAGCCATCCAGGACAACGACCGGGGACTAATTATCGGCCGTCGCTCATTTGGCAAAGGACTGGTTCAGGAACAGATACCTTTCATGGACGGATCAGCACTAAGACTCACCGTAGCAAGGTTTTACACTCCGAGCGGGCGAAGCATTCAGAAATCGTATAAAGAAGGAAACGAAGCTTACAGAATGGATTTATTCAACCGGATGAGAAACGAAGAAATGGTTAACCAAGACAGCATTCATTTGCCCGACAGTTTGAAGTATTATACCTCTGCAGGCCGTTTGGTATTTGGAGGCGGAGGTATTATGCCCGACTTTTTTGTTCCGGCCGATACTCTGGCATTCAACAACTTCTATTCTGAAATAATTGCCAAAAACCTTCTCTATCCATTTGCGTTCAAGTTTGCCGATCAGCAACGCTCAACGTTAAACAAGATGGATGAAGCAACACAAATTGAATCCTATCTCATTGAACAAAAAGTTTTTAATCAATTTATATCGCATATTCGCAAAGCAGGAATCAAATATTCAGCCAAAGAATACGACGAATCATCAAAATTGCTTGAGAAACAGCTTTATGCATTAATTGCAAGGAATATAATTGGAGATAAAGGCTATTATCCTATTCTATTTGAAATTGATAACACTGTGTTGAAAGCTATTCAATTGTTAGAAAAGAACTGGAGCTACAAAGAAGTGGCGCAAATCAATAAGAAATAACAATATCAATCAGAAAAGGGTTTTGTACGACTCGACTACATTGAAGGCAAAGTCTCCAATACGTTCACTTTGCGAAATAATATCGTTGTAGATTATACCAGCATCGTAATTGTAAATTCCTTTTTCGAGGTTATCGAGGTGTTCATTTTTCAAAATATCCCTGAAGTTATTGATTTCTTTTTCTGTTTCTTGAGACATGCTAAAGGGGAGTTCCTCATCGTGGGTAAGCACAGTAACCATGATGTCCAACGACTCTTGCACCATATTGAACATGAGCTGGATATTGTTATTAATTGGCTCAGGGAATTCTATCTTCTTAAGTTTTTTCCGTTCAACAATGTTGAGAATGTTATTGCACGAATCGGCAATACTTTCCATATCGTCAATCATTTCATAAAGCGCCCGTAACCGACGCGAGCTGCTTTCGCTCAACCGGCCTTCACTCACTTTGGTGAGAAATGTAGCAATCTCTTTCTCCAACCTGTCGGCCTGAATTTCTTTTGCCCCAATATCTTCCTTCAACGTTAAGTATTCTTTCTCCGATTTCTCGAAAATAATACGCTCAACACTCATAAACATCTTCCTTACACTTTCAGCAAATACAATCGCTTCGCGTTTAGCCTGAAACAACGAAGCATCGGGAGTTGAAAGCATTCCTGTTTTAATATGGGTAAGTTTGAATTCGTCTTCGCCTCTTGAATCGAGGGGAATTTTTTTAATAATGTACTTGGTAAGCTGCCTCGAAAACTGGAAGAGTACCAACGTATTAACGACATTAAATAACGTATGGAACAATGCCAATGACAAAGGAACTGCTTGTGGCTCAAGCGAAGGGTTACCAATACCAACAAACACTGAAAGAAAGATTACCCCTTTAACCAAAACGGGTAAAAGGATAATTCCCCAAAAAATTCCGATTAAATTGTAGAAAAAATGAGCCAACGCAGCACGACGTGCATTCGTATTGGCTATTTGTGATGCTCTGATAGCACTAAGCGTTTTCCCAATATTAATTCCAAGAATCATTGAAACAGCCAGATCGAAAGATATCCAGCCCTTGAAGCACAATACTGCGATTACAGCAAAAACAGCATTAGATGACCGGGTAAAAGCAGTGAAAACAGCTCCAATTAAAAGAAAAACAATATAAGCGCCATATTCAAATGATTTCAGAAAATTGATGGCCTCGAGCAAAACAGATGCCCCAGCGTCGGGAATAAATTGTTTTAGAAAGCCCAATCCTATAAAAATGAGCGAAAAGCCCAGCAACATCTCTCCCCAGTTCTTAACATTTCTGTTGTTCGAGAAAATTAAAGGAATACCTAAACCTATCAAAGGAAGTACCAAAAGAGAAATATCAATTTGAAATCCAAAAAAAGAAACTATCCATGCAGTAAGTGTGGTTCCAATATTTGCCCCCATAATAACCCCAACGGCCTCAGACAGACGCAAAATACCTGCATTTACAAAACTAACAACCATTACCGTAGTTGCAGAAGATGACTGGATCAAAGCGGTAATAAAAACTCCTGTCATCAACCCTTTGGCACGGTTTGATGATATTGAACCAAGCATAATCTGAAGCCAATCGCCCATAATTTTCTGTAACGATTCGCTCATCAGTTTCAATCCATAAAGGAAAAGCGCTGAAGCTCCTGCTATAGTTAATATGATAAGTGCAACTGACATATTCTCTTGTTGTAATGTACAAAATTAATATTCGAAACCAGATTAAATGAACGATCGGCATACTTTTATTAACCTTTTGTTTTAATCATCGATAAACATTACTTTCGGATAAGTTTCACAACAACGAAACAATTAACAAAATAATATTACATACAACTGACAATCAGCGCCATATTAATAAGATTTATCTATGAACAGTTTTGAATTTTTATTTAACTCATTTACGGGGAAATTAAACGCTGAACTAGACCAACTAGCCAGACGCAAACCGCAACTTTTGTATGAGCCTATATGCTATTCTCTGGAAATGGGGGGCAAAAGAATACGTCCAATATTACTACTAATTGCCTATGAATTATATCGTTCCGACATAGAAAAAGCCATAAATGCAGCAATTGCAATTGAAGTTTTTCACAATTTCACCTTGCTACACGATGATATTATGGACAACGCAAGGCTTAGAAGGAACAAAGAAACAGTACACGTAAAATATTCAGAGAACACAGCCATTTTATCAGGTGATGCCATGTCAATCCTCTCTTACGAGTTTCTATCGAAGAGCGAAGCCGGAAATTTGGAACAACAATTAAAACTGTTCACCCAAACAGCACTACAAATATGTGAAGGTCAACAGCTTGATATGGACTTCGAATCAAATCCATCGGTTACTATACCTGATTATATTGAAATGATTGGGCTTAAAACAGCCGTATTGTTGGCTGCCAGTTTAAAAATGGGCGCACTTGTTGCCAATGCCCCCGAATATGATTCAGAATGCCTATACAATATCGGGTATAACCTTGGCCTCGCATTTCAGCTTCAAGATGACCTGCTCGATACATTTGGCACTAAAGAAGAATTTGGCAAAAATTTGGGAGGCGATATTGTTTCAAACAAGAAAACCTTTTTATTGCTTTCTGCCTTACAACTTGCAGATAAAGAACAACGTACAGAATTAAACAAATGGTTATCAGCTACTGAATTCGATAAAGAAGAAAAAATTGCTTGCATGAAAAAGATATTCAGCGAATTAAATATCGAAAAAGTTACACTACAACAAATTGATTATTACTACAATAAATCAATGGAACAGTTCGAAAAATTACCGGTAAGCCCAGAAAAGAAAAGCATACTCCTCGAAACAGTGAATAAACTGATGAAAAGAAAAAGTTAAAAAAATCATCTTTCATCCATATTTTTCAGTATTAAAACAATTTTGAAATTTATTCTTTAAATTTCGAAATAAAATACAGATGAGTATGACAGCGAATGGTAGAATATTGCAGATAATTGGTCCTGTTGTTGATGTTGTCTTCGAGAACGAACAATCGCTTCCCAGAATATATGAAGCATTAGAAATAAAAAAAGAAGATGGAACGTCATTAATTCTTGAATGTCAACAACATATCGGAGAAAAAACCGTACGGACAATAGCAATGGATTCGACTGAAGGGCTAAAGCGCGGCTTGGAAGTATTACCTCTTGGCGCTCCTATAATAATGCCCAAAGGCGAAGAAGTACTGGGACGCTTACTTAACGTAACCGGAGATGCCATCGATGGGCTTCCTTACAAACAACCTAAAAACGGTGTCAGTATACACAGGGATCCTCCCGAATACAAAGAACTTACAAACGAAACAGAAATCCTTTTTACCGGGATAAAGGTTATCGACCTGATTGAGCCCTATACCAAAGGAGGCAAAATTGGACTTTTTGGAGGAGCAGGTGTTGGAAAAACAGTGCTCATACAAGAGATGATCAATAATATAGCTATTGCCCACTCTGGACTATCGGTTTTTGCAGGTGTGGGTGAACGCACCCGCGAAGGGAATGACCTTTTGCGCGAAATGATAGAAGCCGGGATTATTGATTATGGTGAAGA
Organism: Bacteroidales bacterium; assembly: GCA_012719495.1. GTDB lineage: Bacteria > Bacteroidota > Bacteroidia > Bacteroidales > Prolixibacteraceae > CAYMTR01. The sequence continues at coordinate 52,062 of JAAYAG010000079.1, forward strand.
ATTTCGCCAAAGTCTGGAAAAAGGGAGTTGGGACTTGTCTAAAGTTGACATGGAAAAACTTCGCCAATCGAAATTAACCTTAGTGTTTGGTCAGATGAACGAATCACCCGGAGCCAGGGCCAGAGTTGCCTTATCGGGCTTAGCTATTGCCGAAAGTCTTCGCGACAGCGAAAATTCATCGCACGGAAAAGATATTCTCCTTTTTATCGACAATGTTTTCCGTTTTACCCAAGCAGGCTCCGAGGTATCGGCACTCCTTGGACGAATGCCTTCGGCTGTGGGCTATCAGCCAACATTAGCCTCCGAAATGGGGGCACTACAAGAACGTATTACTTCGACAAAAAATGGATCAATCACCTCAGTTCAAGCGGTATACGTTCCTGCCGACGACTTAACTGATCCAGCACCAGCCACCACGTTTGCCCATCTCGATGCAACCACCGTATTGAGTCGAAAGATAACGGAACAAGGTATATACCCGGCAGTTGACCCTCTCGATTCAAGTTCCAGAATACTTACCCCTGAAATTGTTGGCAATGAGCACTATGATTGTGCCCAGCGAGTCATTCACTTATTGCAACGTTACAACGAACTCCAAGACATTATTGCCATTTTAGGTATGGAAGAACTCTCAGAATCGGACAAGATTGTAGTGCACCGCGCCCGTAGGGTTCAGCGCTTTCTTTCGCAACCGTTCTTTGTTGCCGAACAATTTACAGGACTTAAAGGCCAATGGGTGTCGATTGAAGATACCATTAAAGGCTTCAACATGATCATGAATGGAGAAACAGACAAATACCCTGAAGCTGCATTCAATTTGGTCGGCACTATTGAACAAGCGATTGAGAAAGGAGAAATGTTGCTATCGAAATCGAAGTAAATCATGCAATTAGAAATCATAACTCCACAAAAAAGCCTTTTCTCCGATGAAGCAAAACTCATACAGCTTCCCGGAGAAAGGGGATTATTCGAAATTCTCGATAACCATGCTCCAATTATAGCCGTGCTTAAAGAAGGCACTATAAAGGTACAGGACTCGAAGGGAAATCTTCACTTTTTCGAAATAACCCAAGGGTTTGTAGAATGCAAACAAAATAAAACCATTGTTTTAGCAAGCAAAGCAATCCGTAGTTCAGTTTAGTTTATTCTGAAAATACTTGTTTCATTATTATTAAAGCTTTTTCAAGGACAGATTGCGGACAACCAACATTGATACGGATGAAATTATCGCCACCGTGACCAAATAAATATCCGGGGCTTATTCCTATCCCTGCATTTGCCAATTTTACCGCTGCTTGACGAGAATTCAGCCCCAGCTCCGAAATATCAACCCAGGATAAAAAAGAACCTTCAGCTTCCATAACTCTTGCTTTTGGAATATAGTTCCTGAAAAATTCAGATAAAAACCGATGATTAGAAGCAACATACGCTCGCAAATCATTAAGCCATTCATTTCCATTATTATATGCAGCTTCAGTTGCCGTTAATCCAAAAATATTTCCGGAGCCAATATGAGTAGCCTCCATAAAATGGTTGTATTTTTCCATTAAAACAGGATTGGAAATAACAACATAAGCCGACGAAAGCCCCGCAATATTAAATGTTTTACTTGCTGAAGATACCGTAACAGTGCTCATTGCTGTCTCTGGTGAGATTGCCGCGAATGGAAAATGCGTTACACCGGGCATGGTCAAATCAGAATGTATCTCGTCAGATACTATTATTATATTGTATGCACGGCAAATATCCGATAATTTCTGCAACTCATCTTTACTCCACACCCTACCGCCAGGATTATGCGGACTGCACAACAGAAGCATTTTCACGCTGCTATCGAGTTTCCCAAGCAAATCGTCAAAATCGAAACAATATTTTCCATTTTCAATCTTCAACGGATTCTCGACCAACAGACGGTTATTTTTCTCAACTACATGAAAAAAAGGAAAATAAACAGGAGGCTGCACAATAATCTTATCTCCAGGACTAGTCATTGATATAACCGCTGAAGCAATGCCTACAACTACATTCGGGCAAAAAGCCAGAGAACTTTTATCGACTTTCCATGAGTGTTGTTGCCATAGCCAATTTCTTATTGCTTCAAAATAATAATCAGGAAAGGCAGGATAGCCAAACACCTCGTGTTCTGCACGCTTCCGTATTGCCTCAACAATAAAATCAGGCGTTCTGAAATCAGTATCGGCAACCCACATCGGCAGCACATCGGCTGTCCCAAAAATCATCTCTCTATTGTCGTATTTCTCGCAGCGTGAGTTCTCACGTGAAACTATTTCGTCGAAATTGTGGCTCATTTTACTATTTTCTCAAGATAAGTAAACCCTTCGTTGTTCTTTTTTACCGTTAACACAAATGTAAAAATATCTTTCGACAGACAAAGATCAAAGTCAGAAGCCGGAGAATGCTCGTGATTTGCAGGATCGAGCAAGCGGGCCCCATCGCCATATCGTAACGTTTCAACCATAGAAAAGAAATCGGTTTCAACACCATTGATACAATTTTCAATGTAATCGGCACAAAAATCGTCCTCTTGTGTCGATGTTTTTCCCTCGTATCCCATACTTACCAGCGAAACCACCTCCGGATTTTTCCCAATTAAATAATCAGCAATAGCTCTGGCATTAACAAAGCTCCCGGGTAAAATTTCGTCGGCATCTTTTGCCAAACTAATTCCCAAAGTACCGGAACTAGTAGTGTGAATAACCGTTCTTCCCGAAAAATCGAAATTGAGTATATGGGTTGGAGAATTCCCCAAATCGAAACCTGCACACTTTTTCTCATTACGCTCGCCAACTAAAACAGCATCTGGAATAAGAGACTTTAAATAAAACGCTTCTTCAACAGTTGCGACTGTATAAATTCGTTGCGCCCCTTTGTGAATCATGTAAGGAGCAACCGAGAATGCCCTGAAAACATCGATAACCACCACTACCCCTTTGGCCATACGTGCGCCATCAATAAGCTTCAACTTCAGTATTTTCATCATTATTGAGATAAAATCAAGGTGCAATAAATAAAAAAAATAGGCATTAGAAAACTATTGTTAGTAGAAAGTTAACATTGAAAATTCAACCTAAAAAATTAAACACATACATTATTCATTGATTATCAACAATATAAAAAATATTTGCATAAAATTTAACGTTAATTTTGGAAATTAAAAAACAATTAACACATGTTTTACAACATCATGTTGTATAACATGTATTTTTGAATTGTGATTTTAAACATTAAAAATTGAGAATTATGAAAACAAAAGTTTTTTATCTGGCAACAAAGGTTACAGTAGCTGTAATATTGGTTGCAATCTTAGTTATTGAAGCAGCTGCTTCGGGAACTCCAAAAATTAAAGTTGTGCCTTACGCACCTGAACGCGCGTTGATCGCACTTGAAAATGAAAACGAGGTAATCTCAGATTTAAGTATTGAAGATGCTGCTGGAAACGTAGTTTACTATCGTGAAGGAAAGATCTCTGATGCGTTTTACTCAAAAAAATTCGACTTTGCCAACCTTTCGAATGGAGAGTACAAAGTTACCGTAACCAACAACAACGGAAAAAACGAAGTGTATTTCAACGTTAAAGGCAACAAGATTACAGTAAGCCCAAGCAGCAAGACAACAGCACCATTTGTCGACATCAAAGGAGATGTTCTGAAACTTTCATTATTAAACAGTTCGCTCAACGATGTAAACTTAGTGGTAAGCAATGAAAACGGTATTGTATACAAAAAGTCGCTTGGAAACGATTTCAGCATCAATGCAGGGTTCAACTTGGCCAATCTTGAAAATGGCACCTACGCAATCGACATTAACGACGGAGTTAAAAACTATAGTTACAACTTTAAAAAATAATGTCATGCATCAATTTTGCACTAAGACAATCAGTCTTAACCCTGTCAATATCAATAAGATTTGACAGGGTTTTTTGTTTTTGTTGATAATTTATTAATAAGTTCCAGATTAAAAAAGAGACAAAAAGCTATGAATGACGTAATTTCAAACAAAAAATGCCATATCGTCGATTACCCAATACTGATCAGGCAAGGATGCGAGCCATGGAAAAAGCACTAAGAAAGTGCCTTACCGACAATCCTGCCAATTGCCCAATTTCTGAAGCTTCGCTTGTCTCATTACAAGTTCTTTTACCCAAATTTCAGCATGCGATTATTAACCTCGATGCAGCCCGGCGAAATCAGGTTCAGAAAAACAAAGATCACATCGAGTTGCTCAAAAAAGCTAAGCTATATATCTCTCATTTTATTCAAGTTCTCAATTTCTCAATTGCTCGAGGAGAGCTAAAACCCGATGTAAGAGAATTTTATTCATTGCCAGCGAACAGGGAAAGCCTGCCTCAACTTATTTCCGAGAAAAATATTCTCGACTGGGGCAAGAAACTAATCGAAGGAGAACAAAAAAGACTACAAAGAGGGGGCAGTCCTATTTATAATCCCTCAATTGCATTAGTGAAAGTGAACTTCGAAAAATTTGCAGACTCATATACCTTTCAGAAAAACCTCATTGCCATTTCTAATCGGGGTTCAAAACTTGTTGACAGCATGAGGCCCGAGGCAGATATGCTCATACTTCAGGTCTGGGACGAAATTGAAAAATATTTTATGCAGGATGATGGGATAACCGATCGGGAAAAAGCTGGAGAGTACGGCATTGTATACATTTATCGTCGCCGCGAAATTCTTGAAAAAGAAAAACAAAAAGCGATTGAATCAAAGCCTGCAATACAAAAAGAAGAACCTAAGAAATATGTATACGAAAAAGAAACGGAAGCATTGAACCATCGTTATTCCATTTCAATGCTGCACACTCCTTTTCAATCAACGATTAACTTTTGATTGCGTTTGTTTTCTTTCTTTTTAAACCATCTGAACAAAACAACCAAAAGCACAACGCTTAACAACGCTGCTACGGGGTTTTGAGTATTTGCCCCAATGGAATCGGGATCAACTTGCATCACTCCATTCCCATAAAGAAAATAAGCAATTACCGCTGCGGTGTTATTAAAGAAATGAGCGATTACAGGAAGCCATAAATTTCCGCTTATCACAAATAAATACCCAAACATAGCCCCCAGAATTGCCCTTGGAATAAACCCGTAGAACTGGAAATGTAACGCACTGAAAAGCAATGCAGACAACCAAACCGCCCAATGCTGGCTTTTTGTCCATTCGAAAAAAGTACGCTGAATTACCCCACGGAATAGAAATTCTTCGCCAATTGCTGGAATTAAGCCAATCATTAATATGTTAAACATGAGACCGCCGACTGATTCAACCTTTAAGAACATTTGGGTTAGCATAGCGGCCGAATCTTCAGTTTGACGCATCCAGTTTTCAACACCACTCAAAAAAGACGGCAGGGTTAGCAGCGAATTCAATTCAGAAGTAAAATTAATGAGCGGGTTAGAAACAAGGATTATCGAAACAGCTAACAGAATTGAAGACCAGTAAGGCTTTTGTTTCAACTTTAAATAATCAGTGATTGACGTGCTGAACAGATAAGCTAAAATTAAAGACGGGATAACAAAAAGCCCAAGCGACTGAACAACTTGAATAAATTTTAAAAAAGAAATATTGTCTTCCGACAAATCAGAAGAAACACCCATGAGTTGAGAAAAACTTTCTGGACCATAAATTGGGATGGCAACAACAGAAGCTACAATCAGGAGGAAGATCAGTGAAAGAAAACACACGAGGGCCACAAGCCCCAGCTTTGAAAAAGAATGTAAATATCCAAAAAAATTTCTCATGAAACCTGCTTCTTTCTAATACATTATTAAAACAAAAACTTCATTGCCATTGCCTGTTACTGTCATCTTTAAAAAAATAAACATGTATACAATTAGGTAAAAATTGAAAAAAGCACAAGACTCTCTCAATTCCTTAAAAACCCAAAAAGCAATTAGTTTCTATCAACAAACAAATGTAACTAACATCACGGAGATTAAAGCTGATACGAATAAACAAAACCTATGAAAACGTAAAAAGTTAATAAGGCTTGTGTTACTTTTTAATTTTTTGTTATTTTTGTCGCATTGCTTTTGAAAAACAATCAATTTGTTATGAACGAAGAGGTAAACATGGTATTGGATCTCACAAGAGACAGCATGCAGTCGGCACTAAGCCACCTTGAGAAGGAATTGGTTCACATCAGGGCGGGCAAAGCATCGCCACGAATGCTCGATAGTGTGTATGTTGACTATTACGGGTCGAAGACACCAATTTTTCAGATTTCAAGTATTACCACCCCCGACGCAAAAACCATTGCTATTCAACCATGGGAAAAGCAAATGATAGGCGCAATAGAAAAAGCAATACTCAATGCAAATTTGGGCTTCAATCCTGATAACAATGGAGAAATAATCCGTATTTTTATTCCGCCTTTGACTGAAGAACGGAGAAAATCCTTAACAAAAGATGTTAACCGTGAAGGTGAAGCGGCAAAAGTAAGCATCCGCAGCGCACGTAAAGATGCAAACGAACAATTAAAGAAACTGCTGAAAGATGGGTTGTCGGAAGACGAAGAAAAAGATGCTGCCGATCAGGTACAAAAGATGACCGACGACTTCTCGAGAAAGATTGATGCAGCAGTTGAAAAGAAACATACTGAAATATTGACTATTTAATTTATCTTACGATAAAGTTTGTGTTTTCATGGCTATTTAAAAAGAGCAACCCTTTTGGTTGCTCTTATTTTTTTCGCGTAATTATGTAATCAATTAATTTCACCAAGGAGTGTTGGGCCAGATTATCAGGAAATTTATCAAGAAGGGCCTTTGCGTCATTACTGAAGTCGTTCATCCTGCGTTCAGCAAAATCGATACCCCCACGATCCACAACCAGTGAAATGAGTTCGTCAACCTTATCGCGCTGATGATTCTTATGCTGAACGATATTCAAAATATGCCTTTTTTCTTTAGCAGAAGCATTGTCCAACACATAAATTAACGGGAGGGTTATTTTCTTTTCTTTAATATCGTTACCCGTTGGTTTCCCAATTATTCCTTTTGATTGATAATCGAAGATGTCGTCTTTAATCTGAAAAGCGAGCCCAGCCAATGTTCCAATTTCTTTCATAAGAGCAACAACCTCCGGATCTTTTGTAACGGAATTTGCACCAACGGCCATACTTGCGCCAATGAGCGATGCAGTTTTTTTCCGTATGATTTCAACATAAGCGGCTTCATCAATATCTAATTTACGGCTTCGCTGAAACTGCAGCATCTCTCCCTCGATCATCTCTTTAACTGCCTGCGATATGATTCTCAAGTTTTCATATTCGTTTTCATCAGTGGAAATAAGCAAGCCTTTGGCCAACAAAAAATCACCCATTAAGACAGCGATCTTGTTTTTCCACAAAGCACTTACCGAGAAAGCCCCTCGCCGTTCATACGATTCGTCAACAACATCATCGTGGACCAACGAAGCTGAGTGGAGCAACTCAATTGTTGTAGCAGCCACATAAGTAGCCCTATTGATTTCCCCATTCATTTTTGCTGAAAGAAACACAAAAAGTGGCCTTATTTGCTTTCCTTTGGTTCTTAACACGTAATCAACCACAATATTTAGCAGCGACACATCAGAACGGGATGTTTCCCTGAAGAATTGTTCAAATTGCCGAAGTTCGTCGGCAACTGGTATTTTTATTTCACTTAACGAAGACACGTTTATTCATTATTGCTCCAAATGTAAAAAAATAACTCTCGACTTTGTTCAAAACTATGGCGCAAAACCTACAAATAAACAATTCAATGAAGTGTAGTTTACAATTGGGAAAATGAAAAAACAAAAAAAGAATAACATTTTAAAAAATCTGTTGTTATTTTGAAAAAGAATAAAACATTTCATCATGGCAAAAATCAGGGTAACCAAATTTTACGATTTCGAAATGGCACATGCCCTTTGGAATTACGACGGTTTGTGTAAAAATATTCATGGACATTCGTACAAATTATTCGTCACTGTAATAGGCGAACCAATTAACAATGAAAATGATAACAAAAACGGGATGGTTATTGATTTTAGCGATCTGAAAAAAATTGTGAAAGAAAAAATTGTTGACCAATTTGACCATTCACTTGTAGTATACAAAAAAGCTCCACAACAAAAACTACTCGAACTCAATGAGATGTACCTTCGCCATCATGTTGTCGATTTTCAGCCAACCTGTGAGAACCTTGTGGTACACTTTGTGCAAATTATTTTACCTCTTCTGCCTGAAGGAATTAAACTTAAAAAAGTGAAATTATACGAAACGGCCAGCTCCTATGCTGAATGGGATGCCGACGATAACTAGCAACTAACTATGACAGCTGAACCTAACATTCCAAAGAAGCTTTTCCTTCTTGATGCCTATGCACTGATATACCGTTCGTATTTTGCCTTCATAAAAAACCCGAGAATCACTTCAAAAGGGCTCAATACATCGGCCATTTACGGCTTTGTCAACTCGCTGGAACAAGTTCTTAATCAAGAACAACCAAGCCACATTGCAGTTGCATTCGACATGCATGGCGACACTTTCAGGCACAAGATGTTTGCGGAATACAAAGCCAACCGCGAAGCAATGCCAGAAGATATCCGGCGTGCCATTCCGTATGTCCGGCAACTTATCGAAGCATACAATATTCCAATAATCGAACTTACAGGATTCGAAGCCGACGATATAATCGGAACCATAGCCACAAAAGCCTCGGAAGATGGATTTACCACATACATGATGACCCCCGATAAAGATTATGCTCAGTTGGTTGACCAGCGCACATTCATGTACAAACCAGCCAAAGGAGGCAACTTAGCCGAAGTATGGGGCATTGAACAAGTAAAGGAAAACTTCGAAATTGAAGCCCCTGCACAGGTAATCGACATTCTTGGGCTGATGGGTGATAGTGCTGATAACATTCCGGGATGCCCGGGAATTGGCCCCAAAACAGCCATAAAACTTATCTCCGATTACGGCAACATTGATGGAGTGTATGAAAATATTGGGCAGCTAAAAGGCAAACTCAAAGAAAGCCTTGAAACATATAAAGATCAAGTGTTTTTATCTCGAAAACTTGCAGTAATCGATCGTCAGGTTCCTATTACGATTGATTATACCCAAATGAAATACGAAGGGCCAAACAATGAAGCCCTGCACAAATTGTTCGTCGAACTAGAGTTCAGAACATTTACTTCGAAGATGCAAGTGGCAACACAGGCAGTTCAACAAGAGGCGACACAAGGATCACTTTTCGACCAGCCAGGGGTAGCCGCTAGCCCACAAATAATAACTACACAACTCGAAACTTCGGAAACGAAAAAACACCAATATTATAAAGTAGAAAATGCCATGCAACGAGCCTCTCTTAGGGCTGAATTATCTGTTGCAAGTGCCTTCTGCTTCGACACAGAAACAACAGGAATTGACCCACACCGAGCCGATTTGGTTTGTATTTCTTTTTCAATAAAACCCCACGAAGCCTATTGTGTGATTTTGCCCGAAGAGCATGACGAATCCTACGCCATTGTGCAGGAATTCAAAACTTTATTCGAAGATAGGTCAATTATTAAGGTTGGGCAAAACATGAAATTCGACATGCTTATGCTTGCCCGTTATGGTATAGCAATTACTGGGCCACTATTCGACACAATGATTGCGCATTATCTTATTCAACCTGAATTAAGGCACAACCTCGATTACTTGTGTGAACTTTACCTGAAATACAAAAAAATCCCAACCGAAGATTTACTTGGAGGAAAAGGATTGGCTCAAAAAACCATGCGTAACGTTGAAACAGAAAAACTTGTGGAGTATGCATGCGAAGATGCCGACCTCACACTTCAACTTAAGCCACTACTCGAAACAGAACTTAAAGAAAACCAACTAACCGAACTATTCGAAAAAATTGAAATGCCACTGGTTGAAGTACTTACTTCAATGGAACTCAACGGCGTGAAAGTAGATAGGAATGCACTTGACAATTATGCATTGGAACTGCGAAAACTTATTGAAAAACTCGAAGACGAAATATATGAATTAGCTGGTGAAAGATTCCTGATATCTTCACCCAAACAGCTGGGAATCATTTTGTTTGAAAGATTAAAAATTGACCCGAATGCAAAAAAAACAAAAACAAAACAATACCAGACCAACGAAGAAACACTTGCCCGACTGCAACACAAACACCCAATAATAGACAAACTACTAGATTACAGAGGATTAAAAAAGCTCCTCAACACTTACGTAGAAACGCTGCCAACCCTGATCAATCCCCGTACGGGAAAGATACACACATCATTCAACCAAGCAGTTGCATCAACAGGCAGGTTAAGCTCAGTTAACCCGAACCTGCAAAACATACCAATTCGCGATGAAAATGGCCGTGAAATAAGGAAGGCATTTATCCCTTCAGAAGAAGGCATGAAATATCTATCAGCCGACTATTCACAAATAGAACTGCGAATTATGGCCTCGTTGAGCCAGGACTCCGACATGCTCGAAGCTTTTGCCCATGACGTTGACATACATGCTGTGACAGCCTCGAAAATATTCAACATAAAACCGGAAGATGTTTTGCCCGAACAGCGCCGCAAAGCCAAAACCGCTAATTTTGGTATTATCTATGGAATCTCTTCATTTGGACTTTCTCAACGCCTCAACATTCCGAAAAACGAAGCCAAGGAAATTATTGACGGTTACTTCGATGCATTCCCAAAAGTGAAAGAGTATATGGAAAAAAGTATTGAAAATGCCCGAAAATATGGTTTTGTAAAAACTTTGTTAGGCCGAAAACGTTATTTAGTTGATATTAATTCAGCCAATTCGGTAGTACGCAGTGTAGCCGAACGTAACGCGATAAATGCGCCTATACAAGGTACCGCTGCCGATATAATAAAAATTGCCATGATTGGTATACACCATCGGATGAAAGCCGAAGGGCTAAAATCGAGAATGATCCTTCAGGTTCACGATGAATTGAACTTCGAAGCTTTTGAGAACGAGATCGAAATATTAAAAAAAATTGTTAAAGAAGAAATGGAAAACGCGCTCGACATAAAAGTACCATTAACCGTTGAGATAGGAATTGGATCGAACTGGCTTGAGGCCCATTAAAATAACACTATGATATTTTATCAGAAGAAACAAAACCCGATGTATGCTAAATTTTTAAGTTGCATGGAAGAATTCATTTTTACAGAAGAAGATTACAGAAAAGCGATCATCCGGTTTTTGGAAATTTGCGATTCAGAGCCCGGAACACCTGAACATGATGAGGCTATCCAGTTGTCAAAGCTAATGGAAAAATACGAAAGTGTGTCATTCTATGAGAGGCAAAAGTACAATTAGAACTTCTTCCACAGCTCGGTCTTCAGTTCATCGGTCGATTTTGAGCGCCTTACCAAGCGGGTTATTCTCTTTGGCTCGGGGAATGCATTTGCAAGATATATAAACTGATTTTTCACCCGATTTAAAGCATGTCCTGTATCGTTGCTTGTCGACACAATCCCTTCAATCAAATCAAAAACAAAATTCTGTAGAATATCTTTTCGCTTTAGTTCTGACAAGCAATCAGAATTGTCTGTAATCCGATCAGCCAAAAAAGGATCACAAAGCAAGCCCCTGCCAATCATCCACTTATATTGTCCCTGAAATAGATTAGTAAAGTTCAGGAACGATTCCGTATCAACTATATCTCCATTGTATACAAAATCGATTTCGGGGAAACGAAGCCTGCACTCGAGAAACCTTTCTGTATTGACGTTGCCTTTATACAATTGGGTTGCCGTTCGGGCATGAACTATTACTTGAGTACAACTTTTTCTGGCCAGGGCTTCGAGAAGTGGAAAGACCTCATCATCACGAGAAAGTCCCAAACGGGTTTTAATGCTTACAGTTAATGGGGTATAATTACGAATATAATCAATCATCGACACTACCATTTCAGGATTGCTGATAAGGGCAGCCCCCCTACCCCGGCGTGTAACCATTGGATATGGACAGCCCAGATTAATGTTCAACATTGAACCACCTTGCCGCAGAACAAAATGTGTCAGCACTTTCATCTCATCAATATCTTTGGGCAAAATCTGCCATACCAATTTTTCGCGTACAAGATCAGAGCCTGCAAAAAAAGTTCTTTCTAACCGATCATCGACACAAAAAAACGGAGTATAATAATACCCCACCCCTGCAAAGTGTTTAGAAAAAGCTGAATAATAAGCCATATCGGTAAAACCCTGCATGGGCGCAAAATGAATTTCAGCCCCGCTAATTTTGTCGTTAGTCGATGATGTTCCCATAGAATGCAAAAATAAAAAACTATATTTGCCCGCAAATCAAAGTAGCAAAATTGAATCATCCGTGTCGAATCAGATTATGGAACAACAGGTTGATTTTATAGTGGTTAGCAACAATATTGTCAATCCCGACACCTCGGCAGTAAGCTTGGCAAGTGATTCTGTTTACCTCTTTTACCAACCAGAAGTACTAAGTGCTTCTGATTCACTTTATCAGGAGCTCATAAACCCGTTAACTATAAAAATTAAACCGTCTGGGGAATACGGTTTCATCCCAAAAGCAAAAGCCGACTTCATTCCTAACTGGACAATCATATTAATAATCATCCTTTTCGCCATACTGGCTGCAATACGATCCGCTTCGGAAAACTATGTGGTTCAATTGTTTCAATCGTTGTTTGACCGCAAATCGGCAACGAAACTTTTCAAAGAAAAAGTAAGCACATTGATGAGTGTCACCTTTCGTCTCGATACTTTTTTTATACTCACAACAGGTTCTTTCATATATCAACTTGCCGACCATTTTATTGGATTTGACGACAATGAGAGGTTCCTATATTTGGGGTTATGCATTGTAGCCCTGTTCTTATATATCAATCTGAAATATTCGCTTTACCTATTAAGCGGGGCTATTTTTGACACGAAAGATGAAACACGAGAATACATATTTCATGCGAAAACAGGAAACCGCATTATGGCCATTATCATGTTTCCCATTGTACTTTCTTTGTTTATTGCACAAGGCGAATTTGCCGAATTCTTAGTTTTCTTTGGCCTTGGCATAGTAGCTATAATACTAGTTATAAAGACTTTAAGAAGCATGTTATTAATTGCTCAAAAAGTTTTTTCATTTTATTATTTGATTTTATACCTTTGTACCCTCGAAATTTTGCCCCTCTTGTTGATGGGTAAATTTTTGATGAATGTATAAAAAATTGTGAAATCATAAAAACTTAGGTTTTGAAAATCAAGAGAATACTTGTTTCGCAACCGGAACCAACCTCGGTAAAATCACCCTATCACGAATTTGCAGAAAGGAACAACGTAAAGGTTGACTTTAGGTCATTTACAGAAGTTGAAGGTGTATCTGCTAAAGAATATCGTCAAACAAGGGTGAGCATACTCGATCATACGGCAGTAATATTTACAGGCCGTACAGCCATCGATCATTTTTTTAGGATTTGCGCCGATTTGCGAATAGTAGTGCCTGAAACCATGAAGTATTTCTGTATGTCGGAAGCAACTGCCTTCTATTTGCAGAAATATATAGTATACCGCAAAAGAAAGATCTTCTATAGCGATGGCCCCTTCTCCGATTTGCTGGAAATAATGAAAAAGCATCTCGACGAGACCTATCTTTTACCCCTTTCGCATGTTCACAATCAAGATATTCCGCAATTGCTCGACGAAGCAAAAGTGAAATATTCCAAAGCTATTCTGTACCGAACAGTGAGCAGCGACCTTTCTGACTTAAAAAATGTAAACTATGATATATTAGTATTTTACAGTCCTTCGGGAATAAAGTCTTTATTGCAGAATTTCCCTGATTTTCAACAAAACGACATAAAAATTGCCTCCTTTGGGGCATCAACCGCCGAAGCGGTTAAAGAAGCCGGGCTCAGGCTCGACATTCAGGCACCAAACCCCGAAGCCCCTTCAATGACAATGGCCTTAGAGCAATACATTAAAAAAGTGAATAAAGTAAAATAATGAAGCCGGTTAAACCGGCTTTTTTTTATCTTTATAACCGAAATTAAAAACATTTAGTTGAGAAATTTCTCAATTAGCCCTACAAATAACAGAGTTCCTCTCATATTGTCAGCAAAAAATACAATATCTATGAAAACGCATTTTATAACCATTGCCATTTGCTTTTGTGCAATTTTTGCCCAAGCCCAACAAAATTCGTCCAACTATCGCTGGACAAGAATCAGTTCAACCTATGGGGAAATTGATCTTCCAAACAATGGAAAGTTCCAAACCGATTGTTTAATTGCCGATTTCAACAAAGATGGCAAGGAGGAGTTCATGATTATAGAAAAAACCGAAGGTCCTTCAATAGTAATGTTTACCCATACTGAAGGCAAAAAGTTTGCAAGAACAATAATCGAAAAGAAAAAGATGCCAACTGGTGAGTCGGCTGCATTTTGCGACATAGATAACGACGGTGACCTCGATATTGCGGTTGGCAGTGAAGAAACAAACCAAGTATGGTGGTGGGAGAATCCCTATCCGGCAATTGACCCGGAAAAAAGCTGGAAGCGTTACAATATAAAAAATAGCGGAGCCACGCTGCACCATGATATGGCTTTTGGTGATTTCAACGGCGACGGCAAAAAAGAACTAGCTTTCTGGTGCCAGGGAGATAAAGCATTATATGTAGCCAGCCAACCAGAAAAGCTCACAAAAGCTGATGAGTGGAACCTGTCCAAAATATATTCATACCAAAGCGACTGTCAAATGCAACAGCGAAGCGAGGGTTCTGAGCTGAAAAACCTTCCTGTCAACACACATCAGGGAGTTTGTGCTGCCGATATCAACCTTGACGGTGTTGATGATATTGTTGCCGGAGGTATGTACTTCACATTCAATCAGGGAGCATATTTTCCCAATGACATTGACAAATCGTATATAGGCACAAAAGTTGCTGTAGGTCAATTAATTGAAGGAGATCGACCGGAAGTAGTAATGGTTGCCGGAGACGGAGAAGGACCTCTCGTGATGTACTCATACGAAAACGGAGTATGGATCCCTACTATTCTCCAAAAATTTACCCGAAGGGCACACTCGCTACAACTAATTGATTTCGACAATAATGGCTATCCTGACATTTTTGTTTCTGAAATGAAAACCATCGATATAAACGACCCAAAGATTTTCATCATACTAAACGATGTACACAACAATTTCGAACGAATTGATGTCTCGAGCAGTTATGGAACACACAACTCGGGCATTGGTGATTTCGATGGAGACGGAGATTTTGATATCATTGGAAAACCCTATGCTTGGGGTACCCCCCGAATCGATCTTTGGCTAAATATGCAGAACGAATAAAAGCCTGTCGATTTCCCAAAGTATTCAAATTCCATTTATCGGGGCAACTATCACACGCTAAGTCAACGATTTTCGCTACGATGCTCAGCATGGTGCAAAAAAAGTTATTTTTGTCGGAAAATAACTTGAAGTGGAAAGAAGAGATATAGAAATCATGGCGCCTGTTGGGTCGTATGAAGCTTTACATGCTGCAATACAAGCAGGTGCCGGTTCAGTCTATTTTGGTGTTGGCAACCTGAACATGCGCTCAAGATCGTCGAACAATTTCACAATAAACGATTTGCGCGAAATTGCTTCCATTGCAAAAGAGCATAATGTTAAATCGTACCTCACCGTAAATACCGTAATTTTCGACAATGAACTAAATGAGTTGCAAGAAATAATAACTGTAGCCAAAGAATCAGGAATAACAGCCATAATCGCATCAGATATGGCTGCAATAATGGCTGCCCGCACTATTGGAATTGAAGTACACATTTCGACTCAACTAAATATCACAAACATTGAAGCACTGAAGTTTTACGCACAATTTGCTGATGTTGTAGTGCTGGCCCGTGAAATGGATTTAGAAAAAGTGTACAAAATTAACCGGCAAATTAAAGAGCAACAGATTAAAGGTCCGGGAGGAAAACTAGTTCAGACTGAGATGTTTATTCACGGAGCATTATGCATGGCCGTTTCGGGCAAATGTTACCTGAGCCTTCATGAGATGAACGCCTCGGCAAACCGTGGAGATTGCATGCAAGTGTGCCGCCGCGGCTACACGGTCACAGAAAAAGAACTGGGCTACCAGCTCGATATTGATAATGAATACATCATGTCGCCCAAAGACCTGAAAACCATTCACTTTCTTAATAAAATACTCGATGCCGGAGTCACTGTTCTTAAAATTGAAGGCCGTGCCCGCTCAGCAGAATATGTAAAAACAGTTGTTTCCTGCTACCATGAAGCAGTAGATGCTTACTTCGCCGACGAATTTGATGAAAAGAAAATCGAAGGATGGGATACCCGGCTTGCATCAGTCTTTAACCGTGGCTTCTGGGATGGTTATTATCTGGGGCAACGCCTTGGCGAGTGGAGTCACAATTACGGGTCGGCTGCAACCACCCGAAAAATTTATATTGGGAAAGGACTTAACTACTTTGCCAACATCGGGATAGCTGAATTCAGAATTGAAACCAAAGAATTGAAAAAAGGCGACAAAATCCTCATTATAGGGCCAACAACCGGCGTTATTGAAACAACGGTTGAAGAGATTCGAGTAGATTTAAAAGAAGTTGATGTCGCCCCCAAAGGCTCTCTCTGTTCAATACCGGTTAAACAAAAAGTTCGACGCGCCGATAAATTATACCTGCTTGTTGATGCCTCGACCATAAAGAAACTATAGCCGAAAAAGAATACATTGCTTTCATTCGTTAACACTAATGCGTATCATATAATCTTTTTTACTAAATTTAGATAACCCTAAGAAAAATGCCTTTTTATAGATAAAGATTAATTGCGGGAGGATTGAAAAGGCTATTATTTTGTATACTGTTGTTTTGCTTAAGTATAGAAGTTGAAGCGCAAGGATGGCTCACCGAAGAGAACAACATTGAAATCAACTGGAATTTTACCATTCAAGGGGGTGCGAGTCTTCTTTTGGGCGAATTGAAAAGAGATTTTTCGGGTTCAGAAAATGCCATGAAGAACCTACCCGACTTTGGACTGAATATAATGCTTGGAAAAATGGTATGGGAAAGGATCGATTTAGGCTTCGAAGCTGGCTTTTCAAATTGCCGAGGCAGCAACGGCTATCCTTCAACCATTCATTACCTTACCCATTCTGTAAGATTTAATAATACACAGAGCATGTTTTTGCCTTATCCGGTAATGTACCAAACCAGCCTGTATAGTGCAGGCCCATTCATAAAATATAACTTCATTAATTTCAGCTCATACCGACGTTCATTCATCAAACTTAATCTATTTGCCCGCCTTGGACTGGGAGCAAGTTATCTTGAATCAGAGATGGGTTACAAAGAAAAGGTAAACTATGTCTTATCGGGACTTAGTGAACCGTTCTTTTCGTCGGAAGAAGAATTGTCGCTGATGAAAAGAATTAGCGTAAGTATTACGCCATCAGTTGGGCTTAATTACCAACTAAACGAACGGATATTTTTCTCGGTAGAGTTAGGTTTTTTGTTTAACTCGTCGGGACTGATTGACGGGGTATATAACACAAAAAGCACCGCATCGCCCGAGGTTCCAAATCCAATACCAGTTGCCAACAATATTCCGGTTTTTAGTTTTGCCGCCAGGGTAATGCTTGGGTGCACTTATTTTTTTAATTTCGATACCCACCGCAAAGATATGAAGAATGCGTGGCCATTTTATTATAACCGCTACAGGTCGTACTTCTCAAAATATCATACTCCGGCATCAAAAAGAATAATTAGAGAACGACTTCCGTTTTATAATCCCAGATTAGATAACTAATTTTATGGCCACAAAAAGAATGAAAAAAATGAAACAGGGTGCAGTGATTCATGTTTTCCGGCTAACTATAGCCCTTCTCTTTGCAGCAATGCTTTTCATTAGTTGTCAATTTACAGAACAGCAGCTGATAACACCTATTGAGGCTGTTCCTTCTACGTCGCCTGTGTTCGTAAAAATTAACGATATGAGCTCGTTCCCACAACTTTTTTCAAAACAGAACAAATGGTGGGCTGAATTGGGCAAACTTGAGGCAATTAAAAATCTTGACTACAGTATTTTATCCTTAGACTCTGCATACAATTCCAATCGAGAACTGAAATTATTTTGCCAGAAGAAAGAAATTATTGTATCATTCTCGCCCTCTTCGACTCAAAACATTGAAACAATGGCTATTATTCCAATAGCACTGAGTGGGGAACAAAAGAAAGCCAACAATTTTTTCAACAGCCTTAGTAAAACGAAGAATATTAGTATCTCTAAGAGAAAATTTGGCAGGAATAAAATATACGAAGCAAAATCGACAGAAGGGAACTTGCTGTTTTTGTACACCTTCAGTCACAAATTACTATTAATCTCAAAAACACCCCGTTTGATCGAAGAGGCACTTTTGCACATCGAAGATCCAGACAGGAAAACTGACAGTTCATTAATGCCATTGCTAAAAACGACAAATAATCAAGCTCAAGCAAATCTTTTTGTAAATCACCAACTTGCCAGAGAGATTTTCTCTCCTGTTTTATCAGAAGAAATGGCTATCCAGACTGAAAAATTGAGCAGTTATGCCGCTTGGACCGAACTCGATATAACGATAAAAGAAGACAAAATTTTGTTGAGCGGTTTTACGAACGGCAACGCACAAAGCAACTTTTTTGTCACATTACTTCAGGGGCAAGAACCTGGAATCTCAAAAATTGAAAGTGTTCTGCCGTCGAATACAACTTACTTCAGTAGCTACTATCTTTCCGATATATCTGCTTTTTTTTCAGGACTAAGCAAATACAAAAGTCAAGATGAGAATGCAGCCCCCATTATTTCTCCAATGCAAGAACTTTTTATCGAGATATTCGATGGTGAAATGGCGCGGGCCACTTTTGCACCCGATATTTCGCCATCAAAACTTGGTACCCTCTTCGCCATAAAAACCAAAAGTGGAAGCTACGCACTGGGCAAACTAAATCAGCACTTTGAAAAGCAAGGACTTTATGAAAAAGAGTTTGTGGTCGATAACCAAACAAAATACATTTTTTACCGGTCTCCAATTGTGAACCTTACCAATATTCTTTTCGGAAACATGTTTGCCGAAACGCCAACCGTTTGGTACACCAGTTATGGAAATTACCTTTTATTCTCCGATTCATTTTCGGGCCTTGGGGAAGTAATCATGTCGAATATTCTTGGTGAAACTCTTTTAGCCGATGTCAGTTACAATAAATTCCAGTCGAGCCTCTCGTCAAAGAACAATTACTATTTCTATTGCAACACATCGAATTTCTTTGACCACGCTCAGCTCTTTTTCAATGAAAAAATCTCAAGCGAAATAAAGTCACATGACGATTTCAGAAAATTCACCCATTTTGCCTGGCAAACAAGCTCTTCGGGCGAGATGGCCTATAACAATTCCAGCATCGTTTACGATGAAAACATTAGGCTTAAACCACAGACAGTATGGCAAAGCCGGCTAGCAGCGCCACTTGCAAAACGGCCATATATTATTGAAGACAAGAATGATACTCAAAACAGATTGTTGGTTCTTATCGATACACTCAACAATCTGTATCTAATGAACAACGTTGGACGGATTGTTTGGCAAATGAACACCGGAGCACAAATTCTAAGCGAATTCAGCCTTGTTGAACTTGGAAAGAATAAGGACACACATCTGGTATTCAACACAAAAGAAAAGATATTCATGCTCGACAAAGATGGGAAATCAGCCAAAAATTTCCCGGTATTGTTTAAAATGACAGCAACGAACGGAGTTTCAGTGTTCGATTACGAAAACAATAGAAACTATCGTTTCTTTTTTGCTTGCGAAGACCAACGGGTTTACGCATACGATATTGAAGGAAAGCCAGTTGAAGGATGGAATCCTCCAAAAACCGATCACCCCATCAACAAAGCAGTTCAGCACATAGTCGTTGAAGGGAAAGATTATATTATTGTGTCTGACCTGATGAAAGATTACATTTTCGACCGGAAAGGTAACGTGCGGGTACCTACAAATTTTGTATACAGGCATTCTTTCTTAAATGAAGTTTACCTTGAGAAAAGGACTAAAAATAATGAACCGAGGCTTGTGACCACCGACTCAGAAGGCATTTTACACTACACCTACCTCAACGGGAAACATGAGAAGAAAAGCGTCAAAAATCTGGATGACAATCATTTCTTTGTAACTGCAAATATTAATGCTGATGTTGAAACTGAGTATATTTTTACACAAGGGAACCAACTTTTTGTGACAAATATTAATGGGGACAGCTTGTTTTGTATCCCCTTCAGCGGGCAATCTCTTTTGAAACCGTTCATTTATACTTTTTCAGAAAAAGAAAAAAAG
This sequence comes from Bacteroidales bacterium, assembly GCA_012719495.1. GTDB lineage: Bacteria > Bacteroidota > Bacteroidia > Bacteroidales > Prolixibacteraceae > CAYMTR01. Next base: position 72,462 of record JAAYAG010000079.1, read on the forward strand.
ATTGGGGTTACAGATCCTCAATCAAACAAAATATACTTGTTTAACAGCAACGGAAATTTGTACAAAGGCTTTCCACTCGATGGGAATACCAATTTCAACATTGGAATGTCAAAAGGGCAACCCACCCGTTTCAACCTTTATGTAGGCAGTCCCGACGGGAATTTATACAACTATTTAATCGAATAGGTTGCGTCTTCGATGAACGTTCGTAACCGGGGAATCAACGTTGCCTGTTAACGGAAATACTACAACTATCCTTTGCTATTAAATGGTTTTATACCTAAAAGGAATGAATTTGGGGTGAAAATTTTATAAAACCGTTCATATTCCATCTATATTTTCGTCGACACACAACGCAATCAACGTCTTATACTACTGCACATTACCAGACAACTGCGTTCATAAAAGTCTATATTAAACCTGAAAAGATTTTTGTTGGGTACCGATCGGGATACATTTGTTTAGCAAAGAGCCAAAAGGCACTTTAATAAATCATGAGTTAGAAACTAAACAAATAATCTATGAAGAAAACAAGCTTAATTTTGATGTTCATACTGGTAATGCAACTCATTGGCTGCAATAAAACCGATGACGGGGTATTCACCGAGCCCATTACTATGTATGAAAAAATGGTCGGAACATGGACAATTTCGAAGGTAGCCCAAAAAGACCTTATTGCCATAGCCGCATCGTCGAAACCCGACCAGATATTGCTAACCAACAAGTTCGATTTCAAAACGTTCACCATCACATTAAATGTAGATGAGAAATTTGCTCCTACAACATTCGAAGTTGGAGGAACATCGCCTCAACTTTTTTTGCAATCAGGGTATTGGAAGCTAAACAACCCTTTCCCAAATACCGATGGAAAACCTCTGGTAATTGAACTTTACTCAGATGAAGCAAAAACGGTATTAATAGACGAGCTTAGTATAAGTACTGTACCAGGAGCAAAAAAGACCCTGGTATTCGATCTAATACGCGAATCGAATGGCGTTGCCTATGTTGATTATGAATACTCACTAAAAGCAAATTAACAAACACTTCATTAACAATGAAAAAAATAGTATATACATTACTGCTTATGTTGGTTGCTCCATTTTGGCTGATGTCGCAAAACGCTATTCAGGAGATTTGGACACAGCCCGCAGCATTTAAGGCAGATGAGATGATCTCAGTCTTTTTTGACGTAACTGGCACTCCCCTCGATGGCATTTCTGAGTCGGAAGGAGTTCGGGTATGGACATGGTTTCCCAACAACCCTGACGAAAACTGGGCAAACCCTTCGGAGAAGACAAAACTGAAGCACGTAAACGGGAACATCTGGCGCTGGGACCTCAACCCCGCTCAATTATATAACCTTCCGGCCAACCAAATAACCGGAATATATGGCCAATTACAAAACTACGCTGGCACAAAAATAACCGATGCTTTTGCTCCCGACAAAGGGAACGCCATAACGGTGTACAGCTTAAGCACCATACTTGCCGACGATGCTATAATAGAATATTATCCTAAGCAATTTACGCAAGACAGGCCGCTTTCTATTTTAATCAATGCCAACAATACTTGGAGCGATTGCGAATCGACTCCGACAAAAGGGAAACTGGCCAGCGCTCCTGACATTAGGATGCATGGTGGAGTTAACGGCTGGGATATTCAAGTGATGAACAATACTGAAAACCTGGCTAAAACAGCACTAACACATCTCGGCAACGGCATTTACCGTAAAGACATTGTGCTAAACGATTATTTTGGGTTAGCCGCAAACTATACTGTAACTGGGATTAATATGGTATTTGCCGACAAAACATGGGCCTATCAGGGAAAGGGACTCAACTGTGCCGATTTCTACATACAGACTCCGGAAAAAGTAGTAGAAGCTGTTCCAACGTTGATCTTCTTTCCGCAAAAAGTCAGCAAAAAAGATTTATTGTGTATTCTGAGGCAAAACAACGAAAGCTCTTTAACAGGGTTAACTTACACCCTCACTGCCGGAACACTCACCCACAGTGGTGATTTCGAGGGCACAACTAAAGAAATGATTGCCTACATCAATCTTGTTGACTTGCTCAAAGACTCGAACGATGTGGAAAAAATCCACGTAACGATAAAAAGCAAAACCGGGAAAATTATTTCTGAAACAGATATCCCGCTAGTACAAATCAACGACTGAGAAACCTACTATTATGAAGAAAAATAAAGAAATAATACGACTGGTGTGGACCTTAACATTTTTCATGGTAATATGGTTTACACAATCGCCTGCCAATGCACAGGAAACAAACAAAATAAAAGCCAAGGGAACAGTTATCGATCAAACAGGTAATCCACTCCCGGGAGCAACAGTTATAGAGTCGGGCACCACGAACGGGGTCATCACCGATATCGACGGGAAGTTTGAAATGCAATACAGCAAAGGCAACACCCTCACCATTTCTTTTGTGGGTTACAAAAGCAGCAATGTTGTACCCACAGGAGAAACCCTGCAAATTGTACTACAAGAAAGTGCAATCGCCCTTGATGAAGCCGTTGTGGTAGGAATCGGATACGGAACGATGAGAAAATCGGACCTTACCGGAGCAATTGCCTCAGTAGGTGCCGATGAAATGAAAAAAGGAGTCATTAGCTCATCGGAGCAACTTTTACAAGGTAAGGTAGCCGGGCTTACAGTAATACAAGGCTCAGGTGACCCGGCGAGCGGAGCATCTTTGCGGCTTAGGGGAGGTACATCGCTCTCGGCCAGCAACGGACCATTGATCGTAGTAGATGGGATTCCTGGTGTCGACATAAACAATGTACACCCTTCGGAAATCGCGTCAATTGACGTTTTAAAAGATGCATCGGCAGCGGCCATCTACGGTTCGAGAGGTGCAAATGGTGTAATCATTGTAACAACAAAGCGCGCCAATAAAGGAAAATCAATGCAATACCAAGGATATGTGGCTGTCGGTTCTGTTTCGAAACATATCGATATGCTATCTGCAAATCAATGGAGAAAATATGTTCGTGATAACAATGTAACTACAGCTATCGACTATGGTGGGAATACCGACTGGCAAAAAGAACTGGAACAAACCGCTATTTCTCATTCTCATGCAATTACATTCAACAATTCGGGCGAAAATAACGGTTTCAGGGCTTCAGCAAATTATCTAAATAACGAAGGGGTAATAAAAAAGACCAGCCTTAATCGCCTTGGCGCAAGCATTTCTGCATTCCAGCACGGGCTGAATGACAAGTTAAAACTGGAAGTAGGGCTAACAACGAATTTTGACAAATGGCACCCGCTGAACGGGCTTATTTACGAGCGAATGCTCAACCTTAACCCTACAATTCCTGTATACAATCCCGACGGTAGTTTTACCAGAATCGGCGGCACAAAATACGAAAACCCTTTAGAGATCAACGAAAACAGGTTTGCCGACAATACACGTCACCGCTTACTAGGGTATGGAAAAGCTGAACTCGAAATCATCAGTGGATTGAAAGCTGTTGCTAATGCTTCGTACGAATACAATTCGATGCAAGGCCGCACCTATATTCCATCGTATGCTGTACTGGGCGCCACCGACAAAGGATATGGCCAACGCACTCTGGGCGACTACACGACGATGCAACTCGAAACTTATCTTACCTACGACAAAGCTATTGGAACCGATCACAAAATCAATCTGTTGGGTGGATATTCATACTTGAATAATATGTATGAAGGTTTTGGTTCCCAACGCAAGGGATTCGATTCAGATCTCTTCCTTTACAATAACCTGGCTGCGGGGATCGATTATAGTGCCAACGATGTTTACTCATATAAAGGAGAAGCAAAACTTATTTCATTTTACGGGCGTATAAACTACAATTACCTTGGCAAATATATGTTCATTGGAACCTTACGCCGCGACGGTTCTTCGCGCTTCGGGGCCAACAACAAATGGGGCTTGTTCCCGTCGGCATCTGTTGCATGGCGCATTTCTGACGAAAATTTCATGAAATCGACATCAAGCTGGCTCGACAACCTGAAACTAAGATTGGGTTACGGGGTTACCGGTAATCAGGACGGAATTGGAGAATACAAATCGCTTGATATCCTTGGCACAGGATCAGGCACTTATTATGATGCGATTTCTCAAACCTGGAAAAAATCGTATGGCGTGGTTCAAAATGCCAATCCCGACCTTAAATGGGAATCGACTTCACAAATCAACATTGGACTCGATTTTGCCGTTCTTGGCCGCATTAATGGGACACTGGAATTATACCAAAAGAACACGAGCGATCTGCTTTATACCTATGCAGTGCCTCAACCGCCGTACCTCGTAGGCACCATGCTTGCAAATGTTGGAGATTTGAGCAACAAAGGGATAGAACTTTCGCTCGATGCCAGCCTTATCGAGAAAAAAGATTTGCGTTGGAATATAAACCTTACGATGGCAAAGAATATTCAAGTAGTTGAAAAACTCTCGAACCAAGCCTATCAATGCGATTCAATCAATAGTGGTTCACTTCACGGATTAACCGGTATGTCGGGAAAATATTCGCAGGTTATAAAAGAAGGCTACGCTGTTGGAACCTTCGTGGGACCAGTCAGCACAGGATTAGATTCGCTGGGTAAATTCATTTTCGAAAATAACGCTGCTCAGCAAATTATTGGCGATGTCCAGCCGAAACTAAGCATTGGCCTGGGAACCAGCTTGTCGTACAAAAACATCGATTTTGAAATATCTACGTATGGAATGTTGGGACAAAAAGTTTTGAATGCCACCGCAATGGAACTTAGCAATCCGAAACGTTTACCCACCAATAACGTATCGGACATAATTCTTTCATCAGAAATTACATCTCCAATGACGTACTCAAGTTATTGGGTCGAAGATGCTTCTTTCTTGCGAATTCAGAGCATCACCTTGGGTTACACGCTAAAAGCAGCGAGCATTGGCATCGAAAAAATCAGATTCTATGTTACTGGTGAAAATCTTTTTGTATTCACTAATTACACGGGTATTGACCCAGAAGTAAGCATTGACGGACTGGATTCTCCGGGGATCGATTGGTTCAATGCCTATCCTCGTCCAAGAACATTTTCGTTCGGAATAAATGTAACCTTTTAACCTTAATGCTAAATTATTATGATAAATTACAAAAATACAATATTAACACTGGTACTTGCCGCAATATTTGCCAGTTGTACCAATCTGGACGAAACACTTTACGACAAGGTAAAGTCATCGGATTACGGGAAAACATCAGGAGAAATTGAAACCATTGTAGGAAGCGCTTATGCTACGCTCCGCGGATTTGGAGATAATATTTCATTAAGCTATCCGGCATGTGAATTCCTTCTCTTTTGCAACGAAACCACTTCAGACGAAGTGTGTATACCTACCCGGGGAAGCGACTGGTATGACAATGGCCGCTACCAGCAAGCCGAATTACACACATGGGGCAACGATAACCTTCTAATTTTAAGCTCCTGGAGATATTGTTACGAAGGCATCAGCAAAGTTAATGCTGTGATATATCAAGTGAAAAAATCGGAACTCAGCGAAAAGGAAAAAAATGTAGTATATGCCGAATTAAGGGGAATCAGGGCATACTATTATTCAATTCTTCTCGATATGTTTGGTAATGTGCCGCTTATAACCGATTTCGAAGACACAAGTTTACCCAAAAATTCGACCCGCGCCGAAGTATATGCTTTCGTTGAATCAGAATTGCTCGACATCATAGAGTTGCTCCCTTCAGAAATTATTTACGGACGTATTACACAGAATGTAGCAAACGCCTTGTTGGCAAGATTGTATATAAATTCAGAAGTATACATCGGTAAGGCTCGCTGGCAAGATTGTATCGATGCTTGCGATAAAATTTCGGGATACGTGCTCGAAGGCAACTACTTTGCCAATTTCCTCACCGAAAACGAAGGATCGAAAGAGAACATTTTCGCTATTCCGTTTGATTATACAAAACAAGGAACCGTAGGTAATTATCTGATTGCCCTCTCGCTGCACTACAAACAAAAACAGGCATTCTCGGCCACATCAAATTTTACTGATTGTGTGAATGGCCCTTGCCTGCAACCTGGCGTATATTCAAAATTTGAAGAAACCGACATTCGCAGAAATGGTTTTCTTGTTGGTGATCAGATCAGTGCAGCTACCGGTTCGGTAATCCTTATGGACAATGGAAGTGCACTTTCGTACACCGAAGATATCGTCGATTTCACAAATGCCGCTCAAAATGAAGGCGTTCGATGTGTTAAGTATGAAATAAAAGAAGGACAAACCTGGGAACAAGATCACGATTTGGTAGTTATGCGCTATGCCGAAATTTTAATGATGAAAGCCGAATGTTATGTTCGGTTGGGAGCACCTGCTTTAGCCAGGCCATTGGTTGCCCAAATAAGGACAAGGGCAAAACTCGACACTCCTGCCGATATTACCCTCGATTTCTTAGACGATGAATGGCTGCGTGAATTCACCTTTGAAGGATTAAGAAGGACAACCAATATACGAATGGGTGATTTCTTTAAACCCAATTGGGTAAAAACAGCCGAAACACCAGCATACCGTTCAATTTTCCCAATTCCGCAGTATGCTCTCGATATGAATAGCAACCTGACACAAAACCCTGGGTACTAATAAAATTTGAATTAGCTGATGATCAAGATAGATGGTAGTTTGTTATTGGCAGGCACACTTTGGGTGCTTGGCGTTTCGTTGGGAAGCTGTGACAATGGCTCTCCCAGCGAACCCAATAACTTTAACGTAATTAGCTACGAACCTGTCGCTGTTCAAAAATCGAATCCAATGGCTACATGGGCTCATGTTATGCCTTGGTTCGAAACTAAAGAAACATCAGATAACGGGCAGTGGGGACAGCATTGGACCATGGGCACCAGAAACCCCGATAAAACAACATCGGACGGCATCCGCGAAATTGCTTCACACTATTATCCCCTCACCGGTCCTTATGCATCGGGCGACCAAGACATTATTGAATATCAGCTTTTATTAATGAAATACTCAGGAATAGATGGGGTGCTGATTGACTGGTATGGAGTATCTGATTGGAACGACTACGCCAGTAACCGCAGAAATACCGAAGCCATTATCGAAGCACTAAAAAAAGTGGGATTATCGTTTGCCATCGTGTATGAAGACCGGACTATTCCTGAAGTAATTAAGTACGACAACAGTACCGATCGCATTATTGCAGCACAAACAGATATGGAGTATATTGAAGAAAATTATTTCAGCAATCCTCAATATATCAACATTAAAGGCAAACCATTATTGCTCGTTTTTGGTCCCGAAGAGTTTCATTCGCCCGACGAATGGGACGAAATACTCGCGGCGTTCAAGAACAAGCCTTGCTTTATAACGCTCAACGGTACATCGTGGCAAACGGTCCCTCATTCATCAGGGGAATACATTTGGGTCGACAATAGCTCAATCGACAATAAATATGGAAGTATCAATAAATTCGATGTCTTCATTGGAGGCGCTTACCCTGGGTTCAACGACTTCTACAACGAAGGCGGCTGGGGCACTGGCTTCCAGTGGAGCATCGATTTTAACCAGGGACAAACCCTGAAACAGAATTTACAAAAAGCTGAAAATTCAGGTGCCAGCTATGTGCAGCTAATTACATGGAACGATTATGGCGAAGGAACCATGATTGAACCAACAAAAGAATTTGGGTTCTCGCTTCTCGAAATTGTTCAGGAATTTACTGGAGTAGGCTACAATGCTTCCCATCTGGAAAAAGTGTATGATTTATATCAACTTAGAAAAAGCATCAGTCGTACCGATGATAAAATTAAAATGCTCGATCAGGCATTTTATTATCTGGTATCGCTTCAGCATGAAAAAGCGAATCAACTCATCGACAGTGTAAAGAATATACAATAAGTGAGGAAAATGAGGAAAAGAGGGAAAAATAAGCTACACGTTGGGGTTATAATATTTGCCACAGCAATAATAATTTTGTTCACTGTCCAATGCGATAAAAGTGAGCCGGAAGGATCAATTAAACCACCGGTAACAGTTGAAAAAGAAATCCCGTTCGACAAGACTCCTAAATGGTCCGAAATGGTTGTTTACGAGGTCAATCCTTTGGTATTTGGGCCCGATGGAACATTTAGCAATATAACAGAACGACTTTCAGACATAAAAGACCTGGGCGTAAATGTACTATGGCTGATGCCAATTTTCCCCGAAGGTCAGCTAAACGGGGTTGGGTCACCTTATGCAGTACAAAACTATACTGAAGTAGCCCCGTCGCTTGGAAATATTACCGACCTGAAACAATTGGTAAAAGAGGCACATAAACTCGAGATGGCTGTAATCATCGACTGGGTGGCCAACCACACCGCATGGGATAACCCTTGGATCGAAAACGATTCGTGGTATACAAAAGACTCACAAGGAAATATAATAAACCCACCTGGAACAAATTGGCAAGATGTGGCCGAGCTCAATTATAACAACGAAGAAATGCGCAACGAAATGATAAAATCGATGAAATTCTGGGTCGAAACCTGTAATATCGATGGTTTTCGTTGCGATGCGGTCGATTTTGTCCCCTTCGATTTCTGGAAACAAGCCATAGATTCACTTCAAACAATGGAAGGAAGAAGCCTAATATTTCTGGCTGAAAGCGGGAAAAAGGAGAGTTTAACTGCTGGCTTTCAATTCAACTATAGTTGGGATTTCCAATCGAAATTGGTTTCAATTTTCAAAAATAAAACCGCAGCCAACCAATTAGCTACAACACACATGGCCGAAATGAGCCAAGTCCCGGAAGGGCGGAATAAATTACGTTATATCACGAATCACGACATATATGCCTGGGAGGGATCGCCTTACGAACAATTTGGCAACAACGAAGCAGCGCTCGCGGCATTTGCAGCAACCGTGTTCTCTGGCGGAATCCCGCTGATATATTCCGGGCAGGAAACTGATTATCAGGAAAAGATTTCCTTTTTCGAACTTAACCCCATTGAATGGGACAATACCCCAACAATTACCAGTGAAATAAAACAGATAATAAAGATACGCAAAGAAAATCAAGACTTCATAAACACATCATTTACATCATATTCAACATCCGACATCATTTCGTTCCTTCATAAGAAAAGCAATAGTGAGCTGCTGGTCCTTATCAACACCCGAGGGGGAAACGCCTCGTTTACTTTTCCGACTGAACTACAGAACAAGCAATGGACAAACTTGATCAACAATACAAATACAGAATATAGTACCAAAACAGAAATGATGCCATATCAATATATTATATTGAAAAGATAAAGCAGACGAATCAATTAACAATACATAAGAATAACAGAAATAAACCCTAAAGAATATGAAGAGCAGAAAACAATTGATGATAGCCACAGTACTTGCCGCAATGCTATTATGGTCATGCAGCAACTCAAAAGGACAAAGTCAGGGGATTAGTTCTCCCGATGGGAAAGTGAAAATTACAGTAAATAACCACGATGGCCAGATTTTCTATGCTGTAGACAAAGAAGAAACAAAGATCGTACTCCCTTCAAAATTGGGATTTGTGCTGAAAGACGGCAGGGTTATCGGCAAAAAAATGAAGATAACCAACGTGAAAAAAACATCGTTCAACGAAACCTGGGAACAACCTTGGGGCGAAAAACGACTCATTGAAAACAGGTATGAAGAGATGACCGTTTCGTTGAAAAGCAATGCAGCAAAAATAGCAATAAACCTGATTTTCAGAGCATACAACGATGGCATTGGATTAAGGTATGATATTCCGTCACAGGCTTCAATCGATTCATTTATCATTATGGATGAGTTGACCGAATTTGCCTTAGCGGGTGATGAAAATGCGTGGTGGACTACTGCCTACAAAGGGGTTTATTACGAAAATATTACCCAACTTACTCCGGTTAGTCAAATGAACGACACCGTTTCGCTACCCCTAACCCTCGAAACCCAAAGCAATAAATTCTTGGCAATACATGAAGCCAACCTGACAAATTATGCAGCCATGAACCTCTACGCATCACATGGAACTACACTGAAATGCGATTTAACACCATGGTCGACCGGCGAGAAAGTATTTGCAAAAACCCCGTTTGTTTCACCATGGCGAATGATAATCATTGCCGACCGTCCCGGCGATTTGCTCACCTCTTCGTTGGAATTAAACCTGAACGACCCTTGTAAAATTGATGATACTTCGTGGATTGAAACCGGGCGTTACATAGGAATTTGGTGGGGAATGCACATGGAAAAATATACCTGGCATATGGGACCTAAACATGGAGCGACAACAGAAAACACCATGCGTTATATCGATTTTGCTGCTCAACATGGTTTTTCGGGCGTGCTGGTTGAAGGCTGGAATACCGGGTGGGAGAACGATTGGACAAAAGAAGGAGATAAATTCAACTTTACACAACCCTACCCCGATTTCGACATAGAAAAAATTACAGCCTACGGGAAACAAAAAGGGGTAAAGTTAGTTGGCCATCACGAAACCGGAGGCGCAACGATCAATTATGAAAAACAACTCGACGATGCCTTTGCCTTTTATCAGAAATTAGGGGTTAACTGCGTGAAGACCGGGTATGTGAGTCCGTTACTCGATGGGAAAGAACGTCATAGCAGCCAGTACGGAGTGCTGCACTTCCGTAAAGTGATTGAAACCGCGGCCAAATACCATATTATGATTGTGAACCACGAGCCGGTTATACCAACAGGCTTACGCCGCACCTATCCTAACCTCATGTCGGGCGAAGGAATGCGCGGACAAGAATATAATGCATGGTCAGCCGACGGGGGAAACCCAAGCGAACATACCACAATCATACCATTCACACGCGGTTTAGCTGGCCCAATGGATTATACACCCGGTGTGTTTAATTTCGAAAACCCGGTAAAACCCAATACAAAAGTTAAAACAACCCTGGCCCACCAACTGGCCTTGTATGTAACCATCTACGCCCCATGGCAAATGGCCTGCGACTTACCCGAAAATTATACCGGCAACCCATCATTGCACTTTATTGAACAGGTTCCGGTAAATTGGGAGCAAACAAAAGTCCTCGAAGCAAAAATTGGCGACTTCCTGATTACCACACGCAAAGACCGTGACTCAGACAACTGGTACATGGGAGCTATTACCGATGAAAATAGCCGCACCTTCGATATTGACCTTTCCTTTCTCGACAAAGACAAAAAATACCGTGCCATTATCTATCGCGATGGCCCTAATGCAGGCTGGAAAACAAATCCAACCGATGTAAACATTGAAGAAAAAATTGTCTCTTCCGACCAGAAATTACAACTACAACTTGCTGAAGGGGGTGGCACTGCCGTCCGTTTTGAATGTTTGTAGAAACATAGGGTAAATATTATTCTTTAAAGAGACCGTTCCCAAACGGTCTCTCTTTGTTTTTAATTTTCTCTGGACTTCGAACAAAGAATTCACTAACTTCGCCAACGATTATGTCCCAATATCGCAGCGTAGCAATTTGCATTACTACATTAAAAATTAAACATAAAAGCTAATTTGCTTTATGATTGAAAAACAAAATAATGCAAAAATAAATAGCACTAAAGTCAATAAATTGCATAACGAGGACCAACAATTTAAGAAGCAGA
>JAAYAG010000080.1 GCA_012719495.1 Bacteroidales bacterium
TATAGACTGTGAGAAAATATTATGCCCAGTAAAATTGAATTGATAGAATTCTATTTACCGGAAAATGTTGTGACCAATGAAGATCTAACAAAAATCAGGGCAAACTGGCAGCCAGAGAAAATTGAAGAGAAGATTGGAGTTAGGCAGCGCCATGTTTGTGCAAAGAATGAAACGGGCCTGGATTTGGCAGAAAAAGCATGTGAAAAGCTTTTCGAAAATAACGAATATGACAAGAGTAAGATTGATTTCCTGATACTATGCACACAGAGTCCAGACTATTTTCTACCAACAACCGCCTGTTTACTTCAATCGAGATTAAAACTAAGGGTCAATATCGGTGCATTTGATTATAATCTGGGTTGTTCTGGTTATATATATGGACTTGGAATAGCAAGCGGTTTGATTGAAGCCAGCATAGCAGAAAACATTCTGCTGGTGACATCTGAAACCTATTCAAAACATTTGCACAATAATGATATCGCATTACGCTCAATATTTGGTGATGCTGCATCGGCAACAATAGTTTCAAAATGCGACTGGAATGGTATTAAAAAAATTGTTTTTGGTACAGATGGAAGGATGGATTATGCGAATAACTTGATTGTAAAAAATGGAGGTATGCGTAATCCTTACAATGAAAATGCAGAAACTTATACAGATGAATCAGGCAACCAGTATACCGATAATAATTTGTATATGAATGGTCCAGGAATCTTTAATTTCACAATACAGACTGTACCATCACTGATTTATACTACTTTAGAGAAGAATAATCTCAAACTCGAAGATGTAGACCACTTTGTTTTTCACCAAGCCAACAAATACATGCTAAATTACTTAAGAAAGAAACTTAAAATTTCTGAAGAGAAATTTTACATCGATCTTTATGATACTGGTAATACTGTATCTTCTTCCATCCCTATTGCTTTAAAAAATTGCATTTCGAAAAAAATAGTGCAAAAAGGGGCAAAAGTTCTGATATGTGGATTTGGAGTTGGTTATTCATGGGGTGCCACAATAGTTGAAATTTAGACGAAGTTTTTAATACTTACCAAGGGAGGAGCATTTCAATGGAAAAAGCAAAATTCTTTGATGCTATCAAGGACGGGTTGGAAATTGAATCTCAGAATATTGATGAAAACACTAATCTTAAGGAGCTATCTGAATATGACTCTATTGGTGTAATGGCTTTAATAGCTACCATAGATGAACTTTTAGGTAAAACTCTTACAGCCAAAGATTTAGCTAATATTACTACAGTACGTAGTTTAATGGAACTGGTTGGAATGGAAAATTTTGAATAAAAGTATTTTAGATTATCATCGGATAATAAAATTTAAATTATGAATTTGAAAGATTCGGTAATATTGGTAACTGGTGCTTCTTCTGGAATCGGAAAGCAATGTGCCATTGATATCAGCAATGCCGGTGCAAATGTGGTTTTGTTTGGAAGAAATGGTGACAGGTTGAAGGAAGTATATAACAATCTATCTCCAGGAAATCACTTGGTTTTTCAAAATGACATTACAGAATACGATAAATTAGAACCACTAATTGAAGAAATACTTCTTAAGATTGGAAAAATATCTGGATTTGTGTCTTGCGCCGGAATAGAATCTACTGTCCCGATGCAGGTTTTAAAGCCAGATGTTTACAAGGAACATTTTTCAATAAATGTAATTGCTGGTTTCGAAATTGCCAGGATTATCTCAAAAAAGAAATTTATTAATCCAGATGGGGCAAGCTTTATTTTTTTGAGTTCTATTATGTCCATTTTAGGGGAAAAAGGAAAAATAGCATACTGTAGTAGCAAATCAGCATTGATCGGTGGAGTTAAAGCAATGGCCCTCGAACTTGCCCCTAAAAAAATCAGAGTAAACTGTATCTCTCCTGCAATAGTAGAAACAGAAATGACACAAAAGATGTTTGAAGAATTACCTGAGAGTTCTATGATTGATATTCTTTCCAGACATCCCTTAGGTATTGGGAAACCATCCGATATCAGTAATTTGGTAAAATTTTTGTTGTCTGGCCAATCAAGATGGATAACTGGTACAAATTTGATCATCGATGGCGGATACAGTTGTCAATAATCAAAAACTTATCATTAAATCGGTATTGAATGAACATAATCAAATCAATTAGAAATAGGATTTTTCAGCTATTAGCATTATACATCCCAGGATCAACTTCAATAAGAGTATGGCTGCATCGTAAAAGAGGAGTTCAAATTGGTGAAGATGTGTTCATCAGTACTGCTGTAATTATTGAAACTGAGTACCCTGAAAAAGTCTCTATTGGCAAAAATGTTACACTGGGGATTCGTTCAACAATTATAGCTCATTTCAATGATCAAGTTTCGAGTGGTATAACTGTAAACATTGAAGATGATGTGTATATAGGTCCGGGAGTGATAATTCTTCCAAATGTAATTATCGGTAAAGGTTCTGTTATTTCTGCTGGAAGTGTTGTTAAAACTTCTATACCACCAAAATCTATGGTTGCAGGTAACCCCGCAAAAATAGTAGCTATATGCGAAAAGCCCTTAGCATA
>JAAYAG010000081.1 GCA_012719495.1 Bacteroidales bacterium
AACTCAAATGTTTCCTGCAATGATTAACCCTCAGGTTCAAAAGGCTATCGATGAATATAAAGATGGCGCATTAGCATGGAAACTTGCTGGTGCCGGTGGAGGTGGTTATTTAATCCTCGTTTCGGAAGAACCAGTTAAAGGAGCAATGCGAATTAAAGTTCGAAGAAAAGACTCGGGAATTTAAGACAAATACAAATTCAACAATCACATCTCATTACTTTTATATAAAACCGAAAAACGTAAAGTATGAATAAAAAAAGCAAAATATATGTTGCCGGACACAAAGGACTCGTTGGTTCTGCAATTTGGAAAACTCTACTAAATAAAGGTTATTCCAATTTGATTGGTCAGACCATTGAGGAGTTAGATTTGATGGACAGCCATGCAGTATCACGCTTTTTTAACCAGGAAAAGCCAGAATATGTATTCCTTGCCGCTGCAAAAGTGGGGGGTATTGTTGCCAATAACACCTATCGGGGTCAGTTCATCTATGAAAACTTGATGATCCAAAACAATGTAATCCATCAAGCCTATCTGGCAGGCGTTAAAAAGCTTCTGTTTCTGGGAAGCACTTGCATCTACCCTTGTGAAGCCCCGCAACCCATGCCTGAAGATTGTCTGCTCACTTCGCCGCTTGAATATACCAATGAGCCGTATGCCATTGCCAAAATTGCCGGGATCAAAATGTGCGAAAGCTACAACCTGCAATACGGGACAAATTTTCTGAGCGTTATGCCAACTAACCTTTACGGACCAAATGACAATTTCAACCTCGAAACATCTCACGTGTTGCCAGCATTAATCCGCAAGATACATCTCGGAAAATGCCTGGAAGATAACAACTGGCAGGCAATACGTTCCGACCTGAACATCCGGCCAATTGAAGGGGTTAATGGCAATTCAGATGAAAAAACCATAATTGAGAAACTGTCCAACTACGGAATAATCGCAGGAGGTGTCGAAATTTGGGGATCAGGTGCTCCCATGCGTGAATTTCTCTGGAGTGAAGAGATGGCCGAAGCTTGTGTCTTTGTAATGGAGAATGTAAATTTTGACGATGTCAGAGGCAATCAAAAGGAAGTGAGAAATACACATATTAATATAGGAACCGGCAAAGAAATCAGCATTAAAAACCTTGCCGGTCTTATCAAAGAAATTGTTGGATTCAAAGGAGAATTACGCTTCAATACGTCCAAACCCGATGGGACGTTGCGAAAACTCACCGATCCTTCAAAAATCCACAAATTGGGTTGGCACCATAAAATCGAAATCAACGATGGAATTCAACTACTATACAAATGGTACTTGGGATAGAATTTCTGCCTTTTAAAGGCAACCTATTTTAGTAAGCTCGAAAAGAAGACGTTCATTCTGGAATCATATTCCACAAAATGGCGTGAATTATGGAATTCAATTCCACAATTCACGCCATTTTCATTTTCACCCTCACTTCACTTCCCCACTCCATCCTACATTTCCTACACTTCAGTAAGGAATTTTTCCCTGCCCGTTTTACAGTATCCAATTTTGTGGCGTTCGTTTAACCTTGATACGATTTAGCCATGAAAACACATTTCTTTTTAATGCTTCTTATTTTCATTTCACTGCAATCTTTTGCTCAAATTACGATCAAAGGAAATGTAACTGACGAAAACAAAGAACCTCTTCCCGGAGTAAATATTTATGTCGAAGGCTCCTACGATGGAGGTAGTTCCGATGCAAACGGGTGTTTTAATTTCACAACCACCGAAACAGGCACAAAAAAAATTATGGCCAGTTTCATCGGTTTCAAAATCTGGGAAAAAGAGATTGACCTTTCAACATCGGTTGCAATCGACATTACACTTCGCGAGAACATCAGCTCGATCGATGCAGTCACTATAACCGCAGGCATCTTTGCTGCATCCGATGAAAAACGCGCATCCATACTTAAGCCTCTCGACATTTACACCACTGCGGGATCGAACGGCGATATCATGGCTGCCATGAAAACAATGCCCGGCTCTCAATCTTCGCCCGATGACGGTCGTTTGATGGTACGTGGAGGCGATGCTTACGAATCAAAAACCTACATCGACGGTTTTCTTGCGGCCCAACCTTATTACTCCAAAACTCCCGATGTGGCTACTCGCGGACGATTTTCACCTTCACTTTTCAGCGGCGTTCAATTCAATTCAGGAGGCTATTCCGCTGAATACGGGCAAGCTCTCTCTTCGGTATTAAACCTCAACTCGACCGACTTGGCAACCACCGATGTAACCGGGATTTCAATCATGACCATCGGTGCCGAAGCAAATATTACCAAAGCATTCAAGAATAACTCAATTATGGCATCGGGCTCGTACATGAACATGTGGCCCTACCACAAACTTTTCCCTTCAAATGTAAACTGGACCAAACCCGTTGAATCATTTGGCGTAAACCTTGCACACCGCTACAAACCTTCATCTAGTGCAATCTGGAAAAACTACTTCTATGCCGATTTCGGAAATATGGGATACTCATCAAAAGAAAGCGACAACACCCTTTTCACATTGAACAACAACAACCAATCGCTCTATTTCAACACCAGCTATAAAGATTGTTTCTCGGAAGAAAGCTGCTATAAATTTGGACTTTCATCCACTTACGAAGCTAATAATACAGAGCTTAATGGATTGCCCATCGACACAAAAGAAATTTCAGCCGATGGACGTTTCAACTATTATCTTCAGGTTGGCGAAGCCATAAACATAAATGCTGGCATTAACGAAACTTTTAGCCAATACAATCAGGATGTTTATGCTGCCGATAAAAGTAAAACCTGGAAAAGTAATTTGACCGACCATACCATGGGCATTTTCGTCGAAAGTGAAATTAAATTCAGTAAAAAAATTGCCATTAAACCCGGATTAAGGGGCGAATATGGTACACTACTTAAACTAGCTTCCATTTCACCACGCTTTGCCCTCGCAGTAAAAACAGGAAAATGGAGCCAGCTCTCAGGCGCATGGGGTATTTATTATCAAAATCCTGAATTCGATTACCTGAAGTTCAACTCAAAACTAAATCTGGAAAAAGCGACACACTACATTCTTGGATTCCAATCGGGAAATTTGGAAGAACGCCTTTTCCGTACAGAGGCTTACTATAAAACCTATAACAACCTAATCACCTGGGAGGGCAGCAACAAATATTACCCTCAACACATTGCCAACAATGGAAATGGGTATGCCCGTGGTATTGATGTTTTCTGGCGCGATCGCAAAAGCATAAAGTACTTCGAATATTGGCTGACTTATTCGTTCATCGATACAAAACGGAAATACCAAAACTATCCTGAAATGGCCACCCCCGATTTTGTTTCGGCCCATAACCTTGCCATCGTTTCAAAATACTGGATTCATGCCATCACCACGCAAGTTGGGGTATCGTTCAATGTTGCTTCGGGCCGTAATTACGACAACCCTGCTACTCCAGATTTCATGGATGTTAGAACCGGATGGTACAATAGCTTGAATTTTAACCTGAGTAAAGTATTTTTCCTGGGAAATCAATATTCTGTGCTCTATTTCTCTGTATCCAATGTGTTGGGCAGCGACCCCATTGTGGCCTATCGTCCTACATCGGCAGCCGATAGTAACGGCAATTTTCAGTTAACCCCAGTAAAACAAGACTCGAAGCGATTCTTTTTCATCGGGCTGTTCCTTAACCTCGATGGGAAATAAAGCGACAATTCAGCAACCATTTTCTACACTTCGGAACTATAAAATTTCACAAACAGAATAAACAAAACAATTTTGAAGCATAAACAATTAATAAATTTTTGCCATGAGAAATCTAACCTTACTTGCCGCATTTTTAATCGGATCAATTATTTCGGGCTTCGCAGCCAACTATAAGGAAACAATGATCCAAACCATTGAAAAACTAAACAAATCGCAAGATGCCAATGAGCTTGTCGAGATTGCAAACACTTTCGACCGAATTGCCCAAAAAGAATCCACCGAATGGCTTCCACTTTACTATTCTGCCTACGCAACCATTAGTACAACATTCTTCAATCAAGCCATGTCAAACGAAGAAAAGGTCAAGGTGTTTGAAAAAGCACAGCAAAAACTCGATCAGGCAAAAAAATTGGCCGATAATGAAGATGAAATTTATGTGCTACAAGCCATGATTTATCAGCTTAAGATCTCGACAGATAATAACAATGCTTATCAGTACATTATGAAAGCAAATGAAGCACTTGGCCGTGCCGAATCCATCGATGCTAAAAATCCCCGTATTCCTTATCTAAAAGGAACCACATTGTTTTACACTCCTACTGAGTATGGCGGAGGAGCTTCTGTGGCCAAACCGCTATTTGAAAAAGCTGCTAAGTTATTTAGCGAAGCCGATCTTTCAAACCAATTGATGCCCAACTGGGGAGCTTATCACAACAACATGATGTTGGAACAATGCAACAAATAAAAATTTGAGCATAAA
>JAAYAG010000082.1 GCA_012719495.1 Bacteroidales bacterium
ACATAAGCCTGCACAACATCAACGGGCAGCGTTTGGCGCTCAAAGAAAACCAGATCCTCGAGAACGGGAGTATGGTTGAGCTTGAAATTGGCTTAACAGGAGTATACTTTCTCACCATATCGACGCCACAAGAAACTCGTAGTTTTAAAGCCACCGGGGCAAATGCCTTGGGAAGCTTGAACATAGCCACACAACTTGGCGCACCTATACCACTAAAAAGCGGACCGGTTTATACCCTCACTGGTTCAGGCACCGAAAAAGGCGACAATGTAAAAGTCTCGGTTTTCAAAGAAGGGTATATTGCACAGCCTGTAGAAATGATTGCTAACGAAAACAAAACCCTTGTTTTCCCGCTCAAAGCACAAACAGCACCCGAGGTTCAAACCCTCGCTGCAACAAACATAGTAAGCAATTCGGCTACACTTAACGGCAATGTAATAACAGATGGCAATAACCCCATTACCGAGCGAGGCTTTTACTGGAGTTCCAGCAACCAAAACCCAGGCGAAGGCGATAACAAAATTGTAGTTGAAGGAACAATCGGCAGTTATAGTGCGGAACTAAGCGGGCTTGAATTAAACACAAGCTACTATGTACGAGCTTACGCTACCAACAACATAGGTACTGCGTATGGAAGTCAAGTCATATTCAAAACACTCAATGAAAATGAATTCTGGTGGAAAAAAGACACAATAACCGCCGTGGTAGATGTTACCAACCCCGTCACTGGTCTAACATGGATGGATCGCAACTTGGGTGCCAGCCGTGCCGCCACTAGAAACATAGATAACCAAGCTTATGGCGACCTTTACCAATGGGGTCGTGCTTCTGATGGGCATGAAAGAAGGTATGGTGTAATTAATTCATATAGAACACTTAGCAAAAACGATAGTCCTCAACGTGGACAATTTATTATAGCAACGGACAGCCCTTATTATGATTGGCGCAACCCGCAAAATGCCAACCTATGGCAAGGCATCAACGGGATCAATAACCCCTGCCCAAGCGGTTATCGTCTGCCCAATGAAGCTGAATGGAGTGCTGAGCACCGAAGCTGGAGTAGCAACAATGAAGCAGGAGCCTTTGCCTCTCCCTTGAAGTTAACTGTTGGAGGAGTTCGTGAAGCCTCTAGTGGAAGTTCTTTTTGTGTGGGCTCGTACGGCTTCTATTGGTCAAGTACTGTAGATGGTACTCGCTCTCGGTATTTGGACTTTGGCGGTTACGGACCTGGTATGAAAACTCTTAGCAGGGGTTACGGAGCCTCTGTTCGTTGCATTAAGGATCTTCCGACACAAATAAGTTTAATTACAACGGCAAGTATTAGAAACCAGAGTCAAAATACTGCCTCTTGCGGCGGAAACATAACGTCAGACGGTGGAGCTCCCGTTACCGTTCGAGGTGTTTGCTGGAACACAAAGGGAAACCCAACTATTATAGATTATAAAACAATTGACGGGATGGGTATGGGAAAATTTACTTCGAGACTAATAGGGCTTACTGCAAATACTACCTATTACGTTCGTGCTTATGCTACCAACAGTCAGGGTACTGCCTATGGTGAGCAAGTTGCATTTACAACACTTAAAGAAGGTGAGGTGTGGTGGCCACGCGACAACGAAATTGAAATAGTGGATATTTATAACTCTTCTACAGGAAAAACATGGATGGATCGCAACCTGGGTGCCAGTCAGGTTGCCTCCAGTAGTACCGATGATGAGGCCTACGGCAACCTATACCAATGGGGCCGTGCTACTGATGGGCATGAAGATCGGTATGGCTCTCTTTCTAATGGAACACATACACTTAGCATAAGCGACAGTCCAGGGCATGGGAAATTTATATTAACACCAGACAGCATTTATGACTGGCGTAACCCGCAAAACGACAACCTTTGGCAGGGCGTAAACGGAACTAATAATCCATGCCCAAGTGGCTATCGTTTGCCCACCCAAGCCGAATGGATTGCAGAATGCCAAAGCTGGAGCAGCAATAACGCCTCTGGTGCCTTTTCCTCGCCCCTGAAATTGCCTATGGCAGGCTTTCACAACTGTAATGCTTATATACTTAATGACTCATCTTATGGTGGCTACTATTGGTCAAGTACAGTGAGTGGTCCCTTATCAAAAATTATGTATTTCAACAAAAATGTTGTCAATGTGTATGGCAGTAGCCGGTCATACGGGCGCTCTGTTCGTTGCATTAAGGATTAAATGTGACTTAACTAAAGCAACATGCACGTGCTTTTTATAAAAGAAACAATACAAACTATGGTTTAAAAATTACAGTAATTATATATATAAATCTAAAGAAACTATACTATGAAAAAAATTACAATTTTTTTACTGTTTTTGGCAGTGAGTGTATTATCGTTTGGTCAATTGGTACGAAACCAAAGACCAGAGATTAATGTAAACAGCTATCCTTATCTTCCGCTCGAACACAAAATATTCAATATTAAAGTTGATGGCCTCGGATTTACCGAAGCTTCGGGCTATACTTTCGAGGATATCGAAAAACACTTTGCTAAAACGCAAACCATGAAATATGCCCGCGATGTTGATGCCGATTACTCATTGCATATTGTTTTTGAAAGCCCATTTATTAAAAACGAAGGCGTAAAACCTGATGCCCAAACAATGACGGCTTCTTTTTCAGGAAGGGGTACTTGCAATATCCCCATAATCTTAAGTCTAATAAACCGCGATGGATACGCAATAACTGAACCTTACTATGCATTCAAATCGGAAAATATTTCCGGCAAATCATTTGGAACTGAGGCTGAAGCCAGTAAATATTGGACTGAATACATCAAGAAAGAACGTGATAATATTGTGAAACTTGTAATGAATAAAGCGACAGAAGTTGCTGCTCAAAATTTTCAGTCGAAACACGATTTCTATACCTATAAAAGGGAAACCAATTTCTGGTATTATAAGCCTGGAAAAAAATTCGACGAGACCTGGGAAAACAATGCAAATAGAATTTCGGAAATAGCAACTGAAATGAAACCAGGGCAAACACTCAAGGATTATCGTGACGAAATGTTGAAGATGATCGATTATTACGATAAACAATATGATTTATTGAAGAATAAGAATCATAAGTATTGTGCCTTAAGTAATATAACTGAGCTATACTTCCTTCTCGAAGAATTTGACAAACTCCCTCCTTACCACGAAAAGTTAGCCACAGTTAGCGTTGGAGGGAAAAATACTCTTAATCATCAGCAAAAAGAATTAGAAGAAATAAAAAAACGATACCAGATATATTCGTCAGGAAAAACAATTGATGCCGAACGGATAGAAATTGCAAAAATGAAGGAAGCCAAACGTATTGAGAAAGAGCAAAAACAAAATGTTCTCGATTCGCTTTTGACAAAACCTTCTGAGCTAAAAGTATACTTAAACAACAATAGCATTTTTGAAGGACATGGATATATCAATAGATATAGGCCAACGTATGAAAATACAAGTAATATTGTTGAACTAAATTTTGGCCGTTATGTTCAAATGACCGCAATAAATTCAACGCTAAATATTGGAAATGTAAGTGCCGATGATGCAAAGAAGATCGTTGCAGGAGAAGAGGTATTGTACCCTATCTTATTTGGAAATAGCGACAACCTCCGTTTTACATACCTCCTTTACGAATGTCCTAAAATTCGTGTTCTTTACTTTAAAAACGACATATTATTGAAAAAAGCAAGCGATGAAAAAGCCGAAGCTTTTGCGCCAACATTGTTTGGAAGCTTGCATAAAAAATTAGCCGAATATTTTTCTGATTGCCCTGAGTTGGCTAAGAAATTATCCGACAAAGAAATAAAAATAGAAACAAGAAACGATATAATTGAAATAGCCAAAATGTATTCTCAATATTAAGCCACATAATAGAATCAGACAAACATTACAATGTCAATAAAAAAGGAGAGTGTCCAAATATTTAAGACACTCTCCTTTTTCATATTCTACAAGAGTAGGATTACAAATTATCAATTCTCTATATGATAAATCTAATACCACAATGGTTTTGGTTTGTTTTGAAATTGTACTTGGTATTATGTTTTTTGAGACGACTTTATCTTTTTCGTCACTAATGAATGTGTACAATCTTGCTTTTGTTACAATTAAAACCTTTCAGAAAAATTCCACTGGAAATAGAGCCGGAACGAAGATGCTTTCCAAGAAATATTTTCTTTATGAATACTTCCCAAGCCATAATCATACACAAAGCCAAAATATGCTCCATTATTGCCATACTGAATACCCGCCGTGGCGCTTGGAAATATTTTTTTCATTTGGCTGTTAATCTTCACTGTTTTTGTATCTGCATTATTTACATATTCAACTGCTTTTGTAAGAACATTGCACGTACCCCCCAATGCTACTGAATATTTTTTATGAAAGAAAGACCTAAAAAGTAATGGAACTTGAAAGTATTGTGCTTTATACAATCTAAGATTATCTTTTTTGTAAGCATTTGAAAAAGATGTTACGCCTAGATCTGACTCTACTATTAAATTATTGAATACCCGAACCATAGGGACAAAACTAAGTTTGACATTCATTGCAGGTATCATTTTTTCTGGAAAATCACCCTTGATATTGCATGCTCCAAGCCCCACCCTTAAATCATAGTAGAATTTATATTTCTCTAAATTAGTTTGAGCATTCAGTTTATAGCCCGAAAACAAGCTAAAAACAATTACAATTACGATAAAAGACAATTTGCTTTGCATATTTATTTTGTTTAATTAGGAAAATACAAATTTAAATTTCAAATAGTAATTTTCAATAATTTTGAAATTTTATTTTCTAATAAAATAATTATAAAGACAAATGACAAATTTGAAAACAATAATAGTCTTCAATTTATTATCTTCCATTAATTTGCACTATTAAATATAATCAATTATTTTTATCGCAGAAAGTGTTAACCCACAGTTCTCCTCTGTTATAAGCATTAAGAACAAAACCAAATTTATTGACATGAAAAGATTAATAGCCCCCCTTTGGACCATTTTGGCCCTTCTTGTGTGCTTTAACTCCAACGCGCAAGACATTATCTACACCATTAGTGGTGAAATCAACAGTCAGAAAACTTCGCTCGATTCCATTGCCATTGAGAACCTGAGCAAGCAAAGTACTGCAGGATTTGGAAACCTCCCCGTGCGCGACGATTACCGTATCAGCCTTACACGCA
>JAAYAG010000083.1 GCA_012719495.1 Bacteroidales bacterium
TCAATAAAAGACCTCGCTTTGCACCACGAGCCGATTGTTTTCAATAAAAATTGGGAAAGCAAGTGCTCTAACCATGGAAAATTGATAACATTGCTCGGGCTTAACCCACACCTGCGGATTCTAGGTACAATCGCGCGGAAGGGGGTTGTGTCCCCATACGTTTTGGTTTTCCTGCCATCTTGTTCCATATGTTTATGGTTGATTGAAAACCATAAAGAAACCAAAACTCTTTGAGGGGGTCAACATAGTCCGAAATCAGTGTCACCGACTAAGGGGTCAATATACTCCGAAATCCGCGTGTGCCCGTCCTCTGTGGGGGCAACATCTGCTGGAATATCAGAAAAAATCAATATAAAATGACCGTTTTCTGACTCCAAAATGGGGCAGCTTAGTCCGAAATATCCAGCCAACAGTCTGTTTTGAATGTCGGAAGAGAACCCGATGTAGATTTTATTGGCCGAGTCGGAATATATAACGTATGTTGTAAACATTGGGGTAAACACAAAAAAAGAGAACCAGTTTCCTGATTCTCTCTGAGTAGCGGGGGTAGGACTCGAACCCACGGCCTTCGGGTTATGAGCCCGACGAGCTACCAACTGCTCCACCCCGCAATACAATCGTTATTTTCAAACGCGGTGCGAAAATAGTCAAACAATAGCAATATCCCAAATAAATCACTTCTTTTTTAAAAAATAAATTATTAGTGAGGGCAACCTCAGTTATCTTCGTTACTAAATATTCTTAAATTTGTAGCTTTTGCAGACAAGATGAGTTTAGACCGATTGAAAAATACTTTCCGTAGTTTTCGGGAGAGGTTATTGAAAGATTATCGCTTGTCGATATATGACAATAAAAACCTCACTGAAGTTTTTGCCTCAACTGTGACCAAACTTAGTGTGTGGATCATTCTCTTGTTTATCAGTTTGGTGAGCGTATCTGTTACCCTTATATTGCTATTTTATACGCCACTTAAACGAAGCATTCCCGGGTATCCGTCGCGCCAAATGAGTGAATTAATCCAATACAATTCTGTGATGGTCGACTCGCTTCAGAATGAAATAAAGAAGCGCGACAATTATCTTATGAAAATTCAACAGATAATTTTAGGGGAAATTATTGAAGATACTGTGGCCAACACCGAAGCAAGAATAGATAAAGTGGAAATGGAGCCAATGCGGAACGATTCAATTTTTGAAACCTTGATCGAACCTGCTGAATTTTCAGGTAATACACAACATATGGAGGGTATTAATTTGTCTGACATTAAGTTTTTTGCTCCTGTTAAAGGAACCGTCACCAACAAATTTAAAGCTTCGCCGGGGCACTTTGGGACGGATATTGTTTCAGCAAAAAACTCAAAAATTGCTGCAGCTCTCGATGGTACAGTAATTTTTGCGGAGTGGTCGATCAGCACAGGTTACGTTTTGCAAATACAGCATCAATACAACATAATTACTGTCTACAAGCATAATTCCGATGTTAAAGTGAAACAAGGAGATAAAGTGAAAGCAGGCGATATTGTTGCATTAATGGGTAACGAAGGGGAGTTGTCGAACGGCCCCCATCTTCATTTTGAGTTGTGGCACGAAGGGAATCCTGTGAATGCTGAAAAATATATAAAATTCTGATATAATGGAAATACCATTGTTGGCAATTCGTTTCGGTACGGTGTTCGTTGGAAAACATAGCATGCAGGTGTTGAATATTTCATTCAAAGCAAAAAGAATCTTATGACGAAACGATTGGCTATTTTAGGCTCTACTGGTTCAATAGGACAACAATGCCTCGAAATCGTAGATGCTCATCCCAACCTATTTGAGGTAGAAGTGCTCACTGCAAATAATAATGCACAGTTACTTATTAATCAGGCGTTGAAATATCATCCCTCTAAGGTAATCATTGCAAATCGAGATAAATATGCACTGGTAAAAAGTGCGCTTGAGCCAGCAAAAATTCAGGTTTTTTCGGGGAGTGAGGCGCTTGAAAGTTGTGTGTTAGATTCTTCTGTTGATATGGTGGTTGCAGCTATGGTCGGTTATGCGGGGTTGATTCCTGTAATAAATGCCATAAAGGCAAAGAAACAAGTTGCGTTGGCAAACAAAGAAACACTGGTTGTGGCTGGCGATCTCATCACCCGGTTATGTAGAGAATATTCGGTAGATCTCCTTCCTGTTGATTCTGAACATTCTGCAATTTTTCAATGTTTGCAAGGTGAAGATCATGCGTCTATCGAAAAACTTATATTGACATGCTCGGGCGGTCCGTTCAGGGGATGTTCAGCGGATGACCTCAGTAAAGTTACACCGGCACAAGCCTTGGCCCATCCGAATTGGGATATGGGGAACAAAATAACCATTGATTCGGCAACATTGATGAATAAAGGGTTTGAAGTAATCGAGGCCCGATGGCTTTTCGATATTGAACCCTCAAAAATTGAGGTTGTTGTTCATCCACAAAGTATTATTCATTCTCTAGTTCAGTTTTGCGATGGTTCGATAAAGGCACAGATTGGTTTGCCCGATATGCGTCTTCCTATTCAGTATGCTATGTGTTTCCCTCAACGGAAACCCAATGCTTTTCCTCGCTTCTCTTTCCTCGAACATCCACAGTTGTCTTTTATAGCCCCCGACATTAAAATTTTTCGTAATCTTGCATTGGCTTATTTTGCCCTCGAAAAAGGTGGAAACATGGCTTGCATAATGAATGCTGCCAATGAAATTGTTGTTCAAGCTTTTCTCGATTGCAAAATTGGTTTTCACGCGATTGCAGAAATAATTGAACAAACAATGGCAAAATCATCTTTTATTGTTGCTCCTTCTATCGATGATTATATTCAAACCGACATTGAGGCAAGGAAAATAGCCCAAAAGCTGATATCAAAAAAATAGAAAATTATTAATTATGATAATATTAATTAAAGCCGCACAATTTTTTCTCAGTTTATCTATACTGGTAATTATTCACGAATTTGGCCATTTTATTTTTGCCAAAATATTTAAGTGCCGTGTCGAAAAGTTCTATCTGTTTTTCGATATAGGGTTTCGATTATTTCGGACTAAAAGAGGAGAAACCGAATATGGAGTAGGTTGGCTCCCGTTGGGCGGATACGTTAAGATTGCAGGAATGATCGACGAGTCGATGGATAAAGAGCAAATGAAACAACCCCCTCAGCCATACGAATTCAGATCGAAACCGGCTTGGCAGCGTTTATTGATTATGATTGCCGGTGTTGTTATGAATTTCATCGCAGCATTGATTATTTATATTGGTGTTTTATATGCCTGGGGCGATCAATACCTGCCAACATCAAGCGTGAAATATGGAATTGAAGTGTCTGACATTGGCCGTGAAGTTGGTTTTATGAATGGCGACAAAATTCTTTCGGTCGATAATGTACCTATTGAGGATTTTCATAAAATTACTTCCACCATTATACTCGAAGAAGCGAAGTCTGTTCAGGTCGAGCGTAATGGCGAAAGGGTTGATGTTGAAATTAGTACCCAAGACATTGCTAATATTGTAAAGTCGAAGAAACAGGTTTTTTCGTTGCGACTTCCTTTTAAGTTGGTGGTAAAATCGTTTGCCAAAGAGTCGCCGGCCAAAGCAGCAGGCATGCTTGTCAACGACGAAATTATTATGGTCAATGGTCAGACATTTGAATTTCACGATCAGTTTTCATCGGTTTTGCGCGAAAACAAAGGGAACGAATTGCTGATTACTGTTAATCGACAAGATCAACTTATCGACATTCCTGTTACTCTAACACAAGAGGGAATGTTGGGTGTAAGTTGGGAAAATAACTTCCAGAATATTTTTGAATTCAAAACATTAAAATACGGATTCTTTGAGTCGATCCCAGCAGGAATTGCACGTGGGTGGGAGACTTCGGTAAATTACCTGAAACAGTTTAAGCTTATTTTTAATAAAGAAACCAA
Organism: Bacteroidales bacterium; assembly: GCA_012719495.1. GTDB lineage: Bacteria > Bacteroidota > Bacteroidia > Bacteroidales > Prolixibacteraceae > CAYMTR01. The sequence goes on from JAAYAG010000083.1 coordinate 3,936, forward strand.
AGGGTATGAGTCCCTGGGCGGGTTCATTACCATTGGAAATATTTTCCCTGGAGTGTGGAACTGGCAAGCTTTCTGGGATATGACGGCATTTCTTTCGATAATTTTGGCCATTATGAATATTCTTCCTATTCCGGCTCTCGATGGAGGACATGTACTTTTTGTGCTGTTCGAAATGATTACCGGACGAAAACCAAGCGAGAAATTCCTTGAATATGCTCAGATTGCCGGACTTAGTTTGCTGTTAATTTTGGTTGTATATGCCAATGCAAACGATATTATTCGTCTCTTTACTAAGTAATGAGGTTTTTAGAATACTTCTTTCTATATTTGTATGTTACGTAAAATAAGAAACCATGAATGTTAATCTAATCGCTGGTATTTTGGGAGGACAGGAAATACTGATAATCCTCCTCATTGTGTTAATATTGTTTGGTGGGAAAAAGATTCCAGAGTTGATGCGTGGCCTTGGGAGAGGCGTTAAAGAATTCAAGGACGCTACTAAAGACGAAAAGCAGGAAGCATCGAAAAAAGAAGATCAAAACATTGTATAATGATAGCTTAGAACCCTGCTTTTGCAGGGTTTTTTGTGCTTTTTTCAATTTCATTGTTGCGAAAGAATACTTCACTTGCAATTTTGATTTAAAATCAATACTATTAAAACTGGTGAGACGTTTTGAAAATAGTAAGCCATTAGTCGGATTTAAATAAATTAAAACATGAAACCTATCGCATTTAAACTGGCAATTATCGCTATTGTTTTATTGTTCTCTGCTTGCAAAGACGATAATCAAAAATCTGGATTAAGTAATGTTACCGGCAGGCCCGGTGAGTTGTTTGTTGTTGCAAACGACGAGATTTGGGAAGGAACTGTCGACTCCGTTTTTAAACAATATTTGGCTCAACCACAGGCTGCCTTGCCGCAAGCCGAACCAATTTTTGATGTAATGCAGGTTCCTCCATCTGCTTTTAAAGGAGTATTTAAATCGTCGAGAAATTTATTGCTGGTGTATATAGGAAGCGATATCGACTCTTCAAGTGTTATGTTTAGCCGAGATAAGTATGCATTTCCACAGGCATTGGTTTCGATAAGCGCCCGTGACAAAGCTGAATTATTGAAGCTTTTTACTTCTTCGAGCGATAAAATTATTGGCTTTTTTATGAAAGCTGAACGCGAACGGCTTCAGCAAAACTATGCTAAGTTACATGAGAAAGAAATCTTGCTGAAAGCCAACGAATTATTTGATGTTTCGATAAATGTGGCTCCCGGCTTCAAAATTGCGAAAACAGATTCCAATTTTTTGTGGGCTCGATACGAAACTCCCGAAATTAGTCAGGGAATAGTAATTTATTCGTATCCGTATACATCAGACAGTACTTTCACTGCCAGCTATATTACAGAACAAAGGAACACTATTTTGAAGACTCACATTCCCGGACCAACCCAAGGTTCTTACATGTCAACCGAAACCCAGTATCCTTTACTTTTGAATTCAATAAAAAAAGATGGAAACTATGCCGTTGAAGTGCGGGGATTGTGGCAGGTTGAAAACGATTTTATGGGTGGACCATTTGTGAGCCTATCCATACTTGATGTTTTGAAAAACCGTGTCGTTACTGTCGAAGGCTTTGTGTATGCACCAGCAAACAAAAAACGCAACCTTTTGCAGCAAGTAGAAGCGATGGCATACACTCTTAAGTTTGATAAACAAAGTGATATGGATAAACTGAATGTACAGCTGCAATAAGCTTTTGCTTTGTAATCAGCCGCTCTCTTAGTATTCCGTTTTGGCAAAAAGGATAATCGAAAAAAAAAATTATTTTTGTGCGTTCCCGATGCAGTAGCATTTTTGCATAGAAACTATTTAAAAATTTGACCAACATGTTAGCTTGCTATCGAAGTGTGATAAATAGATACATACTAAATCATGGATTATGCTGAGGGAATAAAAAGTGTGCTATACTCATAATAAAGGTAGTCAGTAAAATTTATGAATTCAAACGAATGAAAAACAATCAGATAATAGTGGGGATAACCCAAGGCGACATTAATGGTATAGGCTACGAGGTTATCATAAAAGCCCTCAGCGACACAAGAATTCTCGAATTGTGCACACCAGTAATTTACGGGTCACCCAAAGTTGCTGCCTATCATAAAAAAGTGATCGAAGCTGAAACCGTAAATTTTAGTCATGTTAGGTCAGCTGATGAAATTGACATCGATAGGTATAATATAATAAATTGTTGCGACGACAATGTTCGTGTTGAACTTGGCAAAGTGAGCGACGTAGCAGGCGAAGCTGCCTATCTTGCCCTTGAACAGGCTGTTGAAGATCTTCGTGCTGGGAAAATCGATGCGCTGGTAACTGCTCCGGTAAGTAAAGAAGCTATTCAATCTAACAAGTTTACTTTCCCGGGTCATACAGAGTATCTTGCCGATAAGTTTGGAGTTAAAGACCCGCTTATGTTGCTCATTGCCGATGGGCTTCGGGTTGGGGTTGTCGTTGGACACACTGCGCTGAAAGATGTTGCCTCAAAAATTACCAAAGAGCGTATAGTTTCGAAGTTAAAAATTTTGCATCGTTCGTTAATTAGCGATTTTGCATGCACAAATCCCAGAATCGCGGTATTAGGACTTAATCCACATAATGGTGATAATGGATTACTTGGAGATGAGGAAATTAGGATTATTAAACCAGCTCTTCACGAAGCCGAATCAATGGGCATTACAGCATTGGGACCATATCCTGCCGATGGCTTTTTTGGCTCTGGAAATTTCCAGAAATTCGATGCCATATTAGCCATGTACCACGATCAGGGGCTGACTCCGTTCAAAGCACTTACGTTCGACCGTGGGGTAAACTATACTGCTGGCTTACCAGTAATCCGTACATCTCCCGACCATGGTACTGCTTTTGATATTGCCGGAGAAAATCAAGCTTCGCCGCAATCATTCCTCGAAGCGCTTTATCTTGCAATTGATGTCTGTCGAAATAGAAAAATTTACAAAGAAATCAGCAAAAACCCACTTCCGAAGTACGAAATCAATTTGAACGGCGAGTCAGACGATATTGATTTATCGGCACTTGAAGAACAACAACAATACTAATAATGATTGAATACCTGAACGGAAAACTTGTTGAAATCTTTCCAACCCATGTAATTGTTGAGGTAAATGGAGTGGGTTATCATGTGCATATTTCACTTAATACATTTACATCGCTTACGGGTCGAACCGAGGCGAAAGTCCTTATTCATGAAGTAATCCGTGAAGACTCTCATTTGCTATATGGTTTTTTCAGCAGCGAAGAGCGTGAGCTTTTCCGAATGTTGATATCGGTTTCCGGAGTGGGAGCAAGTACGGGCATTTTGTTCGTTTCTTCGCTTGCTGTTGCCGAAATTAAACTGGCCATTATTTCTGGCGATATCGAGAAACTGAAAAGTATAAAAGGAGTGGGGCTGAAAACCGCACAGCGAATTGTGGTTGAGTTGAAAGAAAAACTGGCTAAAGAGCCGGTATCGAACGATATTTTTTCATTGCCAGACAATAGCAACCGTCTTGAAGCGTTATCTGCATTGGTGACCCTTGGTTTCGCCAGGAAAGAGGCTGAAAAAACAGTGGATGCTGTGCTAAGGAAAAACCCCGAAATAACAGTTGAACAAATTATCAAGGATGCTCTAAAACAGATGTAATCCGTGTTTTTACTAATGTTGAAGAAAAAATTTATCTACATAACAGCGCTTGTCTTGGGAATATTTTTCCTGGGTTCAATCCATTTGTATGCTCAATCAACAGGAGCTGCTCCGGCTAGTGCAGCTGCCGACTCGTTGGGTTCGCTCAAATACCCATTCAATGATCAGGGAGCCTTCGACTATCCTGATGAAGTGGAAGAAGAACCCCTTTATCTGAATAGACCTGCCAACATCGAACGGAAAATTGAATATGATCCCGTTTCAAAGCAATATGTCATCTACGAAAAAGTGGGTAATTTATATTATCGTATGCCCAAGGCAATGGGGCTTAAGGAGTTTGTGAAATACGATTTCGACCAGTCGGTACGAGAATATTGGCGTACTCGAAAAGAAACCGAGGAATTAGCCACTGGCGAAAAAAGCTCGTCGCTTATTCCTCAGTTAAAAATTGAAAGTCAAGCTTTTACTAATATTTTTGGTAGCGATGTTATCGACATTCGGCCTCAGGGATACGTTGAAGTGGAATTTGGTGTTAAATCAACTTATAACGGTAACACTTCTTATCCTCAACGCTTACGTCGAAATACAAACTTTGTGTTCGATAACCAAATCAACATGAGTGTTACCGGGAAAATAGGCGACAAAGTAGAAATGAAAGTTGATTACAATACCGAAGCTACTTTCGATTTCGAGAACGAGGTTAAACTTGAGTACAACGGTAAAGAAGATGAGATTCTGCGGAAAATTGAAGCCGGAAATGTTTCATTACCTCTTAACGGGACCCTTATTCAGGGAGGAACTAACCTGATGGGGGTAAAAACCGAAATGCAATTCGGAAAATTAAACCTTACAACCATTGTGTCTCAACATAAGGGCGAATCTCAGGTGATAGAAACAGAAGGTGGTGCGCAGAAAACAAAATTCGAAATCCGTGCTTCTGAGTATGACGAGAACCGGCACTTTTTTATATCGAAGTATTTTCGCGAAAATTATAACAAAGCACTAAGTTCGTTGCCAACGATTAATACAAAAGTTGTAGTTAATAAAATTGAGGTTTGGGTTACCAACAAATCGCAAAACTTCAACGAATCGAGAGATATTATCGGTTTTGTTGATTTGGGTGAGCAAGAAGGCAACATTAGCAACACGATTCCTGAATTTGGTTTTGCTGGTGGGCAGGGATACCCGGCTAACAGTGTACCACATAATGGTGCCAACCAGTTATATTCCCAAATAATTAACAATTATACAGGGATTCGAGAGTCAAAAATGATTGTAAAAACCATGCAATCGTTAGTTGACCGTGGTTTTGAATCGGATGTTTTCTGGCAAAAAATCGACCAGGCCCGCAGGCTTAATGCCGGTGAATATACGTTGAACAAAGAACTTGGTTTTATTTCTCTCAATTCAGCATTGAACAACGACGAAGTGTTGGCTGTTGCCTACAACATCACCATTGGAGATACTACTTTTCAGGTCGGTGAATTTTCTACAGACAGTGAAAATTCGAAACAAACACTTGTTCTTAAACTTCTGAAAGGCACAACGTTGTCGCCCAATTATCCTACTTGGGATTTGATGATGAAAAACGTGTATAACATTGGTGCTTATGATCTGTCGGGCGATGATTTCGAATTTCATGTTGTGTATAAAAACGACTCAACCACAACGCTTTTAACAACATTACCAGTTGAGGAAATGAACAACACCACTCTTTTGCGGGTAATGAACCTCGATAACCTGAACTCTCAACTCGATTATACGAAAGGCGGAGACGGTTTGTTCGATTTTATCGATGGAGTTACAGTACTGAAAAGCTCCGGGCGAATTATTTTTCCCGTACTTGAGCCATTTGGTTCTAACATCGCCAATAAATTGTCCTCGCAGGTAAATAAAGATAAGTATGCATTCACCTCGCTCTATACCAAAACTAAAGTAGAAGCCCAACGGGTAGATGTGAATCACGATAAATTTTACATGGTTGGTTCGTTCAAAGGTTCATCGGGCTCAGAAATTTCGCTGAATACATTCAATTTAGCCCCTGGATCTGTCATAGTATATGCCGGAAGCACGAAGTTGGTGGAAAATGTCGATTATACTGTCGATTATGCAATGGGTAAGGTGAAGATTATCAATGAATCATATATTAGTGCTGGAACGCCCATAAAGGTGTCAACCGAAAGTCAGGATTTGATTTCAATGCAGCGGAAGACCCTTGTTGGAACTTATGGTAGTTATGCATTTTCCGATAATCTGAACATCGGAGGAACTTTCATGTATATGAACGAACGCCCTATGACCAATAAAGTCGATGTGGGGGAAGAGCCAGTGTCTAATATGATGCTTGGTCTTGATTTTCAGTATCGTAAGCAGTCTCAGTTTCTTACCGACGTGGTAAATCTTTTGCCTTTCTACGAATCGAAAACCCTTTCGAGTATTTCGTTCGAAGGAGAAGTTGCCAAATTATTTGCCCTAAGTTCTTCCACTACCGACAACAATGTTTACATTGATGATTTTGAAGGTGTTGAGTCTTCTTCTTCAATAATTAATGCTTATGGATGGGAGTTGGCTTCTACCCCGCAAGGACAAAGTCGATTTTTAGAATCGAAATTAGTCGACGACCGTGCCTATGGGTACAACCGTGCAAAACTTTCTTGGTATCATATCGACAGGCTCTTTACCGGGACATCAGGTTCTTCTATGCCTGCTCATATCAAAGGCGACCTCGATATGCGCTCTAATCACTATATGCGAAGTGTAGGCATAAACGAAATTTTTCCGGGAAGAGAATTACCTACCGGCTCAGTTACCTATCAAACAGTACTCGATTTGTCGTATTTCCCTACCGAAAAAGGTCCTTATAACTACGATGCCTTGCCTTCAGATTATTCGGCAGGGATTGATAGCGATGGGAAACTTAAAAATCCTGAAAGTCGTTGGGCTGGGGTAATGCGCGAAATACAAAGTCCTAATTTCGAGTCGAATAATATAGAATACATCGAATTCTGGCTTCTCGACCCGTTTATCTACGATAATGGAACACACAAAGGCGGAGATCTCTTTTTTAACTTGGGGAATATTTCAGAAGACGTGCTTAAAGATTCATACAAGTCTTTCGAAAACGGGTTGCCCGAGAATGCCGAGGTTATCGACGTAGATACTACGGTGTGGGGAAGGGTTTCAACATCGCAGTTGCTTAAACAATCCTTCACCAGTTCAACTGAGGAATCGCGTAATTATCAGGATGTTGGTTTTGATGGGCTAAACGACGAAGCTGAGCAGCAATTTTTCGCCGATTATCTTGACCAATTAAAGGGCATAATGAATCAAGATGCTTACGATAAAGTTTTTTCAGATCCCTCGAGCGACAACTTCCACTATTATAAAGGCAATGATTACGATCAGGCTAAACTCGATATAATTCAGCGATATAAAGCATATAACGGGCTCGATGGAAATTCACCGGTAAATACAGATAACTCGAGTTCTGCCGATCCAGACATAGAAGATATAAACCGGGATAACACAATGAACGAAACCGAGGCGTATTACCAATACCGTGTGAGTATGCGCCCCGAAGACTTTGAGGTTGGCCGGAATCATATAGTAGACAAAATTACAGCCTTTCCAAAATTAGTCAACAACAATAAAGAACCGGTTACCTGGTACCAATTTAAAGTTCCCGTTAAACAGTACGACGAAAAGATTGGTAGTATTTCCGACTTTAAATCAATTCGTTTTGTGCGAATGTTTCTTACTGGTTTTTCCGATTCTATTACCCTTCGATTTGGTACATTGGCTTTTGTAAAATCGGAATGGATTAAGGAAATAAACGATCTTGCGCAAGATGGAACGGTTGCAAACCCTGAGACTAAGTTTGATATGACCTCAGTAAATATTGAAGAAAACGCAAGTAAAGAGCCAATTAATTATATTCTTCCTCCGGGAATCGAAAGAGAAGTTGACCCTACCAGCACATCGATGGTCAAAATGAATGAACAGTCGATGCTCTTGAAAGTACAGGAACTTGCTCCTGGCGATATGAAAGCTGTCTACAAGAGTGCAGGAATTGATATGCGCCGCAACAAAAAGCTGAAGATGGAAGTCCATGCCGAAGCAATTGAAGATTCTCCATTGGCCGATTACGAAGTTTCCTTGGTTGTTCGCTTAGGTAGCGACTACGAGAATTATTACGAATATGAAATCCCGTTAAAAGTTACCCCAACAAAACCAACATCGTATGACGGAAGCGAGCTATACTCGGCCGATAGATATGCTGTTTGGCCTGAAGATAACAGGTTGGATGTTAATTTAAATATTTTTCCACAGTTGAAAGAAAAGCGCGATGCAGCAATGCGCAGGGCTGGATCTAATGTAACTAACAGGACAATATACGAAATGGCCGATAGCGATTCGCCCAAAGGGAAAAACATCATAAGGGTGAAAGGAAATCCAAGCATTGGCGAAGTCGAAATAATACACATTGGAATTCGAAATCCTAAGGGGAAAAACACCCAGAATAAGTCAGTTGAAGTGTGGGTTAATGAGTTACGTATGTCTGATGTTGAAGAGAAAGGTGGATGGGCATCGAATGGCCGGGTAAACCTCAGACTTGCCGATCTTGGTACGGTTTCATTGGCTGGTTCAACACAATCGGTAGGGTGGGGAAGCATTAACGAAACATCGGCGACCCGCAATCTGGAAGATCGTTATCAATACGACTTTGCTGCAAATATCGAATTGGGAAAACTTTTCCCCGAGAAGGCCGGAGTGCATTTACCCGTTTATTACAATTATTCAAACCAGATCTCAAATCCTGAATACAATCCGTTGAGTTCTGATATAAAAATGAATGATGCGTTTTCTTCTATTGAAAGCCCCGAAGAAAAGGAAATTCTTAAGAATATTGCTCAAGAGGTAAGAACTCGTGAAAGTTTCACAGTGAACAATGTAACTATTGAACCAGAACGTAA
>JAAYAG010000084.1 GCA_012719495.1 Bacteroidales bacterium
ACATAACATCATGTATAAAACATTGGGGTTTAGGTGGTTGCATGAATAGTTCTGCCCCGCATCAGCTTTTGCAACGGCAGACAGGGACGAAGCCCGCAATCCCCAACGTTTCATACATGTGACCGTTGTAAGCCATTTTAAGACCGAAAAAACATAACTTGCATGAAAATAGAATACACTTTAGACAGAGTTGATTTCTTAGAATACCAACTTTTTGCTGCATCGAAATCGGAAAGGATTATAAAGAGTAGAAAAAAATCAAGAATAAGGCTACCAGTTGTTTACTTCATTTTAGGATTTCTACTTTTTTTATTTGCTGACTTAATTTTTTCACTTATTTTTTTTGGAACTGGGGTAGCATGGTACCTTCTTCATCCATACTTTATGAAAAACAGATACATACGCCATTTTGAAAAATACATAGACGAAAATTACCAAAACAGATTTGGAAAGCTGGTTACTTTAGACTTTGAAGAAGAGTATATTATTGCGACAGATTACTTAGGAGAAAGTAAATTGAAAATTAAGGAGATAACTGAAATTAATGAAATCAAAGATTATATTTTTTTAAAACTCTCATCTGGAGAATCACTGATAATACCTAAAAACAAAATAAATAGTTTGAAAGAATTAAGCAGTTTATTAACCAAAATTTCTTCCGATTTGAGTATCAACCATAATATTGACTTGAATTGGAAATGGAATTAAAAAATCAAATAAAATGACAATCAGAACTTTTTGGACACTATTTATAAAAATCCTTGGGATTTGGCTTATTTTAAGCGGGTTGACTGTTATTCCACAGTTTATAAGTGCATTCACATTTTTTGGAAACCAGCACGATGACAACATTTTGGGAGTTATTTATATCATCGTCATATTGCTATTAACCGTAGGATTATATTTTATCGTACTGAAACTATTTGTTTTTAATTCAAACTGGATAATAGACAAACTAAATTTAGACAAGGGATTCCAAGAAGAAACAATAGATTTGAATATAACCTTACGAACAGTACTCACAATCGCAACTATAGTGATTGGTGGACTTATTCTCGTTGATTCTTTACCGATGCTATGCAAGCAGATTTTTACATTTATTCAGCAGAAAACTGTATTTAGAGAAGACCCTCAATTTAGTTGGATAATCTTCTATTCCGTTAAGACACTAATTGGATACCTAATGATGACTAATAGCAAATATGTGATTGATTATATACACAAAAAGACAGAAAATATTAAGAACTAAATAAAAACGGCTTACAACACGCGGTATAGCCAATAAGGGTTTCGGTGGTATGCGAAGCGCAGTAGCCCGCCTCAAAGTTTGTTGTAACTTGATAGGTGAACCGCCCGCAATCCCTTACTGGCCATACCGCCGACCGTTGTAGTGCATTTAATGAAACGACATGGACACAGAGAACTTCTTTGAAAAACTTTTCATAAATTCTGAATTAGCAGATGACATTTGTCGTGACTTGAATATTTCCAGAAAGGAATACAGTGAATA
>JAAYAG010000009.1 GCA_012719495.1 Bacteroidales bacterium
AAAAATATTACCTTGATCCTTTGTCGAAAGGCATCGATAATCTGGATAACAAACATGCAAATACTCAAATCCCAAAATTTATTGGTTTTGACAGAATTGCTGAACTCAGTGGCGATGAAACTTATGCTAAAGCGGCCAGTTTTTCATGGGAAACCATTACCCAAAACCGTTCATTGGCATTTGGAGGCAACAGCCGTAGAGAACATTTTCCAAGTGAAACATCATGTTTCGATTATTTGTTGGTTACCGATGGCCCGGAATCGTGCAACACATACAATATGTTGAAACTGACCGAAGATTTATTCCGGGATCAGCCAGCAGCTAAATACATGGATTATTACGAACGGGCTACATTTAATCACATTCGTTCAACACAACATCCTGAACATGGCGGATACGTTTATTTTACTTCTGCACGTCCTCGTCAACACCGCAAATATTCGGCACCGAATATGGCCATGTGGTGCTGCGTAGGTACAGGAATGGAGAACCACGGTAAATACAACCAAATGATATTTACTCATTCAAAAGACAGCTTGTTCTTAAACCTTTTTATTGCGTCACAGCTTAACTGGAAAGAGAAAGGTGTTGAAATTAAACAAGAAACCAATTTCCCTTATGAGGAGCAAACAAAACTGACCATCACAAAAGGGGCGTCAGAGTTTAACCTTTTAGTCAGGTATCCGGGATGGGTAAGCGAAGGAGCTTTAAAAATATTGATAAATGGAAAAGAATTTAAATATAATGCAAAACCTTCTTCGTATGTGAGCATTGACAGAAAATGGAAAAAAGGAGACGAGGTTCAGGTTTTGTTACCCATGAAAAACACCATTGAAAGAATGAATAACGTACCTGATTACATAGCGATCATGCATGGCCCAATATTACTTGGGGCTAAATCAGGGACTGAAGATATGGGAAATTTAATTGCTGGTGACGGACGCTTTGACCAATATACAGGTGGTAAAATGCTACCCATAGACAAAGCCCCAATTCTTATTGACAACGATATTGAAAATCTTGATAAGAAACTGGAACCAATAGAAGGAAAACCATTGAACTTTAAGCTAAAGGTTAAAACGATAAATCCAATTGAAAATCTTGTACTTGAACCTTTTTATCAAATTCACGATTCAAGGTACCAGATTTATTGGCTTTCATTAACAGACAACAGGTATGAACAATACATCGATTCACTTTCGAAATCTGAAGAAGAAAGACTTGCACTTGATAGCCGTACCATCGATAAGGTAAATACTGGCGAACAACAACCGGAAACCGATCATAGAATGCAAAGTGAAAATTCGCGTACAGGCAACAATTTCGATGAGATGTATCGTGAAGCTGGAAGAGAAGGCTTTTTTAGTTATGATATGGTTACAAACGGTGAAAAAGACTTAAAACTACATGTTAGGTACTGGGGTGCAGAATGGGGTTCAAGGAAATTTGAAATTTATATTGACGACGAAAAGTTAGTTACTGAGGATAATACCAATAAATGGAACCAGTCGCAATTTCAAAATGTTGAATATTCCATTCCAAATGCTATGGTTGAAGGAAAAGAACATATTAGGGTAAAATTTAAAGCCCTTCCATACAGCACTGCTGGCGGTGTTTATTATGTCCGCTTGGTAAGGAATAAATAATTACAAGGTTAATTATTGTAAAGGTCAAGTAAAAATCTTATGACAATAAATAGAAAAGATTTTCTCAAAAAAGTGTGTTTATCAGGGGCCTGTTTGTGCGGGTTTGGTTCATTGGCTTTTTCAAAACAAGCTGTTGATACCGATGAAATAAATTCTCAGGAACAAGCCCCCAAAATTGCCCTTTTACAGGAATGGATATCCAGTTTACTTCTGAATGCAAATATTGAATTAAACGAAGAGTCTGCTCGTAAATTAATTAAAAAAACTGCAGGGGTACATTACAAAAATCTGAAAATGGATACTCTTTTGGCAGAATATAAAGGTGACCTTGACAAGTTCACTGTGTTCCTTCGCGAAAAATGGGGATGGAAAGTAAATTACGACATGGAGAGAAGAATACTCATTGCTGATGAAAACAAGAATTACTGTGTTTGTCCAATTGTGAATTACAATAAAGATGTAGACTTGTCTTCAATGTGTTATTGTTCAGAAGGTTTTGCAGAAAAAATGTTTACATCAGTTTCGGGTGTTCAGGCTCACGCAGAAGTTATTGCTTCAGTTCGGAGAGGAGATGCAAGTTGTAAATACAAAATCGTATTGCCTTAATATTTAGACTTATTAAATACTTGAATTGATATTATGAAGATAAAATTAATAGAATTGTTAGTGGTGGTATTCATGGTTGTTTCTCTGAATAAATC
>JAAYAG010000085.1 GCA_012719495.1 Bacteroidales bacterium
CATTCACAAAGCTGAAATCGTAGTTATTGTCGGAGCCGCCGCTAAATGTGATATATTCATTATAATAATCGGCATCGCTATATTCATCAATATCTGTAACAGCAACTGGTTGTTCGTCGAGGTCGTTAGCATCATCCTCATTTACAAAGCCATCGTATTCAATGGTGAGTGCTGGGTTGAGTTGTCCGTACACCTTGCTTTGATTGTGGGCGGTAACGGTGAGCGGTGCTGGGGTGATTTCAGCAGAGAGAACCACGTAATTTTCTGGTGCCGAGTATCTGCCGGCATCGGGGCCGCTAATGCTGTATGCCACAGTAATGGTTTTATCCGTCGCAGCGTTGGCATCGTTGTATGTTGCAGTAGCACTCACGCTTACACTTTCGCCGAAACGAATATTGTTTAACACACCTGCGATAACAGTAGCATCAGCGTTACCATCGTAAACTTTCGATACGGTTAATGTGGGGGTTTCAATCTGAAGCGGCATCAGTTCGTCGTCCTTTATAAGCACTGAAACTTGCTGATTGAAATTGGAAATGGCATTGACGCAACTTTCGATGGTAACAACAACGCTTAAATCCTCGTGTGGCGTGCTGTTGTCAATGGCACTCAATGTTACACTGCCCGAAGTGCTTCCGGCAGGTATATGAATGCTTGTGGCCGACAAGGCATAGTCGCTTGACGAGGCTGTGCTTAAAGTGCTAATTCCCAGGGTTACTTCTATATCGTTTTCGGAAGCCGATGAAAGGTTTGCAGTAATAATTGCCGAACCGCCATTTTCCGAAATTTCGGTTAACGCTGCCTCGAGGTTAACACGAATCACATTGTATTCATCGATCGTTAAATCGACGGTTTGAAGGGTTAGGCCTGCGAATGCGCTGTTGGTCATGGTGCAATAAACCTGACTGGCGGGTATGTTCAGAAAATGGAAAACGCCATCGTATTCGTTGTAAAATCCACTTTGATCAACAGGTGTGCCATCGAGCAAGAACCATTTGTATTCGGTGCGATGTGTTTGACCGTTTTCATCAACTACATTTAATTGACTGCTCAAATCAACAATACCTCCCAAGCACGTAACATCCATTTTTCCCTGCGGAGCAAAAGTGTAAATATTATAGGATGATTGTGGAATTGGTAATGAATTAAATTTCAAATAATTGTCTTCGCATTCAAGAGACTCGAGATTTGTTTGCTGGCTTACATCCAATGCAATAAGCCCCATGTTTGACATTGATAATTCTATAATATTCTCGCTATAAATTTTAACATTATTCCCGGCTGAATATCCGTTTAACACAATATCTGTAGTGTTGTTTACATTGAATTTACTGAGCATTCCGTCTCCTTTATCAACATAAATATCATAACTAGCCGAGGCACTACAACTAAAACTTATTGTACCATTCTTTATAGAAACGAAGATTGTTGATGGTTGCAGCACAGCGTCAATCGTTATGTTTTCGGTTTGCAATGCAAGGTCGGGGAAAGCATCATTGTTCATGATACAGTACACCGATGCGCCAAGGTTTTTTACAAAAGTGAACACACCATTTTCTTCGATGTAATCGTAAGCTGCAAGTAGTTGGTCGCCACCATCGACATACCATGAGTAGCTTGTAGCATGAGCCTGCCCGCTTGCATCCGATGCACTTAGCTGCGAACTTAGATCCACTACGCCATTGATGCAAGTGGCTTGATATTTTGCCTGCGGGGCATAGCTGTAGCTTTGCAAGGTACTGCTTTGTGGCAATGTGCTAAATAAAAGGCTGTTATCGCTACAGTTCAGTTCGCTTAACAACAGATTACTGTTCATATCCAAGATTACAAGTTTATTCTGGCTGCAATTGAGCGATACAAGTGAACCCAGATTACTAACATCGAGCGAGGTCAGTTCTTGACTGCTGATGTTTAGGCCGGTAACACCCAATGTGTACACTTTTACAGTGTTGTTTGCGGTATATTCAGCAGTAGTCAGTGTTGTTGCTGAGGTTGTTTGGTGGAAAGGTGTAAAGATACCGTTGCCCCAATCAACACTCATTGTTCCTACTTCCGATGCTTCGATGGTGAATGCCAGGTTGCCGGTAAGTCCCGACTCAAAAGTGAAAGCAGGATCGATGGCTTTATCGATGGTAATATCAACCGTGCGCAAAGCATTATCATCTGCAAAATCGGGATAAACACTGTTGGCAAGTTTGCAATAAACCGTTGTTGCCGGAACTTTCAAAAACATAAACAGCCCATCGGATTCAATGTAATCGACCCCGGGTGACAACAAGTTGTTATCGGCATCGTACCAAGTGTAAACGGTTTTTACAGGGTTCGAGTCAACATCTAATGCCGTAAGTTGCGAGCTTAAGTCAACCACTCCATTGATGCATGATACTTCGATATTATCCTGCGGGGCATATTCAAAATTAATAAAACTGGATTTTGGTTGTGGTAAGTTTTTCAAGGTAAACTTATTGTAATTTACAAACAAACCATTAATGTCAGAATAGGCACTAAGGTCTAAATTGCTTAATTTATTGTTGTTTAAGCTGATATGACGATAGCTGACATCAGGGCAAAGTACTACGTTTTCTAAAAGGTTACCAGAGCAAGCCCACTCCGTTAAACTTGTATTTTGGCTAATATCCAGAGTTACCAACTTATTACCGGTAAGATTAAAATAATGCAGAGACTCAAAACTACTTAAATCAATATTGCTTAGATTATTTCCGTGCAAATCCATCTCTCCGAGCTTTGATAATCCACCTGCGACGAAGCTATTAACTTGCTGGTTGGAGACAATAATAGCTGCTGGTTGGTCGCCATATACTTTTACAGTAGCTCCGTTTGCATAGTTTGAAGTGTTAAAAGCTGAGTACACAGTATTAACCTGGCAAACTGCAAGGTCGCCATTTCCCCAATCGATAAATAAATTGCTTGCGTGATTGTTTTTCGCATGAATCTCAAGTTCGCCGCTTGTTTCAGCAGTAAAACTAAACAATGGTTCGGGCAAACTTGCCACTTCATCAATTGTAATTAGTACTGTTTTTAAGGTCAAATCGGGATAAGCCGTATTGGTCATTTCGCAATAAACCTGTCCTCCGGCGTTGTTCAGGAAATAGAATATTCCGTCGGACGATAAATAATCGGTTCCTAAAACAAGTGGGGTGCCATTGGATTGATACCACTTATAAACCGTATAACGATTATTCCAACCAGATATTAACTGCGAGCCTAAATCGACCACCCCGTTGGTGCAATCTGCCGAATATTCTTTTTGCGGGGCATAGGTTAAGCTATATCTTATTAATAAATCGGGCAAGGATGTTAAATGAAAGTAATTGCCTGAAACATCGACAGTTGAACCGTATGTTACACCTGATATATCAATTGATTGAAGATTGTTGTTCGACACGTTCAAGTTCGTATATTTGGAACTATTGCTTAAGTCGATGTTATTCAGCTGGTTGTTGGAACAATTGAGTGTTTCCAGGCTGGCAAGGGTTGAAATATTGAGCGAGCCCAATAAATTGCTGTGGCAATCGAGGTTGGTAATGCCGGTATTGCCCGAAAGATTTAAACCATCGAGGTTATTTTCGGCACAAACCAGCTTGGTTAATGCCGTATTTGCACTTACATCCAAACTGTTTAGCTGATTGTTTGAGCAAGCCAACTCGATAAGTGCCGTGTTAGGCAACAGATTGAGCGAACCTAGGGCATTATTGCTGGTGTTCAGCTTTTCCAAACGGGTGTTCTGACTTAGGTTTAATGCCGAAAGGCTGTTGTTGTTGCAATAAAGCTCGCTCAGTGCAGGGTTGTTTTCCACATTAAGCGCACTAATTTCATTGTTCGAACAATTGAATTGGCTCAGGAATGCATTCTGGCTTACATCGACAGAACTGATTGCCTGCCCCGAGATATCGAAATAGCTGAACCAGTCGCCATAAAGCTTCACGGTTTGTCCGGCTACATAGTTGCTACTTGCCATTTCGGTAATGTTGGCATCAAGATCGGCAGCATGAACGAGTCCATCGCCCCAATCGACATACAAGCAGCAATTGTAAGTACTTGCTGCACTGAACGATATATTGCCCGAATTGTTTGAAGTGAATGTAATAAAATGCTCGGGCATACCGCCTACGGCATCGATGGTAATAGGGTTCGATTTTAAGGTTAAATCGGGGAAGGCCTCATTGGTAAGCACACAATATACACTCGATGCCGGTATTCGTTGAAAATAGAATACACCGTTGCTGGCAATGTAATCGACTCCCGAAATCAGGGGATCACCACTTTCGGTAGACCAGTAAAAAACAGTAGGGTATGTTTCCCCATTGGCATTGCTCACCAAAAACTGATCGCTCAAATTTACAATTCCATTGGCATAAGGCGCATCGAAATTAGACTGTGGCGAGTAGCTATAATAATTGAGGTTAACCTTAGGAAGCGTTTCAAAAGTTAGCTTGTTGTTCTCACATTCTAAAGTTTGAAGTTTTGCATTTTGGCTAACATCAATTTCTGAAAGATTCGAGTTACTACAATCTAAAATTTCTAACTCACTGTTTTGACTAACATCGAGGCTGCTAATAGCACAAAACGGGATTCGCAATAATTCTAACGACTTGCAGTTGCTTACATCTAAATAGCTTATATAAGCACTATTGATGGACCAAAAATGCCGAATATTGGTGCCATAAATATTTACAATATCTCCGGCATTATAATAAGTAAAATTAGAATTTATCTGAATTTGCTTCGTATCATCGGAAAAATAACTTAACACAGTGCCATTTCCCCAATCAATATAAACTTTTTGACCGACTTCGGGTGTCGCTAAAGAGAAATCAAAATAGTCATTGTTTGCACTAAGCGATATCAACGCATTGTCAATCATTACTTCGCTGGTGCTTAGTTCCAATCCGGGAAAAGCAGTATTGGTCATAACGCAATAGGCAACCGGGTATTTAATATTAATAAAGGAAAACACCCCGTCGCTTACGGTATAATCTTCGCCTTCAAGCAGCACCGAATTATCGAGGCTCGAATACCATGTGTACGTAGTATAGTGAGATGTGCCGTTTTCATCAACAACCAACCACTCGGCACTTAAATCGACCTGATTGTTAATGGCCTTTACGCTCATTAGCTGTTGTGGAGCATAACTGTAGTTGGTATACGATGCTTTTTTTACGGGTAAAGAAGCAAAGCTGAACTTATTCCCTGCACAGCGAATATCGCGCATATCGAGCTTGTCGCTTATTTCGAGATACGTTGTTTGCAGGTTTTGATTCTCAAGATTAATACCATTTATTTTTTTCCCATAAATTTTGACAATGGTACCCGGCACATAATTAACAGTACTAAATTGCTGTTCGGTGGTACCTGCCCACAATGTCACAATATTTCCATCGCCCCCGTCGATCCCGATTGGAGTACTTTCTGTGGCGGTTAATTTCAAAATAAAATATTCGGTGTCAGAGGCAAGTAAAATTACAGGTTCGTCTTCGAAAGTTTTCTCAATTTCAATATTGACCGACTTGAAAGTCCAATCGGGAAAAAGATCGTAGTTGCTTAACTCGCAATAAACCTGAGTTGCCGGTTTTTTTAAGAAATAGAAAACACCATTTTCCTCGAAATAATCGCTCCCGTTGGTAAGAACACTACCACCTATTGTGTGCCAGCTGAAGCTTGTAGGTTTAGGCTGACCGTTTTCGTCAAGCAGGTTAATGTGGGTACTTAAGTCAATTGCCCCTTCACTGTTTGGAACAATATCGAAATTACCCTGATTATTATACTTGAAGTTCGTCCATGTTGATTTCGGAACGGGCAAGGTGCTTAAATTTAACTTATTGCTATAGCAAACTAATTCTGCAAGCAAAGGATTATCCCCTATCGTCAGCGCACTTATCAGGTTTTCGGGGCATTTTATCGATGTTAGTACATTGCTTGCCGAGACATCTAAGGATGTAAGCTGATTCCGGGTACAATCTACCGTAGTCAATTTCTGCTTATTCGAAAAATCGAGCGTTTGAATTGCATTATAAGAACAATTGAAATCTTTTAACTCGTTGTTGTTTGAAATATCGAGTACTGTGAGGTTGTTTTTATTGCAATCAAGTGCTTGAAGATTCGTAGCCCTCGTAACATTTAGGCTGGTAAGCTTTTGATTAGAAGCTTTAAACCCGGTAACGTTGGGCGCATAAAACTTAACCGTTTGGCCTGCTGTATAAGAAGATGTATTGATTGTTGCCGAGATTTGCGTTGAATAGTAATAAGGCGTTAGTACTCCCGAACCCCAATCAATAAAAAGCAAATCATATGCAGGGTTACTAAAAGAGAAAGAAATGTAACCGGTTTCATTCGAAGTGAACAGAATGCTTGGCTCAGGCATGGTGCCGGCCATATCGACCACAAAACTGTTTGTTTGTAGGGTAAGCTTATTGAACAGCTGATTAACCATGGTAATGTAAACCTCTGTTTCGGGTATCCGTAAAAAGCGTATTACACCCCTATCTACAAAGTAATCGACACCCAGTTGCAATTGGTTATTGTTAATGTCGTAGCATCTGAAAACAGTAAAATCGCGATTTTGAGCAGTAATAATAAATTCGTTGCTCAAATCAACCTCACCGTTAACACATTGCACTTCCACCTGCGATTGAGGCGAATAGGTATCTGAAGTAGAGCCTGCCAATTTAGCAGGCAATGTCGAGAACTTCAATTTATTCCGATGGCATGAAATATTTGTCAATGAAAGATTCTCACCAAATAACAAAGTCTCAATTTGATTATCCTGACAATATAATGTTTTTAAATTTGCACAATTCCGTATATCGAGAGATTCAATTAAGTTTGAATTACAATATAAATAACTCAAATTGGGGCAATTACTTACATCGAGCGAGGCAAGTAGGTTGTTATTACAAGAGACATTAATAATCTTTGAGTTGTTGCTTAGGTCTAAGCTGGTGAGTTTGTTATTATATATATTTAGGTTTTCTAAATCGGGCGAATTACTTATGTCTATTGAAGTAAGTTGTTGGTCATACAAATTAATCCATGTAATGCCCTCGGTGTAAACCTTAATGGTTTTTCCAGCATTTACTATCGGCTGAGAGTAGCTTCTCCCCTCATTGGTGCCGGCGGAGTTAAGTTTACCATCTCCCCAGTCGATGTACAGACCCCGTGTATGATTACAGCCAAGGTATAGCGACACATTTCCCGATTTATCGGAAGTAAATTGTAAATTGGGCACCCAGCTATCAAGTAGTTGATCGGTAAATACAGGGCTTGAGTTTGAACCATTGCTAAAAACCCATATATCTTCGGTGCCGTTCGCACTTTCGCCATACATGTCCCAGTTCGAGAAAGTTGCAGCTTCGCCCATCTGCGTGTAGTTTTTTACGGCCACATTGTAAAGTGAACCAACAGCCCCTTCGCCAATAACAGGCGATTTCACGGTATAACATTCTGAAAACGCATTGCTGGCACTAGCGAAACCTGCGATGCCACCGACCTGCGATGCTGCCGAAATGGTACCTTCACGGCTGTAGCAAAATTGCATTTGGCACCCAAGGCTTGTTCCAATAATACCACCGGCAGAATTGCCGGTAGCTGTAACACTGTTGTAATTAAAGCAGTTTTTTATAGTCGCATAAATCTGACCACCATAATCGGGCACAATGCCCGTAATTCCTCCGGCTGAATTGCCGCTTGCCGTAACCAACGATGCATTGCTGCTTTGTTCAATGCTGCCTTCGTTAGCACCACACAAACCACCAATGTAATTTGCCCCGCTTACCGAGCCACTTTGTACATGGCATTTTTGCAAAATACCCTGATTGACCCCGGCCAAAATTCCGGCATAATCATTCGTAGTTACAACTGAGGCATTGCTAATCCGAAGGTTTGTAACAAGTCCTGTTCCTCCAACAATTCCGAACAAGCCTTGATGACTATCACTTGAATTGATCTTCAAGTTGCTGATTGTCAACTTTTGCCCATCGTAAGTTCCTGAAAAAGGCATCGAACTGTTTCCAATTCCGGGCCAGTTGGCTACCGAGCCTAAATCGATGTTGTCGGTTTGTTCAAAGTTCATGCTCCAAACAGATGAGCTTTGCGAAAGCCAATACAGGTTTTCGAGCGTAGCAATTTGGTAGGGATTTGCCTCCGACCCATTGCCTGTCGTTGGCGGGATTGCTGTTTGGGCCCATACGCTACTCACAATGGAGAGCCATAGGACAAGGATAAGTAAAAATTTTTGCTTCATACTTTAATTGAATTGATAAAAAGTTATTTAAGTGTTTATTATTGTTGCTTTTGAAATAAATGACTTAGGTCTTGCTTCGTTGGGTTCATGCGGCGTATTATCCGGTCGACTGAAGCCGGGGCAAGCTTCTCGAGCAGTAGTTTGAAGCCCAGTGCCGAAAGTGTATCTTCGAAACAGCGATAATACACCAACTTTGCCGGCGTTTGTTTTGCTGCTTGAACATAGGCTTTGCTTTTTCCATAGATTGCATTACCCCCTAATTTTGGATTCCCTGCCATGCCAATTGTGAACTCCTTTTCGCCGGTGGCGAGGATGTAGAGGTAGCAATTGTCGGCGGGGATCAAAGGGTATTGCTTTTCGGTTTGTGTCATGCTTCTGAATTTTTGCACGAATCTACTTCTGAGGCAAAAAAAGGTTGTCTCATATCAGAAAAACATTGTCTCATATCAGCAACCAACTGAATAACAGTTTTTTGGAAAGTAAATTTCTTAGATAAAAAAGACATTATTGAGAATTATTGGCTCAAGTTTCAGGCATGCAAATATTGAAATTTCGCACTAAACCGAGTGGACAGATCGTAAAAATCGATTTACGATCTGTCATAAACGGACATTTTTGATAGAATTATAAACACATAGACACAAAGACTCAAAAAAACTTGGTGTTCCTTTGTGAAAATCCTTAGTGTCCTTTGTGGTTAATACGTAGAATTATCCTTTTTTCTCGCAGGCTAAATTACGAAACTCAACAGGTGTCAGCCCGAATCGTTCGCGAAACAGACGGTAAAACGTATTGCGTGAACCAAACCCCGAGTCGATAGCAACTGCTTCGATGGTTAGATCGCAGTTGGGCGTGGCCAACATGTCGCGCGCATGGTCGAGGCGCAGCACATTCAGGTACTCGCTCCATGTAAGGCTATAACATTTTTTGATGGCTTCGAAAAGGTAGGTTTCGTTGGTGTTTAGCATATCGGCCACAGCTTTGCGGGTAATACCGGCTTGCGTGTACGACTGTTCGCTACGCATTAAGGCATTAAGGCGTTCCATTAACTCGTTGTTCTCAATCCCAGCACCTTCTACAGTTTCTTCCACTATAGATTTCGGCGTATCGGGCACCGATTTTTCGAGCAGTTTCCTTTGCTCCGTTATCTGGTGGTACAACGAACGGTTTTTCTCTTTTAATTTTTTCTGATTGAAAAGAATCACTAGTGCAAAAGCAGCAAGCACCAGCGCCAATACCGAGAACAAGGCTGCCACGTTACGCGAATTTTTGAGTTTCAACTGGGTCTTTTCGGCTTCAATCTCTAATTTATCGACTTCGTAAATAGTTCGTAGCTCGTCAAGCTGACCTGCAAATTCAAGGTTTCGAAGCGAATCTTTACGCTGCATCACCTCCTCATAAACAAGTGCAGACTCGATACCCTTGCCTGCTTTTCGAAGTATTCGGGCTTTATTTTCCAGCACAGTGAGCGCACTTATGCTATCGCCAAAACTTATTACCCTATTGTAATTAGTATCTGCAATTGCAATAGCCTTTTCGTATTGCCCCAGATGCTCAAAAAAACGGGTTTGAATATGCAAAAGTTTGAATTGTGCAATCATGCTTCTCCCTTTGGCACACTCTTCGGAAATCTTTAAGTAGCGTTCGGCCTGAATTGTATTGCCAGTTTCAAAGTTAGCTATGGTTAACGCTAAATAGCAGTACAAATAGCGACCATTAAGCATAGGAGTTATGCCACGCTCTTCGGTACGTCGTTTATAGTTGTCAATGGTGACTTTCCACGCATCTGCAATGTTGAGCATCTTTTCAAATTTCCAACTGGCATCAAGTGTTTCGCAAAGTGTATTGTACGTATTTAACAACAGCGAAATATCCTCTTCTTTGCTTAATCGATTAATGGCTTCGTCGAAAGATTTTTCGGCAAGTTCGTAGCGTTGAAGTGTTTGATAAATTATACCCAAGGTGTGTGCCGATACGCCCAACCCATAATTATTGTCTCGTGCTTTAGCATCGTCATACATAAGCTGTGTTTCTTTTAGGGCGGTTTGGGTTTGGTTGGCATACAACAACTTTTCAACTTTAGCTTCCCAACCATTGTAGTAGTAATCCCACTGCCCATTTTTTGCCATAAATTCAAGATGTTTTGGCAAAACCGTTTCAAGGCTATCAAACATGTTGTAGTTATAAAAACAAAAAATTTGCTTCAATCGGGCAAGACCTTCAATTTCGGCATTGCCCTGTTTGTTTGCCTCCATTCGCAGATCATTGAGAGCCGCAAGTTCCGCATCAATATCGTTGCCCATTGCAACAAGGGAAACAATGTCAGCTAATGCTTGTAGTCGGTTCCCTCCACTAAGAGAGGGTAGTATTTTTCGAATAGAATCTTGCGGTGACTGATGTTCGGCAAATGTATTTTTTGTACATAGCGAAAAAATAAGTAACAGAATAACAACTAGTTTGGTTAAAGAGGAATGTATCATAGGTATTTCGATATTTTTAAACTTAGGGCTGATAAGCAATCCATTCGGCTTTCAATCTTTTTTCTTCTCACAGGCAAAATTTCGGAACTCAACAGGCGTTAGCCCAAAGCGCTCGCGAAACAAACGGTAAAAGGTATTGCGCGAACCGAAACCCGAATCGATGGCTACGGCTTCGATGGTAAGATCGCAGTTGGGCGTGGCCAACATATTTAAGATTTCGAGCTTTTCGGTTTCTGCCTGGGTTTGGGCGGCCTTAAACAAGCTGTCGGAATCGGTGTTTTGGGCATGCACCTGAAATGATAAGCAACACAAAAAGATCAGGATGCAAAGTGCGGTTTTCTTCATGGTTAACTCAGATCGAAGGGTTATTCATAAGCAGGTAAAGTATTAATAATAAGTTATTAGAACACAAATTAATAAGTATTTTTATCAATTTTGGCCTTTTTTGAAATGCCAAAAATGCAAAAATGAAACGAAACAGAGAGGACAGATCGTAAAAATCGTTTTACGATCTGTCCTCTTTAGAACGTTTTTTAATTCTTGCACTTCATTCGCAAAAGCATGTCTGGTTTGTTAACGTTCCAAAAAATAGGTTGAAAATGTCACTTATTATTTTTGTGAAATATTAAATTAAAGCAATATTGCTCGAGAGAAGATACTAACAAGACCATGACAGTTCTCGATCCTAAGATATTTACATTAACTACACCTGCTATTTCGGCATTGGTGGCTATGCTGATAGTTCTTTACGATGTGTTTGAAGAAGGTGGAGACCAGCGCCGTACAAAATTAAAGCTTGTACTTTTTTTTGCATCAACGGCAATTACAACCAGCTCGATCTTTATCTATTTCTATTTCCCCTACTTTTTCCGTCTGATTAACGGGATATACATGTTTTCAATCATAGCGATGCCCGTTTTTTTATATGCATTTATTTTTAAAATTACAGGTACAGATAAGCCTGAGCGTTTTTCAAATTTACACTACTTGGCACCTACTCTTTTGGCCATATTTCTTATTGTTGTTTCGCTATTTACCCCGGTCGAAGAACAAATGCTGACAATTAAAGGGAATGGTGCTTACTGTGGGGGCTCGCGACTGTTTTTTTATGCATCGAACGGAAAAATGTTGATCAGGCTTATTTTCAGCATTGTGTACATCGTTCTTATTTTCAAACGACTTCCGGGTTATCGCAGGTATATTGTTCATTATTCGTCAAACGAATCGAAAAGCTCGTTGCGTTGGGTGCCTATTTATCTGGGTGCTTTTATTGCCACTATACCTATTCCTTTGCTTGGTCAGTTTGTGCCACGCGATGCACTGGTTTCTAATGGATTTGCATTTTTCCACATATTCATTTTAATTTTACAACATAGCTTCTTAACATTCCATGTCATCAAAGGACACTACATACTTTATGAGGATGCGCAACCCGAAAATCGGCAGGTTATACCCGACGAATGTTTACCTTTAGACGATGTAAATGAAATAAAAACAGGCGATGTCTATAAAGATGATGAATTACAAATACAAGATTCACAGGGAGATGATAATGGAATATCGAAACTGTCTGCTAAAAAAGAATTGCTTACCCGCGAACGATTTGAGTGTTATATTAAAAAAAAGCGTCCTTATCTTAACTCAGAATTGAAAATTACTGATTTGGTTAATGACTTGAATGTTAATAGAACTTACATCTCTTCTTTCATCAACGCTGAGTATGGGTTAAATTTCAGCCATTACATAAACTTGTGTCGTCTTGCAGAATATCAGCGTCTTAGGGCGTGCAGCGATTATGCCGATAAAAGCAATACTGAACTTGTAGAAATGGCAGGATTTGGCAGCTACCGGAGTTATAGGAGGATGTTGGGAATGATGAGAAAAGCATGAATTTTTTTTTTGCTTTGTTGCCATTGCTTGGCTTTATGGTAAAAAATGAAAACAAATAGTGCTCCTTCGCAATTCTTTTTTATTTTTGTTTGATAATGAATTATTTTGTTAACCTTATGATCAAACAACTATACCGGTTTCTCCATCCGAAGTTTCAAAATCTTTTTCTCGAATATAAAGTTAGTTTTAAGCCCCGTTATGGCCACGGATTACCTCCTCATGGGGAATTATATCGAGTAATCGACGCAAAGAGAGAAGAATACAAGGGTTTGCTAAACAAAGCATTGAGTCTGAAAGAAAGTCTCTGGACAATAAAAGACTCGAGCTGCGAAACTGACTCTTCAAAGCCAACATGGAATAACGGGTACCTTCCCGGGCTTGATATTGTTGGTATATATACCTTATTGACAGAGTTTAAGCCTCGGAAATACATCGAAATTGGATCGGGGAATTCAACAAAAGTAGCCTATAAAGCCAAGATTGAGCAAAACCTTGGTACAGAAATTATTTCAATCGATCCTATGCCAAGGGCCGAAATTGATAATTTGGCCGATAAAATCATCAGAAAACCCTTTGAGAATGTCGATCTTGATATTGTTAATGAATTGAATGAAAACGATATCCTTTTTGTTGATAATTCGCATCGCATATTACCCAATTCTGATGCTATGGTTTTCTTTCTCGAGATTTTGCCACGACTCAAAAAAGGTGTGATTGTACACATACACGACATCTATTTACCGTATGATTATCCGCAGGTTATGTGCGACAGGTTTTATTCCGAGCAATATGGACTAGCCATATATTTGCTGGCAAATCCACGGAAATATGAACCGCTGATGCCTAATTATTTCATCTTTGAAGATAAAGAATTGTCGGCACTAATTGCACCAATTTGGAACCACGGGAACTTGCAAAATGTTGAAGAACATGGGGGTTCTTTTTGGTTGAAGATTGCCGAATGATGGAATAGAAAGCTATAAATGTGAACGGGAAATGGATTTCACCGAAAGATGAGTAAACTTCATTATTTGTAGTCCAATTCCCGCTTAACAGTTTTTTTTGAAATCGTTACAATCGCCCGTCGACTAATTGTTTGTCTAAAATACCTTTAACATCGTATATCACTGTTCCGGTGGCTTTGTGGGCTTTAAGGTCGATTGATTGGAACTTAGCGTGTGCAACAGCCAGAACTATGGCTTCGTAGTTTTGGTTTTCAGGGTATTCTGTGAGCGATGTTATGCCATATTCGTGTTGTACTTCAGTGGGTTTTGCCCACGGGTCGTACACCTCAACTTCAATCCCGTAGCTTGTCAGTTCGTGGTAAATATCTATGGCATGCGAGTTCCTGATGTCGGGACAATTTTCTTTAAACGTAATTCCAAGCATAAGAACCCGTGCTCCACGAACCGGACTGTTGTTTTTTATCATAAGCTTAACTACCTCTGCGGCAACATACTGTCCCATGCTGTCGTTGAGTCTTCGCCCAGCAAGGATAATTTCGGGATGATAGCCAGCTTCCTGGGCCTTTTGAGCCAGATAGTATGGGTCAACTCCAATGCAATGTCCTCCGACCAAGCCTGGTTTAAACGGCAAAAAGTTCCATTTTGTTCCGGCTGCTTCAAGCACATCATGGGTGTCGATCCCCATCCTGTTAAAAATTTTTGCCAACTCATTTACAAAAGCGATGTTTATGTCGCGCTGTGAGTTTTCAATTACTTTGGCTGCTTCGGCTACTTTTATCGATGGCGCTAAATGGGTTCCGGCCAAAATAACCGACGCGTACAGATTGTTGATTACTTCTGCAATTTCGGGGGTCGATCCTGAGGTGACTTTTTTAATCTTCTCTACCGTATGTTCTTTGTCACCAGGGTTGATCCGTTCGGGTGAGTACCCTGCAAAAAAATCGACATTGAATTTTAACCCTGATGTCTTTTCAATAACCGGGATACAATCTTCTTCGGTTGCACCGGGGTAAACAGTGCTCTCATAGATAACGATGTCACCTTTTTTTATCACCTTTCCAACAGTTTCCGAGGCGCGTAACAGCGGGGTAAGGTCGGGGCGGTTATTTCTGTCAACTGGTGTGGGAACGGTAATGATATATATGTTGCAGTCTGCAATCTCTTCTAAATTTGTGGTGCAAAACAAGCCGGTAGTTTTATTATCTTTCTTAAATGATAATGATTGCTGAAGTACCGATTTCAGGGTTATGTTATCTACCTCCAGCGTTGAATCGTTACCTTGCATTAATTCAGTTACGCGGTTTTTGTTGATATCGAAGCCTGTTACGGGGTATTTCGTGGCAAATAGCCGGGCGAGCGGGAGTCCTACATAACCAAGGCCAATTACTGCAATGCTGGGTTGAAATGTATTGTTCATGATCATTAAGTTCGTTGATTCATCTCATTGGTTAATTGAGAATTATTTAAGGTTGTTCCAATACCATTCACATGCCAGGGCAAACCCTTGCTGTGCGCTGAATTGTGGGTCGTATCCGATAAGTTTTTTGGCTTTCTCGATTGAAGCCAGAGAGTGGGGAATATCGCCCGGGCGTTGTGCTCCGAAGATAGGTTCAATTTTGCCAATACGTGGCTCGTACTTGGCCAAGTTCAACTTTAGCGTTTCAAAAAGTTGAACGAGAGTAGTATTGTTACCATAAGCTATGTTAAACACCTGATTTGAAAATCCTTCGCACGTTTTCAGGTTCTCTTCTGATGCCATTAGGGCTTTGTAGTTGGCTTCAATCACGTTGTCGATGTAAGTGAAATCGCGCGAAAAACTTCCGTCGCCATTAATAATGGGTGGTTTCAGGTTTATTAACTGTTTTACCCACAATGGAATAACAGCAGCATAGGCGCCATTCGGGTCTTGCCTTTTTCCAAAAACATTGAAATAGCGGAGTCCCACACAAGAAATACCATAAGTACGGGCAAAAACTTCGGCGTAAAGTTCATTAACATATTTGGTTACAGCATACGGGGAAAGGGGTTTCCCGATATGATCTTCTATTTTTGGTAAATTTTTAGAGTCACCATAGGTCGATGAGCTTGCTGCGTAGACGAAGCGTTTGACTCCTGCGTCTCGGGCCGCAACCAGCATATTAACAAAGCCTCCTACGTTGACATTGTTGCTTGTTGCCGGGTCGTTAATTGATCTTGGTACGCTCCCCAATGCAGCCTGATGAAGTACGAAATCGGCTCCATGGGCAGCTTTGGCACAATCGTTTGGCTCGCGAATATCGCCTTCGATAAGCGAAAACCTTGGATTGTCGATGAGGTGTTGAATATTTTCGCGCTTTCCGGTCGAGAAATTGTCGAGGCATACCACGTGAAAACCCTTGTCGATAAATGCATCACAGAGGTTTGATCCAATAAAACCTGCTCCTCCGGTAATCAGAATAGTTTGATTGATGGTCATGTAATTACTAAGTATTTGGCTGCAAATGTAATGGATTTTTTCTCGATTTGTCATGAAAATGCCCTTCAGAAAGCATCATCGCAAAATTGTTTTTGACAGCATTTAGATTATGAAAGATATATTGAAGGTATTTCTGCTAAAATCATTGTTGCCGTGAAATTTATTTCTGAGCCTCAATGTTAAAAATATTCTATCGGGTTATGTTTTTTTTCACCTCGAGTGATGTTCCGCAGCGCTTGCAGTAGAGTGCATCGTCGTCGTGCTTGTCATACATGCATTTGGAGCAAACCTGTGTGTTGCTATGATGCTTTCCAATAATATTTGCAGTTACAATTCCGGTAGGAACGGCCAGGATTGAATAACCCAGGATCATCACAAAGCTCGAAAGCATTTGCCCGAAGTGTGTAGTAGGAGATAAATCTCCATAGCCAACCGTGGTGAGGGTAACAATAGCCCAATAAATGCTGGTAGGAATATCTTTAAAGCCACTTTCAGGGCCTTCTATCAGGAACATAAATGTTCCGATGATCACGGCAAGTATGATTACAAATATGATGAATACGGTTATCTTTTCCCTGCTGTTCCAGAGTGCGTTTAAAATAATTCTTCCCGCACTGGTATAACGACTAAGTTTAAGGATACGGAATATTCTCATTACCCTCAATCCTCTGATAACTATTAAGTTTTGTGCTCCGGGCAAGAAGATGCCGAGGTAATTAGGTAGCAATGCTAGCAAGTCGATCAATCCGTAAAAACTGAAAATATATCGGAAAGGATTTGGAGATACCCAAATTCGGGTAGCATATTCAATGGTGAAAAGCACTGTGATAACCCATTCCAGGATGCGTAAAAAGAGACCAATTTTTTGATTTATTGAGTTTACGCTACCAAATATTACCACCAAAATGCTGAGCACAATCAGTACCATCAAAACTTCGTCAAACAGTTTTCCTTTTCGGGTGTCGGCTTCGAAAATTGTTTCGTAAAAGCGGTTCTTTGTTTTTTCTAAATCCATTGTGTTTTTCCAATTTTTTGGGTAAGAAAAATACGAATTAATCCTGATAAATGCAGAAAATAAGAATGGAAACTAGCTGAAAAGCTTATCCTTGTTCGGTTTTGTTTGTAGTTGTCGATTTTCCTATAGTAATGGATTACCTTTTACCATAACAAATATCGATGTAGCCACCACAAGCAACATAATTAGCGACCCCGATACTTTATTGAACCACCATAGTATACGTAAGTTGAATTTATGCCTGAACTGGTTGATGGTAAATGCCAAGGTTGTCCACCAAAGGGTTGCCCCAATGAAAAAGCCCGACACGAAAAAAGCGGGTTCCCATAGGTTGGTTATATCAAAAACAACATGGGCACTGGCAAAAATAGCAATGTATGTCAGAATAGGTAAGGGGTTCGAAAGCGAGATACCCACACTGGTCAGGAACATTTCCATAGGGCTTGTACCTTTTCGTCTCATCTTTTTCCATTCGGTTACGGGATGTGACAAAAAGATATTCAACCCAAGGGCAATAAGCAGTACTGCACCAATAATTTGAATATATAATTGATAAGTCTGAAGAAAAGTAATGATATACGAAACACTGAACCCGGCCAGTATTGCCCAGTTTGAATCGGTAAAAGCAACACCAAGCCCCGAAAAGAATCCTGACTTGAAATTACGGTTGGCCGTGCGCTGAATCACCATAACCCCGATGGGGCCTATGGGCATCGAGACCAAAAACCCGATTAATAATCCTTTTAATAACAGACTGATAAACATTTCTTCTTTTTTGCGGCTGTAAATATACAGCCTTCACCCCATTTCTTTTGACCATGAAAGTTAAATTATTCAAAATTCTATCTTTCCTGTTTTTCCTGCAATTAATTTCGATTTTGCACGTTTTGTTCTTGTTTTGTCAATGAATATTATCTTTGCGGTCAATGAAACGGTTTTATTTTTTCTTTATTATAATAATGCTTTCAGGCATATTGGCTGCGAATGCCCAAACTAGCAACGCTACCATATTTGGCAAGGTAACTGATGAGAACGGATTGCCTGTTGATATGGTCAATGTAAGCCTGAAAAATTATCCTTTTGGTACTACAACCAATCGTAAGGGTGAATATCTTTTTCGCATTCCTTCGGGGCGCGAAGTGGCTGTTGTTTTTTCTATGATTGGGTACAACATGGAAGAACGAAAACTTTCGCTGGCCTCTGAAGCTACGTTCGAATTGAACGTGGTTATGAGTTCTTCCAATCAGGAAATCGATGAGATTGTGATTCAGGAACAACGTCAGACATCAGGAAACATTGTACGTATTAATCCAAAGTCGATCAGCTCTCTACCCGATGTGGGGATGGGCAGTGTTGAGGGTGTTTTGCGGACCCTTCCAGGGGTTAGTTCGAGTAACGAGCTTAGTAACCAGTACTCAGTTCGTGGAGGCAACTTCGATGAAAATCTGGTGTATGTAAATGGCATAGAAGTGTATAGGCCTACCCTGATCCGTGCCGGACAGCAAGAGGGCTTAAGCTTCGTCAATTCAGATATGGTTTCATCCATTCAATTTTCAGCCGGAGGCTTCGATGCTTCTTATGGAGACAAAATGTCATCGGTTTTGGACATTAAATATAGTCGCCCTACCCAGTTTAAAGCCAATGTAATGGCTAGTTTAATGGGGGCAAGAGCACATGTCGAGAGCATAAGCGACAACAAGAAGTTTACCTATAACATGGGCGCACGGTATAAATCGTTCAAATTGTTGTTGGGTTCCCTTGCCGAGAAAGGAGTATATGATCCTTCGTTTATCGATTTTCAGGGGTATTTTACATATTCTCCTTCTCCAAAATTTGAAATAGGTTTCTTGGGAACAGCTTCGTCAAACAGCTACCGTTTTGTGCCCGAAAAATTGGAACAGACTTTTGGCACTTTTAAAAACCAATTGAAACTTACAATTGATTTCGAAGGACAGGAGGTTGACCGGTTTTATACCTATACCGGAGCCTTAAATTTTCTATATAAACCAACGCCTGCAATAAACCTCAATCTTGCCCTTGCGGCTTTTTCTTCTGACGAACAGGAAACCTATGATATTATCGGGAGCTATCGCTTTAACGAAGTGCAGAATGAAGGAACAGATCAGAGAGATGACAGTACAATACTACTTGGATTAGGTTATTATCATGAACATGGTCGTAATTTCCTTAAGGCAAATGTGTTAAGTGTCGATCATTCGGGGTCGTTCAAGAGTGGGGGAAACGTGCTGTCATGGGGAATGAATGCTAAACAGGAGATTATCTCAGACAGAATGAATGAATGGCAATATCGCGATTCTGCCGGATATTCGCTTCCTTATTCTGACAAAGAAGTTAAACTTTATTATGCCGAAAATACAGAATATGAACATACAAAGAATAGGTATTCTGCATATTTACAGGATTCTTATTCAACTCCTTGGGGAAATGGTACATTAATGATTACCGGAGGGGTACGGGCAAATTATTGGGATTTTACCCATAAAGTATTTGTTAGCCCGCGTTTTTCGTGCTCTTATAAAGTCGATGGAACGTATGATATTATTTACCGCCTGGCTGCAGGCTCGTATTATCAACCGGCATTTTACCGCGAGTTGAAAAATCTTTATGGTGAAGTGGCTGATTCAATACAAACCCCTCATTCCTTGCAGGTTGTTGCTGGGGTCGACTACTCGTTTATTGCATGGGAAAGGCCTTTTAAACTTACTGCAGAATCGTATTATAAATCGCTGAAGAATCTTATTCCATATCAGTACGAAAACGTGCGTATCCGGTACCTTAGCGACCAAATATCTGATGGTTTTGCCTATGGCCTCGACGTTAAGGTGAATGGCGAGTTCGTGAGTGGAACCCAATCGTGGGTTAGCGCTTCGCTGATGAAAACCATGGAAGATATTGATGGTGATGTGGATAGCGAAGGAAACCAAGTGGGGTATATTAGAAGGCCCAACGACCAGCGTTTTAAATTCAGCATGTTTTTTCAGGATTATTTACCCGGGTTGCCCTATTACCAGATGAACCTGACAGGACATTTTATTACCGGTGTGCCTTTTGGGATGCCCCGTAGCCCACGATATCTGCAAAAAAATCAAGTTCCGGCTTATCGCAGGGTCGATATCGGGTTTTTAAGGCTTCTGGTTAGTAATGGCGATAACCTTACCTCGTGGCGTTTTCTCGATAGGTTTAAAGAGTGTAGTGTTGGGATTGAAGTGTATAATTTGCTT
The DNA here is from genome assembly GCA_012719495.1 of Bacteroidales bacterium. Classification (GTDB taxonomy): domain Bacteria; phylum Bacteroidota; class Bacteroidia; order Bacteroidales; family Prolixibacteraceae; genus CAYMTR01. The sequence continues at coordinate 20,308 of JAAYAG010000085.1, forward strand.
GATATCAGGAATGTATCTTCGTATTCTTTTATAGCCGATTTCCAGAATATCTATTATGCCGTGGAAAACAGGCTTACTGGCAGGATGTTGAATTTTACGGTATCTGCTTCTTTTTAAGATTCCAGTAATTTGGCTTTACATCTAAAGTCAGCGTTTTAGATTAGTATTGCTGAATGGTTTCCGAGGCTATGGTAAAAATGCCGGCATCGTCTTTTTCTGCCATCGCAATCATGCAACGGGCTATTTTTGTAGCACTTACAGCTCTTGATTTTCGAAGACTCCCAATCATCAGCGGAGCGAAAAGAGTATACAGCATGATCCCAATTTTTTCAGCTATTCTGGTTTCTTGTCTTTTGCCTAAAATTAGTGATGGACGCATGATATAGATGCTGCGGTTGCCTGTTTTTTTCACCGATTCTTCCATTTCCCCTTTGGTTTTCATGTAGAAGAATGCTGAGCGGGCATTGGCACCTTGTGAGCTTACTACCAGGAATTTGCCACCTTGTAATGCACTCAGCTGAGCCAGTTTTACTACATATTCGTAATCAACTTTATATTGTCCGGCTTTCCCTGCTTTTCCGCGTGTAGTGCCCAAGGCACAGTATACAACATCGATAGGGCAGGGTAGGCTAAGGCTCTCGAGAGTGTCGAAAGAACTTACGATTACTTCCGTTTTTGGATATTGTACTGGTAACTTACGTCTGGAGAGTACTATGATCTTTTCATACCGTTTGTCCTCTGAAAGCTGTTTAAGAAGTTCTCCTCCAACAAGTCCTGTGGCTCCAGCAATCAATGCTGTTTTCATGCGCGATGGATATTATTATATTTTTTCAAGTACTGTTTTCTGCACCCAGCCGCTATTGCCATCAGCAAGGCGGATATTGTACCAACTGCCCACTTCGTCTTTTATCTGCACTTTTAGTCCTTCGTGTATAACAAAAAGATCGGTTCCGCTATTGTCGGGCGAAGATTTTACCGTAACTGTCGAAGAAAAAACAATTGCAGCATTGTGTTTGGTGAGTTTTGCTTTTTGTTTGCCCGCGAAAATCATCGACAGGATGCAAAGCGAAAACAACACGACTGCCGTAGTTGAGCTGATTTGACGAAACAACGGGTTTTTCGAGAAAAGATAAATTCCAAGTCCCGATAATGCCATAATAAGCACTATTATACTAAACCATGCCCATCCGTTCGAGCTGAACAGGTTAACAATGCCTTGTCCCCATTTAATAAAAAATGGTTGTGGAAGTGCCTCAATTTTATCGACAACAAATTGATTTACCAGATCAATATTGAATTGAATATCTTCATCGTTTGGGGCTAGCAGTTTTGCCCGTTCATAATAAAGAATGGCCTTTGTCAATTCGCCGTTTTTATAACAAGCATTTCCAAGGTTGAAATATAATTGAGCAGATTCATAACCTTGATTAATGATTGATTCATAGTTTTTTACTGCTTTGTCAAATTCGTTTGCAGCATAATAATTGTTTGCTTCTTTAAAGAGGTTCAAGGGCTGGGCATTTGCTCCCAAAAACCCGCTAATGAGCAGTATTGTGATGAATATTCGTTTCATAATTATGCTTTTTTGCGTATTTGTTTTTCAAAATTCGAAATCAGCATTTCTGCTTCTCCGAATAAATCTGAAATTGATTCATTCACTGCGGTAGGAGCAAACCTTGCCATTTCGCAGATATCGATAATGCGGACGAATTCGGAAATAGTGTTCTCTTCTACCGAATATTTGCTTAATGTAGCTTGTGCATTGTCGCGGTTGAGTTCTGATAATGGTAGCGTGAGTTTGTCGCTCAAATACCCCCATAGGGCACGAGACAGGGCCTCGAAAAACTCGTCGCGCTGATTGTTTTTCAAACACAACGAAGCTGCATTCAGGTGTTTGCGGGCAAGTTTGCTTGCTTGCCGGTTACGCACAAGGGCAAGGTTCGAATTTTCTGTAATCCTTTTTTTCTGGAAGAAAAAGAAGAAAGCAAAGGCCAACAAGACAGCTATTACAGAAAAATAGTAATTGAAAGTGCCGAAAAACAGACGGTTTCGGGTTTTTAGACTTGGGTTTTCAGTTTTAATGTACCTGATATCTTTCCCGATATATTTTACATCTTGTTTCGAAATAGAGCTTACAACAGTGGTCGATTGGTCGTCGGAGCCTTTTTCAACGTTGATATTTAACTCATTAGTTGATAAAGTTTTGTAACTTTGAGAAGAAGGGTCAAAGTATACAAAATTCTCGGCGGGTATTGTGAATTTTCCAGCGTAACGGGGAATGAAAACCTGTTCGAAAGTAGTCGATCCATTGATTCCCGATTGTGAAGCGTTGTAATCGTAACTGGTTTTTGGATCGTACACTTCAAAGTCGGGTGGAAAACTGAACGACGGTGCTGCTATATGTTTCAGGTTTCCTGTACCGCTGATTTTTGTTTTTATGGTGATTGCTTCGTTCGACTTGATATCGGTTTTGTCGACTGATGAACTAAGACTGAATTTGCCAACAGCACCCTTGAAACCTGCAGGTGCTGAGGGTAGTTCCTTTACATTGATGCTGATTCGGTTGGTTTTTACAGGTACTCTTACATTCTGGTACGAACCAAAGAAATCGTCGAACAAGCTTTGTGGTGATACGCGTTGTTGAACATTAAAGACCATTTCGGCGGGTTCAATGTATAGGGTACCTGTTTGTTGAGGAACCAATATTTTTTTCTGAAGGGTGTACACGTTATAGATGATTCCGTCGACTGCTTCGCGGGTTTGTGTCTGTTCTGCCGATGGAATTTCAATGTCTTCGGCCCAAAACCCTTCGAACGATGGTATGGTTTGATCGGCTACAGAAAGGCTGACGCGGCTATAGAGTTTCAGCGCTACCAATATCATTTCGCCCTTATACACGTTGCGTTTGTCTACTTCGTATTGCATGAAAAGGTTATCGCGCGAAACAGTTCCTGTTTTAGCTTGACCATTGTTGGCTTGCCCGGCTGCTGAATTTCCTTGTTGTGATTGTGTGGTGGCTTGTTGTCGGCCTTTAATAACTTTGATCGTTACCTGATTCGATTGGTAAGTCTCCCGTTTCGATTTAACACTTGCCGGTGGAATAGTGAATGTTCCTTCGCTCTGAGCCCGAAGAATATAGGTATAACTAAAGTTGACCGATTGGCTCATTTTCCCGTTGATAACACTGTAACTGCGGCTCTGTGAAATACTTGGCCCCATGAGTATGTCGAAATTTGGCAAATCGGGCATCCGCAAATCTTCGCCTTCGGCATTGAGTGAAAGAGTGAGGCTAAATTGTTCGCCTGCCGAAACCATATCTGGTGCCGACATGGTAAAACGAACCTCTTCGGCCATGGAGGTCAGGCCAAGGAAGAGCATAATTATAAACACTATCTTTCGGTTCATCGTTGTTATGTTTTTGCTTGTCAGCTTTATATTGTCATTTTCTAAAAGTGCGTAAAGGTATTATAAATTCTGGTTTTAAGCACCTGTTTTTTATTGTTGTTAGACTGTTACCAGTCTTGGTCGGGCCGGCTCGACTGAGCTTTTTGCGCTTCAGCTTTCTTAACTTTTTCTTGGGTTTTTGATTCGTCGTTCTGAAGCGCTTTCAGCAATTGCTCGGCATTTTGTTTCGATATTTTTGATTGCTGTTGTTGTTGCTGCTGATCTTTATTTTGGTTTTGATCCTTGTTTTGGTCCTTGTTTTGGTCCTTGTTTTGGTCCTTATTCTGGTCTTTATTCTGATCTTTATTCTGATCCTTATTCTGGTCTTTGTTCTGATCCTTGTTCTGATCCTTATCTTGTTGTTGTTGCTGCTGCTGTTGTTGTTGTTGTTTCATCCTGCGGGCAAATTCCAGATTGTATTTGGCTTCAACATCGTTAGGATTTTGGCGTAGGGCATTTTTGTAGGCATCAATGCTTTCATCAAATTTTTGTTGGGCCAGCATCGAATTCCCGTAATTGAACCAATTCTTTCCTTTTTCCTCTTTGTTGTTTCCGCCTTCTATCACTTGCTGGTATTGCGATGCTGCTTCGGCCATTTTGTTCTGTTTAAAAAGGGCATTCCCAATATTAAACTGCGACTTGTAGTCGCCGGGTTTTTTGGCCAGGGCTTTTCTATAAGCAATTTCTGCATTAGAGAATCCTACCGAGTCGATGTGGGTTGAGTCGCTATTGGCCACTGCTTTTTCGTAGTGCTTGTTCCCCTGTCTGATGAATTTGCGTTCTTTCTGCCCATAAACCGACATTGAGCTTACCAACAATAGAAGCACAATGGTCGTAAATCCCCAATTACCAATTTTTATGTTTGGTTTGTTTTTTGTTTCTATGGTATGCAAATAGTTACGTTTCATAATTTCTCTTTTATATTCCGATAGCCTCCGTTTTCTGCTCTTTGTATTGTCTTTTTATAGTTTTAAGTCGACGTGTTTTCGTTATTTCTCTTCTTTGCCCCTAATTAGTTGGAGAATATTCTTGAAAAGATTGTTTTTTCTTTCCAATACAAAAAATTCAATCAGTAAAAGGGCAAAAGCTACCACAATGAAATAGAAAAACTGATCGTTGTAATCGGAATAGATTCTCGACTCGAGTTCTGATTTTTCCATTTTGTTAATCTCATCGAATATGTTGTTGATGCCGATTTCGGTGTTGTTTGCACGGATGTATTTCCCGTTTCCGGCAGCAGCAATTTGTTCCAGCATATTTTCATCGAGCCGGGTAACTACAACCTGTCCGCTTTTGTCGCGCTTGAAATCTTTCTGTCCGTAGGCATTATAAATTGGTATTGGTCCGCCTTGCGGAAGTCCCATGCCGATAGTATGTACTGTTATTTTGGCTTCTGCGGCTTGCTTTGCCATTTCTATGGCGTCGTCTTCGTGGTTTTCACCATCGGTAATAACAATGATAGCTTTGCTGGTTTCTTCGCTTGGAGTAAAGCTGCTCATTGCCAGGTTTATGGCATCGCCAATGGCTGTTCCCTGTACAGGTACCACTTCTGTATTAATGGCATTCAGGAACATTTTGGTCGATGCATAATCGGTAGTAATGGGTATTTGTGTATATGCTTTTCCTGCAAAAACTACCAATCCAATTTTGTCATTGCTCAACCGTTCTGTAAGTCGTGATATAGCCATTTTGGCTTTCTCGAGGCGGTTGGGCTGTATGTCTTCGGCCAGCATGCTGTTCGACACATCGAGGGCTATGATCAATTCTATGCCTTTTCGGTTTATCTTTTGAAGCTTTGCTCCAAACTGCGGACGAGCCAGCCCTGTGATAAGGAACGCAAGGGCAAGCATTACTATGGCAAATTTCCATATTGGGCGGCTACCCGAAGCACCTGGCATCAGTGGCGCAAGGATTTCGGGGTTCCCAAATTCCCGAAGGGCTTTATTGCGTTGTATCCTGAAATATATGAATAACGCAACCAGTGCTGGAATTAACAACAGTGCGTATAAATAACCCGGACTTCCAAATCTAAACATTTCCATATTTTGAGCTTCTCCTAAGCCCTCATAATGAGGGTAATTATTCCTGAAATTTTGTTTTTTTCAATTGAAATACTTCATTTGCCTGCAATATTTCCATTGTCATTAAGAAATTTGCAATAGGTACTACGGTATGTTTCTGAATACCGACATTTTAAGCAATATGCCAGCTACAAGCAACAACATGGCTGTTAGTGCATATTTCTGGAATTCTTCTTGTTTCTTGCTGAATTCCTTTACTTCGATCTTCGATTTTTCGAGGGCATCAATTTCTTCGTAAATCATTTTCAATTTATCGTTGCTTGTTGCCCTGAAATATTTTCCACCGGTAATATCGGCAATGCTTTGCAGCGATTCTTCATCAATTTTTACTTGTACGTCTTGAATGCGCACTCCAAATGGGGTTTGCATCGGGTAAGGGGCAGTACCAATTGTTCCAACTCCAATGGTGTATACCCTGACACCGTAAGTCTTTGCAATTTCGGCTGCGGTAAGCGGAGGAATTTCTCCCCGGTTATTTTCACCGTCGGTGAGCAATATAACAACCTTGCTTATGGCTTTACTTTCTTTTAAGCGGCTAACGGCAGTAGCCAATCCGTTACCTATTGCAGTACCATCTTCAAGAACTCCAGTTTCGGTGTTACGCAACAGGTTGATTACTACTGGATGGTCGGTAGTGATAGGGCATTGAGTGAACGATTCGCCACTAAATACAACCAACCCAATTCGGTCGTATGGTCTGCCAGCAATGAATTGTGTGGCCACTTCCTTGGCTGCTTCCAGACGATCGGGCTTCAAATCGCGGGCTAACATACTGGTCGATACGTCGATTGTCATCACAATGTCGATCCCTTCTGTTTGCACGTTCTCCCAATTTTCTGATGATTGCGGCCTTGCCAAAACAACAATGAGCAGCGACAATACACCGAGGGTAATTGCGAAAAGAAGGTGTCTCAGGTAATGCTTCCAGGTAAGTGGAAGGTGTTCCAGATTTCGTGTCGACGAAACCTGAAGGCTGGCATGTAGTTTTTTCTGGCGGAAAACATACCAAGCAATAACGGGTATCAGCGCCAGAAAAAGATAAAACATTTGCGGGTTTGCAAAACTATACTTGTCCATCGTTCTTCTCTATTTAATAATAACATCGTCACCCTCGCGGTCGTCAACCTCCTCTTTGGGCGTGGTCATCTCAACAATTTTTGTCTGATTCACAAAGAAATATGAATCGACAAGGGCCATGTTGTTTTCGTCGGGCAGAGGTTCGTACTTGGCAAACTTCACAAGGTCGGCATTGGTGAGGATCCGTTGCAGGTTTTCAAACGACTTCTCATCCACTAGTGAACGGCGGTATTTAAAGGCAGCAATGGTTTCTATCGAAGTTTGTTCCATGGCCTGGATGTCGAACCTGTCGTTGATATATTGCCGAAGTACAGTGGTTAACTCGCTGTAGTACAGTTTGGTTTTCCCTTGCTGCCAAATTTTTTCCTCTTTAATCCTATCGAGTTCACGGAGGGCAATCACATGGGCAGGTTCCTTTGGTTTCTGCGGAATAGCAAAAAGTGGTTGATTGTCTTTTCGCTTTCTAAGAGCATACCAAATAAGGAACAAAAGGCCGGCCACCAAAATAGTACCAAATATCCACGGGGCAATTTCTTTGAATGTAAGCGGAGCCTCGTAAGGTGCTTTAATGTCTATTGGACCTTTGAGGGCTTGCATGAGCGAATCGAGCTTGGGCAAGGTATGCACCTCAAGAGTCATATGGTTGGTTTCCACTGTGGACGTGAGCCCGTTGGTATGTATTTCAAACGGAAATGCAGGGATTGCGTGGTAGCCGCTGTCGAACGAGGTTATGGTATACTCTTGAAAAAGTTTTTTGCGGTTTACACCTGCACTCACCGAGTCGATTTTGCTTCGTTCTGTAATTTCAATAAAAGGAGCAATGCTGTCGGGCAAAAGCGGGAATTTAACCTTGTCGTTACTTCCGCATTCTACTTCAAGAAGCAGTTTTACCTGATCGCCTATTATTATCCGGTTTTTATCGAGCGAGGCTTTAGGTGCAATTTGCTGCCCAAATGCCATGCCCGCTAACAACAGGAATAAAAAGAAGGATACTATCGTTATTGGTTTCTTCATCGGCTTACTCGTTTTTTGAATAGGGTCATTAATGATCGCACGTAGTCTTCACGGGTGTTGATGGCTACATAATCAACTCCGCTTTTGGTAAACGCGTTGTCGAGTTGTTGGCTTAACTCTTTCCACCAGTGTGAATAATAGCCTCTTACGCTAGGATTCGAAGTGTCGACCCAAACATATTTTCCGGTTTCGGCATCTTTCATTTTAACCATCCCAATTGGGGGAAGAGAACTTTCACGTTCGTCGAAAATCCGAAGCCCAACTACATCGTGCCTGTTATTGGCAATGTTCAGTGCGCGCTGCAACTCTTTATTGTCATCAATGAAGTCGGAAATAACAAACGCAGTGCATCTTTTCTTTATGGCGTTGGTAAGGTATTCCAACGCAAGTTTTACGTTGGTACCCTGACTTTCCGGACGAAAATCGACCAATTCGCGAATGATGCGCAAGATGTGACTACGACCTTTCTTTGGGGGGATGAACTTCTCAATTTTATCGGAGAAGAAAATAACCCCAATTTTGTCGTTGTTTTCGATGGCCGAAAATGCGATTGTAGCTGCTATTTCGGTGATCACATCTTTTTTGTATTTATCGAAAGTACCGAAATTACTCGATCCGCTGACATCGATTAGCAGCATAGAGGTAAGCTCGCGTTCTTCTTCAAATATTTTGATAAAGGGCTTGTTGTACCTTGCCGTAACGTTCCAGTCGATACTTCTGATGTCGTCGCCATACTGGTATTCGCGCACTTCGCTGAAAGCCATACCCCGTCCTTTGAATGCCGAGTGGTATTCGCCTGCGAAAATATTGCGCGACAAGCCGCGTGTTTTTATTTCTATCTTCCTGACTTTCTTAAGTAATTCGCTGTGTTCCATCAAAAGTTCCCTTTCCTTTCGGGATTTCCCCGGTAAAAAATGACATCCATTTCAATAATAATTTTCAATTCCGATTATTATTCGCTGATTCTCACAATTATTAGAGTGAGAATGAAGGGATTTTATTACTAAGGAACTTCAACCGTATTCAGGATTTCACTGATAATTTCTTCAGTGGTAAGGTTTGTGGCTTCAGCCTCGTAACTTAAGCCAATACGGTGGCGCAATACATCGTGGCAAACTGCTCTTACGTCTTCAGGGATAACGTAACCACGACGTTTAATAAATGCATAGGCTTTGGCAGCTTGTGCTAAACTGATGCTGGCGCGTGGTGATCCTCCGTAGTTGATCATGTCGGTGAATTTGCCCAACCCATAGTCGGCCGGTGTTCGAGTGGCAAACACGATATCGACAATATATTTCTGAATTTTTTCATCCATATACACTTCACGCACAACATCGCGGGCGCGAACAATATCCGCTGGTTTTAATATTTTGCTTGCTCGCGGAAATTCTTTCAGCAGGTTTTGCTGTATAATAAGTTTTTCTTCTTCCTTTTGAGGATATTTAATAACCACTTTAAGCATAAAACGGTCGACTTGTGCTTCGGGAAGTGGATATGTACCTTCTTGTTCTATTGGGTTTTGTGTGGCCATTACCAAAAATGGTTCAGGTAATTTATAGGTGTGGTCGCCAATGGTAATTTGGCGTTCCTGCATGGCTTCGAGCAAGGCCGATTGTACTTTGGCCGGAGCACGGTTTATCTCGTCGGCTAACACAAAATTGGTAAAGATCGGGCCTTTTTTAACCACAAACTCTTCTTTTTTCTGGCTGTAAATTAGCGTTCCAACCAAGTCGGCCGGAAGGAGGTCGGGAGTAAACTGTATGCGGGCAAAATCGGCATCGATAATTGTTGCCAATGTATTAATTGCCAGTGTTTTTGCAAGCCCTGGGACCCCTTCGAGCAAGATGTGCCCATCGGATAATAACCCAATTAAAAGACTTTCGACCAAGTGTTTCTGGCCCACAATTACCTTATTCATTTCGATGGTAATCAGATCGACAAATTGGCTTTCAAGCTGAATCTTATCGTTCAAAGCCCTGATATCGGTGTTAATCGTCATATTGTTTGATTCTTTTAGTTATTCCTTTTTTTTCGAAGCACGAAATTAAAAGATTGGCAAGTTAATAGAAATGAATGGCAGTTAAAAAATGTTAAGCTTAATTTAATGAAAATAGTTTATAACTATCATGTTTTTAACTCTTTATTTAATTCTCTTTTTGTTTGCGATGTTAAAAATTATTTATGTCTTATTTGTCTTTGTTTTTGGCACCTTTTCTCAAACGCCATTCGTAAAACAATTATTGTACGATGATCTTTCTTGACTTTTGCTTAATATTTTTTGCCTTTCTTTTTACTGGTGTTATTAAATTAAGCATTCGTAACACATTTTCTGTGGCGGCTTTCATTATATTTGCACAGTCATAAACAGATATCGTGGAAAAATCATTGATAGTAACAGCTAACGGGCAAGAAACTTTTTTCAGCAATAGCAAGTGGCTTTATCCGTTGTTTGAATTGGAAGATTTCTTGAAAAGTAATACAATATCAGCTGATAATCTTTTTCTTACTGATAAAATAGCGGGCAAGGCTGCCGCTTTCCTTATTGTTCGTTTAGGCTTTAAAAAGGTTCATATTGAGCTTATTAGTGAGGGTGCTCTTGCCGTATTCAGCCGCTTTCTGGTTGATGTTACCTTCGATTCAAAAGTACCTAAAATTCAGTGTGCAACTGAAGAACTTGTAAAAGGTAACGAAAGTCCCGATGCTGTTTGGCAAATGCTTCGGCGCAGAGCCGGGAGAGTTTCTGGTTTGTCGCTTAGTGTTGAGTCGCTTGGCATTGCCATTGATGGCGTACTCGTACTCGATTCGTTAGATTTAAAAGTAGGGAAGGGCGATCATGTTTTTATTAAAGGGGACAATGGAGCGGGAAAAACCACTCTGCTGAAAGCCATTCTTGGGATTCTTCCCATCTCTTCCGGGCGAATTCAAATTGGCGACTGGCAAGTCGGGACATCAGAGTGGGAAAGAAATCGTTCGGTATTGGGCTACGTTCATCAAGATATGGTGAAAAATAATTTTCCAATTTCTGCTTCTGAAGTGGTTGAAATTGGGTTGGCAGGGAAGAGGATGCCTTCAGCCGAGATCCAGCATCGTACCGAAATTGCTATGCGCCGCACTCGATGTTTTCATCTGGCGACCCGCTCGTATCATGAACTTTCAGGTGGTGAAAAGCAGCGGGTTAATATTGCTCGTTGCTTGTGTCAGGAAGCGAAAGTTTTGTTACTCGATGAGCCTACATCTTTTCTCGATAGTAAGGCGAAAGATGAGCTTTTCATCCTTCTCAATGAATTGTGGGCCAACGAAGCTCCTACAATTGTAGTTGTATCACACGATGATCAGTGGATTTCTCTTTTCAGCGGTAAGGTGTTCGAACTAAGCAACGGGAAAATATGTTAGAGTTATTTTCATATGAGCCAGTGCTTCGTGGTTTTCTTGTTTTGCTAGTGGCGGGTTTTACTTTTCCCATTACCGGGGTATATTTGCTGAGACTGAACTTGCTCCCTTTGCGTTTTATGCTTATGCATGGCGCTTTGCTGGGTGGGGCTATTGCATTGGCAGCAAATATAAATCCATTTTGGACAACCATTTTAGTTAATTTGTTGCTGGTGTGGTTTATGGCTCAAACCGCCCGAAGCCTTAAAACCGACATGGGGTATGTAAGTATTTTCATTATGGTGGCCTCTATGGGAGTTGCTTTTGCCCTAATCTCTTTGTTTAATGTTCAGGCGAAAGATACAATGTCGCTGCTATGGGGTAGCATTTTTGCCGTCGACAATTGGCAATCAGTTGCTTTTATCTTCATATCATTGGCAATTCTGGCATTTCATTTTATTTTTTACCGCCAGTTAAAAGCTGTTTTTTTCGATACTACAATTGCTTATTCTTCGGGGGTTAACGAAAAACTCATATACAATACTGTTGTGTTTCTAACAGCTCTTACAGTGGCTGTGGCCATGAAGCTTATCGGAGCTTTGCTTATCGATGTGGTAATTATTTTGCCCGCGCTTATAGCTACTTTGCATTCCCGAAGTTTTAAACGGGTTGTATTATGGGCTTCGCTTTGGGGGGGCATGTTTTCTGTATCTGGTTTTTTTGCAGCATATTGGCTCAAGGTTCCTACCAGTTCGGCAATTGCAATTCTGGCTACGTTGGTTTTTCTTGTCGTTTATTGGCAGAAAAAAGTATCGTCGAAACGGGGTCTGAGTAATGTTAAACGATTATAGTAAAATGCGTATTGTATGAATTTTCGATTGGTTATATTCCTTTTGTTACTTGCTACTTCGGGCTCATTAGCGGCTCAAAAACCAATAAATGTGGTGGCTACCAACAGTTGGACAGCCGCGTATGCCCGTGCTGCTGGAGTTTCTTCGGTCGATCAGCTGGCTCCTTCATCAATGATACACCCTTCAGAATATGAATTACAAATCAGCGATATAAAAAAGTTAAAAGAAGCCGATTATATCATTTATTCGGGCTACGAGGTTGTTGTCCCTCAAATACAAAAATCACTTAAAATAGATGAGCGAAAGCTTATTAAAATTGAAACCGGTTATACCGAAGAGTTAATGATTCGCGAAATTGAGAGAATAGCCCGAATTGCAGGAAACATTCAGGTTGCCCAGCAATCGGCTACCCAACTCAGGGTGTTGTATGCAAAGGCTCAGCTTGAAATAGAAAACGCGGGTTTGAAGGGTAAACCTGTGATTGTCCATTTTTTTCATGAAGCGTTTGCCCGTGAAATTGGATTGAAGCCTGTGGCTGTTTTTGGTCCATCTTATCCTGAATTGCATGAGTTGGCTGCAATTTCAGAAAAAGAAGCTATTTTCATTATTGATAATATTCATAATCAGGTTGCCCAGCCAATTTCGGCCATGAAAAAAAATGTAAAAGTTGTCAGTTTTCTTAATTTTCCAGGAACCCACAATACACAAACGCTCGAAGATGTTATTCTGTACAATCTTTCGCAACTTTTGCCCGATTGATATTTTTCCTTTCTATTTTTGCACGTTATGGAAGAACAAGTTCAACAACATAGGTATTTTCTGCAAATGGCCTATAACGGTGCTCCGTATCATGGCTGGCAGCTTCAGCCCAATGCAGTTACTGTTCAAGAGGTGTTGCAACATGCTGTTTCAACACTTACGCGCGAAAATACTGAAGTTGTTGGTGCTGGTCGAACCGATACCGGAGTGCATGCTTCGTTCTTTGTAGCTCACTTCAATTTGACAAATCCGCTGGAAAACACAGACCGCTTTGCACGAAAGCTGAATGCTTTTTTGTCTGATGACATTCATATTGCTACTGTTTTTCCTGTTTCAACTGATATGCATGCCCGCTTTAGCGCTACTTCGCGTACCTATCGCTATTATGTGAGTGAACAGAAAGAACCATTTCGTAAAGGATTTGTGTTGAAAATAAATCAAGACCTCGATGTGGAGCTTATGAATCAAGCTGCGCAGCTCCTTTTACAAACCAATGATTTCACCTCGTTTAGTAAATTGCATACCGATGTGAATAATAACTTATGTAAGGTAACCAGTGCCCGGTGGAGAAGGGAAGGGACCCTGCTGATATTTGAAATTACTGCAAACCGCTTTCTTCGGAATATGGTAAGGGCCATAGTAGGTACTCTTATAGATGTTGGAAAAGGAAAACTTTCAGTCGATGGTTTTTGGAACACAATTCAGTCTAAAAATCGTTGCGAAGCGGGTACTTCTGTTTTTGGAGGGGCATTGTTCCTTACCGACATTCAATATCCTGAGCCAGTCAATTCTATGTTAATGCGATAGTCGTTTAGTCAGATTGTTTAAGCTCTTGATTAAAATTGATTTTCTTTTTTTACGCATACTTATAAAGAGTTTTAAAAAAAGGCTGCCTCACCAAAGTGAAACAGCCTTGAAAAAATCTATCGATAATACATTGTTACCAGTTAGGATTCTGTTTGATTGATCCGTTGGTATTGTCAATTTCTGCTTGAGGTATTGGACATATTTCGTCTTTCCCTACTTCGAACGCATCGCCAAATTGTTCAATTGTTGTTACCAGTTCACCAACTTTTGATATTTGATGCGTATTGGTAGCATATTGCATGGCTTCATTTTTCAGGACTTTTTCGGCACGACCTGTACGTACAATGTCGTAGAACTGATGTCCTTCAAATGAAAGTTCAACACGGCGTTCTGCATAGACATCATCCAGCGAAACTGCTGAAAGCGCTTTGGGAAAGCCAGTATTTCCTGCATTACGGGCTCTGTTGCGTACGCGGTTAATCCAAGTAAGAGCATCGCCATTATTACCGGTGTGAACTGCAGCTTCGGCACCCATAAGCAATAAGTCGGCAAAACGGAAATATTTGGTATTCTGAGGCATATCGCCCAAGGCTTTACGAACATCGTTGTAATAAGGATCGGTAAAGTATTTCCAGGTTGTGTACCCAGTTGCGTATGGGCTATAGAATCCATTAACATACACAGAGTCGGCAAAACGCTGGCGTACTGAGTCGGGGTATGTAAATGGAACCTTGTCTTCAGGAGTAATTACTGTTAACTTGAAGCGTGGGTCAACAATTTTCCCATTGTCGACACCGCCTACAGCATGATAAGCAGTCTCAACATAATAGCGGGTGGGCAGAATAAAGCCCCAGAAGTATTCAGTTGGGGTTTCAATCCATTTCTTTGTCACATTATCCCATGCCATGGCAAATACCTGACGGGGTCCGTAGTATCTTGGGATTATGTTACCTTCCTGTGTAAGAAAACTATTGCCGCCATCCATAAAGTGCTGTACATCGAAAATGCTTTCATCGCAGTTGTTGGCTTCGGGTTGCCATATCCATTTGTACCCTGAAACAGTTGCCTGAAATTCTCCATTACGGCTTGTACGGGTAATTATTTTTGGTTCGTTATGCCCATCTTCACCAATAAGATAATATCGGTTTGAATTGATTACTTCTTTTGCAGTATTGTAAGCATCTTGCCATTTTTCCTGGTAAAGGTAAGTTTTTGCCAGCATCGATTTAGCAGCACCTGAAGTTGCACGGCCTAAGTCTATACCGGTGTAACGATCGGGAAGTAAAGTTGCAGCTTTTGCAAAGTCTTCTTCAATTTGTCCCCATGTGTACTCAAGGGTTGGGCGTTCCTGGTTCCATTCTTCTTGTAATAGTACTTTGTCGATATAAGGAACCCCCATAAGTCCGTTGCCAAAAGCGCTTTGAAGCTGAGGAAATCCACCAAAGTTGATTTGGAGTTTGAAGTGGAACAATGCCCTGAGGAAAGTGGCTTCACCAATCAATCGGTTTCTCAGGCTTTCGTCGAACCCATCAATAGGATCTTTCAGGTATTGAAGTACCAGGTTACAGCGGTAAATACCGCGGTATAAAGCATTCCAGTATAAAACAAGATAGGTGCTGGTAGGGTCGTTCATGAACTTGGCTATAGCTTGCAGAGGAGGCTGGTCGGCTCCGGTAGGTTCTCCGCCAACGACAGCATCGCCTGAGCATACGGTGCCTACAAATTCCATACGGGCTTCCAATTCTTCACCTTTCTGAAGAATATCGTATGCGGCATTAACGCCTTGAACGGCGCCATCTTCTGTGGTATAGAAACCATAGTCGGTTGGCGTGTGCGGTTTTTTATCCAAGAACGCTTCTTCATCGCACGAAACGATAAATAAAGAAGTCAGCAGAAGGATTAATAGTGAATATTTTATTTTCATCGTTTTTAAAATTTACGGTTAGCTGATTAGAATGTAAGGTTTAAACCAACAGACATTGTCTTAGCAAGCGGATACATACCGCGGTCGATTCCTATATCGAGCATGCCGCGTCCTGTACCGATTTCAGGGTCAAATCCTTCGTAGTTATGGAACGAAAATAGATTTTGGCCGCTTACGTAGATGTGAGCCCTTTCAATACCTGCTTTCTTCGACAGGTTTTGTGGAAGGGTGTAGCCGAGTTGGATGTTCTTGATACGGAAGAAACTTCCGTCTTTTACATACCGGTCTGATAAGCGCATGTTGTTATCCGACAAACCTAAACGAGGTATCTCAGTTTTGTCGCCATCTTGTTTCCAGTGGTCTTTCATCGAGTTAAGCAAATTCCAGTATGCGTCGCCACTCATCAGGTAGAAGGTGGTGGCCATAAATACTTCGTTCCCGTAAACTCCTTGTCCGAAAACCGATAAGTCGAAATTCTTATATTCAAATTTCACGTTCACCCCATAGGTAAGATCGGGGTGCGGGCTGCCTATAAACCGACGGTCAGCACTGGTGATAATACCGTCGGGTTTGCCATCGGGGCCACTAATATCTTTGTAGATAATGTCGCCAGGCATGGCCTTTTTGTTATCATACACTTGTTTTGGCTTGCCGGTGGCTTCACGAGCCATTTGGTTGTATTTTTCAATTTCATCGGCGTTTTGATACAAGCCATCACAAACGTATCCATAGAAATAGGCAATAGGCATTCCCACTTCTGATCTCGATACGTAGTCTATGGCTCTGAACGATGCTGAATTGATAGGCTGGTCTTTACCAAGCTTTGTGAGCTCGTTTTTAACATGTCCAATGTTGAAACCCAGTTCGTATTTAAACTCACCTGAACGTTCACGATACGATACATTAAGTTCCCATCCTTTGTTCGAAACAGATCCCGCATTGGTAGTTGGAGGGGTTTGTATGCCGGAAACACCGGGAACCGGCACTTCGCATAACATGTCGGTAGTTAAGCGGTTAAAGTAGTCGAAGCTTAAGCTCATTTTCGATTTGAAGAGGTTGGCGTCGAGACCAATATTGGTCTGTACGGTAGTTTCCCACTGGATCCCACTGTTGGCAAAGCCTGTAGGGGCACCACCGGGCAAACGTTCCTGAGAACCAAATTCACCGAAAGTGGCATCAAAACCATAGGTTACGTTAGTATATGCAGCATAGTCTCCAATCTCTTGGTTTCCAAGCTCTCCCCATCCAACGCGGATTTTAGCAAAATTAAGAATGTCGTTTTTGGGGAAGAATGATTCTTCTGAAAGTTTCCATCCTAACGCAAACGATTCGAAATTACCCCAACGTTTTGCCGAACCAAATTTACTTGATCCATCACGGCGGATCGAAGCTGTAAGGTCGTAACGGTTATTGAATGAGTAAATTAAACGGGCAAGGTATGATACCATTGATGCATCATAAGGAATGCCCCTGAGTGATGAAGGAACATACGATGATAATGGGCTTGACGGGCCAACTACATCGCTCGTATTTAAGGTGCTTACATCACCATTCGAGATCATCCAAAGTTCACTGGCTTCAGGTACTCCCGAAATTGAGCTTACATTCAGTCGATAAGTAGTCTGCTGACGGGTGTACCCAAGCAAAAACTGAATGTCGTGTTTTTCGAACAAGGTTTTTTGGAACGTAAGCAACTGCTCGGTTAGTAAGGTATTCAGTTTGTAATCTCCTTTGGCAAGCGTAGTTACGTTATTTTGTACAGTACTCGATTCTGTGAATATAGGGAAAAACTGTTCGTTGTCGTAATTGTTAATTTCAGTGCTTACACTTGATTTGAAAGTCAACCATGAAACTGGCTTAATTTCAAGATAAACATTTCCAAGCAACTGTTGTGTTTTTAGTATGTTGTGACTTCTTTCAGCAACACCAACAGGGTTGGTAATGTTGTTGAGTATGGCTCCAGCATGGTTTCCATTGGCATCATATACCGGAGTTGTTGGATCCATAACGAGAGCCTGCACAACTGCAGAACTCCACTCATTTTGCTCGGGAATTAAGTTCTGTTTTGCATGGCTGTACCCAATGTTTTCACCTACAGTAAGCCACGGTTTCAGTTTCGATGCTGTATTTACCCGCACGGTAAAACGTTCGTAGCCTGAGCCTTTCACAATACCGTCTTGTTTGAAGTAACTTCCTATTATAGCGCTACTAATGTTTTCATTTCCATTGAGTAATGAAAGTTGAACACTGTTAACTTTTGCCTGACGGAATAACTCATCCTGCCAATCGGTTTGTTGAACGGTTGAACTGTCCATCCATGGTTGGCCTGCTGCGTTACGGATGGTTACCCAATCTTTGGCAGTCATAATATCATATTTTTTTGCTATCGATTGGACTCCTGAATATGCATCAACTGATATTGATGATTTTCCGGCTTTTGCACGACGGGTAGTAATAAGCACTACACCATTGGCTGCACGAGCTCCATAAATTGCTGCTGCAGATGCATCTTTGAGTACTTCCATCGATTCTATGTCTCCGGGGTTAAGCATACCCACCGATTCTGAAGATACAGGGATACCGTCGATAACATAGAATGGGTTCGGATTGGTAATGGTACCCATACCGCGGATTCGAACGGTAGGAGCAGCACCCGGGGCACCACTATTGGCCGTTACCGTTACGCCGGCAGTACGTCCTTGGAGTGCCTGGTCGATACCCGAACCAATATTCTGCCGGATATCTTCTGACGATATTGAAGATACCGCTCCGGTTAAGTCGCTTTTCTTCACCGTACCGTATCCAATAACCACAACATCGGATACGCCCACTACGTCGGGGCTTAATGAAATAGTATACTGGCTGCTGCCGGTAATTGCAACTTCTTCTGTTTTATAAGAAACATACGAAATTTGAAGGCTGCCGTTTGCTTTCACCTGCAAGGTGAAGTTCCCGTCAACATCGGTAATGGTACCATTGGTGGTGCCTTTTTCCAAAATTGTTGCTCCGGGAAGGGGCTCGTTAGTTTCAGCATCTTTCACGCTCCCCGTGATGGTTTTCTTCTCCTGCAGGGCTGCCTGAGATTGAATAACCATGAAGAACAGGAACGATGCCATAATTGCCTTGAGAAGAACTCTCAATTGTTTCTTTTGTAGGCTCATTACATGATTTTTCATACTTTTTAGGTTAATAATTAACTACAAGGTTTTTAGATTGTAAAAAAATATCTTGAATTTTTATAAAGTGTAATTTTTACGCTTTATAAAAATCACCGAAAAATAATAAATTTATTTATATATCGTCTTGAAATTTAAAAGTTTTCTTTTCTTTTTTTTTGAGTTTTGATCTCCCGATGAAGTAAATATTTTTAATAGTGTGAATATAACACCTTCTCGACGATCTGTTTTCTGTAGAGTGTACTTCATTTATTCGAA
This sequence comes from Bacteroidales bacterium, assembly GCA_012719495.1. Lineage (GTDB taxonomy): Bacteria > Bacteroidota > Bacteroidia > Bacteroidales > Prolixibacteraceae > CAYMTR01. The sequence goes on from JAAYAG010000085.1 coordinate 39,068, forward strand.
TACCCTCAGTGTCTATTCGGTTTTGTAGGCCTATATGTTACGAAGTTGATTTGGAATGGGTCATATCAAATTCTTTTTGGAGGGGTAGGGACGGTGGTGTACTTTTGATTTTGTACAATTAATTATAAGCCTAATCATTGTTGTCCGGTAAAAATTAAAAACACAAAACAGATTGCTTCGCTTCGCTCGCAATCTCAAACTTTTACCGGACAACAGTAAAACCTAATTTGAACTTTAAAAATAAAATCGAACTCAGGTTATAAGGAAGGAAGTGCTGTTTTATTTGTTCCGCCGGGAAAATATTCATGTTTTTTGAGTGTGGATTTTTAATCTCCTGTTTTGATATTATATAATTGTATTTGTAATTCCTTTGGATACAGGGGATAGATAACACAAAAAAAGGCTTCCCGTAATCGGAAAGCCTTTTTTATGTATAAAGTTATGAAACTTAGTTCTTAGTAACTTTAGCTGTTCCTACATAAGCGTTGTTTTTGTAAGCTTTGATTACATAAACACCTTTTGAAAGGTCGCTGATGTTGATAACTTTTGATGAAGCAGCAATCGATTTAACTTCTTGGCCAAGGATGTTAGAAATAACAACTTTGTTGAAGTCAGCATTGATTGTTACATTGTCAACAGCTGGGTTTGGATAAACCGACATAGTACGGTTTTTGTAGTTCTTTGCACTAACTGGTTTTCCCAAAGTTACGCGACCAGCGTCGTCCATGTTGTTCCAAGCTTCGTCAACAGCACCTGCATTGTTCCAGTTAGCTCTGGCACGTACAGTGGTTACACCTTCGTCTTGGTCAATAACAGTAATGTCGAAACCAATTTCTTGAGTACCAATTTTGGCAACAGTTGTAGCATCGCCGTTTTTGTCAGGCATGTTTGCCCAAGGTACTGCATGTTCGTAGTAGTAACCTTCACCATCCATGGAGTAGCAATAAACTCCATTAGGGGCGCGATCGCCAACAGAAGCAGGAGCAGCTGAGATTGGGGTGTCGTACGAGTCTTCTTTGAAGCCAGCAGCTTGTTGATAGTGCCCTGAAGCATTAGCACTTGCACCAACACCGTCTACTAATTCGCCAAGGTTAACATCCCAATACACTTCACACTTGTCGTAATCATAGTCATTGCCACCTGATTTCCATCCTGGATAGTGGTTGTCGTCTTCAACGTAAACCATTACGTAGAAGTTGTCATTGTCATAAAGTGCCCACCATTTGGATTCACCGATAGTTGGAACTTCAGCTTGGAAGTTTACATCGATAGCTTCAGCATTGGGAAATCTTTCTTCCCATACTTCATCCAAGAAACCATCAATTTCTGGAGCTGTAGCAGTAAAAGGAATGACAGCTGTTTTTTGAGCGAATGCGCTTCCCACGAAGAGAAGAACAATCAATAAAGAGTAAATTTTCTTCATAGTTTAAAACATTTAATTAACATTAGTTATTAATAGTAATTACTCATTAAAATCAAAAACTTTAATTCTTAATTCTGGGGATGAAGGTAGTTTATTCGTATTTAATATCCAAATTTCATATAAAAAAAATCGTCTCTTTTGTTGGTTTTATTGGGTGTTGAGCTGGTTATAGCCCTGTTAAATTTGTTCATTAAATGTTATGTTTCTGTAAATAAAAAGTTAAAAATCAGCGATAATTGTGTTTTTACACCTTCTTGTTTTTTGTGGATAACTCTTTACTGTTAATAATCTTGAAAAAATGTTATTGTGTTTTTCATGAAGAACTTTTTTCTCTTATTGCTCCCGGAGGTATTGCTTTTGCATTTTAGAAAAACTGTTCTTTCTTATGAGATGATATTTTTATACCCAATGCTAATTTCCTTGTTCTGACGGTAGCTGTTAATGCACTGTTTTTCCAGCATACCGGGTGGCTCCCGACAAGGCATCGATATTCACAGAGGGGTCAAATTTTACATCCACAGGACTTTCATTGGCTACTTCTGCCAGGGAAGCAGGGCTTATTGTAACTTCTCCATTTACAAATACCGGTCTGTTGTAGTTTAGGTTAAGTGTTCGGTTTGTTTCGGGGTCTGTTTGTGGCATGAGAAAAGGCTTTGAGGCATTGCCTTTTTCATCAATATGGGTGAAATAGACCCTCGAATACAGGTTGTCGAGCCGTTTACTGATGAACATGAGCCATTTGCTGTTCGATGACCAGTAATGAAAACTTTCCACGTGGTCGCTGTTTATAGAAAGTTTTGAATATTCGCGTGTAGCGATATCCATAATGTAAAGGTCGCTCGAGGTGTAATGTACTGAAAAGTATCCTTGGTCGGCCATGCAAAAAACTATAAAGCGCCCGTCTGGCGATACCTCAGGGAAGGTAATGCTCAAGCCTGTATCAGATGAGCGCAACAGAGTGTCGGCGAGGCCCCATGTATTTTGTTCATATGAATAGGGGATCCGGAGCAAATCGTAGCGGGTTTTCAGACTGTCGTTTTGTCCTCTTTGTGCTGGTGCAGAAATGTAATATAGATATTTTCCGTCGGGCGACCAACTTGGAAGGTTCTCCATGCTGCTGGTTGAAATTGTGGGGGTTGTGGTTATCATGTTTTTTTCGACATCGTACACAACCAAATCGGAACTTTTATCGTATACATTGATGGCTTCGTTGCCGGCACTGTGAAATTTCTGCTCGATAATGTTCACCGAAAAAGCAATGGCTTTACCATTGGGATGCCATGCAGGATATACGCACGACGACATGGTGAAAGGGGTCTTTGTGTTCAGTAATTTTGCTTCACTATTATTATATAGTATGGTTCCGCCCGGCTTACTTCGCAAATGGATGAGCATTTTCTGAGGGTCATAATTCCCGAAGGTGTGGCAATTCATGCAGTTGCGGTTGGTGCGGTCGTTGAGTAATATCGGCTTCTTTTCTGATGTTTCAATATTTTGCTGGTAAATGCCCATTTTTTCCCAGAGGATATATCCGGCACTTATGTGTCTGAAAACGATGTGGCTGTCGATTTCGTCACTTGAAATATAATTTGTTATGGAAGGATATTTCACCCATGCGCTTCCTTTTTTCTTCGAATAAATAGTAATGATTAAGTCGTTACCTTTATTTGCATTAAGCAGTTTTTTCCATGCCTGAATAGGTATTTCAATTTTGTTGTTTGATGACTTTACAACAATCTTTTTTCCTGATTTACTGCTGAATGTGGCTATAACTTTTTCTGCACCATCTTCGACCATAAAATTTATAGGGGCAATATTATAAGGCAGCGTAACTGAAGAATAATCGGGGAAAATGGGCGCCTCTTGTTTTGCTGGCGTGCTTCTCCCTGGTTCTTTGGCTGGCAGTAAAAAAAATACTGCGACTATGCACATGGCAATGGCTAAAGCTATATAAACCTTACGTTTCATTGGTGTTATTTTTTTTCTTTGAATTCACGTTTTGTTGTTATAGGGCTAACAAAATGAATATAATACCAGTAGGTGTCTTTATACCCTTGTCTGAACTCTGGCTCTCCTTGTTTCAGGTTGCTACGGTACTTCATCATCAATTCTGAATATGCCCTGAAACGTTGGGATGTTTCCTGACTTACGGTATAATATCCTGTGTCGATTTTTTTCTCTTTGTTCAGCACCGAAAAAAGCAGGATGGCTTCTTCCAGATGGATGGGAATCTTTTTATATCCAACACTTCCCATGCAGTGGATTTCTTTCTCCATTTTTACCAAATCGTGAGTGAGCATGGCATATATCATATAGTATTCGAAGGCCATTTTATTGCTTGGATTTTTCTTTAAGAGCATCGACAGGTCGTAGATGGGTTGTATTTGGTTGGTGAAAAAATCTTCATCGGGTGTGAGTTTTTGTTTTTCACCAAGCTCAGAGTCCCTAGAAACGAGCTGTGGCTTATTAAGAAATTTTCGCTGCTGTTCAGCCCATTTTCTGTATATGACTGATCGTGACAGCATATCGATAAAGTGTTCGGCAGTGTTGAATTCGTTTAAAATAAGGTTGCAGAGAATAATTCGCTGAAGAACATCGGGAGAAAACGGGAATTTGGTTTGTGCCTCGTAGGCCCAATGTAAGGAGGCTTTAATGTGCCCCATGTCGTAATACAAGTCGCTGCATAGCATCAAAACTTCGCTATTATAATGTGACGTGAGAATTAAGCCCCGTTCGCCCCAATATTGGGGTATTTGAAAAGCTTTGTGAATCAGTATGTTTTGATGGTAGTATGCGCGGTTGAGCTGGAAAGGTACTTTTCGGTCGTTAAATGATAGCTCTTTTCCAATGGAAATTACTTCGGCCCACTGTTTGTTCTTGGCCAGATAATGAAAAAGAAGGTTATTCTTTTTATCCTTATTGAATGAAAAATAATAAAATGCTGTAGAAAAGGCTATTAGTAATATTGGCAAGGCAATGTGTATTGTGTTTATTGCCAGTGGTTTTATCGACATTTTTTTCTTTAATGGGGAAAGCAGAATTAGCACCGGGCTGATTAAAAAGGTAATGAGTTGAACGAAGAAAAATGGCTTACGGGTGGGTTCAAGAATACCCAATGAGGCCTCTTTGTATCCCATATACGCCGATGTTGCCGACGTATAAGCAGGAAGCGCAAAACAAGCGCCAATCAACAGTAGTGCCGTCAGATAATTTGAAACATCTTTTTTGTACAGTGTGGTGGCTGCAAATAATGCGGTGAAAGCCATGAGAGCTGTGGCACCAATATAGAAATACATGAGGCTTCCCAGAAAGACAATTAAGGGTATTTTGAAATAGTTTTTTCTTGTATTAAGTAGTTGAAGAAAAAAAACTGACAAAGAGGAAATGAGCAGAACGATACTGGTTTGCAGGGTTGCTTCGTAGCTGGCATGGAGTCCGGTAAGCAGAATGCCAACACTTATAGCCAGTCCCAGGGAGATGTCTTGCCCGAGGTGTTTTTTGGCAAGATAATACAACACAACAGCATTCGCTGTGGCAAATGCAAGAATTACCAAAGTACCGACAACCCGTGAAACAAAAAATTGACTAAAAAAAAGCGACAAGTACTCGGTTAGACCACCTGGATATTCCATGAATGACGAAAAAAAAGGACTCCCAGTGAGAAAAAGTGGCTGTTGTTTAAAGTTTATTAAAAGAGGATTAATGAATTTATATAGGAAAATGGCACTTATGATACCCAGAAGTATTACTGCCAGCGACCAGATTAACGGACGTATTTTTTTCATTTTCAGAGAAGCATTCAACGGTTTTTTTGATAAGCACAAATATAGTATTTAGACTATAATCTGTTTATCAATGACTATTTTATTTTATTGAGAGGAAAAAATAGGTGCTGCTCATAGATATTCAGAGGGTTAAGGACATCGAAAACATGATGATTCAGGGAGTGAAATGCTTGAGAAAAAGCTGTAATAATTTTGATAATTAAGTTCGTATCTACAAATTTGCAGCTACCTATTGTTTGGTAAGCTAAATAACTTTCGTCGAAATGGTTAGAGAGAACAGAAACCCATTATCCTCCGATAGAAATATACTGTCGATAATCCTGGTTGGTATTGTGTTGATATTGATTGCCTTCTGGCCAACATTCAATGCCGGCTTTGTAAACTGGGATGATAATTTGTATGTGTATGAGAACGCAACTGTTCAATCGCTTTCAAATTTAGGAAAGATTATTAGTGAACCTGTTGCAGGCAATTATCACCCACTGACTATGATCTCGCTTGCTGTAGATTACGCCATATCGAGCGGAAAAGCTGGGTGGTTTCACGCGGTTAACCTATTCTTACACATTATAAATTTTGTTCTTGTTTTCCTGTTGTTTTATCATCTTTCGGGAAAGAAGAAGTGGCTGGCAGCTGTAGTGGCTTTTCTCTTTGCCTTGCACCCGCTTCATGTAGAATCTGTTGCGTGGATATCGGAACGAAAAGATGTTTTGTATAGTGCCTTCTTCCTTGGTGCACTGTTATTGTACTTATCTTATTTGAAAGATAAACGCCCTGTGCGTCTTTTGGGGGTTGGAGTGTTGTTTCTGTTCTCCTTACTTTCGAAACCTGCTGCGGTTGTGTTTCCGTTGGTGTTACTTGTAATCGATTTTTATTATAGCCGTTTGGGCGAAAGAAAAACGTATATCGAGAAAATCCCGTTTTTTGTTATGTCGCTCATTTTTGGCATAATAACCCTCAGTGTTCAAAAAAGCGCAGGATCTTTTTCCGATACCCAACTTTACCCGCTTGTATCGCGTTTCTTTTTTGCAAATTACGGGGTGGCATTTTATCTTTTTAAAGCGTTGATCCCATTTAATTTGAGCGCATTTTATTCGTTCCCTGCTGTTAATCAGGCCTTGCCGGTTTATTATTATCTTTCGTTGCTGGTAACCTTGGCGTTGCTTGGTTTGGTTGTTTTTTCTGCCAAGAAGAATAAGGTGTTGACCTTTTCTATTTTATTTTATGTGATTAACCTGATTTTGGTGTTACAGTTTCTTTCTGTAGGAAGTGCAGTAGTTGCCGATCGGTATTCATATCTTCCCTTGTTGGGTCCGTTCTTTTTGGTTGGTTTCTATGTGCAAAAAGTTATTGATGCTAACAGTGGTAAATTGACTTCCGTACTTTGGAGTATAGCGTTTGTAGTACTGTTGGGGCTTACTATACTTACCCGACGACAAGTTTCTACATGGCAAAATGGTGCAACGCTTTGGGAACAAGCCATAAAGGCTGCGCCAAGTGGACAGGCATATTCGAACCGGGCACAAATTTATCGCGAAGAAGGAAATGTTGACAAGGCATTTGAGATGTATTCAAAGGCTATTGAAACAGATCGTTACGAGAGTGATGCATTAATCAATCGTGCCAATATTTATTTTAACAGGGGGAAATATCAGCAAGCAATCGAAGATTATTCTGCCTGTATTGCGATAGAACCCAAAAATGATAAAGCCCTGGCAAACAGGGGTGCCGCATATCTGGCCTTGGGGAAAAACGAGTTGGCTTTGGCTGACCTTAACCGTACTATCGAACTTAACCCTTCAACGAATAATGGGTTTAAAAACAGGGCGATGCTGTATCTTATGACGGGACAATACCAACTGTCTATTAACGATTATATGTCGCATTTGTCGATTGCTCCCGATCGTGACGGGGAAATTTGGTATAAGATTGGGTATAGTTATCAGCAGATGGGGCAACATGCCAAAGCCATCGATGCTTTTACCCAGGCACTACGCTGTAGGGAGAAGGGGCATTTTTATGCTGCTCGCGCATTATCGCTTGTTTATGCAGGTAATCTTCAGGCAGCCCGGGCCGACGCCTCCAAAGCTGCTTCGTTGGGAGCTGAAGTTGATCAATTAGTGGTTTCAGCGCTTTCAAAATAGAAACTATATCAGGTTCTTTCGTGCTTGTAATAGGATCACCTGTTTATCGGTACAAAACTTAGTTTTACCTTACTTTTGCTGCATTTCATCTGTTTTTCATCATTATGGTAAACAATCTTTTGTTTTTGTATCCATCTTTGTTGTTCGTTTCAGGCATTTATTTGCTTTTTTGAATATCAACCATTGAAAAACAACACTAATGCAACGAGCTTTTTACATCGATCGGCTGCGGATAATTTTAACCATGCTGGTTATTTTTCATCATACGGCAATAACATTTGGCGCTATTGGGGGCTGGTATTATTTTAGTAAACCGGTCGAGGGGTTAGCGCAACAGTTGTTGTCGCTATGTATGGCTGTAGATCAGTCTTACTTCATGAGTTTTTTCTTCTTTCTTTCGGCCTTACTGATGCCCGACTCATACGAGCGCAAAGGGTTTAGCAAATTTATTGTCGACCGCCTTATTCGATTGGGAATTCCCTTAATATTTTATGTGCTGATCATTCACCCGTTATTGGTATATGGAATTTTTACTTATCAGGAACAACCTACGGGAACATTGTTTGAATTTGTTAGAAATATGATTTTGCATCATCCCGAACCGGGGCCTATGTGGTTTGTTCTAACGTTATTACTGTTTGAAATTGGGTATGCTATGATCCGCCATTTTTCGAAACGCGATTATGTTTTGCCCTCGAAGGGAAAGTTGCCCACGGTTTTGTCGGTTGTCGCTTTCATGTTGGTGTCGGGGTTGGCAGCTTTTGTAATACGGCTTGTGTTCCCAGTTGGGAAAAGCTTTTTTGGTTTGCAGTTTGGTTATTTTCCCCTCTACATAGGTATGTATATTGTTGGTGTTTTGGCTAATCGCAGGAAGTGGATTGAACAACTTTCTCCGGTATATGTTCGACCATGGTTTCTGGTGTCGCTGGTCGCAATTCTCGCTGCAATAGTATTGTTTCCTATTGGAATGAAAGGGGGTAATTTTGAATCAATATCAGGCGGTATTAATCCATTAGCCATTTTTTATGCGATGTGGGAACCCTTGGTTTGTGTTGGTTTCTGCTCTTTTTTTACATGTTGGTTCAGCAAAAAATTTAGTTCCAGAAACAACTTAGTGTTGGCTTTTTCGAGTGATAGTTATACTGCCTACATTATACATCCAGTTATTTTGGTTGGATTTACTTTTCTTTCTGAGCAGTTGAATGTTGCGCCGTTATTAAGGTTTGTTTTTGTTCTTGTAGTGGCAATCCCGATGTGTTTTTTTGCTGCCCGTCTTATTCGTAAAGTTCCCGGAGTAAAGAGAGTGTTATAACCTGAGATGTATCTAAAGATTCGATGAAAATAAAACCGCCCCTCCTTTCGGAAGAGCGGTTTCTCCAATTTATTGAAATTCAATTTTGCATTTTCAATTGAATTACTCGCCCCACTTTTGGTCGGCCATGCGTTTGTACGAGTTGTAGCGCCATTTCGCATTTTCTTCTGAAGCTTTGAACAGAGCATCGGCTTCGGCTGGGAACTGCTTCTTAAGCGAGGTGTAACGTACTTCGCCAGCGAGGAATCCCTGGAATTTGCTCCAATCAGGATCGTTGCTGTCGAGAGAGAACGGATTTTTACCCTCTTCTTCAAGAGCTGGATTGTAGCGGTACAAATGCCAGTATCCTGATTCAACAGCCAGTTTTTCTTCTTGTTGGGTTTTGCCCATACCTGCACGTAGCCCGTGGTTGATACAAGGAGCATAAGCAATAATCAACGATGGCCCTGGATATGCTTCTGCTTCGCGTAAGGCTTTGAAGTATTGCGATTGGTTTGCCCCCATTGCTACTTGGGCAACGTAAACGTAACCATAGCTCATTGCCATTACACCAAGGTCTTTTTTGCGAACTCTTTTTCCTGATGCAGCAAATTTAGCTACGGCACCAACTGGGGTCGATTTTGATGACTGACCTCCGGTGTTTGAGTAAACTTCGGTATCGAGAACCAAAACGTTAACGTCTTTTCCGCTGGCAAGTACGTGGTCGAGGCCACCGTAACCGATGTCATAAGCCCATCCGTCGCCACCAAAAATCCATTGTGACTTTTTAACGAGGTATTGTTTCAAGCCAGTGATAACTTTTGCAGTTTCGCTGTTTACACCTTTAATTGCTGCCAATACTTTAGCCGATGCTGCTTTCGAAGCTTCGCTATTGTCTTTTCCTGCCAACCATTCGGTATAAGCTTCTTTTTCTGCATCGGTAACGCCAGCGGCAATTGCATCGGTCATAACCATGGCAAGGCGGTCGCGTTGAGCATTTACACCTTCGTTCATACCAAAACCATATTCGGCATTGTCTTCGAACAACGAGTTAGCCCAAGCCACACCTTGTCCGCTTACTTTGTTTTTGCAATATGGAGTTGAAGGAGCCGATCCGCCATAGATTGAAGTACAACCTGTAGCATTGGCAACCATCATTTGTTCGCCAAATAATTGAGTAATGGTTTTGATGTATGGAGTTTCGCCACAACCTGCACAAGCACCTGAAAACTCGAACAATGGTTGAGCAAACTGTGAGTTTTTAACTGTTTTGGTTTTGTCAACCACGGTGTCTTTATAACCTACTTTTTCGTCCATGTATTTGAAACGTTCAACTTCGGCCATTTGCGATTCGAGCGATTTCATTACAAGGGCTTTTTCTTTAGCAGGACAAACATCGGCACAGTTACCGCAACCAGTACAGTCGAGTGGAGAAACCTGGATTTTGAATTTCAATCCACCAAACATTTTAGCTGGCGTAGCTTCTTTAACAACAGTTCCGGCTGGTGCAGCAGCCGCTTCTTCGTCGGTCAATAAGAAAGGACGGATAGCAGCGTGAGGACACACATAAGCACATTGGTTACATTGGATACAGTTGTCGGCTTGCCACTCGGGAGTGGTTATGGCGATACCGCGTTTTTCGTAGGCCGATGTTCCAGAAATGAATGTGCCATCTTCATATCCGTTGAATGCTGAAACAGGAAGGCTTCCACCATCTTGAGCATTAATAACGTCAACAATTTTAGTGATGAATTCTGGGCGTGAAGTATCAGCAACTTCATTTTCAACAGTGAGTTTTGCCCATTCGGCAGGAACTTCAACTTTTACAACATTTTGACCACCTGCATCAACAGCGGCATAGTTCATCTTAACAATGTTTTCGCCCTTCTTTCCATACGATTTGTCGATGGCCTTTTTCATGTGGTCAACAGCCACTTCGTAAGGAATAACGCCGGTAATTTTGAAGAATGCTGATTGAAGGATGGTATTTGCACGGTTGCCCAGACCAATCTCTTCGGCCAATTCAGTAGCTTTGATTATGTAGAAGTTGATTTCGTTTTCAGCCAAATATTTTTTCATTTTAGCTGGCAAACGATCTTTGGTTTCTTCTACATCCCAAATAGTATTGAAAAGGAAGCTACCGCCTTTCTTCAAGCCTTTCAACACATCGTAAAGGTGAATGTATGCAGGAACGTGGCAAGCCACAAAGTCGGCAGTGGTTACTAAATAAGTTGAACGGATTGGGCTGTCGCCAAAACGAAGGTGCGAGCAGGTAAAACCGCCCGATTTCTTCGAGTCGTATTCGAAATAACCCTGACAATATTTATCGGTTGTGTCGCCAATGATTTTGATCGAGTTTTTGTTAGCACCCACCGTGCCGTCTGATCCTAAACCATAAAATTTAGCTTCAACGATGTCGTTTGGCGAAACTTTGATTTCAGGAATAACAGGAAGCGAAGTGAAGGTCACATCATCGACAATACCGATTGTGAATTTATTTTTAGGCTCGTTCATTTCGAGGTTTTTGTAAACCGCCAAAATTTGAGCAGGTGTAGTATCTTTTGATCCTAAACCGTAACGGCCACCAACAACAACCGGCCATTGTTTGAACGGAGCTTTACCAGCTTCGAGGGCTTCGCCAATAGCGTTGCGGATATCGAGGTAAAGAGGTTCGCCCAGCGATCCTGGTTCTTTTGTGCGGTCGAGCACTGCAATACGTTTAGTTGTTGCAGGGAAAGCCTTCATTAAGTGAGCAGTAGAGAATGGACGGTAAAGGTGAACGGCAACCAAACCTACTTTTTTGCCTTGAGCCATCAAGTAATCGATTACTTCTTTTGTTGTTTCGGTTACAGAACCCATTGCAACGATGATGTCGGTAGCATCTTCAGCTCCGTAATAATCGAACAGGTGGTATTCGCGACCAGTAATCTTAGTGATTTCGCTCATGTAGTTTTCTACAATTTCAGGAACTGCATTGTAGAATTTGTTCGAAGCTTCTCTTCCCTGGAAGTAGATGTCGGGGTTTTGAGCAGTACCGCGTTCTACAGGGTTTTCTGGATTCAATGCTTTATCACGGAATGCCTGGATAAGGTCCATGTCGATCAAAGGCATCATTTGTTCCTGAGTAATTACTTCAATTTTCTGTAATTCGTGTGAAGTACGGAAACCATCGAAGAATGCACAGAAAGGCACTTTTGATTTTAATGTAGCAAGGTGGGAAACACCTGCCAGGTCCATCTCTTCCTGAACAGAACCAGCTGCAAGGAATGCGAAACCAGTCTGACGTGCAGCATAGATATCGCTATGGTCACCAAAAATTGATAATGCATGAGCTGCCAACGCGCGTGCACTTACGTGGAAAACACATGGCAACAATTCGCCGGCAATTTTGTACATGTTAGGGATCATCAGCAGCAATCCCTGAGATGCAGTGTAAGTTGTTGTTAATGCACCACTTTGCAATGCACCGTGCACTGCACCGGCTGCGCCACCTTCACTTTGCATTTCGGCCAGGCGCACTGGGCGACCGAATATGTTTGTTTTTCCGTTAGCAGCCCATTCGTCAACATATTCTGCCATTGTCGACGAAGGAGTGATCGGATAGATACAAGCCACTTCGCTGAACATATAGCTCATCCACGCTGCTGCATAGTTCCCGTCACAGGTAACAAACTTTTTTTCTTTTGCCATAACTTCTTCAGTGTTATTAATTATTGTTATATTTTTTTTCTATCTCGTTTATTTTCTTTCAATTATTGATGTTAATACAAAAAGCCAAACAGCCACAGTGGAATTTTTCTGTCTTCACCAATTTCGATGCGGTCTGAGGCTGCATAACTATTTTCGTTGACTGGTTCGGCATATTTCCCGCCTACTGTAAAACAATAGTTGTTGTTTACTTTAAAATCGAAGCCTTCAACTCCTTTTATATCATTGCGGTAACTAACCTGATTGTAAAAGAATGTTTGCCTGTTGGTAGCATTGTCGTTGTTTTCAGGAGCTACTGCGTGTAAAATATTGGTGTTGTGCAGATAAATCTTGGTTGGTTTTTTTTGCTGATCTTCGTCTCCGTTTGTATAAAGAAGGTTGATCAACCGGGCGTTTTTCAGGTAACGGAGATAGTTCATTACAGTAGCCCTTGATGTGGTTATCTCGTTGCTGAGTTTGCTCACGTTGGGCGAGAATGGCACTTCTTTGGCTACAATGTAAAGTAACTTTCTAAGCTTGGGGAGATATTTCAGGTCGATTTGGTTAAGGTAAGTTACATCGATTTCGAGGGCCAGGTTGATGTGTTTCAGCAGGTCATCGGAAAAATAACTGTGGCGGTCAAGAAAATAAGGGTAATAGCCATATTGAAGATAATCGGTAAAGTAGGCCAGGGGTTTTACTTTTGATACAATTTGATTGGCTATTTCGACGTGGTTTTCAATGATTTCCTCAAAATCGTAGCATTTAAAATTGTTGTTTGTACGATAATTCAGGAACTCACGGAACGAAAGCCCCGGGAGGTGATAAATTTTTGCAATATCTTTCAAGTAATCGTTCCCTTCGATGACCCTCAAAACCGGCGAAGCAGAAAAAATAATGCTTAGTCCGGGCAGTTTGTCGTAACATTCGCGCAGTTCTTCTGCCCATCCCGGGTATTTGTGTATCTGGTCGAGCACAAGCACTTTGCCGCCGCGTTTGTAGAATTCATCGGCAAAGCCCGATATTTTCCTGCGGGTAAAATAAAAACTGTTAAGGTTGATGTAAAGGCTTTCTTTGGGGTCTGGAAATTTCTCACGGATGCAATCGATCAGGAACGAGGTTTTACCAACACCGCGAAATCCTTTTATGGCAATGAGCCGTTCGTTCCAATCAATTTCGTCGATGAGTTCCCTTCTGACTACGCTTTTTGTGCTGTTTATCATGTTTTTATGTGCATCCCAGAAAAAATCCATGAGCTCAATTTTGAAAAACAAAGATAGTGAATAATTCATTTTTTTGTAATGTACAGATGGCAATCGTGTGTAAATAGTGTAATTTGGAATTGATAAAAATAAACTAGAAAAGGTAGACATGATGTTATTGGACTCTTTGCTGGCTTTGGTAATGAAATTTAGGTTTCCTTATTCGATACTAATTCGACCTTCTTATTTCGGCTAATTTTACAAACACAAAATCACTGTTTAATGAACTGAAATCCTCATGGTTATTTTCTGCCTTAAACCTTTTTTTCTATTTTTAGTCATATTACTTTTAGCAAAAGATGTATTTCTGTTTTGTTTTTCAATTGATTAATTACTAGGCGTTTAAAAAATTAACGGTCATAAATTGTCGTTCATCTCTGGATTAGAAATTATTTGAACAGTATTTTGACTGCGAATATGCTTATGGTTACATTGTTATTTGCCAGGCAGATGCATCTTTTGTATGAGTGAAAATTGCTTTATCAACCTTGAAAACTAATTCCGATGGATAAAAGAAGTTTTTTCAAAACCAGTATGGTGGCCTTGGGTGGCTTGCTAATCCCACGTAAAATGTTGGCGCTGGAATACTATCCAGCAACAAAAAATGGAGAATGGGCCATTTTGTATGGCACATGGTGTGGTTCTACTCGTGATGCAAGTGTTTGGATATCAGAAGGAATGAATGGAATCGCCAATGTTTTTGATGTGCGCGAAAATCCCGATTTATCGAAGTATAAACACATTGTTATAGGAGGGGCTATTAGAGCAGGAGTCGTTCCTAAAGAACTTCAGACATATCTCGAGAACAATAAATCGGTCATTGATGGCAAGGTTAGGGGCTTATTTGCTGTTTGCGGAAACATGAAGCAACCTGTGAATCAGGAGCAACACAACAGGCTTATAAACAATCATCTGGCAAAGCTTGCTGGCGCAGGAAATGTGCCTTCGAAGGTTTTTCTGGGGCGCATCACCTTTGGGCTTATGGAGCCCGATGTTCAGAAACAAATGCGTTCGATGATGAATAATGAAGAATACGATAATCTTAAACGAAGCGAATGTCTCGACTTTGGTCGTGAAGTTTTTAAATCTATAAACCAATAATAATGAAGAAGCCGATTACTTTTCTGTCAGTATTTTTTCTTGTTGTTGTACTTGTCGTTACCGGGTGCACATCAGGTAAAAAACAAACTCAACCCCAAAACCCAACCGTTGCAACAACGTACGGTAAAATCTCGGGTGTTATCGACGAAGGAATTTATACCTTCAAGGGGATTCCTTACGCCAAAGCCGAACGTTTTATGGCACCACAAGAGCCTGATGCATGGGACGGAGTTCTGGAATGTACAGAATTTGGACCGGTAGCAAGGCAAGTAGCACCTTGGTACCCCGATTCCGTTCAAAGCGAAAAAGATCTCTTCAGTGCAAATGTGTGGACACAGGGAATAATGGATGGCAAAAAGCGTCCGGTAATGGTTTGGTTGCATGGCGGAGGATTTCACATTGGTGCCAGCAACGACCCAATGACCTATGGAAAAGCAATGGCAAAAAAAGGCGATGTGGTGTTTGTGTCAATTAATCACCGCTTGAATATTCTCGGTTATCTCGATTTGTCGGCATGTGGACCTAACTACGCTCAATCGGCAAATGTTGGTATGCTCGACATAGTGAAAGCACTGGAGTGGGTAAATAAAAACATTGATAAATTTGGAGGTAATCCTTCCGATGTTACCATTTTAGGCGAATCGGGCGGTGGTGGAAAAGTTGGCACACTTATGTGTATGCCCGCAGCTAAAGGTCTGTTTCGTAAAGCAATTATTCAAAGCGGAACACTGATCAATGTTATGAATAAAGAAAGTTCGCAAGCCCTTGGTTTAGCCGTGCTCGAAAATTTAGGTCTCACAGCATCTGATGTTGAAAAGCTGGATACGATCTCTTACCAAACCCTTGTAAAAGCTGGAAATGATGCAATAGCAAAAATTTCAGGCCCAAGAAAACCCGGATCACCTACAATGTTTGGCTTTGCACCTTCACCCGACGGTGTTGATTTGCTGCAACAACCTTTTAGTCCAGGTTTTGCTGAAATCTCAAAAGATATACCACTTATGATGGGTACCACCCTCAACGAACTAATGCAAACGGTGTATGGCGAAAAAGAGTTAACGCTGGAACAGGCAAAAGAACGGTTGGCAAAAGTATATGGCGAAAGTACTGATAAATACATTGAACTTTTTGCAAAAGCATATCCTGATTATACACCTCAGGATCTCCTTTCTATCGATAACACATTCAGGCCTTTTACAATACGGACAGCAGATGCAAGGGGCGTGCAGGGCAAAGCACCATTATATGTATACTTTTTAGCATGGAAAAGTCAGGTTGACAATGCATCAAAAGGTTCATTTCATGGGCTGGACATTCCGTTGGCATTCAATACTGTTGATTTGAGACCCGACTGGACTGGCAATACAGAAGAAGCATGGAAATTAGCTGACAAAATGAGCTCTGCATGGATCAACTTTGTAAAAACGGGGAATCCAAATGTGGAAGGTGTACTGCCTAATTGGGAACCTTATACTGCTGAAAATGGTGCTACCATGTATTTTGATAATGAATGCAGAATTGTAAACAACCACGACCGCGAGTTGATGCATTTCATTATACCGTTGGAATAAAGAGTTAACGATATTTAGGGCATCTAACCCATGCCAGTGCTCACGCCCCGGAGGTTTACGAAATCTTCGGGGCGTGTTGTATATAGGTATAAACCCTACTGATTTTTGAAACTCTGCGTGGTTTAAGGAATATTTTATTACTATTGTACTTAACAAACTAAAAAACAGAACAAGTTTTTGTGATCTTGTTTAAATTAAACTAATAATCAATTATTTACACATGAAAAAGATTGTACTGTTGCTTTTTGCTGTTAGTTTTGGCGTTGTGCAGTATGCCGCTGCTCAAAAGTTTTCAACTGCACTACAATTAGGTTGGTCGGCACCCAAGGGAGAGGCCTTTAATTACGATGAAAATACGGGAGCTAAAGGTGGGCTCGGGTATTCAATCGATTTACTTTATTATTTGCCCGCTCTTGAAGAGAAACTCGCAGTAGGGTTAGTTTACAACGGGTCATTGCTGTTGGGCGGTGGAACCAAAGATGCATCGTTAGATATTGATATGTACGGTCTTGCATTGTATGGTGTAAAAGGTCAATATCGTTTTTTAAATCGTCAAGTTTCGCCTTATGTAGCCCTTTCTACAGGGTTATCGCACCTCGAGACTCCATCGTTTTTGGATGGAGATGGAAATTTGCTCATGGCTGGCAGAAATTCGTTTTCACTTGGGCTTGCCCCCGAAGTTGGCGTTGAACTGGGCTTTTTTATTCTTAGCGCCACCTATTTTGTGCCCATGAAATATAAGGTGTGGTCGGTTAGAAAAGAATCGGCAGGAACTTTTCAGGTTTCATTGGGCTTCCGTTATTCGCTCGATCTGAAAGAAACTAAAATATAGTGATAGGTTAGTAATTTCTGAAGTTCGGTTTTTCTGCTTTTATGTGTGTTGCCGACACCTTTACTCACCGCTTCAGAAAATCGTTGTGCAAATATTGGGTGAATGATTTGGCAAAACGTTGAAGCGAATCGGTTTTGTCGCATTCTTCACCATAGAAAAATTGTTGCATTCCGCTTTCTTTATCGGTAAAAAAGCCTGTTTCTGGCGAAAGAAAACCCCACCCTTCGTCGCGGAAGAAAAAAGCATATTGTTTGTCTCCGAATATATTTTTCGAGAAGTATGACTTTTCGGCCTCCCATCCCAATTGCTGTAATAATGTAGTAGAAAGATCGGTTTGCATGGCTACTGCATTGCATACGAATGTGGTGTCTATAGCTCCACCAGTCCAAATCATAGGTATGCGGTATGTTGCAGGATCGTTATACATGGTTGGACCGGGATCAGGTGTGGCATGGTCTGAGGTGACAATAAGCATAGTGTTGTCCCATAATTGGCTATTCATTAGATTATTGACAAAAACACCAAGGCAACTGTCGGCATAGCATACCGAGTTGAAATAGTTGAGGCCGTTATTTTCTTTTACCTTCACATAGCCGGGGATATCGTATGGGTCGTGACTGCTAATGGTATATAGGATGTTGAAAAATGGCTGTTTGGTGTTAATCAAGTCGTTGTACATTTTTTGATAGAGATATTCATCGGGGACGCCCCATTTTTGAAGCGATGCAATTTCTTCAGGAAAGTCTGATGAAGAAATTATCTGGTCGGCACCTGCCTGAATCATCACCATTCGTGTGTTGTAAAAGTTAACATCGCCTCCGTAGTAAAACGAAAAATTGTACCCATTGCGTTTGAAATATTGAGGTAAGAAATCGAGGTCTTTCATTTTGTCGGGATATCCAATGATCGATGAGGCCCTGCAAAGTGCGGGATACGAGGCAATAAGTGAAGAAATGCCTTTGTCAGACCGGTTTCCGGTAGCGTAGAACGAAGTGAATAGAATGCCTTCTTTCCCCAGAAAGTCGAGATTTGGTGTGAGCCCTTTTACCCCTCCAAGTGACTCAATAACTTTATTAGAAAACGATTCAAGGATGATAAGTATAACATTTACAGGCTTTTCGCCTTTTACAAACATGGGAAGTTCCTCGGGCTTGGGTTCGGGTACTTTTTCAATGTTCTTTTTACACTCTTCGGCTAAAAAATAAGTAAATGGGTTGTTTTTTAATTTGTTATGGGTTATGGCATGATTAAACGACCAGAAAAAATTATAAGCGCATTGATTTGAATAAAGGTTTTTGCTGAAGTACACACTGCTGAAATTTAATGGAGATGTGTTGAGTCCGCCTCTTATTGGCAATAATAGCGCTCCGGTGAGCAGAAGGATCACGGGCGAAACATACCATTTTATCTTGCTTCCGGACAGGAGGTTATTGGGAAATAACTTTCGATAGCTAACATAAACCCCTCCGGCAATAATGAACAAAGCGATAATGAAAAAGGCAAAATTCCAAAAGCTTATACTTGAAAATAATCCCACAGGTTCTGACAGAAAGGGAAGGACCTGCGCGTTGAGCCGTGTACGCCAGTAGGGGTAAAGGCTAATATCGGCAATGCCCATTATGATAACAATAATGACAAAGAACAGTGTGTAGCCTCTTATAATTCGCACGATGGTTTCGGGTTTTATTACCGATGAAAAGGCAAGGAATACTCCGGGCAAGACACTTAAATAACCCGCTGCCGATAAATCCATTTTTGCACCGCGGAAAAAGGCCATAAAAAAATCGTAGATGCCCATCTGCAGGGTTGCCTTAACGTTGCAGATCATAAAAAGCAATTTGAAAGCAACAAAAAACAGGAACCAAAACAGATAGTATTTCAGAAAAAAGTGAATGCTTCGTTTCATGGATTTTTCCTATCCTATTTATTTTGAATTTATTATGGGATGATGTCTTTTCATGCAAAATTTAACGTCGCATCAAAGTGCCGCTTGCCGAGGGTTTAGTAAGGTTCTTCGCATTGGTGATAAGTACCATGTTTACTCCGCTGTTAAGGGCGCGGAATGCGTTGTCGAGTTTAGGGATCATGCCTTCCGATATAACACCTTCCGACTTATATTGAAGGTAAAGGTCGCGATCAAGGTCGCGTATTACCGACTTGTCGTCGTCGGGGTTGGCTAGTACTCCATCTTTCTCGAAACAGAAAACCAGGTTAACCGCATAAAATTTAGCCAGATCGATCGCTAATTCAGTAGCCATGGTATCGGCATTAGTATTCAGGAGTTGGCCTTTGCCATCGTGGGTAAGGGGCGCAATAACAGGGGTGACCCCTTCGCCAATCAAAATACGAAGTTCGCTGGTATTAACGTCAACCACATCGCCTACATACCCGTAATCGACTTCTTTCACCGGTCGTTTTGCCGAGGTAATGAGGCTAAGGTCAGCACCGGTAAAACCACAAGCATTGCAGCCTTTTGACTGCAGACCGGCAACAATGTTTTTGTTTACAAGCCCTCCATAAACCATGGTTACTACTTCAAGCATGGGCTTGTCGGTAATGCGGCGTCCATCTACCATTTGGGTTTCAATGCCCAGCTTGGCAGCCATAGCTGTTGCCGACCGCCCCCCGCCATGTACCAGGATTTTTGGACCCGAAATGCTCTTGAAATCCTGCAACAACTGGCTTAGCGAGTCTGTTTCTTCCACAATTTTACCGCCAACTTTTACAATGGTTAGTTTTTCCATGATATAGATTTGTTTCGGGCAAAAATAATAAAAAGTAACAGAGCTGGCATTTAATCGACGAAGATGATGAAAAAGAATGTAACGTGTTGTGCAGCTTTTAATAATCTTTTTAGTTTTGCATGGAATAAATCACACACCATTATGAAAAGAATACTCCTTAACTTGCTATGCCTGTGTTTTGCCCTTACGTTAAGTGCACAGGTTTCGAAAACAGTAACAATTTCAGCCGGCGGATTATCATCGGCATTAACTGCGAGCGAAAAATCTACCGTTACAAATTTAACTATAAATGGAACCATCGATGCCCGCGACTTTAAAACCATGCGAGATGAGCTTACCGTACTTTCTGTGCTTACCATGAGTGGAGCCAGTGTGGGTGGATATACCGGGACTGGGGGGACTGTAAGTTCGCAAAGTGTTGTTTATCCAGCGGATGCTATACCAATTTATGCTTTTTGCAATACCGACTTTATTGGGAAAAAATCTTTAACATCGGTTACGTTGCCGGCGGGGATAAAGCTTATCGATATGCGGTCTTTCTGGGGGTGTAGCGGAATATCTTCGATTACAAATCTTTCCACAAGCCTTACCGAAATAGGCAGTGGTGCTTTTTATAGTTGTGGAAATGCACTAACGATTACTATACCCAGCTCGGTTACAACACTCCGGAGCATGGCTTTCGAAGCGTTTAACGGAACATTGGTTGTTGACGGGAGCAATCCTAATTATTCAAGTTGGGACGGAGCAATTTTCAACAAAGACAAAACTACGTTGTTATTTTGTCCTGCTTCAAAATCAAGTTTTACTATTCCGCTAAGTGTTAATACTCTAGGGTATGGTGCTTTCAGCCATTGTATGAACTTAACGGGTGCTTTTTATATCCCGTTTGGAGTAAAAGAAATAGGCAGTTCAGCTTTTCGTAATTGCGAAAAGCTTGCATCTATTGTGATACCGTCTTCTGTTGATACTATTGGTAATGGTGCTTTCAGTGAATGCCGTATTTTACAATCTCTTACTGTTCATTGTTCGGTTCCACCGCTTTTTGATACAGGAACATTAGCGTTTCATCTTATCGATAAGAAAAAATGTATCCTTTATGTTCCTAAAGGATCGTTACTATTGTATCTTGCAGCCAACGGATGGAAAGATTTTGAGAATATTACTGAGATTCCGGTTGTTTCTTCTTTTCCTTATACTGAAGATTTTTCTTACGGACAGGTATATTCTTGGAATATAATTGATAATGTGGGTGAAGGACAGGTGTGGGGGCTTCAAAATCTTCGTAATAGAGAAATATACACTCCTAGTAGTTCAAATGGGTTTATGATTATTGATAGCGATTGTTTTGGCTCAGGAAAAACGCAAAATACCGACTTAATAAGCCCAACATTTAATTTTTTAGATAAGACACTTATTCAGATTAGCTTTTATCATTATTATCGTCATTATCAGTCTTCTGAGGCGAAATTCTTTTATAGCATCGATAATGGTATTACTTGGGTTGAGAAAGATCGATGGGTTTCGGAGATTTCAAATTCTATAAGATCAAATTATGACCTCACTTCGGAATTGGCGGGACAAACTACTGTTAAATTTAAGTGGAATTATGTGGGAACTTGGGCATGGTATTGGGCTATTGATGATTTTGAGGTGAAAGCAAATGCTCCGCTTCAAGCGAACCTAACAATTCAAAATGTATCGGTTGAGAATAGTACAAATGTTTGTTATAATGCAGAAAATCAAATTACTTTAGCAGGAAACAGTACAACTGTGGATTTTGTAAGTGGCTCAACTGTAGACCTTATTGCCGGGCAATCGATTCGTTTCTTGCCGGGTTTTCATGCTCATAATGGCAGCCAAGTGCATGCATGGATCACTACCGATGGTAGTTTTTGCGATCAATCACCTGCTCCAATAATGGCTCAGTCAATAGACAAGAGCTCTTTCATCGAAGGGCAATCTGAGTCAAATGGTATTTCAGGGGAAGATCATTTTGTTAAGCTTTATCCAAATCCCAACAACGGGATGTTTACTGTAGAACTAAAAAATTATGACTCAGCTACAGTTGAGATATACTCTTTGTCGGGTGCTAAAATGCTTCACATTAGTAATGTGGAATCGGGCGTTTTCCCGCTGAATATTGGCATTCAAAAGGGAATATATTTTCTTAAAGTTTGTGAAGGAGGTTCACAGAAAATCAAGAAGTTTATTGTTCAGTAAGTCTGTTTTTACATTATCTTTACCAGACTTACGTTAATAATATTTATCATCCGCAAATGAAGTTCAGCAAGCCGAATAAGCATCAATGGTTGTGTGCATTTATAATAGTGTCAACCATTACACAACTGGCAGCACAAGATATGATAACCATAGCCCCAGCTAATGGACTCAGTGCCGACCGCCCAGTATTTCTTTTCGACAAGAATGGCGTTTTTGGTCAACCTTGGGGGGCTGCCGGCAATGCATGGCCTCAACAATTGTTCTGGAACAATGTCGACGACACCAACAACCACCACCTTCAGGAGATGATTAATGAAGCATCGGGCATTGAGGCCGACGGGCGGGTTCCTGTGCTTGGTTGTGTGGCTTGGGGCTACGAATTCAAATCGGCTACAGGTGGCGACTCTGCAAACCTGGCCGCAACTCCCGACTTTAGTGGTTTAGGGGGCTGGAAACAATGGGGCGAATGGATGAAAGATACAAGCCGTGTAAAATATTATTCAACAAACTGGAAAGGCAAAACTGAACCGGGATATATAACCCCGTTAATGCCCATGAAACCTGACGATTGGCCAACAGAATGGATTGCACCGAAAAATTGGGTAGCTCCATCGGGTTGGTCAGACAATAAACCATCATCCGAAATCAGTTACGGACAATGGTTGGGTACCCGTTTGGCTCAACTGGCATTAAAAACGGGCAACCGGGGTATGATGTGTGCTGATTATGTCATTGGACTGGAATGGGGCGATGCCATTGATTACAACCAGAGGGTTGTCGACGACTTTGCAGCCTGGGCAGGAGTAACAATTCCGCAAGGCACTGTAGCCGAACGTGCCGATTACATTCAAATGAACCTGAAATCGAAATGGTTCGATTTTAAATGTATTCGCTTTGCCGAATTCTATTGCAGCATGGGGCAAAACCTTATCGACAACGGGAAAATACCATTGCTTGGAGGCCAAACGCTTGGCGAGACCCGTGGCTCGGGCAACGATTTCAGGATCTACACACATGGTATAAACGGAAGCATGTCGCTCCCCGGAAAGTATTGGTTTTTCAATGTTGAATTGCAAGCTGACGACCTCAGGCCTCCTCACGAGTATTGGGTTTCTGCTTCAAGAATGGGGATGTTGGCTTGCCGTGAGCCCGACATGAGGTTGGGCGGACAAATGAATGCTCTTGGAGGGCAGGGCATGTTTGACCGCTCATTAGAGATTGATAATCGGGACACAATATGGGGGAAGAAACATCTTACCAACCAATGGTTAAGTGTTGGCTGGACACACATTGCCGGCCGCGATGGTGCGGTGAGGCGCGCCCCAATGTCGTTTATGCGTTCGTATTGGGATGCCGGCGAAACTCCTGAAGAGGAGTTTGATTTAATTCTGAATCATATTCCGAGGCATCCTTTTGGTCCGGCAGTTTATTACTCGGTTGCCATTGAACGGAGCTTTGAAAAAGGCAACGGAAAGTATTCGAACAGTTGGTATATGTGCACCGAGAAGTTTACCCGGGAGTTAAGTCCGATTAAAAATGCTACACACCAAGGTTATTTGCGGGGGTTGTGCAATGGTTATTGGGTAAGCGATGTTGGAACAGATAGTCTGAAGCCTGTTGATTATCCTTCGGCATGGATTGTTTACGATTCGGAATATTTACCTGCAGATGAAAAAGCTAAGCTCGAAGCAATTGCTCCAATTGTCGACCCCGAGAAGAAATTTTCGCAAGCAGCCAAAACACTGTTCCCGCTGGGGCCTGTTTATATTGCTCAAAACGAGGAACAATGCCTTAATGGCTTGGCATTTGTCGACCAAAACGAATCGGTCATTGTCATGGTAAGCAACTCGATGGAGAGCGATGCCACAGCAAAACTGATGTTTAACCATGTTGGAAATGGTACGTTTGAATGTAAAGGATTGTATGGTTGTGCAAATACAACATTAACCATAAGCGCCGACTCGGGCAGTGTACCTATTTCGGTTCCATCGCGGGGAACCATTGTATACGAAATTCCTCATCTGAAATGGCTTGGCCACGAAACAGTCTCTTCATCAACAATAAAAGAAAAAAGCAAAAGTGATGCAACCATCTTTCCAAATCCAAACAACGGGCTGTTTACCATTGAGTTAAACGATTGTGACAATGCAACCATAACCATTTTCAATCTTGCTGGAACTATGGTTTTTCAGCAAAAAGGCTTTCAATCGGGCAAGCACTTGTTGCAAGTTCGCGACATCAAAAAAGGGGTGTACATCCTAAACGTAAACGAAACCGATAAGCAAATTATCCGGAAGTTTGTAGTAGAATGAACAACATTCCGTCATATCAATTCCGCAAAGCCAAATATGGCAGCGAGTTGCTGATCGACCTCATCAGGCTCGAATCGCTCGAAACATACATCAGGGAAACGCCCCGGCACAGTCTCACCTATTACGACATCACTCTTATCGACGAAGGTTCGGGCAGATTTGCCGTCGACGAACATGAATTCCAAATTGAAAGAAACAGGCTTTACTTTACTGCCCCCAACCAAATACGGGAATGGAAAGTAGACCAAATGCCCACCGGAATGGTGCTGATTTTTGAAGAGGAGTTTCTTTGCAACTTCTTCAG
>JAAYAG010000086.1 GCA_012719495.1 Bacteroidales bacterium
ATGGTACTTGCAGAAAGTGCACTTCTTAGGAAAAACAACATTTCGCATGAAGTAAACCCATTTGTTTTTAATAAAAACCTTTCATCATTTTGTAAGGTAAACAACACCGAAGAACTCCGTTTGTTACACGATAAAAATCTTCTTGATTATGTGAGAACAGGTACTGTGAGAAACGAACTGATGTATAACTGTATCGACAACATGGAAGATTTGTTGTTCGAGAAAAATTACAACATGGAAAGTTCTTCCAATATTTTTTACATAGACTTGTTTCTTAAAAGAAGTACACTTTTTATAAATCATCTTATGATTGGCCAAGAATATGTTGAAGCTGGCGAACAAGCAGATCGCGGGCTTCGTACTATTTATCTCCTGACAGCTGACGATAAACACTATTCATATCTGTTTAAAAAAACCGATTTGACGCCTACAGGACAAAAAATGATGTCTCGCGCAAAATGGTTCTCAATGCTCAACCTTGTGTCTCCATATATTATTGGAATTCACAATATTGAACTATCCAAAAATATAAATGCAAACTTTAGTTTTGGGTATATGTTAACACCTGTTGGCGAAGCATACATTCAGAACTACTGGTTAAAGATTTCACAGGACATATACAAACTCAATTTTACCCTCTACCGCTTAAGTGGCAATATCGGCTATCATGCAGAACTTGACCTCCTCAACAAGAAGGTTACAAAAAGATTTGACTTACGAACAAAACTAATAGCATGTAATACTTCGACTTATTTACATGACTACTCAATACCAAATTCTATCGGCATAGGCTTTGAGCAAGAATTAAAATACATGATTTCTTCCCGGTGTAATCTCACCGTAGGATACTCAATAAAAAGCCCCGGGTATTTTTCCTCAACCCTATCATCAACGGAAGATTTTCAGCTAAAAACCGGAATAAGCTGGAAACTATAATTTATTCAGAAACAATTCCTTGTAAACCTACAATGCATTATAGCGAAAAAACAGCGATGCATCATGTTCATCTTCTAGCATGCAAAAAATTCAGACATGGCCATATCATCATAATTGATTAATATTACCACCTAAACAGCAAAATTATCATGATAAAAAAAGATTATCTCATGCGCCTTCTGAAGGAATTCCTCGATGCATTGGCAGAGTTGCTTTACCATGTAAAAAACGAAAACAATGAGCAAATTCTTGCCCGCAGCGAGGAATTCTACCCTAAATACCTAAAGCAAAAACGCTCCTTTTTCATCGAAAACAACATTAGCACCATTGTGCCGTCAATTATTTCAGAGAATATTGAAGAGTCGGTAATAAAATGCGAAATGCTGGCCGAACTGCTTTTCATCGATGCCAAACAGACAAATAACATTGATATCCAGCACGATTTGTATCAAAAGGCATTATTCTTTTTTGACTATGCAGAACAGCATAGCACTACCTTTTCGGAGAACCGCTTATTGAAAATTGAAACATTGAAAAGCATTCTTAATCAATAACATTCAACAATTATCAAGCGTGCCGGTTACCGGCTGATCACCTTGGTGCTTAACATGCATTGCAGGCATTTAGTGGGCTCGCAGTACCTGTTTTTCAACTGAATCAGGGCTTGGCTGTCGAACGCGTTATGTGCCTGTATCCCAACTTCGTTCCAACGCGAGATAACACTGTTGTGTTCGGCTGGCAAGGCCTCGAGCAACTCGAGGGCACGCTGTTTCAACAGGGCAATATTGTTGCGCTCGCCATAAAGAAACAGAAATGGGGCTACCGTATTAATGATGATGTTGTTGCGCGAAGCCATACCCAAGTTTTTCTCCCCTTGGGGCGATGGCAAGCTGAACCGATAATGCGTATCCCAATACGGCGAAGCTTTCACGTCGAAAAAGTCGATGATTTTATCCAATGCGCTCTCTTCCACCAGTTTCGACAACAACGATTCAGACTTGAACACCAACGCAGCAAACTGAGCAATGCGAAGGGTTGGAAAGTTTGCAGGCCGCAAACGCATAAACTTCCAGAGGTATCCTTCCATGCCTTTCAACCCATATTTTCGGGCAAAATAGGAATATTCTTCGCGCAAGTTGAGATAATAATCGTCGCCCAGCAACTCTTCGTTCAATAATCCCGACTGTCCGAAAAGCAAGGCCTCGAGCTGGAACAAGTTGTGTTTGTGCTTTGCTAAAACCGACAATGGCGTGCAGCGGGCCAACATCTCGAAAGGCAGCCCATTGGTTTTAAATCCGAAATTTCGGGCCAATAACTGATGAAATGTTTCATTCCAATTGTTCCGGTTGTCGTTCAGCAACTTCTCGATGCCAACGGTTTTTTCATTCAGCCGTTCAACCAACAGGGCATCGAAAGCCACCATCCGGTAGATTTCGTCGACCATTGAAATGCTTCGGCTGCAAGCCGGCCATGTGTGCTGGGCTAGCAATTCGTTATAGTTTTCCAGCATATTCGTGTCGACCGGCAAAACAAACACGGGCAATACGTTTCCATTGGGCAAGCTTATCGGTTTGTCGTTTTCGAGTACCACATGCAGAACCACATTATTATATGCTCCATCACTTTGATGCCCATGCAGCAACCAATCAGATGAACGCAGATGAACCTCAACATTCCCGGCCCACAGGGTTTCGCCAATCTTTACCGAAGCATTAAAGAAATCGGGGCCGGCATCGGTGTTCAACTTTCCGGGACTAAGGATTACCAGTTCACGCCCATCGGTGGTTTTGAGCCCTTGTGAGGCAAAAAGAGTGTTTTTCCAAATAAATTGCAGGAATTCTTCTGACATCATCATGTTATTAGGGGTTTATGATGACATAAAAATACAAAAGATTGGTTGTAAAAATGAGAACTGTAAAAGTAATGTTTGTGAAAAAGGAAATAAATGAAAACAAGGAAGACGTTGTTACTATATCTATCCATGTGTGCGTCCTTCTATTTAAAATGTTTTTAATTATTTGTAATTAATCTTTTCATCCCATCTTGTCACATCTTCCTTTTCCGGGTGTTTTTTAGGACATGACTCGGAACTCAAGCGTAATTTATTCTGAAGATTACATCCACATACTCCACAAACTTTTTTGCCTATTCTTTCCCCTATATTGCCTGTCTGTTTCTTGGAAGGAATCATTTTTTGCAAAGTTTTGGTAGGATCTGTAAGATAGGGACAGCGTAAGCACGCATCTTCCCGCTTTTCAAGGATTTCGTTTGAAACAACTAGAAAGCCAATTTTGCTCCAAAGTATAAATGATGCAGCCGCTTTCTTGATTAGCTCAAAATTTGAAATGGATTTTGTTTGTTTGACAGAGGATTTATATCGTTTGTTTTGCGGAGCATGAAGTAATGCATTTAACGACTCAGGTGTATTTTTGGACGTTACAAGATTGATTCCATATCCCGGTTCGTTTATGGCACGGATTAGTACAGAGGCATCAACAGGCTCCTCTTTCCCCAATAATTTTCCAAATTTGCTACACATATCGGATAATGAATCTGTCGGTTCAATTATTGAATGTTCTTCTCCCATAAATGTGATTTTTTGATATATTTTCTAATTCATTTACTTTGTCTTACTTTGAATATCCCCCATAGTATTGAGCAACCAAAGGAGGAGAAATAGAAAAGGCAGGGTGAAACTCATCACCCTACCAAAATTATTTCATTAACATTTTCCAAATGATTGACTAACTATTGTTATTCCACCAATCTCAATTGTTACTTTGATTCCTGTTGGAATCCCCCAAAAAGTGCAAATACTTAAACAAGCATTACCAACAGTTCCCTCTGGAATACTTATAGGAATACTAAAACAATAATCACCAAAACCGAGTGGCAAACTGATACAAACCTTATGGTCCTTAGTTACTATTGAGATGCATTCGGC
The DNA here is from genome assembly GCA_012719495.1 of Bacteroidales bacterium. Classification (GTDB taxonomy): domain Bacteria; phylum Bacteroidota; class Bacteroidia; order Bacteroidales; family Prolixibacteraceae; genus CAYMTR01. The sequence goes on from JAAYAG010000086.1 coordinate 3,881, forward strand.
ACTAACTTGCAAGCATTCTCCTTTGCTAGTGTCTAAATTAGATCCAGTTGACTTCAGTTGATTTTGTTCGTGAGTTTTCTTAGCGGCTTCAATTGCGCTTGAGATCCTTTTTTCATTAAATTTATAAGTTGTCATATTTTTAGATTTTAATAAGTTAATTATTGTAAATTTTTTATATAAAGTTTCATCAAGTGCTACTATTTCTTTCCTCCTGTCAGAGTGAAACTACCCATATTAAGAGATAAATCTTTAGCATCAATTGCTGCATCCATGTCCATAAAATGCTTTACAGCTTTTGTGTAATGCTTATGTCCTTTGTTTAATCTCCATTGCATATTAATTTGAACTGCTGCATTTTTCGGGAGCATTTCTCCGTTTTTATCTTGCATGGTAACAATTAATTGTCCTTTGTAATTAGGAGGAAGCGTAAGCTTATGCTCGATTTGTTGTGAAGATTTGGTAATTTCAATTAAGCCACTATTGAAAGAAAATTTGGGATCAGCGCTCCTTAACCCAATTTTAGAACCAACCGGAACATTACGACAGTTTGCAGTAAATAAAAACTCTTCTGGAGAATTATCTTGATTATAAAAAACTAAAGTTGATTCAACACTAGTTTGCGGATCAAAATTGTGCCAGCCAGCTGCCCCATTATGAGTAATATATGTGCTTGAATTCCAGTTGCCTAGAGGAATTTCCGTTGGTTTATTTTTTTTAAAGTAATCTGTTGTAATAGCTGCGATCACACAAATATGGTCGGTTGACTTAGTTTCAAAGTTGAAAGCTTCAGAAACAGCTCTGACACCTAATGGAATTTCCCCAGCTTCGCCTCCTAATAACAAAATATTACCGGATTCGCTAGATCCAGAAGCTGTATAACATTGGATCCAAGAAGTTGGAGGCTGATTAAAACCACCTGTTGAATAAAACATTTGTGCTTTGGCATTGGTAATTGAACCATAAAATTGGGCATTAGCACATCTTACATAAATATAGTTTTTCCCAACCTGAGGCGTTATCCAATATTGGCTATTCCAATTTTTAATAAGGTCGTCGGTTTTTATCGGTGTGTTTTGATTACATACAATATCAATGCTCTGAGTAACATCGCCAGGTGTTGGAATTGTTCCAATATCTGATATGTTTTTACGAACAAGCAGCCCTCTCCATTGGGCGATTGCATACTTAGCATAAGTATTAGCCTGAGACTGATTAATTCCTAATGCTTGTACCAGACTTTTTGATAAATAAGCAGTATCCATAAAAGTATCATGCCAATAAGTATCTGCATATACTCCACTACAAACATTTGCAATATCCTGATAGGTTAGCTTCGGATTCATTCTTTCACTAATATCACTCATTGCATCTGTATCATATTTACCGGCAATAAAATATTCGATTGCCGCATTCCACATGTCTTGAATAGTTCTGATCTCACCGGAACTTGTCAGTGTATTTTCACCAACATTTTTTTCAATTTCTTCTTTAGTACTCATAAAATTCATGTTTTTACTTACCCTACTCGTAAGGCTTTTCGGAGATCGCCCCGTTTTTTAAAGTGGATTCTGGTCTCCACTTAGTATTTTAGGATCAAATACATCGTCTTCAGAAATTAAATGTATTATCGATGAAGGATTATTTAAATAATTTGTGATATGAGGCGTATTATTTGATTTAAAATGAAATATTGTTGAGATATTCTGTTTTTGATTGTAATAATTCTTATCTTTAAGTAATTAAATGTTTCGTTTTTTTCTATTGTCAAACCCTCTTAAAAATTGTATTATGGCACAGATTAACATTGAAATTTTGGTAGATGCCGACGAATTAATTCAAAGCAACACAACTGGCCAGATCGGCAAAGAGTATGTGATAATGACCGACGATCAAATTGATGATGTATACCTGGATGGAGATGTAAGCCATCTCGTTACTCGTGTTGAACAAGGCGACGTTATAACTTGGACGATTAAGACTAGAACTGGTGTTTTGGTTTATTTTGAAGACATTGTTATTAACAGTAAGAAAAAATGGTTTTCAGAAGAAGGTGGCAAACCGGTTATAGATCCTTCTAAAACGAAAATTACCGGAACAATTTCTAAAAAAATTAAGCCCGGAGATATTTGTAGTTATAATCTTATTTTTAGTATGGGCGCCGAATTAAATGGAATGTGGAATTTTGATCCTTTAATTGAGGCACGAATAAGACCGTAATGAATTTTCGATGTAAAAATCTTCGAATAGGCTTAATAACACTTATGATCATTTGCTATTGTGTTACATCTATCAATGCTAACACAGTAAAACTTTCCGAAAAGCAAATTGACGAATTAAACATTGAATATGAAAAAGCTCTTTTGCAAGCAATTTCAATTACCAATGGGCAAAAATCTTTAGCATATTCTTTGGAAGCTCTTCGTATTGCCATTGTATTAGAAGACAATCTTAAAATTGCACAATCATATAATGAAATAAGCCTTGATTATGAAAAAACTGGAGATCTTTCCAATGCATTGCAATATGTAATCATGGCTGCAAAAAAATATGAAGAAATTTGCATGAGTGAAGGTATAGGAATGGCATATAACAGGATCGGTTCTATATATCTCCTTCAGGGGAATAGGGACTTAGCAATTTTATATATGAACAAAGCATTGTCAGTTCACAAGCAAATGGGTGCCTACAATTCTTATGCAGATGACCTAAACAACCTTGGTGAAATTTATAGACTAAATAATCAGTACCGGCTCGCCTTACAAAACTTCTCTGAAGCCAATGTTTTTTTCCGACAGAATAATGATAGTATTAATCTTGGATACGTTTCAGGCAATATCGGGCTGGTCTATGCCGCTATCGACCAAATGGATTCGGCGAATTTCTACCTGTCAGTTGCAACTAAAATACTTAATCGAAAGGGCGATTCTTATCCTATTGCTGTATATCTCACCGAAACGGCCAACATTTATCTTAAACAGGGGAACACTAATGCAGCATTGGAAAAAGCGAAAGAGGCTTTAGCTCTATCCAAAAGAGAAAACTACAAGGAACAAATTCGCGATGCGAACAAATTGCTATCTGATATTTATGCACTTAGAAGCGATTATGAAAAAGCCTTTGGGGCATTAAATGATTACTACAACGCGAAAGACAGCATAAGTAACAGTAAAATTATCAGCGACATGGCTGAAATTCGCGCCGATTATGAGGTGTCGAAAAAAGAGACTGAAATTAAGAGTTTACAGGCAATAAATACGCTGCGAAACAGGATTAGTTTTGGACTTGGCGTTGGCTTTCTGCTTGTTACGCTGCTTACCATCATTCTTGTACGAATGAACAAAAAAGTTAGAATAACCAATAGTTTATTGACGATTCAAAAAGCTGAGGTTGAGCAAAAGAACGAAATCATCCGAACAGCACTGATTGAGAAGGAAACATTATTGAAAGAGATCCATCACAGGGTTAAGAATAACCTGCAGATCATTTCAAGCCTACTTAACTTACAGTCGCAAAATGTAACGGATAAGAAAGCAATTGAAGCCTTCTCAGAAAGTCAGCGGCGGTTGCATTCTATTGCATTGGTTCACCAAAAGCTTTATCAAAATGAGAATTTGGCAAGGATCAATATTAAAGAGTATTTTGAGGACCTGGTCGAAACGATCTATCAATCTTTTTATTCAAAAGTAAAAAGTATTAGTTATCGTTTAAATATTGCAGATGTCAACCTTGATGTAGACACAGCCGTTCCTCTTGGACTGGTTATTAATGAACTAGTGACAAATGCCTTTAAGTATGCTTTTAATAAGGTAAATGAAGGGGCAATATCCATTACCCTGAATAAAGAAGAAGGACATTCGTATTCGTTAATTGTGAAAGATAATGGTTGTGGTCTACCAGAAAACCTTACTATGAATGAAACAGAATCGCTGGGGCTGAAATTGGTAAATATTCTTGTAAGACAACTTGAAGGGACTATTGATGTGAAATCAAATAACGGAGCTGAGTTTACTATTCATTTCGTTGATGTAATTCAATCTAAATTCTAAATTATTATGGATCAACTTAAAATATTAATTGTAGAAGACGAATTGATCATCGCTGAAGATATCAAAAGGCAATTGTTGGAAATAGGGTATGATGTTATTGGCATTGCTTCTTCTTATAGCGGAGCGTTAAAAATTATTGAAACCAAGATTCCCGACCTTGCCATTGTAGATATCGTAATAAAAGGCCCAAAATCGGGCATTGATTTAGGCCGGCATCTTCATGATGAATTAAATATTCCATTTATTTACCTTTCAAGCCATTCAGATAAAAATACTATAAAACAAGCCAAAGATTCACATCCGAATGCCTATTTGTTAAAACCTTTTCGACCGGAAAGCCTTTTTGCCAGTATTGAAATAGCAATTTGCAATGCATCATTAAACGAAAAACCCCAGGATAAAGAGGTCAAAATCGAGAGTCTTGTTGTTAAAGATTGTCTGTTCATTAAAAAAGGTCACCTTTTCTATAAAATAAAAGTAAGTGAGATCCTTTTTGTCAAGGGTGAAGGAAATTATTTAGAGATATATCTTCAAAATGGGAAAAAACATTTAATCCGTTCAACCATAAATAATTTTATTCAAAATTTATCGAAATACGCTTTTTTTCAATGCCATAAATCGTACATCATCAATCTCGAGTGTGTTGATATTGTATCCTATTCTTTTGTGAAAATTAAAGAGTATGAAATTCCATTATCAAAAAGCAAAAAAGAAGAATTATTAATGGCTATGAAAACGTTCTCGTAAGTTCAAAAAAGGATCATTAAAACCAGGGAATGAACGTACTATAAGTGTTGACTTTGTAAATACACAAAAAAGAGGAACACCCCACAAGCTGTTCCTCTTTTTATGTTTAGCTTTTTTCCTAAAGGAATAAATCTTCTCTCTTATACTAAAAACTATAATAACTCGGCTTCCAAAAGTAATTCTTCCATTTCGAGTTGAACATTCTCAGCTTCCTGCCGTGCTTTTGCCGCAAAATCTTCTCCGTTGGAAGCATAGATAATAGCCCTTGATGAATTGACCAACAACCCGCATTGGTTGTTCATCCCGTACTTTGCTACTTCCTGCAAGCTTCCTCCCTGAGCACCAACCCCGGGAACCAACAAAAAATGGTCGGGAACTATCGTACGGATCTCTTCCAACTTCTCGGCTTTTGTTGCACCCACCACGTACATCAGATTGTCGGTAGTACCCCATGCTTTCGACGTTTTCAGAACCGACTCGAACAATACATCCCCGCTTTTCTCATCTTTCAGAAACTGAAAATCGAAAGCCCCTTTGTTAGAGGTTAATGCAAGTAGAATTACCCATTTCCCTTCATAACCCAGAAATGGTTTTACCGAATCTTCGCCCATGTAAGGTGCCACAGTCACTGCATCGAAGTCAAAGTGGTTGAAAAAAGCCCGGGCATAAAGATCAGAAGTATTGCCTATATCGCCCCGCTTGGCATCAGCAATAATGAATATTTCAGGGTGATTTTCCCTCAGATAATGTACCGTCTTTTCGAGACTCACCAACCCTCTTGAGCCCAACGATTCATAAAAGGCCAGATTAGGTTTGTAAGCAACTGCCAAATCGTGGGTATGATCGATTATTTCTTTGTTGAAAGCAAAAACAGGATCGGACGTGTCGGCAAGGTGACTGGGTATTTTCTGTATATCAGTATCTAATCCAATACATAGGAAACTTCTTTTCCGTTTTATTTCTTCGAATAATTGCGTAGCATTCATAAATTGTAATCTATAGTATTTATGATGCAAAAATACGATTTTTGAAGGAAGCTTAATTTATGCGTGCCATGTAATGCAGTTTTTTATTTTCTTTGAGATGATTTTCAAGCATGAAATATACAATTAAAATACATAGTATTCTGGCCATTGCGCTTTCTCTGTTCTGGCCATTGGTTGCTCAACCTGCCAATCCGGTAATTGACAGTCTTATCCACCTCATCACCTACGATTCGTATGTAGCACATTTCGACTCACTAAGGACGAATAATGGTCATTTCAGAAAAGTTATCGAAGCCGAAGTTCAATCGGCCGACCATGATGCTTGCCGAGACTATATTTTCCGTTCGATGCAACACGTACTTGGCGCAGAAAATGTATCGCTACATAAGTTCGAAACCGGAAACTACAAGGGCCTGGCCAATGTAATTGGGATAAAAAAAGGAAGCAGTCCAGATTGTGGATTCATCATTATCAGTGCTCATTACGACAGTAATAATTCAAACGAAACACAGCTTACCAACTGTGCGCCAGGCGCCAACGACAATGGTACAGGCTTGGCTGCCCTGCTCGAAATAGCTCGGGTGTTGTCGGAAATTGAAACGGAATGCTCGGTAATTTTTGCTGCGTGGGATTTCGAGGAGCAAATGATGTATGGTTTTCCTGTCGGTTCGAACCATTGGTTTTCCCACTTTGTAAGAAATTCGAAAAAGAAAAAAGCCGACGAGGTTTTTCCCATCAAACGGAAAGAAATCATTGCAAACATCAACTTCGACATGATAGGTAACCCCATGGAAACCCTCGATGGAAAACTGGTACTTTGGGCCTGCCTGGGAAACAGGTCACACAAAAAATTCATCGATAGTTACATTACGATATTCAATGAATACACCCAAGGTATAAGTGCTATTAATGGAGGAATGATTCCCTACTCCGATCATTATACTTTTGCTGCACGCCGAATACCGGCCGTTGAAAACCTGGAATCAGGATTTAGCGATGACCCCTACTACCACACCTGCAATGACAATATTGAAAATGAGAAGAATATCAACTTCAGCTTTGCCACAGAGGTTACCCGCGGAGGGCTTGCCTACATTCTTTCCCAATGTCTCTTGAAGAATGATTAGTCAAGCGAAACACCCTGACTAATAAAAAATAATTGCACGCGTTAGTTTCCCATTTCAGAAATAAACTTGATACGAACCATCCGGATATCCTCTACTGAATAATCGTTCTCACCCAAATCTTTCACCGCTTCTTCAATGGAACCTTCTTTTGATTCTTCACGGAAGTAATCGTAAATATCGTTCTGATAATCATCGTCCATTACATCATCAATATAATAGTCGATATTTATTTTGGTCCCTGAATTTACAATAGCCTCGATTTCAGAAAGAAGATCTTCCATACCCATGCCAAGAGATTTTGCGATAATATCGAGCGATACTTTCCTGTCGATATTCTGGATAATGGTTACTTTGTTTTTCGATTTTTGGGCAACCGACTTTACAACAATATCTTGAGGGCGGTCAATTTCATTTTCATCGACATACTGGCTGATCAACTCAACGAATTCTTTCCCGTAACGCATGGCTTTTCCTTGCCCAACTCCCTGAATGTTTTGAAGTTCCTGCAACGTTATCGGATACTGTATTGACATGTCGACCAACGAAGGATCCTGGAAAATAACGAACGGTGGCAAATCAAGTTTTTTTGCAATCTTTTTGCGCAGATCTTTCAATAATGCAAAGAGTTCGGGATCACCGGAACTGCTTCCACCCTGTGCGGCTGCTTCCTCAATAGCTGCATCGTAATCGTGGTTTTTGGTCATTATAAAAGATCCCGGATTATCGAGAAAAGCTTGTCCTTTATCGGTAAGCTTCAACAATCCGTAATTCTCTATTTCCTTGTTAATATACCCGGCAATCATTGCCTGACGGTAAATGGCATGCCAGAATTTATTATCGTGGTCTTTCCCTAATCCAAAAATGTCAAGCTCGTCGTGTTTAAACGATTTTACCGCGGCATTACTAATCCCCACCAGAATATTGGCAATATGTTCCATCTTATACCTCTGGTTAACAACCACAATGGCTTCAAGGGCAAGAGCCAGTTCTTCACCAGCTTCAATTCTTTCTCGTGGATGCAAGCAATTATCGCAAGCGCCACAATTATCCTGATGGTATATTTCGCCAAAATAGTGTAATAAAATTTTCCTCCGGCAAACCGATGATTCGGCATAAGAAACAGTATCGAGCAGGAGCTGTTTGCCAATTTCCTGTTCAGAAACCGGTTTACCCTGCATGAATTTCTCAAGTTTTTGAATGTCCTTATAGCTATAGTAAGTAATACAAACACCTTCGCCCCCGTCTCGACCGGCACGGCCAGTTTCCTGATAGTATCCTTCGAGGCTTTTGGGTATATCGTAATGGATTACATACCTTACATCGGGCTTATCGATTCCCATTCCGAATGCTATGGTTGCCACAATAACATCTACCTCTTCCATAAGGAACATATCCTGATGCTTCGAACGGGTTGCCGCGTCCATGCCAGCGTGGTATGGCAGCGCTTTAATACCGTTAACCTGAAGGTTTTCGGCTAACTGTTCCACCTTTTTCCGGCTAAGGCAATAAATAATTCCCGATTTGCCTTGGTTATTCGAAATGAATTTGATGATTTCGGCAGTGGTTTTGTGTTTTGGCCTTATTTCGTAATACAGGTTGGGGCGGTTGAATGACGAACGGAACACTTTGGCATCGAGCATGCCCAGGTTTTTCTGTATATCGTGTTGAACTTTGGCGGTGGCAGTAGCTGTGAGGGCAATAACCGGAGCAACTCCAATCTCCTGAATTATTGGCCGAATCCGGCGGTATTCAGGCCTGAAATCGTGGCCCCACTCAGAAATACAATGCGCTTCGTCTACCGCATAAAACGAAACTTTAATCTGCTTAAGAAATTCAATATTGTCTTCTTTCGTAAGCGATTCCGGGGCAACATACAGGAGTTTTGTTTTCCCCTTTAAAACGGCTTCTTTTACTTCCTGGATTGCTGATTTTGACAGCGAAGAGTTTAGAAAATAGGCGATACCGTCTTCGGTTCCGAAGCTGCGAATTGAATCGACCTGGTTCTTCATAAGGGCTATCAGTGGTGAGATAACGATCGCGGTACCCTCGAGCAAAAGTGCAGGCAATTGGTAACATAACGATTTCCCTCCTCCGGTTGGCATTAAAACAAATGCATCATTCCCCTCCATTAAACTTTTGATCACTTCTTCTTGTTGTCCTTTGAAGCGATCGAACCCAAAATATTTGTGTAATTGCCCTGTTAAATATTGACTATCAATCATTTTGAATAATATTAATCTCTACCCTTTTTTCGATCGGAACACTAAGATAGCAAATTATATTACTCTAAAAAATCGTTTGGCATAATTAAACTTGTAAATGTTAATTTTGTATAACCAATTAAAACCCAAAGGCAACGAAACAAAGAATAATAACGATGCGGATTTAGCTGATTATACGCATCCAGTTGATTGCTTAATTGTATGTTAGATTGATTTTTAATTTAACGTATATTTGCTGACCGATTAATTTTTCCATGGGCGAAAAAAAACAACATAACGAAACCGAAATGTCGTTCCTCGATCATCTTGAGGTATTGCGCTGGCATTTAATCCGTTCAGTCCTGGTATCATTTTTTTTTATGGTTGTAGCCTTCATCAGCCGAAATTTTATTTTTAACGAAATTGTCCTCAAACCCAAAAATCCAGAATTCATTACCAACAGGCTGTTTAAACAAATGGGTGAATGGCTTCAGCTCCATTTTGGACTTAACGCAGAAAGTATCGCCATCAACACCCAACCGTTGAATATTGTTAACATTGACATGGCCGGGCAATTTAATTCGCACCTTAAAATCTCGCTCGTAGTAGGGCTTATTGTAGCAAGCCCTTATGTTATTTGGGAGCTATGGCGTTTTATCAAACCTGCTTTACACAAAAATGAAGAACGGTATGCCAAGGGTGCAGTCTTTTTCATCACCTCGCTGTTTATGCTGGGGGTACTCTTCGGATATTACCTTATTGCGCCACTCTCCATTCATTTTCTAAACACTTATATCGTAAGTCCCGAAGTTGAAAACACGATAAAACTAAGTTCATACATTTCGACAATAAACTCGGTGACTTTTGCATCGGGGGTTATTTTCGAGCTTCCTATTATTGTATACTTCCTGAGCAAGGTGGGTTTAATCACGCAAGCATTTATGCGAAAATACCGCAGACATGCTTACGTTTTGTTGCTCATTGTTGCCGGGGTTATCACTCCACCCGATGTTTTCAGCCAAATGCTGGTGTTTTTGCCCCTTCTTATTTTGTATGAAGTAAGTGTGTATATTTCACGATCGGTTGAGCGACGAAAAACAATAACCGCCGAACAAGAACGTTAAACTAACAATAAACGAATCAATACCGGACAGAGAAAGGATGAAACTAAGTACCGAAAATATTGAGAAACGATACCGCAACCGCACGGTTGTAAAACAGGTGTCGATAGAAGTTAACCAGGGAGAAATTGTGGGATTGCTTGGCCCCAACGGAGCCGGGAAAACAACTTCGTTTTACATGATTGTTGGGTTGATTCGGCCAAACAATGGGAAAATATTTCTCGATCAGGAAGAAATAACCCATATGCCGGTATACCGCCGTGCACAAAAAGGCATTGGTTACCTTGCACAGGAAGCTTCGGTATTCAGGCACATGAGCGTAGAAGACAACATCCGTTCGATACTGGAAATGACCGACATGACCAAGCACGAACAAAAAGAAAAACTTGAATTGCTGCTGTCGGAATTTGGTCTTAACAAAATCAGAAAAAGTACTGGAATACAGCTTTCAGGGGGCGAACGCAGGCGCACCGAGATAGCTCGTGCCCTGGCAATTAACCCAAAATTCATATTGCTCGACGAACCGTTTGCTGGCGTCGACCCAATTGCCGTTGAAGATATACAAAACATTGTTTATCACCTAAAAGACAAAAATATTGGCATTCTCATTACCGACCACAATGTACACGAAACCTTAGCGATAACCGACAGGTCATACTTGCTGTTCGAAGGCTCGATACTAAAAGCCGGTACAGCTGAGGAACTTGCTGCTGATGAGATGGTACGCAAGGTATATCTCGGTCAGAATTTCGAACTGCGAAAAAAACGCGAAAAGTTTATTCATGCTTCTGGTTGACATGCAATAAACTACCCTCCGATTGTGCAGAAATAAAAAAAGATTTATATTTGCGCCGCTTTCTTGCGGGCGTGTCGTAATTGGTAGCCGAGCCAGACTTAGGATCTGGTGCCGTAAGGCGTAAGGGTTCGAGTCCCTTCGCCCGCACAAAAACCTTAACCGTTTGGAGCCCCGAAAAACGTTCCAGGCGGTTTTAAGTTTATTGAAACACGTTTTTTGTTGTTCTTGTCATAAAAATTAACTTTTCAGTAATATGAATATTACAAAAGAAAATATCGATTCGTTGAGCGGGATTATCAGGGTAAACATTGAAGAAGCCGATTATCAGGCAAATGTTGAAAAAGCCTTGAACGATTATCGTAAAAAAGCAAACATGCCAGGCTTTCGCCCCGGAAAAGTTCCACAGGGCCTTGTTAAAAAAATGTACGGAAAAGCTGCCTTGGCCGATGAAGTAAACAAACTTCTCTCCGATGGGCTGTCAAAATTTATTGTCGACGAAAAACTCGACATCCTGGGAGAACCCCTTCCACATGAAGAACTCCAGCAAACAATCGACTGGGACAACGACACAAACTTTGAATTCGTCTTTGAAATTGGCTATGCTCCCGAAGTAAAAATTAGCCTCGACAAAAGAACAAAATTGCCTTATTATAAAGTAAATGTATCGAACGAGCTGATCGACCGTCAGGTAGAATCGTATGCTGCACGTTTTGGCGAAAACAAACCAGTTGATGCCATTGAAAAAGACTCAACTGTTCGCGGCGATATCGTTCAGCTCGACGAAAATAATGCAGTGGCTGAAGGTGGTCATTCACAAGAAATGGGCCTTATATCAGTCGACCTGATTAAAGATGAAGAAATAAAAAACAGCTTCGTTGGTAAAAACGCCGGCGACGAGATTATTTTCGATATTAAAAAAGCGTACCCTAACGACACCGAAATAGCTTATCTATTGAACATTGAAAAGAAAGATGCCGAAAACGTAAGCGGAAACTTCAAATTTACGGTGAAAGAAATCAACAAATTTGTTGCTGCCGAACTCACCGAAGAACACTACAAAAAAATATTGGGTGAAGAAACCCAAATACTTACAGCAGAAGCTTTCCGCGAACATGTAGCCAACGAGCTGTCGGTTTATTACAAACCATCGGCCGATTATAAATTGGCTATCGACGCACGCGAATTGCTCATCAACAAAATAAAGATGGAATTCCCCGAAGGATTCCTGAAACGCTGGTTGCTTGCCACAAACAAGGAACTCACCCAGGAACAAATTGATGCAGACTTCGAACCATTCATGGAAGACCTTCGCTGGCAAGTAATTAAAGAGAACATCATTAAAGAGAATGAACTCAAAGTAAGCCAGGAAGACGTAATGGAGCTTGCCAAAGATATTGCAGCCTCACAATTCCGTCAATACGGCATGTTCGATATCCCTGAAGAGCACCTCGAAGGTTTTGCCCGCCAAATGCTTGAAAAGAAAGACGAACGCAACCGCCTATACAGCAAAAAAATGGAAGACAAAGTAATTGAGGTAATCAAATCAAAAGTCGGCATCGAAGAAAAAGAGGTCACCAACGAAGAATTTGAAAAGTTGTTCGAGAAAAAATAAAACAAATGAGCCGGTTCTTTTTCAACCGGCTTTTTTTTTCGAAAAAGGAAGATTCCAAAATCGACGGAAAAATAACTGCTAAAAATAATAACCCTTTTTTATTAACTTTGTTACCTTACTTGCTAAAACATTTCAAAAGCAAATTTTTTCAAAAACAAAAAAGAAGACACAATGGATACCAGAAAAGAATTCCAAAAATATGCAAAAAGCGCAGCGGGAATAAGTAACTTATCATCAGACAAATACATCAATTCGGTATATGGAAGCTACATTTCTCCAACGATCATCGAAGAACGCCAGCTAAATATTGCCACCATGGATGTATTTTCACGGTTGATGATGGACCGTATCATCTTCCTTGGCACAGCCATCGACGATTATGTGGCCAATATTATTCAGGCACAATTGCTCTTCCTCGATTCTACCGATCCAGGGAAAGACATACAAATATACTTTAACTCACCTGGTGGAGCAGTGTATGCCGGGTTGGGAATTTACGACACGATGCAATTCATTTCTTCGCCGGTAGCTACTATATGCACAGGCATGGCCGCCTCGATGTCAGCAGTGCTGCTCACAGCAGGAGCAACAGGCAAACGCTCGGCACTTACCCACTCACGGATCATGATCCATCAACCCATGGGAGGCACTCAAGGACAGGCAGTTGACATGGAAATAACCGTTCGCGAAATTGTAAAACTCAAAAAAGAACTTTACGAAATTATTGCCAAACACTCTGGCAACGATATCGAAAAAATAGAAAAAGACTCAGACCGCGATTACTGGATGACTGCCCAGGAAGCCAAAGATTACGGAATGATTGACCAAGTACTAGTTAGAAACAAGAAATAATATATTGAATGGATAAATGTTCGTTTTGCGGAAGAACAAAAGATGAAGTTGAGCTTCTGATTGCCGGCATGGATGGTCATATTTGCGACCGTTGCATTGAGCAAGCTTATGCCATCGTTGAAGAAGAATTCAAGGGGAAAGGAGAATTCGACATAAGTGGAATCAAGCTGTCGAAACCGAAGGAGATGAAAGAATTTCTCGACCAGTACGTTATTGGTCAAGACCATGCGAAAAAGATATTATCGGTAGCCGTGTATAATCACTACAAACGGCTTGCCCAGAAAATAGATCAGGACGAAACCGAAATAGAAAAATCGAACATCATCCTTGTTGGCCCAACAGGTACCGGTAAAACGCTGCTGGCACGCACCATTGCCAAAATGCTACACGTGCCTTTTACCATGGTTGATGCTACTGTGCTCACCGAAGCCGGTTACGTAGGTGAAGACATTGAAAGCCTTCTAACCCGCTTATTGCAGGCAGCCGACTATAACGTAGAAGCAGCAGAAAAAGGCATCGTATTCATTGATGAAATTGATAAAATTGCCCGCAAAGGCGATAACCCATCCATTACCCGCGACGTGTCGGGCGAAGGAGTTCAGCAAGGCTTGCTGAAATTGCTCGAAGGGTCGATTGTTAACGTACCTCCACAAGGCGGACGAAAACACCCCGAACAACGAATGATCCCGGTAAATACGAAAAACATATTGTTCATTTGCGGGGGAGCTTTCGACGGGATAGAACGTAAAATTGCTCAACGACTTAACACAAAAGTTGTTGGATTTAATGCTATCGAAGGAACAGCCACCATTAACCGCGACAACCTGATGCAATACATCACTCCAATGGACCTTAAGTCGTTCGGGATGATTCCTGAAATCATTGGACGCTTACCTGTAATCACTTACCTCGACCCACTCGACAAGGATGCGTTGAGGCGTATTCTTACCGAACCAAAGAATGCCATTGTAAAGCAATATGTCAAGCTGTTTGAACTCGACGGAATTGCATTAAACTTCAATGATTCGGCCCTAGAATACATCGTGAATATTGCTGTTGAATTCAAATTGGGGGCCCGTGGGTTACGTTCAATTTGTGAAACCATCATGGTAGATGCCATGTTCGAGATGCCTTCGAACGGTAAAAAGAAATTTACTATTGATGAAAAGTATGCCCGCGAAAAAATCGAAAGTTCGGGAATGCAGCTTTTGAAAGCAGGTTAACCAGATATTAATCCCGCCAGGTGCGGGATTTTTTTTCCTTATAACCTGAGTTCGACTTTATTTTTGAGTTCAGACCGCTTGTAAACAGTAAGATTCAATGCAAAATCACGCAGGAATAACGGGTTATTTTAAGTGATTTTAAAGCAGAAGATTGCTGTTTACAAGCGGCGGACAATGAGCTTTGCATAAAACACTGTTTTCCTGCATTAAATTTCCTCGATTTAGCCCACTAATACTCAAAAATTTGCTTTGTAAAACAGCGTTTTATGCCAATCTGAACTTTGAAAAATAAAATCGAACTCAGGTTAATAAGTACAATTACTGCAAGTCAAACGCAATATATCCCTGATAAAAAAACCAATTTATTTTTCAACGACAGCCTAATATACGGCTGTAATGTGAAAGCACTTTTCAATTCGCTCGGTTACGACAACGCAACGACCTTCGCGCCGCAATTCGCCAATGGCTTCCGACAGGAGTTTGATGGCTTTGGCATCGGCAACCTCAACTTTCATCCCCGGAAGTGGTCGTTTTGTCACTGTGCGGTAAGCAATATCGAATGTTGTACCATAAAGATGAGAAGTTGTACTGGCAGCATTAACATTTGACCTGCTCAGGCTGCGCTGGCTCTCTTTAGTCCTCAACAAGGAAGTAATTTGATAGGAATAATTCCCCATGTTATTATCATCGAGCTTTTTACGGAAGCGTTTACCAATATCCTCAAGCAAATCAGCAGCTTTGGGCGTAAGGTAAGGATGCGAATGGCTCAAACTTTTTACAATGTAATATTTGTTGCTTTTGATCTTCACCAATCGCTTGTCGTGCACTAAATTACCAATGCTTTTGTGAAATGCTTTAGTTGTGGTAAACGGGCTAATCCCATTGCGCCTGGCCCAACGCAAATGCACATTGTTGTAATCGCGATACCAATCTACTTTTATCTTTCCGTAGCTTTGGCTATTCTTAATCGCATTTATGCCATCGGAAACAAGAGAGCCTATAATAAGGGTACAAATCAAGCCTAGGATTGACAACAAAATGATACGGAATGGCTTACGATATTGCTGCTTAAGCCTGTATTTGAATATTTTTCTTCTGAACGCATCCAGCTTGTCGGATAAAACCATTCGGGAAAAAATTGGGTACAACTTCGCTTATCTTTATCACGTAGTACAAAAATAGATAAATCGGGTAAAAACACCACCCCAACAAGAAAAAACATCGAATTAGTTTTGGCTCAGGCACAAAAACGAACCAGATGCAACAGCATTTGTTTTACTTCGCGGGCTATGGTTTGACATTAAAAAGCTAAGCACTATTTTTGTGACGTCGAAGATTTTTCAACCTGAAGAAATAATAAATGAAAATTGGGAATATTGAACTGGGACCGCTCCCGCTATTTCTTGCTCCAATGGAAGATGTTACGTACAAATCGTTCCGTTATATGTGCAAAAAATACGGTGCCGATGTTATGTACACCGAATTTGTTTCGAGCGAGGCCCTTATCCGCGATGTAAAAAAAACAAAGTTGAAAATGACCCTTTTCGATTTCGACCGCCCGGTTGCCATTCAAATTTTCGGCCACAACATCGATTCTATGGTTGAAGCAGCTAAAGTTGCCGAAGAATCGAACCCCGATTTTATTGACATTAACTATGGCTGTCCTATGAAGAAAATTGTAGCTAAAGGCGCAGGTGCCGGCATGCTGCAAGATGTTCCGAAAATGGTTGAAATGACCCGGCAAATTGTCAATGCAGTAAAAATTCCTGTTACGGCAAAAACCCGCCTGGGCTGGGATGAAAACAGCAAAAACATTACCGAGGTAGCAGAACGACTGCAAGATACTGGCATTAGTGCCCTGGCTATTCACGGGCGTACCCGTAAACAATTATACACCGGCGATGCCGACTGGTCGCTAATTGCTGAAGTGAAAAACAACCCAAGGATTACCATGCCGATTATTGGCAATGGTGATATCAATAGTCCTTCAACTGCAAAAAAGAGACTCGAGCAAACCGGTGTCGATGCCCTGATGATTGGACGTGCAGCCATTGGCCGCCCATGGATTTTCAAAGAAATAAAACATTATTTCGAAACCGGCGAAGAACTCCAGGCACCTACTGTTCCCGAAATTGTTGAAAATGTGAAAGATCAGCTTCGTATTTCGCTCGAATGGAAAGATGACGAACGACGGGCAGTAAATGAAATGCGCCGCCATTTTGCCAAATATTTTCCATCGCTACCTAATTTCCGCGATACACGAATTGAACTGTTGAGGTCGGAAACGTATAGTGATTGTTACCGCATCCTCGACGAAATTGCAGAGAAATATGCCACTTTCCGGGTCGACTATACAAATGCCAGTTTAAAATAACAAGCCAACAATTTTTTGCAGCCCATAAACCCTACCCATGATCGGGTTCGTCTGGCTCGCTCTGTGTGGAAAACTTTTTGGCATATTGCGATGGGGTCATATTGTATTCACTCTTAAAATGTTTTGTAAAGTAACGAGGATCGTTGAACCCGACTTTATACGCGATTTCCATAACTGTAAGCTGGCTTTTCTCAAGCAACTGGGCAGCCCGCCTGATACGCAGGATGCGGATATATTCGATAGGCGTTTTACCGGTAAGCGACAATAATTTATTATAGAGATGTGCCCTGCTGATGCCAAACTCGGTACTTAATTTTTCAACCGAAAAATCGGGCTCGTGCATCTTGTTTTCGGTAATGTCTTTAATTTTCCGCAGGAATTTTTCATCGAGCGAGGTAACTTCAATCTCCGAAGGCTGCAACTCTATGTTTTGCTGGAACGATTGCCTTAATTTCTTTCGCTGCTCGATCAGATTCTTAATCTTCAACATAAGCAACTCAAAATTAAAAGGTTTGGTAATATAATCGTCGGCTCCTGTTTCAAGTCCCTCATATTTATGCTGGTCGGAATTGCGCGCGGTAAGCAAAATCATCGGCACATGGCTTGTCCGGTTGTCGGTTTTCACTTTCCGGCAAAGCTCAAGCCCGTCCATTACCGGCATCATAATATCGCTAACAATCAAGTCGGGCATTTCCTTTAACAAAACATCCCATGCAACACTTCCATTTTCGGCTTCAATAATCTGATAGTCTGACGATAAATTATCTTTCAGATAGAACCGGATGTCGGGATTATCTTCAACAAGCAATATTTTGAGCATACCTTTTGTTCTCTTTTCAATGCTAAGGTTACTCCAGGTAGGTCTTCCGGCAGAAATTGTTGTCTCGACTCGCCCTGTTGTAAGGCCGGTGACTTCAAGTTGCGGGCTATCTTTAAGCGGCAACACAACGGTGAAGGTGCAGCCCTCGCCCACCTTGCTTTTCAGCCCTATTGTTCCGCCATGCATTTGAACAAACTCGCGGGTCAACGACAAACCTATGCCGCTTCCCTTGTTCACCGTCACCCCATCGGGAAGGCTCTGTACAAAACGCTCGAAAACGGCCTCTTGTTTATCTTCTTGAATACCAATCCCTGTATCTGAAACCTCCAGAACCAGCTGTTTCTCGTAGTTAGGCAATTCGTTGTACCTAATTCTCACACCAACAGAACCGCCCTGATTGGTGAACTTAAACGCATTGGAAAGCAGGTTGAAAAGAATCTTTTCAATTTTATCGTAATCAAAAACAGCCCGGATTTCCTGCAATTCTGAAGAAAATGAAAGGCTAATGTCGCGGCTTTCAGAAAGATCGGAAAACGACTCGGTTGTTTCCCTGCAGAAACTTACAAATTCCTCTTCGCGCACAAGTAACGACAAGCCCTGTACCTCGAGACGACGAAAATCGAGCAACTGGTTAATCAACGTTAACAAGCGTTTGGCATTTCTCTGAACCAGTTTTAGCTGCTCTTTATTTTGCCCCTCACTGGTGGTTCCAATTATTTTTTCGAGCGGTGAAAGGATCAAGGTCAATGGGGTTCTGATTTCGTGACTAATATTGGTGAAAAATTTCAGTTTTAGCATGTCCATCTCGTGAACTTTAGCCGTTTCAATCCGCTCCTGTTGCAATAAAAATTTGTTTCGTTCGCGGTTAATAATACTCTGTAATGCATAAAAAACACCGACAAGAAACAGCACAAGGTAAAGTGAATACGCCCATTTTGTTTTCCAAAAAGGAGGTAACACCTTAACTTGCAATACAATTTCATTGCTTCGCCTCTCGTTGTCGAAATCGGAAGAATAGACCCTAAGGGTGTAATCGCCGGGATGCAGGTTTGTATAAGTTAATTTTCGCCCTCCCGAGGTAACCCATTCGTTATTAAATCCTTCCAAGATATAGTGATACAGGGTTTTTTCAGGATTAAGATAATTTAAGGCAGCAAACCACACGGCAAATGTTTTTTCGAAATGTTTCAATACAATTTTGTCACCTGAACTTAGTGCGCGAGGCAACAAAATCCGTCCGCTAATCTCTTGCCCAATACTTATTGGTTTGTTTTGCACCTCGAGTCCAGCGAATACAGTGACTAATTGATTGTTGGAAGTGGCAGACAAATTCTCGGGTTTAAAAACACTAAACCCTTCGGGGCCACCAAAGACCAACTCTCCACGACGGGTTTTAAGTGCGCCATGTTCATTGAAGGCTTTACCATGAAGCCCGTCTTTCTCATCGTAATTCTTGCACCGGAAATCATAGCTACCATCGGGTTTTGAACTGACAATGAGATTACACAAACCCAGGGGTGTTCCAAGCCACATGTTCCCTTTGTCATCTTCAAGAATAGTTAATACATCGTTGATTGGCATGCCATCGTCAGCTGTAAAATGCCGGTGTTTTTTATTTTTCGGGTCGTACAAGTTTAATCCTTCGCGGGTAGCCACCCAAACCCAGCCCCGATGATCACAAAATACATCAAGCGCTGTATTGCTTATCAAGCCTTTCCCGTCAGGCTCTTGTGCAAACTGGGTAAATATGTTTTTATCGCGGTCAAACTGTTCAAAACCCAGGGTAGTGGCCAGCCACAAATTGCCATCAATACCTTCGTCAACAGCCATTATGAAGTCGGAATGGACACTGTTTTCCATACTCGTCTGATGATGGACAAATTGACCCATATTCCGATCAAAGCGATCGAGCCCTCCGCCCAGAGTCCCAATCCAAACATTGCGTTCCGAATCTTCGAAAAGCGACCATATATTGTTGTGGGCAATTGAGGTATTGTCGGAAGGGTTATGCATAAAACGGGTAAATTTTCTTCCATCGAAACGGTTAAGCCCGCCCATATAAGTACCCACCCAAACATCGCCCAGATGGTCAACCAGCACATCAACAACCACATTGCTACTCAACGAGTTATTGTCGTTGGGATTATGCTTGTAACTCTTGAAAATGTTTTTCTGCCTGTCGAAATAAAACAACCCTCCGCCATTGGTTCCAATCCATAGGTTTCCCTGAGAATCCTCGGCAAATGTGTTCACATCGTCGTACCCGAGCCAATTCTCTTTATAGGGGTGAAGAATGTAAGTAGAAATTTTAAACAGATCGGGGTGATAATAGCTGACCCCTTTTTTATAGGTTCCGATCCATATTATGCCTTCATTATCACGATAGAGACAGGTAATACTGTTTTGTGCGAGGCTGTTCTTATCGGCCGGATCGTTTTTATAGGTTTCAATTTTCCCAGAGATTGAATGGATACGACTTAATCCTCCATGGTCGGTACCAACAAGAATATTGCCGAAATCGTCTTCAATTACTGCCGTAATTACATTACTGTTAATGCTTCCAGCACTTTCAGAGGCTTCATAAACAATTGCTTGTCCCAACGAAAGGTTATATCGGAGCAAGCCTTCGTTTTCGTTCCGGGAAAAAATCCAAAGATTGCTGTGCGAGTCGGCAAAAATACCATGATCTACATCTGAAGGAGGTAAAAACCTGGAAAGGGAAGGAATCGTTTTCACAATGCGCCGGCCAACAACATCAACTTTTTCAAGCGATAAATCACTTTTCACCAGCCAAAGCATTCCATCGGGAGAAGCTGTAGCGCCCGAGATCCGGTTATTAGACGCATCCTCTCCTCCCAGTTGCGAAGGCTGGATGTGTGCTACCTCTTTCTTTTGATGATTGTAACCAAAGAGCCCCGATTCGCGAGTGACAAACCATAAGGAATTACTGTTCAACCGTATGATTTCAACAATGCCCGAACGAGGGATCGGGATATTAAGATTGAAAAGTTCATCGTCGGAAAGGAAGCGTTCGGTGGCCGTATCGAACACCCATAGCTCTTCGCCCGAAAGGATAAGCAGGCGCCCTTGGCAATCTTCAAAAATGCGGAATATATTATTGTTGAGCGAAGAACCTGCGTTATCGGCTGCTTTTCGGAATACCCGGGTAGAATACCCGTCGAAACGGTTTAACCCGTTCACCGCGCCAATCCATAAAAAACCCTGACTGTCCTTAAATATCGTATTAATTTGGTTGCTCGACAAGCCTTTGTTGATGTCGAGACTGCGAAACTTAATTTGATTCGTCTGTGCAAAAATCTGAATAACAGATAAAAAACTAATTACAAGTATAATGATTCTCCTCACGGCAATAATTTTGTGTTCAATGATTTCTTTTACTTTTTCACTAATTAAAGCCACTTTTTACGTCTGAAATAAATCAGCATGGCAAAGCTTAAAATGAGCATACCAGCCCACATTGCATAATATCCATAGCGAAAATGATATTCGGGCACGAAATCAAAGTTGGTTCCGTATACCCCTACAATGAACGTTAGCGGTATGAAAATAGATGCGTAAATTGTGAGTACTTTCATCACTTCGTTCGAGCGGTTATTAATGTTTGTATTATAAATGGTCAACTGGTCGCTGGTCATGGCATAATACGTTTCAACCGTTTCGAGGGCATACGTCAGCAAATCGTCGAGGTGGTCGAGGTAAGGTTGTGTTGAATTGGCAATAAGGTTAGTATCTGAATTCTTGAGAATTTTCGAGACTTCTTTGGCAGGGCGGATAATCTTCCGCAGAAAGCTTATTTCTGTTTTGTAAAAATAAATATCGCGAATGAACTGAGGATTGGTTTTTTTCAACAGAAGATCTTCGTTTTTTTCAATCATTTCACCAAGTATGCCTATGGTAATCAAATAATTGTCGGCCATAGCATCAATAAGACGGTACAAAAGATAATCGGCACTACTTGATCTTAGCTTACCAATATTTTGCTCCAAACGTTCCCGAATCGGATTAAAATAATCTCCCACTTTTTCCTGAAAAGTGATCAACAGGTTTTGCGCCAGAATAAAGGTAATTTGGTCTGAAGCAATATTTTTACGGTCTTTATTGAATGACAACACCTTAAGAATCACAACCAAACTATCCTTTTCCTCCGTAACCTTAGGACGACGGTCGGTATTAACAATATCCTCTTGGGTAAGCGGAGAAACGCCGGCATAATTGCAAATGCCGGCAACAACATCAGGATCGTGAATACCATCGATATTTATCCAACAGACACGAGATGGGTCAATAGCCTCAATAACTTGTTGATAAGAACTATACTCTTCATCTGTAAAAGAATTATTGGCATAGGAAATCAACCTGAAACGAGGCTGCTCCATTTTCTTCCTTCCAATAAAAGTTAATGTTCCGGGAGATTTACCAAGGGTATTTTGCCGGTTTTTAAGAAATCGTGCCATACGCTGCGAGCTTTTGCCCAAAATTACCAAATATAGTTTTGCGGCAATGCCTTATCCTATTGTTTTTTCGGTTGAAAGAATACGTTTGCCTATAAAAAAACACCACTTCCCGATTACATCCATTACATCAAGTTGCTTGACATTACTTTTGAACTGCCATAAAACACAAACTTTTTTTAAATGAAAACAACATTGCCACCCGTTGCCGGAAAAACAATAGAACTCAGTTTTTTCCCGCCTTACAATCTTACTCAAAACGACACAACATCGGATAGGTTTTACTTTTTATTGGAAGAATTTACTAAAAAAGTAGTTGACACGGGGCTGAAACATTTCGGTTCCGACATAGCCAACTTCAGGGAAACCGGTTACGCCACGAATAAAGTGTCTGACGAAGAACTTTTGCTCGAATTGTTAATGACAGGGGTTTTCTGGAATACCTACAAAGGGCGCTGGCAATGGAACCTCCGGCTTATTACCCCAATGTTCAAAATGCTTTACCGCTTACGTTCCACAATATTGAAAAGCAGGGTCGACAAGCTTAGGGGCAAACTGGGCAATCGTTTATTGAACAAACCCGGCAAAGAAACACTAAACTTCAGCATAGATCAATTTGACAACCTGTTATACTGGCTCAGTGCTACAGGCGATTTCAAAATGGAAGTGAAAGCATTAAGCCGATGGCAAGATTACTTCTATTTCGAATTACAGCGCAACAGCCTCGACCTGTTGGAAGAAGTTTCAGCATTTGCCTCGTGGTTCGAAGATCAATCGAAAATACAACTGGGCTCATATACCGGGAATGTTTCATCGTTTCTGCAACACAACAAAAAAATGTATGCCGGTCGCGAAGACCAGTTCTTCTGTACCCGTACCCAGGTTGAGTACCACATGAACATGGTGGGTGCCCAGATTATGAACAATAGCCTTAGAAAAGATTTTCTGCGAACTGAAAAAAAGATTTTATTGCTGCCTACCTGCATGATAAAAAACAAAGAATGTAAGGCAAAGGTGACAGACAATGCACTAATCTGCCAGCATTGCACCAGCGATTGCAATGTATCGAAAACTGCCCGTGAAATGAAAATTTCGGGAATAGAAACCGTTTTAATCTGGCATTCATCTGATTTTTCGCGGTGGCTGAAACCCTGGGCCAACCAGAATTCTACCGGGCTTATCGGAACGGCTTGCGTTCTGAACCTTTTAGGCGGCGGGTATGAAATGAAAAACCTCAACATCCCTTCGCAATGCGTTTTCCTCGACTACTGCGGGTGTAATAAACATTGGAATAAAACAGGCATCGCAACCCGTATCAACTCAGAACAGGCGAAAGCACTTGTATCGCTCGACGGGAAAAAAGAGCGAACCCCAGAAATAAAACGAAAAGCAGTATAACAACAATACCTGCCGGGCCATTAGAGAATCTCTTTTGGCCTTTTTTAGATTCAATTTGAAGAAAAAGCATGTATTGTTAATCCCAAAGCTATACGATTTTGAATAATGCAGATGTGAGAAACTGAAAGATGCCAAATGCTACAGTAATACAACATTATATGCAGAAAAAAGAATCAATTTTACAAAATGAACCAGGCTCTGGCTTAGAATAATGCTTAAATCGACAAATAATTCTTTCAATTTGAAATTATTTACTACTTTTTCGCCTCTTTTTAAAACTAAAATTATGGAAGAACAAATAAGGCAAATTGCTGAACGAATTCGGGGATTACGCGAGGTTCTCGACATAAGCGTTGATGATGCCGCAGCGACCTGCGGGATAAGCATTGAAAAATATCTTGAGTATGAATCGGGGAAAGCAGACATACCCGTTAGCGTGCTTCACAATATTTCAAAGAAATACAATGTTGAACTTACCGTTTTGCTTACCGGCGAAGACCCTCACATGCACCAGTATTCACTCACGCGAAAAAATACAGGTGCAGCTGTTGAACGAACCAAAGCTTACAAATATCAATCGTTAGCTCAGGGTTTCATCAACAAAAAGGCCGAGCCGTTTATTGTTACCGTTGAGCCAAAACCCGAAGGCTGTTGCCAGAGTCTAAATCAACATCCGGGGCAGGAGTTCAACTACATTCTCGAAGGAAAATTGAAATTTTGTCTCGCCGGCAAAGAAATGATCCTAGAAGAGGGCGATTCAATTTATTTCAACTCTGGATTGCCCCACGGAATGCTTGCCCTCGACGAAAAACCTTGTCGCTTTCTAGCCATTATTTTTTAATAAAACAACCACATTACCATGCAATTATACAAGAAATACCTTGCAAAAGCAGAATTCGACTCGCTCGACGATTTCTTAAAAAACTTCAAAATAGTTGTTCCCGAGAATTTCAATTTTGCATACGATGTTGTAGATGAATATGCCCGCATCGAGCCAAATAAAATTGCCCTCGTTTGGTGTAACGATGAAGGTCAAAGCCATAACTTCACGTATGCCGAGATGAAAGAAAAAACCGACGCCGCCGCTTCGTATTTTCAGTCGGTTGGAGTTGGGCACGGCGATAAAGTGATGCTAATACTCAAACGAAGGTTCGAATTTTGGTTTGCCGTGTTAGCCCTCCACAAAATTGGGGCAGTGGCCATTCCTGCCACTCACCTGCTTACCGACAAAGACATCATTTTCCGGAGCAATGCCGCTACAATTAAAGCCATAATCACTGTTGGTGAAGATATTGTAATAGAGCACGTTGACAAGGCGCTACCACAGTGCCCCTCGGTTGAGAAATTAATCTCGGTTGGGCCAATATTTCCTGCACATTGGGAAAACTTTCAGCAAGGTATTGAGAAAGCTCCTGCCTTTGTGAGGCCCCAAAACCCATCGAAAAACGACGACCTGCTGTTCTTGTATTTTACCTCGGGAACAACAGGAAATCCAAAGATGGTAGCCCACGACTACACCTACCCATTAGCCCACATTTCGACCGCTGTATTCTGGCACAATGTAGAAGAAGACGGACGGCACCTCACTGTGGCCGATACCGGCTGGGCAAAAGCCGTTTGGGGAAAACTCTACGGGCAAATGCTTGCCGGGTGCAGCGTATTTGTATACGACCACCAGAAATTTGTTCCGGCGGAGATGCTCGAAGTGATTTCGAAATACAAGGTGACTTCGTTTTGCGCCCCTCCAACAATCTACCGGTTCATGATCCGCGAAGATCTTTCAAAATACGATCTTTCGGCCCTGAAATATTGCACAACGGCCGGCGAAGCACTCAACCCAAAGGTTTACGAAACGTTTTACGAAAATACAGGCATCCATTTAATGGAAGCTTTCGGCCAAACCGAAACCACGGTACAGCTAGGAACTTTCCCCTGGATGAAGCCAAAACCAGGATCGATGGGGATACCCTCGCCACAATACCAGATTGACCTTTTGCGCCCCGATGGAACACGCTGCGAAGACGGCGAACAAGGGCAAATTGTAATCCACGTAGGAGAACAAGCTCCTGTAGGGCTTTTCAAGGGGTATTACCGCGATGAGGAACGCACTACCGAAACCTGGCAAAACGGAATTTATTACACCGGCGACATTGCCTGGCGCGACGAGGACGGATATTACTGGTTTGTTGGCCGTGCCGACGATGTAATCAAAAGCTCTGGCTACCGTATTGGGCCTTTCGAAGTAGAAAGTGCCCTGATGACCCACCCGGCCGTGGTTGAATGTGCCGTTACCGGCGCCCCCGACGAAATTCGCGGGCAGGTGGTTAAAGCAACTATTGTACTGGCTAAAAGCTACTCTGCTTCAGAAGAGCTGGCAAGCGACATACAGGAACACGTGAAAAAAGTGACCGCACCATATAAATACCCAAGGATTGTTGAGTTTGTAGACGCACTTCCGAAAACAATCAGTGGAAAAATACGGCGAGTTGAAATAAGGGCAAAAGACAGCGAATAATATATTACTGATTGTATTATCGTCCGTTGCACAAACCCCGAAGGTTTCAAAAACCTTCGGGGTTTCGCGTTGTACCGGGACAACCGCAAACCCGACAGCATCGCCAGACCTGTCGGAGTTTAGGAGGAACGTGTTTACAGCGCCCAAGTCTATAGGCGACTAGGCGATGTTCATCGTTACACACCAGCCGACGTTGGTTTCATTCTACAAATTCTAAGTGGGGAAAAAACCTTACTTGTAATACAAGGCTCCTTTGATTTTTATTTCCAGGTAAATGTTTTTGTTTTTTGCAGATCGGGTAAACCAAACTCATTTTCATCAAGTTTAAGTTCTCCTTCACCAGTAAACCACACCGCAATATCGGTCGAAGCGCCACTTTGGGAGCAACCAAGCCCCAACATGTTACTAACATTATTATAATTGCAGGTTTCCCACTCATTAGAGGTCTCTAAATATTCTATTTTTCCTGTACCCGCAGTTTGGATCAGATAAACATTGTACGAAAACAGAAAGATCGAAGGGATTTTTACCGCGATACTATATTTCTTGTCCTTTTCAAGAACAGATTTATCGGGAAGTGCCATCAGATTAGGTCCATATTTGCCATTTTCGGGATATAGAAAAGCTATTTCGTTGGTCATTCCCCACGCTATTGAAAACGTGCGTATTGGCTCCTTCGAATCATTTTCATAGATCTCAAATATCCCACTTCCAGTACCTTGAAGGGTGATCTTCCGGTCAACATCTGACACACCACTTTTTGCGGTCCATTCAATCCGGTCGGTAGAATTGTTAACAATTCTCCATTTTTCAAGTTCTTCGGGAGTGCCATACTGCACCAAACGGCCTTTAGTTAACCCAACAATTGGCGAAGTATTTTTGAAAACCACTTTAGCCGTCATTCCATCGGGGACCAAAGCCCTGAGGCTATAGTGGATATATGTTGAGACAAATTCGCCATCGGCCAATGCCAGCAGATTACGCCCAAACTCGCCCGAATCGGGGTATTGAATGCTCAACGTATATTCAAAAGGAGTTTTGCTGATAAAATTTGTCACTTTACTTTCAAAACCAGGAAGGGAAACAGGTGTTCCCAAATCGGAGTATCTTTTTTCAATATTCGACTTAACCGAAACCAAATCCATGTTTTTCACATCGTTAATAAGGTCTCGACCCAAAAGCGTGTTATCTAGTTTGCCATCAGCCTTAATATCGAGGCTAATATTTGAAAGCAGTTCTGACAAAGCAGCTACGTTTCGCTTTCCTTGCAAAATAATCGATGCTGCCAATAAAATAGAGTTGTCATCGCCTGTTTCAGCAATGTTCAACTGTTCCGAAAACGCAATATCGGTTTTCTCCATCTCGAATAAAGCCAATACATCTTGTTGAGCTTGCTTTTTTGCATCGGCAAATGAAGCCCCATTTTCAACCAAAAATTCGATTCTGTATTTTTCGAGTGTCGATAACACATTGACATTTATATTGCTATTCTGCGTAACATCGGCAATGCAATTTAACACCAACCTTTCGGTAGATACAGCTCCGCTAACCTCGTTAAAATAAAAACCATCGGCCTTAATTTCAACATAAGGTGAAAGCAGTTCAATTCCTTTAATCTCGAATTTACCACTATTGTCGACAATTTGAGAGTTAAAGCTCCGCCCGGTTTGCACAAGATTTGTGTCGAGCTCAATAAGTTCAATCGAAGTTCCGCTTAAGTATGGTCCTTTTTGAATGAAGCCCGAAATTGTCACTTTCGATGAAGTATCGTTTTTTTGGTTTTCATCATCTTCGGTAGAACAAGCGGCCAGAGCAACCAATAAGCATATCAGGTAAAAGTTTAGGAAGTGTTTCATATTGAATGTTTTAAAACGTTAGAAACCGAAAGTTACAAAATATAAACAATAAAAAACAATGCTTGGCTATTAAAACAGTAATCCCCCTTTTGATCCGCTGCACTCAAAGAAGGGGGAGGGCTGGGTATGCCCTATAGTAGCAGCAGTGTTCAAAAAAGTGATGCGAGAAGCCATTGAGCAAAGTGGCATGACGAAGAAAGGCAGCATACACAGTTTGCGGCACAGTTTTGCCACGCATTTGCTCGATTCGGGGATTGACATACGGTATGTACAGGAGTTGCTGGGA
>JAAYAG010000087.1 GCA_012719495.1 Bacteroidales bacterium
CATTACTACATTAAAAATTAAACATAAAAGCTAATTTGCTTTATGATTGAAAAACAAAATAATGCAAAAATAAATAGCACTAAAGTCAATAAATTGCATAACGAGGACCAACAATTTAAGAAGCAGATTGCCAATTACGAAGCAAAAATTGAGCAGTTGAAACAATCTTTCGATAAACAAACCTCGAAATATTCACGAATTACCAATTATTCTATTCAATTATCGAACAAAGCTTTTGATGAATTACCCCAGTTTATTGCTCAAACCCTTCGCGATATTTTCGAAGTAAAAGCAGTTTGGGTCTCTACCTTCGATGAAAAAAAGCAACAATTACGCCTCGATGCATGCACCCTTCTTCCCGAAGAAGAAACTCTAATAAAACAATTTGTTGGCAATCCGATAATTGCGCCTTTTACCCCCGTAAATTCGGATGTTGTGCAAAAAATGATAGCAATAAAAATAGGCCCGCCTTCGACACTGAACACAATTTCATTCAATCAAATTCCTGAAGAAACCAGCCAACTTGTTCACAATGCGATGAAAATAGGATGGTTTCAGGGAACATCTTTTTCACATCGGGGAAAGCTTATTGGAGGTATGCTTATTGCGGGTCATAAAGAGCAAATTCCCATTAACGAAGAACAATTAGGAACTTTTATCGAGCTCACATCCAATATATTACAAAGAAAAAAGGTTGAAAATGATTTGATTGTAAGCGAACGGCGTTTTAGAGAGATGACCGATTTACTGCCGCAAATTGTTTTTGAAATCGACATGCAGGGAATCTTAACCTTCGTTAACAAATTTGCTCTCGACCTATTGGGTTACACCTACACCGAACTCAGCGAAGGCTTAAGTATTTCTGAAGTTGTGGCACCTGAAGACCTTCCGTTCGCGATACAACGCATAAAAGAAGTATTCAACGGCGCTGATACCACGCCCAAAGAATTAAAAATTTCAAAACGAAATGGCGAAATTTTCCCTGTAATATTGCAGGCAGAAGTTATTATGGACGAAGGGTTCTGCTCTGGCATGAGAGGAATTGGAATTGATATTTCAGAAATAAAAGAAGCTGAAGAACAGATTCATTTAAAAAATCAACAACTCAAAAAAATCAATGCTGAAAAAGATAAACTACTTTCGATAATAGCCCACGATTTACGGAGTCCCTTCAACAGCTTTATTGGTTTCACTGAGCTATTAACAGAAGAGGTACAAACTCTATCCCCCGCAAAATTGGAAGAAATTGCCAAAAGTATGAAAGAATCGGCAACGAACTTGTACGCACTGCTCGAAAACCTGCTCGAGTGGTCGAAAACACAGAGGGAAGGGACTGCATTTAACCCGCAAAAAATTAAACTGCATGAAGAAGTCTGCCATTGTCTTGAACTCGTAGGATACCCAGCTTCAAAAAAGAATATTTCATTTGATATAAACATACCTCAAAAGTTTGACATTATGGCCGACAGGCCTATGCTCGATACAATCATCCGAAACCTAATATCGAACGCAATTAAATTTACCCGCAAGAACGGTAAGGTAGAAATCTCTGCCCACGAGGAAAATTCAGGAATTCTAATCCGAGTAAAAGACAACGGCATTGGCATGAGCAACGAACTGATAGACAGACTTTTTAAAATTGACAATATGGCAAATCGCCTTGGAACCGATGGAGAACCAAGCACCGGATTGGGATTAGCAATATGCAAAGAGCTCGTTGAAAAACACCAAGGGAAGATTTGGGCCACCAGTCAGGTTAACAAAGGAAGTGTGTTCTACTTTTTCATACCCAACACCTTCAGCGAGGCAGAGAACTAATCCAGAGGCAGAGTAAATCTAAATATTGAGCCCTTCCCAACTTCAGATTCTAACCAAATTCTGCCATTCATTAATTCTACCAAATTTTTCACTATGGCTAACCCAAGACCATTGCCCCCGAATAAGCGGGCTCTGTCGTTTTCAACCTGACGGAAGCGATCGAATACCGATTGGTGCATATTCGAAGGAATGCCAATCCCTGTGTCGGAAACAAAAAATACAACATGATCTTTTTCAATACTTTCAATACCAAACCTCACGCCACCCCTTTCGGTAAACTTCATGGCGTTGTTAGCCAAGTTTGTTACAATTTGAATAAAACGGTTTTCATCGGCCATAACAGTTACATCGGTCTCGAGTTGTAGTTCAAGAATCAAATGTGACTTGTTCATTTCGTTCAATTTATTACTGAAAATAAGGAAAAGCGAACGTAAAATTGGACCGACCTCAACCGGTTTCACCCATGTTTTCAACTGACCGGTTTCCAGACTAGAAATATCGATTATATCGTTGATAATTTGCAACAGGCTATCGGCACTCTTGGTAATAATATCTGAATATTCTTGTTTTTCGCGTTGAGTGAGGGTATCGTCACTCGTAAGGAAATTGCTGAAGCCGAGAATTGAATTGAGTGGTGTTCTAATTTCGTGGCTCATGTTAGCCAAAAACGACGATTTTAACCGGTCGCTCTCTTCTGCTTTAACCTTAGCTTCAATAAGCTCGGCCAGCATTCGCCTTTTTTCAGTAATATCTTCTTTAACAGCCACAAAGGAAATGATGCTCCCTGAGTCGTTCAATATTGGCGATATTTTCATGCTCTCCCAGAACAATTCCCCACTTTTCTTTCGGTTTTGCAAGTCGCCTTTCCAGTCATTCCCCGAGAGGATGGTTTGCCACATTTCCTGATAGAATTGTTGACCTTGCAACCCCGATTTTAATATGTTAGAGTTCTTCCCTACAGCTTCATGAAAAGAATAACCAGTTACCTCAACAAACTTGGGGTTAACATATTCGATAATCCCATTAAGATCGGTAATAACAATGCTCACAGGGCTCTGAGACACCGCATTGGTAAGCTTTAACATTTCTTTTTCGTTCTTCTTCCTCTCGGTGATATCGTGTCCTATACCAATCAACCCAATAGTTCTCTTATCGCTATCTAACAAAGGGATTTTTGAAGTCGAAAGCCATTTTTCTTTTCCATTGAAGTTAACAAGGTACTCTACGCGTTGTAATATTGGATTCCCAGTCTTAAGCACGTTATCATCGTCTTCCCAAAATGAAGTAGCAATTTCGGAAGGGAAAAGATCGAAATCTGTTTTTCCAAGGAGTTCTTCTTCCGACAAAGCTCCGCAATTCTCAATGTCGGCTTTGTTGGCAATAACCTTTCTTCCCTCAATGTCTTTTAAATAGATTGCGTCGGGAATATTGTCGATAATTGTTCGTAGCAATAGGTTTGCCTGCTGGATAGCTTCCGATGAATTCCGAATTTCGGTGATATCAACAATAGTCCCTATATATCCCAACAGCTTACCCGATTCACTAAATTCAGGCACAGCACGCCCTTTTACCCAAACCACACTACTATTTGACTTTACAAAACGGTATTCCGCATCGGAGTCGTTATAATCATTGGTGGCATTTTCCCACCCCTCAATAATCTGCAATCTATCATCAGGGTGAACCGAGTTAATCCACCCAATGCCCATTGCATCCTGAGGACTAAGCCCGGTTATTTTGCACCATTCTGGATTTACATAGGTTGTCAAACCGGCAGCATCGGTGCGGAAAATTCCCACTGTAGCATTCTCGGCTAAGGTTTGAAATAATTTCTCGCTGGCAGTGAGCGAAATTTCAGCACTTTTTCGGTCTGACACATCGGCAATAAAACCTTCAATGGCTAAAAGCGCACCATCATCATCATAAATGCCAATGCCCTTTTCCCATACCCATTTCAAATGGTCATCTTTTGTACTTATACGATATTCAATTTGAAAAGGAGACTTGTTTTGGAGTGCTTCCTGTATGCTATTCCAAACACTAAGCCGATCGTCAGGATAAATAATCCTGTTGTATGATACGATCTGGTTTCCTTCCATTTCCCATGTTGAATAACCGGTGAGTTCTTT
Organism: Bacteroidales bacterium; assembly: GCA_012719495.1. Lineage (GTDB taxonomy): Bacteria > Bacteroidota > Bacteroidia > Bacteroidales > Prolixibacteraceae > CAYMTR01. The sequence continues at coordinate 3,948 of JAAYAG010000087.1, forward strand.
ACAGCCTTTGCTAACAAAATCCATCGTCCAATCGTGGTCATTCCGGCAACGGTAAGCCATCCCAGGCAAGTTCGACATCAGAGTAGAAAGTTTCCGCTGAATCTCGGCTGTTTTCTTTTGCTGCTTTCGGTCTTCGGTCTGGTCGCGAAAAACCATAATTACCCCGGTAACATTCCCTTTGCTATCGAAAATAGGAGCACCACTATCGGAAATAGGCCACTCTTCTCCACTTCTTGATATCAAAAGTGTATGATTTGCCAGGCCAACAACAACCCCTTGCCGTATTGCCTTGGCAACAGGGCTCTCGATCTTTTCACGCGTTTCTTCATTAATTATAATAAAAACATCGTCGATTTTCCGGCCCTTTGCATCCTGTTCGCTCCATCCGGTAAGCTTCTCGGCCACAGGGTTCATGGTAATTATTGTGCCATCTTTTTTTGTAGAAATTACGGCATCGCCAATACTATATAATATTGTTTTATACTCCTCCTGTGAATTGTAAAGCTGCTTGTATAATTTTCTTTGCCGATGGAGGTAAAGCACATAAAAAAACACAATGAGAATAAGGATGCCGGAGACTGAAAAAACTTCGGGCGTTGCTGTTTTGAACAAATAATTATCGTAAAGTTCGCTTTTGTCTGTTTTGGTTACCAATACCCAACGGGTTCCCGGCACTGGGTTCAGGCTGGCCAGCACATTTTCTCCACGATAATCTTTTCCAACTGATATGCCTTCTTGCCCCATAGCTGCATTAACTTCAACACAAGAGTTAACAACAAGCGGCAATTTCATTTTCATTACCTCTCCAGATTTGTGCCGCAAATTAGACATAAACAACACCGAGTCAGCCTCATTTCGTAACAATAGCGACTCCGAGGTCCGGCTTTGTACCGGCCAAGTTTCAACAAAAGGGAAAAGGAACTTATTAGGATCGTGCCTAAATACCACCATCGTTTTTCGGGAAATGTCGGGAAAGAAAAGCGGTGCCACAAAGTCGATGAAAACATCCCCATCTAACTCACAATCAAATAAATCGGTAGAAAGTGTTTTCTCCGAGAGTAGGCTTTGTTTCAAAGTCGTCAAGGTAACGTCGTTGAAATGAGGAACAACTACACCCGAAGAAACTTGCCTGTGCAAATCATCAGAAAATATAGTAACAGAATGATATCCATGTTCTTTTGCCAACTGACTCAACATGAGTGATACTTCAGCATTGCTATAGGTACCATCAGACAAAATCCATTGCTTCACAATTTGAATGAAATGAGCATTGTCTACAATTATTTCTGCATCGAGAAGTTCGTCATCATACCACTCAGCAATTTGTTCAACTTTGATATTGGCAATCGACGAAAGCTCATCTTTTTTTGCATCGGCCATTTTTTGCCGCTGCACTTTAAAAAAATAATTAACGCTGGCAATAATTAGCAAACTACCAACAAACAGTAGAGACAGAAAAAGTATAGTATTCTTGATATTCTTTTTCACAGCAACAACATTTTGAGTGTAATATAAGAAAAATAGGCATGTGTTTCTCTTATGATCAAAAAAAACAGCAACTCAACTTATCTTGTTTTATTCCTCAAAAAAAGGAAAAAACAATCCCCTTTTTTGTACAGTTAGTTTATTTTTGCAAGAAATAATGTTTTTTTTCATTTAAGTAAGTATCTTATCGTGCTTTTGCATAAAGATTTAACTTAATAACACTTTAAATTTTACTGTATGGAACGCAAGAATTTGGCCAGCTTATACACGAAATCATTCCGAGACAATTGGGATTTACCATTGTTTTCCGACTATGAAGGCGAAACATTTTTCTACAAAGATGTAGCCCTTTCAATTCAAACTATAAAGAGTGTTTTTTCGAATGTTGGTATTGCTAAAGGCGATAAAATTGCCATTTACGGACGTAACTCTTCTAACTGGGGAAAAATTTTCTTGGCCTGTGCTTCGTATGGAGTAATTGCCGTTCCTATTCTGCCTGACTTTAAACCCGACAATGTTCACAATATTGTAAATCACTCGGGGGCAATGTTCTTATTTGCCGCCCGTTCACTTTACTCAACTCTCAATATTGACGAAATGCCTAGTTTGAAAGGGGTTATCGCCATTGAAGATTTTGCCATTCTTAAAGCTATCGATGAAAATTTGCAAAATTTTACCAGCCAAGGACTTAACCTAATGAAAGATGGACACATCGATCGTGAAGCTTTTGAGTTCGAACCGGTCGACAGCGATGAAATGATGATCCTTTCATATACTTCGGGCTCCTCTGGCTTCTCAAAAGGGGTAATGATCCCTGTGCGAAGTGTATTTTCGAATGTGATTTTTGCTCAAGACCACATGCCATTGAAATCGGGCGACAAAATTGTTTCGTTCCTTCCCATGGCGCATGTCTTCGGGTTGCTCTTCGAGTACCTATTCCCGGTTTCGGTAGGTTGCCACATCACTTTCCTTAATAAAATGCCTAGCCCTCAGGTGCTTATCAAATCATTTCAACAAATTAAACCAAGGCTAATCCTCTCGGTTCCCTTGGTTATCGAAAAAATATACAAGAAAAGTCTTTTGCCAACAATTCAAAAACCGGCCATCAAGATAATGCTCGGCATTCCAGGAATCAACAAATTGTTACACAAGAAGATAAATGCCAAATTAATTGAAACTTTTGGCGGAAATTTCCACGAGATAGTCATTGGCGGGGCAGCACTAAGCAGCGAAGTTGAAACGTTCTTCCGCAAAATTGGCTTCCAATTCACCATTGGATATGGCATGACCGAATGCGGGCCGCTGATCAGCTATGCTGCCTGGAGCGAAACCCAACCTCTTTCAGCTGGCAAGTTGGTCGACCGGATGGAAATACGGATAGAATCTGAAGACCCCTACAAAATCGTTGGCGAAATTCAAGTAAAAGGTGATAATGTAATGCTTGGCTATTTCAACAACGATGAGGCCAACAAAAACACATTTACCGAAGATGGCTGGTTCCGTACCGGAGACCTTGGAATTATTGACCATAACAACTTCGTATACATCAAAGGGCGCTCTAAGAATATGCTGCTAGGCCCCAGCGGACAAAACATTTATCCCGAGGAACTTGAAGCCCGCTTAAGCAACCTGCCTTATGTTGCTGAATGCGTTGTTGTTCAGCGCGAAAACAAACTTGTTGCGCTGGTTTTTCCCGACAAAGATGGAATGCACACCAACAACATCGACGAAAATGCATTAAACACAATAATGGCCGATAACCGTAAAAATTTCAATCATCACGTAGCTCAATACGAACAGCTATCGAAAATTGAAATTGTAAATGAAGAGTTTGAAAAAACTCCGAAAAAGAACATCAAAAGGTTCCTCTATTCATAATTTTCATCTAGCGATAATATAATATTGTGAAGACGCACAACGATCTTCACAATATTTTTTTGTACCGAACACAAACCATAACACCTTAACTATATGACTGAAGAAATGCCTGTTGTGATAGAATGCCCAAGCTGTGGGGAAAGGTATCTTATTTGGGCAGCGATGAGCGAGTTACCGCAAGGAACTACCTATTACAGTGACGGCTATTTCACTTCGGACAACAAGTGGCGCACACCCGAAATAATTGGCTGTGTAACCTGCGAACTGGGTTTTACCCCTCAAAGCGGCAAAATAATTGCCACCCCAAACCGTGAAGAATTTCTCCAACACTGGTCGCACCTAAAACCGGCGCAGCCCCCAACCACCGGAGCCTTGGTACTTGAGTTACGTGCCCGGAAAAACATGGATACTACGATGGAGAAAGTTCTCAGAAAAGAATTATGGTACAGCACTTCGCATACCACAGCCGGGAAAAACCTGTTGGAAAATAACGCCAAATTCAGAAACTTCTGGAATGATAGCATGGTGCAGCTCGAAGCACTTTTCGACAGGAATAACCCGGCAGAATTGTTGCTAAAAGCTGAAGCTAACCGCCAGTTGGGACACTATGAGCAGTGCCTGGAGCTTTTATTGGGCGAGCAGAGCAACATGGCCGAAGCCATAAGAAACGCCGCCCAACGCGAAAACTGCACGCTTTTGGTTGTTGCAGGAAAGAAATGAGAACCACTGGAAAACAATGCTTTACGCCAATATAAACTTTAAAAATAAAATCGAACTCAGGTTAATAACTTATCATTCCATAGGAGTAGTCTACACCGCCAATAGGATAGCGGCCATACTGAATGTTGTAAGTTGACGAAGATGCTGCCCCAAAAATACCCAAGCCATTAGCAATGTTGCTATATACCTGTACTGGTTCGGTGAAAAGCCCCATGCCCGATTCGTTTGAATCGTCAATCGACTTGAGGTAATAATACATATCCTTGGTTATCGACTGCAATTCGAAATGAACAATATAATACCCGCCCATAGTGGTGTCAACATGAGCCATGTCCCAAGCCCAATGTTCGTAAAGCTCGAACGACAATTCGTAGGGTTTACCTTTTAGCAATTTATCGTCGAAGATTGTATAGCCAAACGATGATGTTTCGCCCAGAATATTGTTGGGGTCGTTGTTATTTGAAAACACAGGGTCAGAAGAAGTGAGTTGCTGATTTACAAAGTAATCCATCACAAGAACACGAATACCTTCTTCACCATTCGGCTTGGTCGTCTCAAATCCCTCTCCCACACTAAGATATACATAAAGGCGATAATAATTTTCCTCATCGGGCGTATCGGTAAACGTGATGCTGGCATTCACTTTTGACGATGAATTGTCAAGAATATCATCATTTTTAACCACCTCAACAAAAGCAGACTCGATGGGAACCGGCATTGCACCTATCATTTCACCCACAGCTACGTGTTTAAAATCGGGATGCGACACCTCAACGCGGTACTTTTTCCCGCTTTTGACCACTGTTTTTCCAGAATAACGGGCTAAAAACAAGTCTTCCAACTTTGCTCTCACCGAATCACCGACATTAACACATTGCAATATTTCGGTTTCTTCATCATCTACAAAGACTTTTACAGTTGCATTAGGAATAAAGCGAAATTTACTCTCAAATCCGGGAATGAGCTTTGTTGCCGAAACCTCTACCTCGAGCAAACTATCGACCAAACAAATGCTGTTAACAACCAGTTTGGGTTCTAGTTCTTCTCCTTTGAATTCTACTTCTGTAGAACAAGCCGTGAACAATGCCGAAAAAAGCAGCAACACCAGCACACAATATATTTTATCTGAAATTCTCATTACTAGTAAATTAGAATTTATACGAATACGAAAACGATGGAATAATAGGATAGAGGCTAAATTTCTTCAAGATGGTTTTATCGCCCATCACTTTAATTTCCTTTCCATCCTGCACAATGGTGTGCATTTCTCTCTTCCAGTCCCACATAAGCACAAATGCATTTTGCCGGCTATACACATTGTATATCGAAATGTTCCAGGTACGCATACCGTGTTTTTTCTGTTTATGAAAATTTATCCCCAAATCCATACGGTGATAAGGCGGCATACGATAATTGTTACGCCCCTGATATTCTGTAATACCGGGCCGTCCGTGAAAATTGTCATGAATACTGGGCACATCGGCACCGAGATATTCACGGGTTCCAAGAGTAATGGCATTCCCGGTATTAAAAACCCAGGTTGCCCCCATGTCAATCCGCTTGTTGAAAGTATGTGTAAGGGCAATGCTAATGTCGTGCCGGCTATCGTATTTAGCGGGGAATACGTTTCCAAAATTCAGGTTTTCGAACTGCCGCTGGCTCCACGAAAGGGTATAAGCCAGCCAGCCTGTTGTTTTCCCAACCGTTTTTTCAAGCATCAATTCTGCACCGTACGACCAGCCACGGCCTTTTTCCACCTTGCTTTCCCAGTTGGTTGAGTTTCCTACAAACGTTGCCCCCTCTTTGTATTCGATAAGGTTCTCCATGGTTTTATAAAAACCTTCAACAGTAAGGGTTAAATCCCGGGGAAGGTTAATTGCAGTACCCAATGCCACCTGGTCTGAAATTGGCGGCGCAAAAGTTTTGGTAACCGGCAACCAAAGATCGGTTGGCAAACTTATGCCAGAGGTTGTAAGTAAGTGCACATGTTGTGCCATACGCGAATACGAAGCTTTTATTGAGACATCGGGCGAGGCTTTGTAGCGGAGCGAGAGGCGGGGCTGTAATCTCAGGTAAGTTTCGTCTTGCACGTTGAAAACCGACAAATGAATGCCCGCATTCATGCGCAACGAAGGCGAGAGCACCATGTCGTCTTCAATATAAGCGGCCATTTCGTGGGCTGTAATTTCGCGGTTACCATAGAGAGAATCAAGCACGTTTTTCATTTCACTGGTCATATCCTCGAACTTCAACTGGGTAACCCCCGGAGAAAAAAGATGATGGGTATACTGCGCCCCAAATTTTATTTCATGCCCTGGTAAAGGAAAATAGTCGAAATCAACTTTTGCAGAAAGGTCTTCAATACCCGAATAATACTTGTAGAAATTATACTCCCTTGTTTTTTCAATCAGATCGTTTAGTTCAGCTTCCATGCCAAACCCAAAATTATAGTTGCTGTAAGTTAATGTGGTATTGCTAAATAACTTCTTGCCAATCAAATAATTCCACCGAAGCGAAGCAATAGTATTCCCCCAGCTAAGCTCCATGTTGTTTTCTTCTTCTGAATTCACTTTATACCCGTCTAGCTCATACTTGTTCGTCGATTTGTCTCCCATATATCCTTTGTCTTTCCCATGATAAGCACTAAAGAACAAACGGCTGCGGTCTGAGAAAATGTGGTTCACTTTTAGGTTAAGGTCGTGGAAATAGGCTCCTGCTTTAACTTTCTCTCCGTTGTTGGCATTCAGTGCAAGAATAAGCGGCTGGGCAAGCACATCGATATAAGTGCGGCGGACCGAAAAGATAAACGAGGTTTTATCTTTCACTATAGGCCCTTCGAGCGAAAGTTTCGAAGCGATGAGCCCAATAGTGAAGTTTCCTTCCAGCTTTTTCATATTGCCGTCTTTCATGGTCATATCGATCACCGACGAGAGACGGCCTCCATACCTTGCGGGGAACCCTCCTTTATAAAGCTTTACCGATTTTATAGCATCGGCATTGAAAACCGAGAAAAAACCGAGCAAGTGGCTGGCATTGTAAACCGGCACGCCGTCGAGAAGGAAAAGGTTCTGGTCGGGGCCGCCACCGCGCACATAAATACCGCTTGTACCTTCGGTGCCGCCTTTTACTCCGGGTAGCAACTGCATGACTTTCAGCACATCAGTCTCGCCCAACATTACGGGTAATGATTGCAGTTTTTGCACCGGGATGTCAATTACGCTCATTTGCGTTTCTTCTACTTTCGATTTGGTGCCAACAACGGTCACTTCGTCGATAAGGTCGGAATTGAGTTTTAAGCCGAAATTAACCACCGTATCGTGGCTGAGACTAATCGTTAGGAACTGAGGCTCGTAGCCAATAAACGAGGCATTTATTACTATGTTGCCTGCTGGCAACGACAAGCTGTAAAACCCGTAATTATTTGCTGTTGTACCCTTTAGCGATTTGGTTTCATAGATGTTGGCATTTACCAGCCGCTCGCCACTGGCGGCATCGGAAATATACCCGCTAATGGTGAATTTCTGCCCAAGAACTAAAGACGATAATAATGTAATGAAAAATAGCAGGGTAATTCGTTTCATTCGGTTTTTTTGCTAAGTTTTGTGAACAAGTAAGAGGGATTATACAATTTTTCTTCGTTTACATAATCAAGGCCAAAATTTGAGTAGAATTCAATTGTCTTTTTGTCAATTTTATTAAATTCATAACACATTGAAATAAAATCCATTAAAGAACCTCTCTTATAATTTGCTTCATCGAAATAAAAGCAACAAGAATTATCAGACACATAGTATTTAAAATAAGTTGTGTCACTTCCAATAATCTGAATTCCTGAGTCATCAGCTGATATTGAGCTTTGATCATTTTTAAAGATCAAGGTAAAATCTGACTCATTAATGACTTTTACTGCCCCGGTCGAATCTTCGTATTGCATACTTTCCAACTTCCAGGTTCCCTTAATATCTTCGTTGGCCTTTTCCAAATCGTCTTTGCAGGAAAGGAACAACACAATCACTGACATGGCCAAAAACAATTTTCTCATTCTACTCAGCTTGTTTATAGCTTGATACTATTTTGGGAGATTAGCAATTTTAGTGAACAAATATGATGTATTTCTTATAAGTAAGGTGGAAGAATGTTCCACTTCCAAATCGGCACTAAACTCAATCGTTTTCTTGTCAATTTTATCCCAATGATAAACTTGCATACGCCCAATGGCAGCTAGTGGCAATTTTACGGTATCTAAATGAGCATTAAGCATAATATCAATATCATTGAACTCGTGATCAATAGAGTAACTAAACACAATAGTATCCTTATCAACAATTTCGTATCCATTGCTCGAAGTCTCTTTAATGTCGTTCAAAAATGTTAACGATATGTTTGAATCACTGATTGTATTAACAACGCCCAATGAATCGGTATAAGACATCTCTTCCAGTTTCCAGGTACCAGCGAAACTTTCGTTTACTTTCTCCCTTTCGCTTTGGCAAGAAAAAGCAAACAGCATTAAACCTAAAAGAATTTTAGATAGTGTTTTCATCGTAGTATACTGTTTAATGATTATTTTTTTTCAAGATGTTTTAGTTTTTCCGGTTAATAGTTATGATTACAAGTATAAATAAAAAATTAATATTATGTACCCCCCCCCATTTATTTATCTGTTTTTTTGACGAATGGCTATTTAGTAGTGAACTTTTCTAAAAATTATCCCATTGGAATAGAGAAACAGAATCTTTTTATTTAAGCCTCATTAAAATTATTGGAAGGACACTTATGTAAGTTGGCCCATACTGGTATGCAAGACTTCCCGATGCATTCATCCCAATAGAAATGCCATTTCTAAAATTATAGAGATATTGGAGGGAAATATCAACACCAACCATCTGATTTTCATACTTATCTAACATAAACATTCCGTTATCATCAGAAGTCGGAGTAGTTTTCAATTCAGTGGAGTAGAATGGCCCTAACATAGGAATAATGGAATGCCGATGATTCTTGGTCATAAATTCATACCCTAAATTTAGCGAAAGCCATTTATAACTATACACAAAGTTCCATGTTACATCTTTAAAATCAGGATAATTTGCAATGTCGTTTAATGCATCGGCAAAATTCATCTTTAAAGATACCAAATAACTGTTCTTCAACTTAAGCCCTATCTCTCCCGAAAGGATATTCCCATCAATCATCTGATCAGCATTAAAATAGCCATAGCCCAATTTAACAAATGGAATGTTTTGTCTGTTAGGTTCTTCTTGAGCATAAAGTAGTTGCACAAAAAGACACAACACAATAAAAAGAAAATTCTTCATAATAATTTTTATTTAAAATTAAAACTTGAATCCCAAGCCAGCAGAGAGACAAAGCGGAGATTCGCGGTATAGTGTTTGGCTATACTTCTGACTCGCAACTTCCTCATCAAATACATAATTATAAAGTATTTGTGCAGTTACAAACAGGTTATTTTTAAAATAGTAGTTTCCATTGAAAATGAAGTGAACTCCTGTGTCTACAATTTTGTCGATATCGTAACGCCAATATGTGAAATCTCTATAAAACAACTTATTATTCTCATCAAAATCTTCTTGCTCAAGCGTAACACCTCTTCCAGCCCAATAATAATTAGAAAAACCGATATCGAAACCAACACCAACTTTTAATTTAAAACGCTCAGTTGCTATAGGACTAGCCATAAAACTCAAATCAATTTTATATGAGTTATAAGCTGATTGCACCCATTTTGAGATATTATCCCATGAGTTCTGTTCAATCATACTATGATACCTCATCCCCGTCTGTATTCCAATACTCTTCAGAATATCACGCTCATATTTGATTTGAAAAACAGAACTTTGATCAATAAAGAATTGCTCAGTAGTTATTCCAGATAAAATAACAATTTCATTTTTCTGAGGTAGAGCATTCAACCCAATGGTAATTAAGGTAAAAAGTACCACACATTTTTTCAAAAATGAAAATCTTAATTTTATTAGCTGGGTGCTCTTAATACTATTGGTCATAACTTATTGTTTTTGTTTTGTTTAAATAAACGACAACTCAAATTCTATAAATAGAATACAATAAGGATGATGTGTTTAAACACTTATTCATCCTTATTGTACATTAATAACTATCTAGTCCCTACTTCACAATGAGTGACGTAAAATAATTCATTTGTAGCCTTTCTAACTGGTCTCCAAAATCCACTACTTACTTCAACCCATCCGCTACCATGAACTGAGCTCCATGTGTCAGAAACATTATATAACTGTTTGTAACTATATCGCGGCCAAACTTTATTGTCATAAAGTTTATCTCCAGCTTCAATACTCTTAGATACTGTATTCGAAATACCTCCTTCGGGTTTCAAAAGCAAATCAAGAGGAGGTAATGGTACTTTCATTTCAGCTTTAAACGCAGCACTTAATGTCGTAGATTCAGTATTAGTTCTTTTGGGTAAATCAGCAAAAAAACCAAAACTGATACTACTTATTCCTGGATGCCAATCTAATATGTGTCGCTGCATAATTGGAAACATCCCCTTAACATAACCATCCCTTGCATAACCTTCATACTTCCTTGGGAACCTTACACTTGAATGATTTTCCTCAGATGTTGAAATGTTCTTTATAGAAGAATTTGAGCTATCGAATGACAATCCCCCACTGCAATAATGAATCTGTGCTTCTGTTTGAAACAAACCTTCTACATAGTCGTTTAAAATATATAAATAATCAATATATATGGTAAATGTGTAAGCTGTATTATCCCATACTGAAATTGGATCAATGCTTGTTGCGCTTTTATAATTATTCTCCTGACAATCTAAAGACAAAGATTTTAAGATCTCATCTTCGCCTACAACTGATGGAGTAACAATTATTACTGGTAAAACATCTGTAAGCTCTTGATTTGCTATGACTGTCTTATCAATATTTCCTAAATAATAACCTATGTTCTCAAATTCATTATCAAGGGGTGTTGATGTTACAACAATTTCTGTTCCCTCAGGATAATCTTCAATAGGATATGGAATATACACCTCAACACCGTTAGCTTCTAAATTATCGATAAGTGTACTTGTAGACTTAAATTCACCTTTTGATAATTTGCTATTAAATGCTTTTGCAAATTTTCCTTGCTTAAAATTAACACTCGCTGATTTCAATTTTTGAGTTGAATTCATCAGTTCCGCAAATTTTACACGATCTTCCATTACACGGGGCTGAACCTTAATCGTTCCAACAATTTCATCCAAAACTTCTTTGTCTGATGCTATTTCTGCGATAATCTTTGCTGCTTCAGCCAATTCTGTTTTAAGCTTTGCTTCTTCAGGTGTTAGTTCTTTATACTCAATTTCAGAATTATTCTCATTAGGAATATCTTCTGGTGTATCATTACATGAAAACAAGGTCGTAACCAGCAAAAAGATGACTGGATAAATGAACATTTTTCTTTTCATTTTCTTAATTTTGTTTCGTTAAACATTAGTTTAATTAAACCTCATCACAACGTACTGTCTTCAAAATCCGTATGAGGTGGTGAGGTTGCTTTTTTTGTTCAGCATTTTGGGTATAGCCACTTTCCCGAACAACTGCCTTGCAGCCTCCGAAATGTTAGAAAGAGATCAGTGCCCGGCAATTCCTCCTTCCTTGTCAATTATGTTACGTAGTATTTTGTTGCCCGGCGCGGGGCTTTTCATTTGAGGTTTTTGCATGTTGTTTTCCCAAAGTGGGTGTTAAGGTTAATAGTTATTATTGCAAGTATAAATAAAAAAATAATATGATCTACCCCCCCCATTTATTTATTCATTTTTTTGACGAATGACTGTTTTTTGGTGACAAAAAAGGGAAAGAACGGAGAATTACAGTGTTGTGATATTGCTGGAAACATTCTTTAATATTTCCACGTTCAATTAACTCATTCCCATAGTATATCGTTAACATATTGCCATTTACCCACAAATACACCTGCCCCATTTTCAACATTGGTATAAACCTGAGCTGGCGTGGCAAATTCATTTCCGGCGTTTTCTTGTGCTATCTGCAACGATTTAAGGTATTCCCAATAATCATTATTCAACACCTCAATAATAATCGACTTCTTTAACGAAGTGGAAAAATCAGAAATATCAACGACTATCTCAAATTCGTTGTTTTTAAAATAGTTGTCGGAAAAGTACAGGTTGGAAAAGCACCGGGGCAAGGTGTGAGCATCGGCAAAATTCAATTGCGGTTTTAATAGCCAGTTGTCTTGAACGATAAAATATTCGACAAATGAATAACTGGATTCTAAATTAAAGAAAAGCTTTCTGATGATGGTATCCGACTCATGATCAGGAATATAATTGGGAACATAATCCACCCCCTTAAGGCAGAAATATTTCTCATTTTCCTTTTTTATACGAATTCTGAATCTCCTGTACCCGTCATTAACACCTTCTTCTTCGTGTACATCAATTTCTAAAGATGATTCAGGAACAGTAGTCGCAGCGTTAATTTTCTGGCCTTCGGAGTTTTCAAAAACAAGTTCGTAACTCTCCCCCTTTTCAAATTCAAAATCGGGTATGGTGAAAGACACAGAATCAATTTTATGAAGCGGATAATGTTGTCCAATTGTGTTTAATTCACCACTCACAATAGCAGGCAACCTTTTGCCCTGGTTCAGCTTGTTGGTCGTTTGAAATACGCGGAATACCGGATTTGTCCGATTTGAAATTACTGCATCGATAACATAAACAGGTTGTTGCTCTTCTATTTCAACATCAAGTATTTTTGATTGACAAGCCCAAAGACTCAAAAACGAAAAGATTACTATAATTTTGACAACTACATTCATTTGCAAATTTCTTCAAGCAGTTAATTTAATTTCGATTAACACATTTCAATATTGGCTCTGTGCAATTCACAGAGTAAGCATGTTCGTTTCATCATCAATAAAATTTAAAGGCGTACGATATGGATGGAATAATCGGGAAAAGGCTTTCTTGCTCAACATGTGCATTGCCAGTACGGCCTGTTTCTTCGTTGTAATCACCATTTACAATTGAAACATAGAAGGGGTTTTGCCGGTTATAGGCATTATAAACCCCCACTCTCCAGGTACGGATTCCTTTCTTTTTTGGTTTGTCGAACGCGACGCTTACATCGAGCCGATGATATGCCGGTGTTTGAAAGTTGTTCCTTTCATCTACATAATCGATGGTCTCAAGGTTTTTACCCGTCAAATCGGTAAGAACTGGAATTGACTGGGTTGGCAAGGTAACATGAAAGCCCGACATGTAAACCCATGCTGCCGACAGTTGCACATTCTTTTTCAATTGATAAACACCAGCAACGGCAAAATTGTGCCGCCGGTCGTAATCAAAGGGAAATGGCTTACCAGCATTTATCGATGCAAACTCCCTATCGGTTTTCGAAAGCGTGTAACTAAGCCAGCCAGTGAGTTTACCTTTCTTTTTCTCAACAAAAAATTCAATCCCCTTGCTTGAGCCGTTTCCCGACACAATTTTATCGATATTGTCAACAGGATTTTCCATAAAAGAAACCCCATCGAGATAGGCAATGAGGTTTTTCATCTGCTTGGTATACAAATCGATAGAAATACGATAGGACGAATTGTTAAAGCTCGCACCAACAGAATATTGTGAAGCTTTTTCGGGCAAAAGGTGGCTTTGTGCAGGCAACCAGTAGTCGGTAGGCATCCCGATAGTTGCATTGGTCAGCAAGTGAATATTTTGTCCCATCTGTGTATACGAAGCATTGGCCGAAAAGTTCCTACGCAGCGAATATGACACCATTGCTCTTGGCTCAATGGTCGAGAATTTACTGTTTTCATACAAAAAAAGGTTCGAATGAACACCAAAAAGAAATTGGAGCCGGTGTAAAATGCTACCCCCAAGCTCGAAATACAGTGAAGACTCAGACGCAAATGAATTTTTCACCAGAGAATCGGGGACAAAATAATCGTTCGCTCTATTTACAAGGCTTCCCTGAAAGGTTTTGCTCCCTGAATCGAAAAAATGCCCAACCAAAGACACCCCTGATTTAAAATAATAATTCCCCATAAAAGGAACTTCAACATCAGATCGAACACCAACATCTTGTATGCCAGACTTGTAGTTATAATAGAAGTTTTCGGAATACTCATCAGAAGTGAAACGTTCTTTAATCTGGGTTTTGTAATCATAGCCCGAAAAATAGAGGGTAGTATTCATAAAAGAATTCTTCCGAAAAAGGTGGCTCCACCGTAAAGAAGCTATTGAATTTCCCCAGGAAATAGACTGGCTATTAACATTCTGCTTAACATCAGTCTTATTTTTCTCCGACATTTTTGCTTTATCTTTTCCCAAATATATGTTCAAGTAAATCCGGTCGGTTAAACTGAACGTGTAATTTGCCTTAGCATTTATATCGCCAAAATAATAGTTGATACCGCCACCTTTAGATAATTGAGAAACCGGATAGGTAAACAAATCGATAAACGTGCGCCGCACAGCAACATTGAAGGAGCTTTTTTCCTTACTAATTGGCCCTTCGATATGAAATTTCCCCATAAGTATGCCAATTTCACCACCGCCGGTAAGCCTTTTATTGTTTCCGTCGTAAAGCACCAAATCGATGACCGACGAAGCCCGTCCCCCGTATTTTGCAGGGAAGCCACTTTTATATATATCACAACTTTTTATTACATCGGAATTTACGACCGAGAAGAAACCCAATAAATGATTCGTATTATACACAGGAACATCATCGATAATAACAAGATTTTGCCCCGGATCTCCTCCACGAACAAAAATATTACTCGTTCCTTCCGTACCGGCCTGAATTCCAGGAGTTAGCTGCAATGTTTTAAACACATCGGGCTCCGATAAAATAACTGGCAGTTGAGTGATTTTGCTAACCGGCAAAGATATTTTCCCCGTTTGACTCACTTCCCGGTCAGATGCTTCGTAAAAAACATCAACAGCATCAAGCACAGTATTTTCAGCAAGTTTAAATGTAAGAACCTCTCCAAAAGCCGAATCGCGAACAACAAACAATTGTTTTTCATGTCCGATATACGACAATTGAAGAGTATCGCCCAAAGAAACAGCAATTGTAAAATAACCGTAATTATTAGAAACCACTCCTTTAGCCTTGGAAAAGTTGTAAACATTAGCACCAGTTAACCGTTCGCCATTCAATTTGCTTTCAACAATTCCAGAAATAGTTTTCTCTTGTGAAAAAACAATCAACGGAAATACAATCAAGATTTGTACAATAAGCCAGAACCTATTCATCTCAACACATTTTTAAAAGAACAATTTATACGAAATAGAAGGGATGCAAGGGAAATAGCTAATTTGATACTTCTTTATCGGTTCATACTTTTCCTCGTTGGGCATCATGCCTCCATCTTTGTTGTACCCATAGTAATATGCAGCCGGGTTGTGCCGGTTATAAACATTGTAAACCGAGAAATTCCACTGGGCTTTTCTTCCCCGCTTGGTAGTTATGTTCTTTATAAAACCAACATCGAGTCGATGGTAGTCCTTCATGCGGTCGCTATTTCTTTCGCCATAAATGAACGCTTCCTCGTAGGTAATGCCTCCATGCCCGTCGGAATCGGGAACAGGCACTATCTGGCGACCTTCGACCGGGGTATAAGGCAACCCAGTTTGATAAACCCACAAGGCATTGAACGACCACGCATCGTTAATCTTTTTGCTCACTGTCAATGAAATGGAATGAGGCCTGTCGAATTCAAACAGATACTCCTCGCCTTTATTGATGCCCGGGAACTTACGGGTAGTTTTCGAATAGGTGTAGCCCAAAAACCCGGTCCACTCCCCTTTCGTTTTCCTAATCAGGAACTCAATTCCCTTTGATGTTCCACTCCCACCTATTTCTAATTTCTTTCGCCAACCGCCATCGCCCATCAAACTCGAGTATCCTTCTTTATAGGCCACCAACTGGTTCATCTCCTTATGGTAATACGTTAGTTCGGCATCGAATAAATTATTAGCAAAAGCCCCTTTCCAGCCAAAAGTGTACTGTGTCGATGTCGATGGTGAAATTGCGTTATCGGCTGGTACCCAAACCTCGCTATTGAAAATATTCCCGGAGGTGAATACAAGATGGGCATATTGACTTACTTGCTGCCAAGTTGCGTTAAGAGAATGAGTTTTGAAAATATGTGCCGAAAGAGACAAGCGGGGCTCAAATCCTAACTTAGAAAAGCCCTCAGCACCAAAATGAACCACCCGCATTCCAAGGTCGGCATCAACATGATTGAATATTGAGATTTTATTCGACAAGTACCCTGCCAGCTCATTGGTGTGTATTCTTTCATTAGTCTCTAGGCTCTGCGTGCCCGAGATAGTTGTATGGTTTGGAACATGAATATAAGACGTATATTTTGCCCCAAAATCGATATTCCAGTATTTCACAAGCTTAAACTGCCAATCACTTCTGAGCGAAAAATCGTCGACCGAAGAGATATAATTATTTTCATAATCAACAGTATCCAATTTACTTTCGGAATGATATTGGCCTACCGCATTGAGCCGGTAACGAGTATACGAAAATGAATTATCGGCAAAAAGTCGAGGCGAAATAACCTTGCTCCAACGCACCGAAGCCATATTGTTCCCCCAGGTGTTTCCCATCGATGATTTTTCTTTATCCTTGCCATTCCGTTTCGTCCAGTATTTTAAGTAATCATCTCCCAAGTAAAGGTTTATCGAGACACTGTTTTTTTTGTCGGGTTGCCATGTAAATTTCCCGTTGAGATCGTGGAATCCATAAAAAACATAGAAATCACCGCCGTCCGACAATCCACTGATTAAGATCATTATCGGATCGATCAATGTTTTTCGCCCTGTTACCATGAGGCTTGCAGTTTTATTAAACAGAGGGCCTTCTACACTGAACGAAACATCGGTAAGGCCAATGCCCAGCGAGCCGCGAAAGCCCGACTTGTTTCCTTCTTTTTGTGTTATTGCCACAACCGATGAAAGTTTTCCTCCGTATCTGGCAGGAAATCCTCCCTTAAAAACTTCAATGTTATTGATCATTTCAGGATTGAACACCGACATAAACCCGCCCAAGTGGTTTACATAAATCAGCGGCACATTATCAATCAGGTAAAGGTTTTCGCCGGGGTTTCCGCCACGCACGTTTAATAAACTTGACCCTTCTTGCTGAGCCTGAATCCCGGGCATCAACTGCATGGCTTTCAACACATCGGGCTTGCCACCAAGAGACGGTATGTTAAGCAAATCCTGTTTGCCCATCAAAGAGACATTGAACTGCTTCGCCTGCTCGCCCTTTATAACAATTTCTTCGAGTGTTTCTCCGGCATCGAGGGCAATGGTTAATAGGGTATCGTTTCTCACAGCAACGGATTGCTGACGATACCCGATAAACGATACCTGAACTTTCCCGCTCTTCACAATCAACGAAAAATAACCGTTATTATCGGTCGATTGCCCATTGTTGGTTCCTTCTTCAACTACATTTGCCCCGATGAGCCGCTCTCCGGTTTGGCTGTCGGTTACAAAGCCGGAAACATGCAACTGGGCTGAAACATTACAGGCCAGCACTACAGAAAAAAACAAAATAATTATCGACTTAAAATTCATACGGAGGAGGGGTTATCGTGTCGGTTTTGACAAATGAATATCCTGAAAAAATCCCATTGGCATTTTCTATGTTTGAATAGACTGGAGATGCGGTTATCGGGGTTATCAAACCATCGGCCGAACGGCCTCTAGAATAAAGGTACAACTGTTTGCGGTAGCGATAATAATCATACGTCAACGACCTGAGTTCTATAATCAAAGGGGAAAGCATTGTAACGTATGATCCTGACACGCCATACGATGCACCTGTTGTATAATTAAGAACCATGGTGTACAACGAATCGGTAATAATTTCGTTACTGAACAACATGAGGGGTAACCCTTCATTTAATAATACAGGGTCGTTAACTAATGGGATGTATACCGGATCTTCTTCAGTATATTCCTCCTCGCCGCCCCAACTACCTATGCGTTGAATATATCTAATGCTTATTTCGTAATACCTTGTTTGGTTAGGATTGTTTTTAAATGTAAGTTTTACCGCCGGGAAAGTGGTACCTTCTTCGTCGCGCCCTGCAATGTTAATATGTTCAATTTTTTCAATTTCTGCCGGTTCAGGTATGGTTTCGCGACAATACACCGTTTGGTAGCCAGGAACTACTATTTCACAGGAGTATTCTACCAAGGGTTCTACAATCCGCGATGAAACATAAAGACCATTGCCATGTTTTTCAAGCTGTTCAACAAAGACAGAGTCAACCCATAAATCAACCTTCGCGTTGTTTTCCATAGGCAACAATGTTGAATCAAGCTTTCCGGTCATTGAAATATGTACCGTTAACGGCTGCCCTTGAACTAAAATACAATTGATAACCGGTTTCTGTCCATGGTCGGGAAATTCATCTTCAACCAAGCTTCGACATGAAAAAACAGCCAATAAGCAACAGGCCAGCAAGAAAAGGAGCAAATAGTTTTTTACGTTCATATTTCATTTTTATTAAAATCGGAAACAAAGGCCCGCCCGCCAATCAACAAAATTGCCACGACCATATTCTCCATATATCCCCCAGTGTTTCGCTGGGTAAAGGGCTAGCCCAGCATAAATTCCATAATCAAAAGGTTCGCGATAATCTTTAATAGCCATGCCAGAATTCACAAACAAAAAACTCCCAAATCTTGCCGAGATGTATGGATCAATCCAAAAATCGTTTTTGCGAAAAATTAATGGCACGGGTTTGAAATTTGCACCCACCCCATAAAAAAGCAAGGGGCGATACACCGGAAACCCCATTGTCAACTCATCATTGAAAACTACATCCTTATAGCGCCATGCACCAAGATAAATTCCTGCTTCAAAATAATTAGTCCATCGATAACTTGTCTCAATTGTAAAACTAGATGTTTTATCTACGAAACTATAGGGTTGTATAATATGTTCCAACAATGGATACAAGCCATAGGCCAATTTTGCTTTAAAACGCATACCGGTAACGGGTTCAGAAGCAAAAGAACTGGCTAGCAAAATTGTACAAAAAAAGGTAATCATTATGCTCTTCATATAAGTATGATTTAATGTATATTTCTATCTGGCATCAAAGAATGCCAGATAGAAATATCTGCTCGTTACTTGTATTATTCACAATAAGCTTTAGCTTGGTTAGTGTATTCTTGTTGCGCCCAACTATCATACGAATGTAAGCCAATTTGGCTAGAGTTGTTGCAGTACCCCACCGGAAGATACTTCTCTATAACTTTAGTATTCTCAATAGTTCCAACACAATAAGCATGATTATCGCTCCAAATATTATTCGAATTTAAATATGTTACTCCAATATTGATATCGACTGAAACATCTCTCGTACAATAATACCAAATTCCCAAAAAACCTTGATGATAAGGACGAGCTTCAAAATAAGCGCAAGCAAGATAAGGGTATGATATATCTGCCCATTTACCAATTTTAAGTCTAATTCTCTCATCCCCAGAATCACTTCTAAAAGTACTCGAAACACAATCAATTGATTCGCTTTTATAATAGCTATTATTTGAAGATGTTAGCAAAGAAGAATTTTCGATACTTACAGCCGTGTTAAAATCAGCATTTTTCAGTTCATCAATTTTGTTTTCATCAACAGAAACAACAGCATCCTTGTATACTTTGCAGATTTTGTTGTTAACTTGAAAAAGACAATCACTATTTGCAAAAAAACGATATGGATTATCGCTAAATATAACATCCAACTCATATCCTCCAGCATTGTCCTCAACTAATTGCAAAAAGTTACTGTTCTTTTTTACAAACTGCTTCACTTCTTCAACCGACTTGAAGTCTTCAGGTTCGACACTTGCATAAAAACGTTCAGATTCCAACCCAAGCGATTTAAAACCTTTTGAAACTTCCCATACTTCCCGGTCTTCTTCGTTCATTTCGAAAACTTTATTTAATTCACTAACACAATCATCAATGGTTTCAAAATACAGCATATTCTCACAGCCTTGCGATTGCAACGATGTAATTTCATCGTTTTGACACGACATTAAAAACACAATTATTATTGCGCTTAAAAAAGAAGTTTTAGTCTTCATTTTCTTAATTTTGTTTCGTTAAACATTAGTTTAATTAAACCTCATCACACCTTACTGGCTCTGAAACTTGTATGAGGTGGTGAGGTTGCTTTTTGTTCAGCAATTTGGGTATAGCCACTTTCCCGGACAACTGCCTTGCAGCCTCCGAAATGTTAGAAAGAGATCAGTGCCCGGCAATTCCTCCTTCCTTGTTAATTTTGTTACGTTGTATTTTGTTGCCCGACGCGGGGCTTTTCATCAGGGGTTTTTGCATGTTGTTTTCCAAGGGATTGTTAAGGTTAATAGTTATTATTGCAAGTATAAATAAAAAAATAATATGATCTACCCCCCCCATTTATTTATTCATTTTTTTGACGAATGACTGTTTCGCGGTGACGAAAGCAAGGGAAGACAGTGTTGTCGTCAGGTTTTACATAAAACATCCGTTTTAAAGGCAAACTTTTCACACTGATTACTTGGTTTACGTTTCATTAACACGAAAAAAGATGCACAACAACATAAAACCGTTATTTTTGTGCAGAAGGAAAAATAGTGATGAGAAAAATAAGAATACTGCTGATTATACTAATTGCCTCGATTAGCCTGCTTCAAGCGCAGACAACCGATCAAACGCAGAGCAAAGTATTGCTGGCTTCGTCGTTTTACCGCAACAACGATTTTGCCAAAGCCGCCCCACTCTATCTCGAGCTGTTTGAATCGTCGAACTCATCCTACTACTTCGAAAACTACATAAACTGCCTCATTGGAATGAAAGATTTTGAAGAGGCCGAGAAAGCGCTGAAAAAACAAAATAAAAAGAGAAAAGAAGCTAACTACAGCATCATGCTCGGATACATTGCCAAAGAAAAAGGGGATGTTGAAAAAGCAAAATCGATTTACGATGAAGTGCTAAAAGATATGCCCAATAACATAGGGCTTGTCGTTTCAATTGCCAACAACTTCTTTAACCGTCGCGAATATGAATATGCCGAAAAGGCTTACATGCGTGGCCGCGAGCTTGTTCCCGGCGAAATGTTCCGTTCGAACCTGGCCACAATATATGCTTACTCGCGCAACTACTCGCGCATGATGGAAGAATACCTTTGGCTTATCAAAGAAGATGAAAAACAACTTCAATCGGTGCAAGGACGGCTCAACTCGCTCATCAGGTACGACTTCGACAAAACCCTAAGTACAACGGTAAAAAAAGAAGTACTGAGGAAAATAAACGAAGAACCCAATTCTCTAATTTACAACCGTTTGTTGATTTGGTTTTTCATTCAGGAAGAAAACTACGACCTCGCCTTATCGCATTCAATCTCGCTCGACAAACGAACCCGGAGCGAAGAAGGTGCCATCCTCGATTTTTCGTTTGCCGCCACACAAAACGAACTTTACGATATTGCCCTCAGGGGATTAAATTACCTGGAAAGCCGGACACCTGTTGTAAAAAACCTTCCCGAGGTGAAAAGGCAAATTGTTTCGGTTGAATACCGTAAATTCATTTCACTCCCTGCAGATCAGCGTGTTTCAGCCGAAAAGTTAATGTCCAAATTTGACCAGCTACTGGCAGAACAAGGGTTCACTGCACAAAATAGTGCCTTTATACTCGACTACGCCCATTTTCTGGCCTTCTATCTAAACCAGATCCCGAAAGCCTTCGAAATGCTGGAACGTGCCGTTGACCTGCCCGATTTGGGTAACCTTCAGCGTTCGGCATTGAAACTTGAACTCGCCGACCTAAACGTGTACGACAATAACCTTTGGGCTGCCACACTATTGTATGCCCAAATAATTGACAGCAACAAAGATAACCCCATTGGAGATGAAGCTAAACTAAAAAAAGCCAAATTGGGGTTCTACCTGGGCGACATTACCTGGGCAAAGGCCCAACTCGATGTGCTTAAGGCAAGTACCTCTAAACTGATAGCCAACGATGCCATGGAACTATCACTGCTCATCGCCTCGTATTATGAGCTCGACACGGTTGACCTGCCGATCCAGATTTTTGCCCGTGGCGACCTGCTAACTTTCAGGAACAAAGACAACGAAGCCATTGAAACCTACGATTCTATCATCGCCCTGTTTCCCGGCCATTCGCTTCAGGATAAAATACTTATGCGAAAAGCCCAGATCAGTCAAAAAAACTTCCGTTTCGAAGAGGCTGTTGGCTTTTACAAACAACTGCTTGCCGATTTTGCTTCCTCAACCTCGGCCGACGATGCTTTATACAACATGGCTGTAATTATGGAGGAAAAGCTTGGGCAAAAAGAGCAAGCCAGCGAACTTTTCAAACAGATGCTCACCACCTATCCGTCGAGCATTTTTACGGCCGACTCGCGCCAACGCTACCGGAAATTTCGCGGCGACTTGCCCGAAGATGAAGTCCCGGCTACTGAAGCCGAAAAAGAACGAATGCTGAATGAAACGTTCAGGCCCGAATGAAACCAGTAGTGCGATACTACAAAATTTATTACCTGTACTAACCCGGAACAGAAAATGAAAAATTGTATATCCCGAAAAAAAAACAATATCAGCAAGATACCCTTACTGCTCATCGTGTTTTTTTCTACAGCTACCTTTCTTACAACCTCTTGCTCGTCGTTTCGCCACGAAGAAGATAAAACAGCCAACGAATATATCTACGAAACCTTTCAGGATTGGTATTTGTGGAACAATATGCTCCCAAAAGTTGACCCGAATACATTCGAAACAGGTCAGGAACTCATCGATTCTATCTGTGTAGAACAAGACCGGTGGAGCTTTGCCGGATCATTGACCAGCGTTAAGCAACTTTTTGAGGCAGGTGAATTTACTGGATTTGGTGGCAGCATGATGCTTGATGCCCAAAAACGCATCTGGATTGGCCAGGTTTACCGCAACTCTCCTATGGGTCGGATTGGCGTACAGCGGGGCTGGGAAATAAAGAGTATCGACGGCTTCACTACCGAATATCTGGAAGAGATTAACAATGCATTAGCCAGAAATCAATCAGTAACTTTCGAATTTGTCGACAATAACGGGGAAACCCACACGGCAACCCTTAAGCGCGAAGTGGTGACCATGAATACAGTGCTGCACTCATCAATAATCGAAGAAGGGCCTCATAAAATTGGCTATCTGGTTTTCGATAGTTTTGTAGAAACCTCAGAAGCCGAACTCGACTCGGTTTTCACCCGTTTCAATCAGGAAAAAATTACCGATTTAATTGTTGACTTACGATATAATGGTGGCGGGCTGAACGATATCGCGTACAAACTAACAGCCATGATCGGCGGGAGCAAAGTGAAAAACAAGCTCATTACACTGACCCAACATAACAGCAACCATTTCAATTACAATTCAGAAAAGATAGCCGATTACAAAGGAACTTCAGTTGAAGTGCCAACAGTGCACTTTATTACCACAAAAGAAACAGCCTCGGCCAGCGAAGTAGTAATCAACAACCTAATCCCATACATGGAAGTAGTGATTGTTGGCAGAGCCACGCACGGCAAACCGGTGGGAATGTATATTTTTGAAGTAGAGAAGCTAGATTTGGCCATTTTGCCTATATGCTTCAAAACCACCAACAAAGATGGAAACGGTGACTATTTCAACGGGCTTCAGCCAACACTTGAAGTTGCCGACGACATTACCCGGCCTTGGGGCGACCCCGAAGAGGGTATGTTGAAAGCAACGATAGCATGCATAGCAAACCCGGCGTTGGCAAGCAGCAGCACAGCTTTAAAAAGCCAGGCAATACACGCCTTGGAGCCATTGAAATATCAGGGCATTCACCAATTAATAGGAGCCTACTAATGAACAGCAAGCGAGTAGTTTTGGGCATCGACCCGGGATCGAACGTAATGGGTTACGGGATAATTCAAACCGAAGGGAAACAATCGGGCATTGTAGCCATGGGAACTATTTCGCCGGGTAAAATAACAGATCACTACGCCAAATTGAAATATATTTTCGACAGGGTGCTTCATGTAATCGATGAATACAAACCCACCGAAGTTGCCCTCGAAGCGCCGTTCTTTGGCAAAAATGTGCAATCAATGCTAAAACTTGGGCGCGCTCAGGGAATAGCCATGGCAGCAGCCATGTATCACAACCTTCCCATTTTTGAATACGCTCCGTTGAAAGTAAAACAGTCAATTACCGGTATGGGGCAAGCTTCGAAAGAGCAGGTCGCCTATTTTCTGAATAAAATTTATGGCATCGAAATACCCCATCTGCTCGATGCAACCGATGCTGTAGCCGTTGCATACTGCCATATTCTTCAATCGAGCCGGCCAGCTCTGACCAAGGAATTCAGAAATTGGGAAGATTTTATACGGAAAAACCCTGACAAAGTGATAGCTCCCAATCCACGGAAATCCACCCAAAACAAAAAAGCCCCTGATAAATAAACATTTAGTGCAAAGGGTTTATTTATAAAGACATTTGTACGCGCAATCGGCCTCAATTACCAATTTGAACGACAGGTCTTTCCCTACCACAAACGTATCGTACGGCTTAAAATCTTTCCATTCGGTTTCACCGGGAAGAAGAACTCTCATCTTTCCCGAGATAACGGTCATATATTCAACCGATGATGTTGAAAATTCATACTCACCAGCTGCCATTATACCTACTGTAGCCCTGCCTTCTTCATTTTCGAATGCCATGCTCATTACGCAATCATCGAAATATCGATTCACTTTAAACATATTGATGTCCTTTTTCGACAATTCTAACCATTATTATACAAAAAAGACGCAATAAAAACACTACAGTCGACATAATTGAAAAAATATTAACTTTTGCAAATCACTCCTATTCGAAATAGAATAAAAAACACAACACAAAAAAGACAAAAGCAGGAAAAAATACCCAGCCATGAGCAACATTTGCCCCTCCCTTTTCTGACGAAACGATTGAAGCCATATTCGTATATTTGAAAATGTAACACATAAACGAATACCAATGAGAGCAGCTGTAATTTTCTTGTTATTATCCCTGTCGCTTTTCGCATGCACAAATTCTGCAACAACAAGTAGCGAGTCTTTCATTTCGAAAGAAATTTCTGAAAACTGGACCTTCAGGCAAACTAATGGCGAACGTGCAGGGAAGGCGCAAGTTCCGGGAACAATTCACACCGATCTGATGAACAATGGGTTAATTGAAGACCCATTTTACAGGACAAACGAAAAGAATGTACAATGGATCGACAAAACCGACTGGGAATACAGCACCACATTCGTGGTAAGCAACGACGAAAACAACAAAGAAAATCAGGAACTTTGCTTTAAGGGCCTCGATACCTATGCCGATGTTTACCTGAACGATTCGCTTATTTTGCAAACCGATAATATGTTCAGGAATTGGGAAATTGCTGTAAAAGGTATTGCACACGAAGGAGAAAATCAACTCCGCCTGTTGCTTCACTCGCCCATTAACCGTGGATTAGCTTTTCTTGAAAAATCGGCTTACCCGTATCCTGCAGCCAACGATCAATCGGAAAACGGAGGCCTTGGTGATAAGAAAGTTTCTGTTTTTACGCGCAAGGCAGGATATCATTATGGTTGGGACTGGGGTCCACGATTGGTTACATCGGGCATCTGGCGGCCTGTTTATTTCAATGCCTGGGATTCGGGCCGAATTGAAAATGTTTTTATCATGCAACCCGATGTTACTGCTCAGAAAGCATCACTTGTTGCTTCGGTGACATTCAGTGCAAACAAAGAATCAGATGTTGAAGTCACAATATATCAAGACAATAAAAAAATTACAAGCAAGAAAACAAAGGCCATCCCTGGAGAAAACCAACTTGAACTTCCGTTTACTATTTCGAAGCCTAAACTATGGTGGTCGAACGGATTAGGCGAAGCAAACCTCTACACGTTCACTACACAACTGAAGATAAATGGCAACGTTTTTCATTCAATTTCAACACAAACTGGAATAAAAAGCCTGAAACTTGTACGCACCCCCGACGACAAAGGTGAATCGTTCTATTTCGAACTAAACGGGGTGCCAGTATTTGCCAAAGGGGCAAACTATATCCCTAACGACAATTTTCTCCCCCGCGTAAGCCGGCAACAGTACGAAAAAGTTATTTCAGATGCCGTTGATGCCAACATGAACATGCTGCGGGTTTGGGGTGGCGGAATCTATGAAAACGACTACTTTTACGAACTCTGTGACGAACAGGGCATTATGGTTTGGCAAGACTTTATGTTTGCTTGTTCAATGTACCCCGGCAACGAGGCATTTTTGAAGAGCGTAGCTGCCGAAGCCAAAGACAATATCATAAGGTTGCGCAACCACCCCAGCATAGTGTTATGGTGCGGAAACAACGAAATAGATGCGGCTTGGCAGTACAGCAACGAACATGGAGGTTGGGGTTGGAAACAACGATACTCAACGCAACAACGCGACGAAATTCAACAAGCACATCTAGCTATTTTTCACGACATTCTGCCTAGTGCGGTAGAAAAATATACAGATGGCGATTATTATTGGCCCTCGTCTCCGATGTCGGGCGACAAACCCAACCAGCACTCGAATTACACTTCGGGCGATGTACACTACTGGGGCGTATGGCATGGCCTTCATAAATTCAGCGAATTCGAAACCAACATTGGACGTTTTATGAGCGAATACGGGTTCCAGTCGTTTCCAGCGTTCGAAACCGTTAAAAAATATGCATTGCCCGAGGATTATTCAATCGAATCTGAAGTAATGGCTGCCCACCAACGAAGTGGAATTGGCAACCTTCGCATAAGGGAATATATGAGCTGGGATTATAATGTGCCCACTGATTTTGAACAGTTTCTGTATGTTGGCCAACTACTGCAATCGCGCGGAATAAAAGCAGCAATTGAAGCGCACCGCCGTGCAATGCCTTTCTGCATGGGATCTCTTTACTGGCAAATAAACGACTGCTGGCCAGTGGCTAGCTGGTCGAGCACCGACTATTACCACAACTGGAAAGCGATGCACTACATGGCCCGAAAAGCCTTTATGCCAGTTATTATATCAGTTTTTGAAAAAGAAGGTCAAATTACCTTTACCGCAGCATCAGACCAACTACAAAACATTGATACTGAACTTGAAATTAAAATCATTGATTTTGCAGGAACCGAATTGAGCAAAATGACAGTTCCGGCACAAATAAACGCCAACAGTGCTACCCTGCTAAAAACAATATCGAAACAAGAATTGACCGGCAACAGTAACCCGGCGCACATAGCCCTTGTCGCCTCGTTAAAGTCAAATGGGAAAACCCTGGCAGATAACATCTTCTACTTCGTCCCGCCCAAAGATCTGGTGCTGGAAAAACCAGCGCTGAAAGTATCTGTTTCGGAAGAAAATGGCGATAAAATAATCAGACTGAAAAGCGAAACACTGGTAAAAGACATTATGCTATATGTCCCCGATGCGCAATTAGCCTTTATCGACAACTACTTTGATATGCTGCCCAACACCGAATATAGTGTCAGTGTTAAAACCACAATGAGTGCCAAGGAACTTTCGGAGAAGCTAAAATTCAGGGATTTGTCAATGAAGTAAACAGGCTCTCCCTTTTTTAGGGCCATTGATTTACATCTTTAATGTACAAATCCATGGTTTTTTTGAGGTTGAAGGTTGTTATTTTTTTCTCAAATCGAGTAATATGGGCAAATGGTCACTAAAACCACCGTTATATTTTACACCTACAAAAGTTCGGTTAAGTTTTTCGCCCAGGTTATTCTCATCTTTGACCAATAAATAGGATGGTGAAAAAACAGAGAAGGCATCAGAATGAGAGGCCATTCCATCTTTCGACACAAGATTCCGGCTCACGATAAACTGGTCGATGAGATCCCATTTGGAGCGATATTTATTGGTCCCAATTCCTTTTTTAGCCAAGGGATATGCCAAATTATACAAACCCGACGGAGATGGTTTCCCCACAGGCTTTGCACCAAGCACCCCTGCAACACTTTTGTCGAGAGGAGAATCGTTCAGGTCGCCCATAATTATAATGTTGGCTGACGGGTTGCGAGCAAGCAGACTGTCGGTTTGTGCCCTTAACACCGAAGCAGCCAACGCCCTGCGAGGCTTCGTTGCGCTCACTCCCCCGTATTTTGATGGCCAATGGTTAACAAAAAAATGCATGGTATCAGTACCAAGCAGGCCTTTCACATATAAAATATCACGCGTGGCAAAAGAAGGATCGGCGGGGTCTGAAACCCTGATCGCCCTGAAAAATTGAGGCGAAAACATATCTTTACGATATAGCATGGCCACATCAATTCCCCGCGAATCGGGCGACTCTTGGTGAACAATGCCATAATCGATTTTTTTGAGCGGGGTAAAATGAATCAACGACTCAAGAACCTGATGGTTTTCAACCTCACACATGCCTATAACTGCAGGAAATCCATTTTCGCCAGTAGCCACTATCACCTGCGACAGGCGCTGCAATTTTATGTAAAAGCGGTAACCTCCCCAATTTCGAACACCATCGGGTAAAAATTCTTCGTCGCTTTTGTCAGGATTATCAATAGTATCAAAAAGATTTTCGACATTATAGAACATAATTCGTGCCGAAGGCTTTTGACCCGGAGAAAAAGCGAGCAACGCAAAAAGCCCAACAATGAGAACTAAAGAAACACTGTTACTTTTCTTCTTCCTTTTTTTCAATATAGATGTATTCATAGGCGCCAATATCGGGGCCATCATCGCTGAGCCGTGAGGTATTTGCTAAGTCTGTTGGAACTTTTTCAGCAAAGCTCCTATCCCCAAAACCTCTAAGGGGCGACAACGAATCGGGCATATAGTTATATTCTCGAACATCGGTAAACAGGGTATCCCTATTCCTCATAAGTGATTGGAATAAAGAAGAATTAGCATCATAGACCGAATCACTCACCTTCACATAACAATGGTCGAACGAAACGTCGAAATTGTACCCTGGGTCATTCCCAAAAATCACTTCAGAGCTGGCTAAATCGCCACTTATTACGCTATTTTCCCACCGGGACTGAATATTACCGTAATAAGTAGAGTCACCATTTACAACAGAGTTACTAATCAACACAGCTGGGGATGTACGGTGGGTTAACGAGCCCCAATAGTTGGCAACAGTACAATGCGTAAAAGAATAATTTCCGTCTAGAAGCGCCGTGATTCCATAGAACCCGCAATCACCAACCAACACATTGGTAGCCTGAACATTAGATCCAATACAAAAGAGACCGGCATACGACATATTTTCAATACGGACATTATGTAGTTTTGCAGTGGCATAGCCATCAACCTCGAGCATTCCAACTTGCAAGCCAATAACAGCATTTTTGATGATGACATTTTCGAACTTGCTGCTCATTCTTCCCGGACTAATTTTAATTCCTTCCCATTGCGAAGGAACATCACTATACATTTTTTCTAAGCGGTCACCCTCGAAAACAATTGGATTTTCAACAGTTCCAACGGCATTTATAGCCCCCTCGACCCAACAAAAAGCATCTTTATGAAAATGGATCTTAACTCCAGGCTGTATGGTTAATTGCTGATTTTTGTTCACAGTCAACGCATTGAGTACCAGAAAAGGCTTGCCCGGCAAAAGAGTTCTTGGTTTCGAGATAACACCATCGAGCAAAATCACATCCTGACCGTATGCCACTAAATCAACATCCTGAGATACCCCGTCAACAGTGAACACTACAGAATCTTTCACAACCATAGGCTGATCAACACCATTCGGGTCAATGGTCACTTCAACAAAAATATATATGCTATCCTGTCCCCGAAGGCTGATGTTTTGAGCTTTATTAACCATTTCCCCATCAATATTCAATCGGTAAAACGATTGGTCACCACCGGCCAAGACTATCGAAGAAATTTCAACCGGATTAACCGAAGGGTTAATTACCTTAAACGCCTGAGTTGTTGAACCAAACGTGGTGAAAATGGTATCGAACATAACGGTGTCGGTAGAAAAAGCCAGTTTCGCATCGCCAGTAACCAGATATTTTTCCTTCTCGCAAGAAACAACTATCATCCAAGATAGTAAAATAAGCAAAATCGAATATTTTAGACTTTTCACAGAAGTGATCATTTATATAGACAAACAAATAAACGCAAGAATCGGGAAAAAATTACACAACGTGTTACTTTCCTGGCTCAATACCTAAATAGATATCCTTGCAAGTTCTTCTAAAAACGCAACAAAAATATAAAACAAATCGACTAATACCGATTAAAAAATGTAACAGTCCAATCTTCGCTCACTCGATTTGCCTTGACATTTCTATTCATCGGCATTATGCCTGAGTGGTTTGGTCTGTTTTTAAATTGCACTTGGTATAATATAAGAACAACCCGACTCCTATTATTGCACCAACGTTTTAGCAAGTATGATTATCCCCATTATACACCCACGCTAAGTTTGGTCAAAAGGAAATTGTTACAAATTTTGAAAGTAGCTTTTCAAAAAGTCTGGAAACGAGCACACCCGAATATTTTCCTTCATCAAAAAATCGTCGGACGAAGGTGTAATTACATAATTAACAGGCGATTTTAAATCTTCGAACGCCTGATAATTACCTTTCGAGAGTTGTGGCGAGTTGGAATATTTAACTTCGGCCGTAGCTACAACCGTTAATCCTCGGGCAAAAACCAAATCGACTTCGGCTCCGTGATGGGTACGGTAAAAATAAAGGTCAATCTCCTCGGGTTTCACTGCCATCACCTGATTGAACACGAACGATTCCCACGAACTGCCAATTATGGGGTTGCCCGAAAGCGAAACAAAGTCGTTCACCCCCAACAAATGGTGCAAAATACCGGTATCGGTAAGGAAAACCTTAGGAGTTTTCACCAAACGCTTCGAGATGTTCCAATGAAACGGGTGCAGGCTTTTCAACAAAAAAGCATCTTCCAGAAAATCGACATAACGCTTGGCCGTTGGGGTTGTAATTCCCAGCGAGTTGCCAATGGTGGTGGCGTTTAGCAATTGTCCGTTTAGGTGCGCCATCATGGTCCACAAGTTGCGGATTACCTTGGGCGAAGCATTCAGTCCCAATTGCAGCAAATCGCGGTTCAGGTAGGTACTGATGAAATTTTCCATCCAACGGCGCGCAAGATTCGGTTTATCGGTAAAAAGCATATTGGGAAAACCACCTTTCAGCCACAAATCGTTTTGCGAAACCGTATCCGGAATTTCGGTAAGGCCAATGGGGAAAAGCTGATGATAGGCAATGCGCCCGGCCAACGATTCCGACGAATCGCGGATTAACTCGGGAGATGCAGAACCTAAAAGCAAAAAACGGGCGGGCACCCGATGCTGATCAACCAAGCCCCGGATAAGCGGATACAACTCCTTTTTTAGTTGTACTTCGTCAATCACCACCAAATGATCGGCATGTTGCGAAAGGAACAATTCGGCATCGTTCAGCTTGAACAAATCCGACTGGATTTCCAAATCAAGATAAAGCGTAGGCTTATCCACTTGTTTCATAATCTGTTTGGCCAAGGTGGTTTTTCCCACTTGTCGAGGCCCCACAATGGAAACAACTGGAAAAAAACTCAACGAATCGTTGATGTCGGCAATTATTCTTCGATCAATCATGACCTTATGCTTTAAATTTTCATTACAAATATAGTAATTTATCCGTGAAATTCTAAATTTGATTTTTAATATTTCACGGTAATATGAATTTCATTGTCGTCAACTTATTTTACACCCAGTGTATATTTTTTTTACAGTTGAATGTGGAATATTTTAAATGACAACTGAATATCAATACATTTACTTCTTGGCATTGTGCTTGTAAAACCACATCAAAATAAATGAACGATTATGATTATACTTAAAAACATTTTCAAATACTACGACAACAAGTTTCAGCGCACATTCGTACTGAAAGATGTAAACCTTACCATAAAAGAAGGTGAATTTGTATCCATTATGGGCCCCAGCGGTGCCGGAAAATCGACGTTGCTCAACATCATTGGCATGCTGGATGAGCCAAACGAAGGCGAATACTTTTTCCTCGAGCAGCCTGCACATCAGTTAAATGAAAAGAAGAAAACAGAGTTTCACCGAAACTATGTGGGCTTCATTTTTCAGGCTTTTCACCTGATTGATGAGATGACCGTGGCTGAAAACATTGAAACACCATTGATTTACAAAGGCGTAAAAAGCCGCGACCGTCAAGCCATGGTGGCCGATATGCTCGACCGTTTCAATATGGTGGCCAAAAAAGACTTGTTCCCAGCCCAACTCTCGGGCGGACAACAACAATTGGTCGGCATTGCCCGTGCCATTGTGGGCAAACCAAAACTGCTTTTGGCCGATGAACCTACCGGAAACTTACATTCCGATCAGGGAAAAGAGATCATGAAGCTATTACAAAAATTAAACGAAGAAGGAATTACCATCATTCAGGTTACACACAACGAAGAATTTGCCAACTACGGAAAACGGATTATCCGCATTGCCGATGGATTGATTTCAAGCGACACAAAGCTTTAGATTTATATTGATTAGATTAGTTTTTAGTGAGTTAATTCTTGTCCTTCCTTAATATTGATTTACAAAACGGAAGGTACAAGAATTAAGCTGAGACAAAAGACAAACAAGCAGTCAAAAAAATAAAATTTAGCCATGAAAACCATTTTATTGACATTTCGAAAACTGCGCAAAAACAAAGCGGCCACTTCGCTCGGATTAGCCGGGCTGGTCGTGGGACTGGTTTGTGTCATCTACATTTTCTTTTGGGTTACCGACGAAACCAGCTACGACCGATTCCATGAAAACATCGACCGCATTTTTGTGGTACATGCCTACCTCGAAGGCGACAAACAAGAGGTTCCCTTTGGAGGTTGTCCCCCCGCAGTAGCCCCTTCGTTGGTCAACGAGTATCCCGAGGTGGAAAGCGTTTGCCGCTACATGCCCGGTCAATATTTCGAACACCTGGTTGCTTTTGGCACCCAAAAGAATATGTTGAAGACCAGCTATGCCGACCCTTCGTTGTTCGACATCTTTACAATCCCGTTTGTTTACGGCAGCAAAGGCACTCCCGGCGATCCAAACCAAATTGTGCTGACCCAAACAACTGCCTCGCGCTACTTTGGAGATGAAAACCCCGTGGGCAAAATTGTACGTTTCAACAACAACATCGACATGACCGTAGCCGGGGTTATTAAAGACCTTCCGCACAACACCTTCCTAAAGTTCGATGCTGTTGTGCCCCTCGAAATCATGAAAAAAACATGGGAACAGGAAAACATTTTGGACACCTGGTACAACAATAGTTTTGCAACCTTTGGCCTGTTGAAATCGCCCGATAGCTTCGACAAAATTGCGGCGGGCATTACCAAACGCATCCAAAAAGAAATGCCCGAATCGACCAACTTCCTCAGGGCCTATCGGTTTGAAGACGGGCACTTGTACGAAGAGAAAAATATTCGCAACGTTAAAATATTCAGTTTGATTGGTTTATTGGTTTTATTGGCCGCAACCCTTAACTTCATCAACCTTACCACCGCCCGATCGACCAAGCAAGCCAAGGAAACCGGGCTTCGTAAATCGATTGGGGCAACGCGTGCCAATATCATCCGCCTCATTTATTCCGATGTGGCCATCGTTTGTTTCATGGCTTTTACAGCTGCGCTGTTGCTCGCATTCATCGGCCTGCCATTTTTCAACAACCTTATTGGCAAGCAAATTCTGTTCACATCGCTGTTCTCGCCCATTCCGTTCAGCATTTTCATAGGCATCTATTTGCTAACAGTTTTGCTGGCTGGTAGCTATCCCGCATTTTTCCTTTCGTCGTTTTCGGTAAGCGAAACGCTCAAATCGAGCTTTCACTCGGTTAAGAACAAAGGATTTATGCGGAATGCACTGATCGTAACCATTTTTGCAGTATCGATCGCCTTGCTGACCTCAACGCTCATCATCAGCAAACAAACGATGTTTTTGCAAAATATGGACATGGGGTTCAACAAAGAACAATTGATGTATATCACCCTCGACGGCCAACTAAGAGAAAAAGCAAAAACACTAAAGGACGAAATCAAACGCTCGCCCGAGGTTCTTTCAGCCTCAATAACCCAATTCTTACCCGTTAATATTGGGAGCAATGGTGAAGGTTGGAACTGGGAAGGGAAAGATCCAAACTTTAAATTGCTGGTTTCAAACTACGAAACCGATGAAGACTTTTTAGCAACCGTTGAAGCCAAACTCCTCGAAGGCAACTTTTTCAGTAGCGATCGCCAAGGTATCGTAATCAACAAAGCTTTTGCTGACGCCATTGGCTGGTCGAGTTTCGAAGGAAAAACACTGAATGCTTACGGACAGGATCGCCAAGTGGTTGGGGTGATCGAAAACATTCAATACAATTCGCTGGCCGAAACATGCCGCCCCATGGCCATTTCGAATATCGGCAATTGGGCAACCCGCTATTTGATTGTGCGCACCAATACCGATCATTATGAACAGACCATCCACACAATGAAGCAGATCTGTGAACGAATTGAGCCGAACTTTCCCTTTAAGTATGGCTTTGTGGACGATGAATTTGCGAAGCTTGTAGAAACAGAATCGAACCTGAAACGTTTGGTTGGCATCTTTTCGGCATTTGCAATGGTCGTATTGTGTTTGGGTCTGTTGGGAGTTATCATGTTCCTGACCGAACAAAAAACCAAAGAGATTGGTGTACGGAAATGCCTGGGCGAAAGGGTGTCGTCGATCATTCTCACCCTGCTGAAACCTTTCGTATTCTCGGGGCTCATAGCCAGTGTGTTTGCCGTGCCTGCAACGTGGTTCCTGATGAACCGCTGGCTGCAAAACTACACCAACCGCATCGATTTGAATGTGTGGATATTTGCCCTGTCGATTGTCTTTGCCATTCTCATTGCAGTTGTTACAGTAAGCTGGCAAAGCTGGCGTGCAGCAACACGAAATCCTGTGGAAAGTTTGAGATACGAATAACCTCCCAACCCACTGAGGGGGGCTTAAAACTACACAATTGGGAAATTCATGCATTGAAGTGAAAAAAAGGAATAAACGTAAATAACAATATACAGAAAACTTAACTCCCCCATTAGGGCAGGGTAAAACAGATTAACCATGCAAAATATTTTCAAATCAACCTACCGAAATTTTATCCGTAAACCGGCAACCAACCTGATCAATCTGGTTGGTCTGGCCGTTAGCCTAGCTTTGGTCGTCATCCTCTCGGTTTACTCGTACAGCGAACTGACCACCGACAGTCAGCATAAAAATGGCGACCGGGTTTATTTGTACTCCGACCTCGTGAATGGCCGGATTAATGCACCAGCTATGTTGAAAACCCAAATCGACCTGACTATTCCCGAAGTGGAATCGACAGTAACAGTGGGCGGTCCGTGGGACAATCCTGTTTTTCAGGTCGAAGGTCGCGACCCGATTGCGTCGGATATTATTACCGCTGATCCCGATTTCTTTAAGCTCTTCACCTACGAGGCCATTGAAGGAAATTTGACCACGGCACTAAACGACCCTATGACCGTTGTGCTAACCAAGCCTCTGGCTGATAAATTGTTTGGCAAAGGATCAGTCGTCGGAAAAACAGTTAAAATCGACAATAAGAATTCACTTACAGTTTCGGCTGTTATAAAAGTTCCTCAGGTAAAAAGCACATTGTCGTTCAACGCGATAACCTCCAATGCTTCCAGAAAAGCCATTTACCCCAACCCGGAAGAATTCGAAAGATGGGACTATCGAAATTTCCAATTGTTTGTGCTTTTGAAACAAGGTACAAATGCGGATGACGTATCGAATCGAATCTCAACGTTGTTCCCCGACTACGACAAGTATAAAGAAAACTACGATTTACTGAAACTGAACCCGATAGAACAGGTATATTTTTCAAAATTTAGGCTTTATGGCAGTACTTACCTGAAACATGGCGACAAAACGAAGGTTATGATTCTGCTGCTGGTAGCAGCCCTGGTTTTGATTATCGCGTTGGTCAACTTCATCAACATTTCGTCGTCGCAATGGTCCGAAAAAATAAAGCAAACGGTTGTACTAAAAGTAATTGGCGCCGACAGAACGTCGATATTAAAAGGGGCACTTGGCGAGGCGTTTATTCTGTTCCTTTTGTCCCTTCTTTTGGC
Organism: Bacteroidales bacterium; assembly: GCA_012719495.1. Lineage (GTDB taxonomy): Bacteria > Bacteroidota > Bacteroidia > Bacteroidales > Prolixibacteraceae > CAYMTR01. Next base: position 40,288 of record JAAYAG010000087.1, read on the forward strand.
AATCCTGTTCGTTCTGCTTTTGTACCCTTTTGTAAGAAACTTTACAGGAATCAGTTTTAGTGCGTCATTACTCTATAAACCTTTGTTTTTGTTTGTTTCGGTTGGCGGTGTATTTTTGTTAAGTCTGATTTTCAGCCTGATTCCTGCTATGCGAATTTCGTCGTCAAAAGCAGTCGATAACCTGAAAAAGTCAATTGATTCCCGAAATTCCAAGTCGGTTTCCAGAGGAATATTGGTGACTACCCAATTTACAATAGCCATTGTGCTGATTGCCTTTACGGTACTGGTACAAAAACAAGTTGATTTTGGAAGCAGTAACTTCGGGTTCGACAAAGAAAACGTGATAGGTATAAAACTCACTCCTCAGTTAATGGAGAAAAAGGATGTGCTGAAAAAGCTCATTCAGGACAACCCAAATACAGGCAAAGTTTCATTTACACAGTATTTTCCGGGCAAGCTAAACGAACACTGGTCCAGACCCCAGGTTATAAACGGAGAAAAGAAGCAGTTTGGCTTCGATACATTCAATGGCGATGCCAATTTGCTGTCGATTCTTAGTTTGCAATTGGTTGAAGGCCGCTTTTATTCGGATGATTTGGCTACAGATTCAAAAAAAATGGTAGTGAACGAAACCTTTGTCCGCGAGCATAAAATGGAAAATCCTGTCGGGACAAAATTAGCCATGGGTTCTGGCGAAAATTCTCCGCTTTCTGAGATTGTGGGAGTTGTGAAAGATTTTCATTATAAGCATGCCAACATTCCTATTGGTTCACTGATCATTAAAAATGACACGTACGTTTCCTATTGTCTGGTCACGGTTTCCACAAGCAACTTTAAATCGCTCAGTAGCTTTGTACAATACGTTAAAAATGAAACCAGCAAACTTTCACCAACTTTCCCGGTCGAGGTTAGTTTCCTCGATCAGGCGATTGAAAACCTCTACCAATCCGAAATTCAGTTCAGGCGGACATTTACGCTTTTTGCCGGATGTGCCATTGTAATTTGTTGCCTGGGCATTTTTGCCATGTCGATGTTTGCCTGCCAGCGGCGGATAAAGGAAGTCGGCATCCGCAAGGTGAATGGTGCCAAAGTTTCGGAGGTACTGGCCATGCTGAACAAAGACTTTGTGAAATGGGTCGCTATTGCTTTTATAATTGCAACGCCCATTGCCTGGTACTTCATGAACAAGTGGCTGGAAAGTTTTGCTTGCAAAACCGAGCTCAGTTGGTGGATATTTGCATTGGCCGGATTAATGGCAATGGGAATTGCGCTGCTGACAGTGAGCTGGCAAAGCTGGCGAGCGGCTATAAGGAACCCGGTGGAAAGTTTGAGGTATGAATAAACACCCTGCCCCTAAGGGGGGGGCTGGGAACTGCCAAAAATAAAGACTTGAAAATATTTAAAACAGATGATATATGATCCGATTTTTAGCCTTATATCTGCGCAACATCAGAAACAATCCAAGGTTGTTCCTGATCAACATTCTCAGTTTTTCAATTGGGATTGTAGCGGTTTTGTTCATTACCTTATTTGTTGCAAAAGAATTTAGCGCTGACCGTTTTCATAGCAAGCATAAAGATATCTACAGGCTGTTACACAACGTGCAGGACGCTCCGGTCAGGTATTCTCAGACAGAATACCCTTTGGGAAAACTACTTCAAAACAATCATCCTGAAATTGAAGAATACGCGAGGTTTAACGATCTTGAAGGATATAACTTAACTGTTGACAACAAAGAATATACAGATCAGAAGATCAGTTTTACCGATCGTTCCTTTTTCTCCATTTTTGATTTTAAATTGCAGACAGGCGATCTCAATTCATTATTCAAACAGCCCAACACAATTATTATTGACCAGCCAACGGCCAAACAATATTTCAATACCATTGACGTAATTGGTAAAACGATTACTTCTGAATATCCTGGGGTAGAAGAAAAAAAGGAATATACGATTGTTGGTGTACTTGAAAATTATCCCGAAGAATCGACTTTACAACCCCATCTGATTGCTGATATAAAAAAGATGGCGGAAGAATATGAAGATCAGTATTTTTCCTCTTTTCCACAATTATTTTTGTACATTCCTAACTGTATTGACCCACAAAAAATGGCGCAGGATTTTTCTGCCACCTACAATCGAAAATACAATGAATTAACAGGACGCAGTGAACCTGATGATCGGAACAGGTATTACCTGCAAAAGTTAACCGACCTCTATTTAAAATCATCGGATGTTACCGACAAACTTCCTAAAGGAGATTATGTGCTTGTATGGGTTTTAACTGGCATCGGCTTTGTCCTACTGCTGGTAACATTTATGAATTATTTGATTCTAAATTTGGGCATTAGCCTTAAAAACCAAAAACAAAATCAGATCAGAACCATATTGGGCAGCAGTTCTGGCTGGTTAAAAATGAAGTACGCCTCTGAATCGGTTTTTTATTCACTGATCACCTTCATTGTGGCTTTATTCCTGCTTCCTGTTGTTCATCAGCTTGTTGCTAATTTTTCGAATTACCGGTACACGCTTTTTTCCAGTTCTGATCCTAAACTTATTGTATTGTTTCTGCTGTTTTTAATCGCAATGGGTGTTTTGAGCGGGTATTTGCAATATGTTTTATTGTTCCAACGGAAAAACCCTAATGCACAGCTGGCTAGCTTTAAAACCCGAAAACCACACTTTCGATACCTTATTGAATTTCAATTGCTCATTTTTATTGTAATCGTTTCCAGTGTGATCGTTATTAACCGACAAATGAATTTTATACGCAACCAGGATTTGGGTTTTGATCTTAAAAACACGGTAACCGTGACTTTAAACAATGATTTTGACAGACAACGCTTTATGGAGGAATGCTCCAACTATCCTATGGTTAAAAATGTGTCACTTGGCCATACACTTTTTAACAATACACCCTATTTACATGAAGTTACCGTTGAGAAAAGCCGAGAAGTTGTTAAAGCTCAGTGTATATGGGGAGACAACAACTACATCAGCACCTACAACATCAAATTGCTTTCGGGTAAAAACATTGATGGAGCCAAATTACCGCCGGTTGCTTCGGCATATTCTTACCCCAGAGATAATGATGTGCTGGATATTTTGGTCAATGAAGAATTTGTGAAAAAATCAGGTTTAAAAGATCCATTGGGAACCATGATTTCGATAAACCATAACGGAACGAATAAAGGACGAATAACTGGAATTATTGGAGATGTAAAAAATACCCCATTTTATAATTCTGTCACACCACTTATTATTGGCTATGGCATGAACTATATGCCATCTATTGTAGTATCTGTTAATGAGGGACAGGTGGATGAGTTCAATAAAATGGCTGATAATTTCTTTATAAAGATTGGTAAAAAGTCCTATTTGGGCTATCAGACATTTAATTTCGATTTTGAAGCATGGTATCATAAAGAACAGGTATTAATGCAATTGTTGACATTGCTGTCAATGATTATTCTTGCTATCCTCTTTTTGGGATTATTAGGGATTAGTCTCTTTCTTTCAGAAAACAAGACCAAAGAAATAGGCATCCGTAAAATTAACGGGGCAAGGGCCTCAGAGATACTCTCGATGCTTAATATAGACTTTGTAAAATGGGTCGCTATTGCTTTTATAATTGCAACGCCCATTGCCTGGTACGCCATGCACAAATGGCTCGAAAGCTTTGCCTATAAAACCGAACTGAGTTGGTGGATCTTCGCACTGGCGGGGTTGATGGCACTGGGGATTGCACTGCTAACGGTTAGCTGGCAAAGCTGGAGGACGGCGAGGAGAAATCCGGTGGAGGCATTGCGGTATGAATAAAAACGTATAAACTATGAACACAACTAATCTAAAAATCATTTTCAGGAACATCAGGAAACAAAAGACTGCCAACCTTTTGAGCATCCTTGTTTTAACTTTCGGGATGGCTTCCTTTATGCTGATATTCTACTACATTAAATACGAGAAAGGATTCGACCGTTTTTGGCCCGATGCCAACCAAATGTACCGCATTACATTGAACAAGAGCAATCCCGATGGAACAGTTTTGAAAACTGCAGGGAATTATCCCGGATTAGGTTGGGTAATGGCCGATGAAATTCCTGAAATTGAATCGTCAACAAGCCTTTGGGAAGATAAGATAATGGCTTATACCCCCGAACGGAATATGACCGATGTTCACTTCTTTTGGAGCGACCCTTCCGTTTTCAGGGTTTTCGATTGCAAATTTTCATATGGGAATGCAAAAGAACCGTTCCCTACAATCAGATCGATGGTAATTTCTGAATCTGCTGCAAAAGTTTTGTTTGGCACCGATAACCCTTTGGGGAAAACTTTTAAGATCAATGAAGGATGGGAGTTTGAGGTATCGGGTGTTTTTGCCGATTTCTCAACGGAAAGCCACCTAAAGGTCGATATGGTTGGAACTTGCAACCAACTTTTCTATTACATGAGCCATTTCGATTACACCACTTCAACGTTACGAAACGACCCGAACGTGCGCTCTTCGTTGCCAAATCCTTCATCGGCTTGGTTGTGGACCAACCCCGACGCATATACCTACGTTAAGCTTAAAAAAGGCACATCGCCCGAAAAGGTAAATGCTGCATTTGGAAATATTTACAAGAAATATACCTCGCACTTGATTTCTTCAGGTGTTAAGTCTGAATTTGTGATGCAACCAGTTTCTGACATCCACACCGGACCAACATTGGCCCACGAAACATCGCCCACTATCGACAGCAAAACCATTGCCGCACTTTGGGTAATTGCTATCATGGCTTTGCTCATGAGTTGGATTATCTTCATCAATTTCCAGATAACACAAAGCGTAGAGAGGTCGAAGGAAATTGGGATGAAAAAGGTTATAGGGGCAAAGCGGTCAGAGCTTACACTACAAATTTTACTTCAATCGTTCGTGGTTAATGCCATAAGCATGCTCATGGCATTTGCGGTTTTTGTTGCATTAAGAAATGCATTAAGCAACTTTCTCGATTTGAAGCACCTTATCCCCATTGATGTGCCGAGTATTGTGCTGTTTATTTCGCTTTTCGCAGTTGGGTCTGTTTTAAGCGGTCTTTATCCTGCACTAATCTTGTTGCCACGAAAGCCAAATCTTCTGCTTTCTAAGAATTTTGTGCAAAAAAACGACGGATTTGGGCTTCGACGTTCATTAACTGTTTTTCAGTTTGCAGCGTCCATTGCGCTAATTATTGCAACAACGGTGATTGTTAGGCAGGTCGATTTCATGAAGAACAAAGACCTTGGGCTTACCATCAACCAAACAGCATATTCCTATATCCCAATGAGCGACCTGAAAAAACCAGGATCGACAGAAAAACTAAGGGCTTTTATGAACGAAGTAAATCGAATGCCCGGTGTTCGAAGTTCAACACTTACATCGAGTATCCCTGGTAACGCAATCAGTTTTCACAGCAACCAGATTTTTGCTTCCGATGCACCCGATAAAGCTGGCATAAGCTATGGGGTGCTTACAGTTGAAAACCATTTCGACGAGGTATATCAACCCAAATTATTGGCCGGTAGATTATTTTCTGAAGAGGATAAACCCGAGAACAAACTTCTGGTATTGAACCACGAAGCATGCGAAAAGCTTGGGTTGGGATTGCCCGAAAATGCCGTGGGTAAATTTGTTAATGTAAGTCTTCACGATTATATCAACATCGACAAGGTAAACTATCAGGTTTGCGGTGTAGTTGAGGATTTTCACCATGAATCGCCCCGAAAAATGATTGAACCATTGCTGATTATTAACGATCTTAAATGGAAATACGATATTGGCTATGTTTCTGTAGCATTCGATCAAAAATCAGGGAACAATGCTTTCGCGGCATTTCGTAAAAAGTGGGAAACATTTTATCCTGCCGATCCTTTCGATTTCAGGTTTACCCAGGAAACCTATCGACTTCAAATGAAATCGGACGAAAAACTGGCAGGTCTCTTTTCGGCGTACACCCTGTTGTCGATTTTGCTGGCAATTATTGGATTGTTGGGATTGGCATCGAACGCAACCAGAAAAAGGGTAAAAGAGATCGGCATTCGAAAAGTGAACGGAGCACGAATTTCGGAAATACTGGTTTTGCTCAACAAGGACTTTGCATTTGGGATATTGATTGCTTTTGTAATAGCAGTCCCTATTTCAGCTTTTGCCATGAATAAATGGCTTGAAAACTTTGCCTATAAATCAGAACTAAGCTGGTGGATTTTCGCATTAGCAGGCTTGCTGGCATTGGGAATTGCGCTGCTGACAGTGAGCTGGCAAAGCTGGCGAGCTGCAACCAGAAATCCGGTGGAGGCACTCAGGTATGAATAAACAATAACTAAAAAACACGAATATGTATTGGGCACAATTTAAACTTATGTTTCGAAATCTGAGGAGAAATAAACTCCATTCGATAATTAATATTTTCGGGTTGGCCATTGCCGTGACCTTTGTGTTAGTATTATCCGCTTATGTTTCAAATGAGACTTCGGTCGATTCATTTCATGAAAACAAGGCGAGGATATATCGGGTACATGGTGACAATATTGAAACATTCGCACCTCCATACGGACAATATATTTTAGACAATATCTCAGAAGCAGAAAGTTACACCAGGGTTTTCTCTCAGAATGGAACCGTTAGCTATAAAGATTTGAAACTCGAAAGCGGTAATTGCCTTTTGGTCGATTCGGCTTTCTTTACGATGTTTTCATATCCCTTAGTAGTTGGAGATTCCCATCAATTGTTGTCAGCCAAAGAAAATGTTGTATTATCAGAAAGCTTTGCCAAAATAGTTTTTCGAGACAAAAATCCCATCGGGGAGAGCATCGAATTTAGCGGGAGTCAGTTTACTGTTTCTGGCATCTTCAAAGATTTTAAAGACGACACCCATTTTGCTAAGCCCAATATGATCTTCAATTTTACGATGTTGCCTGCAATATGGGGAATGAAAGACGAAAACTCGTCTAAATATTTTCTGCAAGATTATGGGAACAGTTCATTCGGGCTATATGTAATGGCACATAAAAACAGCAACATAAAAGCAAAAGAAGACGAACTTCTTAAAAAATCAAAAGATTTTTATTGGGTTTTTCAGAACGACAGAAACCACAAAATTTCATTTATGCCGCTCGAAGAGGTTTACTTTAACCGGTCGAGCCTCTCGTACATTGGGACGCGGCAAGGCAATAAAAAATTCCTTAGTATTCTTTCAGTTATTGCTTTAGCCATTGTAATAATTGCAGCCATCAATTACATTAATTTAAGCATTACCCAATCGGTTAACAGAGCCAGGGAAGTAGGTATAAAAAAGATTATCGGCTCATTTCGCCGGAATATCATCAACCAATTCTTAGTAGAATCAATCATTGTCAGCCTAATTTCAACTTCGATAGCCATTTTGCTTACAATCATTGTTTTACCAAGCTTCAATCATTTGGTTAGCACAAGCTTTACCTTTTCCGTTGTGTTCAATAATGGTTTTATACTCCGTAGCATAGTTATTGTTTTTGCCATCGGGTTCATTGCAGGTTTAGTTCCTGCGCTAATTCTTTCAGGATATAAACCTGTTGAAATTGTAAAGGGTGTTCCGCCTCGGCTTAAAAGTAATTTCAGTCAAAAAGCTATGGTTGTTTTTCAGTATACTGTTTCCATCGCATTGATTATATTGGTTATACTCATTATCAAGCAAACGAATTACATGAAAAATTACGATCTCGGATTCGATAAAGATCATACATTTTACATAAAAATGAACAGTGAAACCAATAAGCAAAAAAATGCGTTCAGAAATGAGTTATTAAAAATCCCAGGGGTGAAGGCAGTTTCTTTTTGCAGCGATTTTCCAGGAGGCCCCATCAACAATCAATCCTTTGTTTATAACGAAAAACCTTTGAGTTTCGATGAGTTCAGGGTCGATACAGCTTTCTTTTCGGCACTTGGCATCACCTTGGAAAAAAGAATTTCAGTTACTGACAATGCTAATCAGAACCAGAAATTTGCAGTGCTTTTAAATCAAACAGCGGTTAATGAACTGGAACTTACACCCCCGTATTCCGAATTCAAATTATTCGATAACATGATAAAGGTAAGCGAAGTGGTTGAAGACATGAATTTCAGGTCACTATACCAAAAACCCCGTCCCACTTTATTCATGGTATCAGATGTGAATTGGGCTCCATACGTATTGATAAGAGGCTCAGGTGAAAATTTAAGTTCGATAGTAGCACAGGCAAAAACCATTTTTAAAGATCTAGCCCCGTCTGAACCATTAATGCTGAATTTCATTGATGATGCTTTAAATGAAGCCTACCAAAAAGAAGAACGTACTGCCAAAATAGTGGGTTATTTCGCAATTTTCGCAAGACTGATATCATCACTTGGAATATTTGCTCTTGCTAGCTATTCAACTCAAAATCGCAAAAAAGAAATAGGACTTCACAAAGTAAACGGAGCCAAAATTTCTGAAATTCTTTTCCTGCTAAATAAAGACTTTTTGAAATGGGTAGCTATTGCCTTTGTGATTGCGACACCAGTTGCCTTGTATGCCATGAACAAATGGCTCGAAAGTTTTGCCTACAAAACCACACTGAGTTGGTGGATTTTTGCTCTGGCAGGTTTGCTGGCATTGGGAATAGCATTACTCACAGTAAGCTGGCAAAGCTGGCGAGCTGCAACCAGAAATCCGGTGGAGGCACTCAGGTATGAGTGACGAAATCCCGATAACGAAGCCAATCTGGTCACAGAAAAAGCAATCGGGATAGAAGCACTGAGATACGAATAAAACAACAATTTAAAACGATTAACAATGAAATGGTTCAATTTAAAATTAGTCATCCGAAACCTGATTAAAAACAAGGTTTATTCGTCTCTAATAATCGGAGGTTTTGCATTAGGGTTTGCGACCGTTATCCTTATTGGACTGTTCTACAACAACGAAACCAGTGTAAATAAAGATTTTGCAAACCACAAACAACTATACAGGCTCTACGATGCCAAAAAGAACCGGTGCAACCTGAACTGGGATTTATTCCCTGTCCTTGCAACTGATTTTGCTTCGGTTGAAAATGCCTGCCCGCTTGAGTATAACGTATGGAAAATGACTGTTAAAAATGAACAAACACATGCGTTTACAGAAATTAAGCACCTACTGACCACTACCAATAATTTCTTTTCAATATTTTCGGTTGAAATGGTTGAAACTTTAGCCAGTAATCCGTTCGACGGGAAAGAGTCTGTTGTCATTTCACGAGCAATAGCCAAAAAACTTTTCGGAACACAAAACCCGCTAGGACAACAGATTAACGTGAACAACTTTTTTTCAGGCACTGTCACCGGAATCTTCAACGAACTTCCCCCAAATTCCAGTTTCCAGGCTGATGTTATCCTTAACAGCGAGAATGAGGAATTCCGGATGTCAACAACCTGTAACAATGGCAAATGTTACAACCCTACCAACCTTTTTGTAATGCTTAAAAGTGGGGCAAAACCCAGCACTTTTGCCAATGAGTTGAACAATTCCTCTACGCTTAAATCGCTTGATGTTGACAGTTTGGCACTGCAAAGCCTTGACGATATTTACCTTTCGGAGCTCACCATGAAAAGCAGCCATGCCAAAGGGAACCCCGCACTATTGAAAATCTTCATCGCTATTGCCGCGCTCATCCTGCTCCTTTCGAGCATCAACTACCTAAGCTACTCCATTTCGATGCAATATGCCAAACTGAAGGAAATCGGTATCAACAAAACCAATGGTGCCGACTGGAAAAATTTAGTCAGCTATATATTCACCGAAGTCACATTCGGCATTCTCATCTCTTTTCTCCTTTCTGTTGTTATCGCTGTGTTGGTTATGCCCTATTCTGAAAGTCTTTTCGGGAAAGTGCTTCATGTTACCTGGCACAACTGGATTTCTGTTGCTCCTTTCTTTTTGGCCGCAGTGTCAGTTGTAATTTGTATCAATAGTTTAGCACCGATGTACATCTTGTCGAAGTTTAAAATTACCGAATTCCTATCAGGGTTCAAGGGAAAACATAACAGGCGGCAATTCGGAAAACAAGCCATGTTAACCTTCCAGCTTACAGTTTCGATTGCCCTGATTGCGGTGGTATTGATTATTTTCAAACAACTTAGCTATGTAAAGCACTCCGATTTGGGTTTCGATCGCGAACTGTTGGTAAGGATTGACCTCCCCTACGAATTTCAACAAACAAACACCATGAGGCAAGAAATCGCCAAACTTCCGTTTGTTAAGGGGACTTCGTTGAGTTCTGGTTGTCCAGGAATGATTAACAACCGATATGGCAGCAATACAGGAGAGAATAGTTTTGATATCAACTGCATACTGGTGGGGGATAATTATCTTGAAACGATGGGAATTGAGCTGCTTGAAGGACGAAAATTTCTGGATGGCGATCTAAATAAGTCTTGTCTGATTAATGAAGAGGCCCTAAAACAATTTGGCTGGGACAGTTTCGAGGGAAAAAGATTCAATAACGGAGTGGAAGGTGGCTACGAAGTAATTGGCATCCTGAATGACTTCAAATTCGAATCGTACCACAGCACCGTTGAGCCTTTGGCTTTGCTTTTTGATGGGGGCTCTTACAGCAATGTGCTTTCGGTACGGCTTGCCTCTGGGAATATCGGGCAGGATATCGGGCAGATTAAACAAATATGGAAATCCATTTCACCACACGAACCTTTTAGTTTTATTTTTTACGACGATCTTTTCCAATCCATGTATGAGAAGGAAGAGAAGCTGGCCAGTTCAATCACCTTCTTTTCGCTTATAGCTATTGTACTGACCTGCATGGGTATCCTGGGTCACATTTTTATGATTTGCCTGAACCGGGTGAAAGAAATCGGCATCCGCAAAATCAACGGTGCCCGCATCTCAGAAGTAATGGCTCTGCTGAACCGCGACTTTGTGAAATGGGTTGCCATTGCTTTTGTAATTGCTACGCCCATTGCCTACTTCGCCATGAATAAATGGCTCGAAAACTTTGCCTACAAAACCGAACTGAGCTGGTGGATTTTTGCGTTGGCTGGTTTGCTGGCAATGGGAATTGCATTGCTAACTGTTTCGTTTCAATCGTGGAAAGCGGCAACAAGAAATCCGGTGGAAGCGCTGAGGTATGAATAGGCAGGTCTCTTTTTGAATGCGGATTTTTAGAAGAGAATTGAAGTGATAATATTAAATGAATAAAAATGTACATATTAAAACAAACAATTCGATTGATAAATAAAAACAGAAGGACAAGTGTATTTCTGATTTTTTCGCTGTTTGTTGGATTGACAAGCTATCTTTTAATTTCTGCACGTGTGAATTATCACCACTCTTTCGACAGCCACGTGCCTGGTTACCGGCAAATTTACCGCGTTGTTTCATCGGCTTACACCGACAATGTTTTGACTGTCAGCCAGCCCCGTTGTCAGCGGGCTTTAGGCGAAACCCTGGAAAAAGAATTACCGGAGGTTGAAGCAACTGGCTACCTTTGCGGTGTTGTTGAAAATCATTTTAAAATCGGGGACGAAGCTTTTACTAATGACAATGCATTTCATTGTTCAAACAGTTTTCTGAAATTATTCAATGTTCAGCCTCTGCAGGGCAATTTGCAAAGTTTACTTACACGTCCTTATACTGCAATTATATCGGAAAGCTTTGCCAGAAAGTATTTTTCCGATGAAAATCCGGTTGGTAAAAGCATTTTACAATACCCGGGAGGACAAATCGAAATTGAGGCAGTTTACAAGGATTTACCCGCAAACTCGCATTTTCACGCCGATTTTCTGCTGTCGTTTCATGATAATATGCGCCTACCCCCGCCATTAAAAGAAAACTGGGGAGAATTTGCTTTTTACACTTATCTGAAACTGGGCCCTGAGGCAGATTTAGGTAAAATTGAAAACGCGATGTCGCAACTTACACTAAAAAATAATCACGGCGAAATGAAAGATTCGCGAAGCAGTTATACATTTGAGCTGCAACCTCTGACAAGCATTCATACCCAGTCGCATTTAAAAAATGAGATAGAGCCCAATGTACGTGGAGATTACCTTTCTATTTTAAAGCTCATCAGTATTTACATTTTGGCGATTTCAGGGTTCAACTACATTTATTTCACACACACACGTATCGTTAAGAACTCGGTACAATATGGTATCCGAAAGGTTTTTGGGGCAAAACCCGGCGCTTTGTTTCAGATTTTTCTGGCAGAATCTGTCTTTATTCATTTGACGGCTGTTGCACTTTTTGTGGCTACTTATTCTGTTTTAAAAGGCACTCTTTTCTCGATATTGCCTGAAATGAATCCGGTTAACTTGCCAGGCAGGTTTTGGACAGGATTTATATTGGTTCTCATGGTCAGTATCATACTTAATCCGGCAATCATTTTAATTTCTGTTTATCACCATAAGTCACTTTCGTTATTATCACGACAGAAGATGAATTACGCTACAGGATATTCGCACAGACAGCTATTGACGATCGTTCAATTTGTGATTATCGTGTTTTTACTGACTTCAATAATTGGTATTCAAAAGCAATTAGGATATTTAAAGTCGCGTGACAACGGAATTGATATAACCAATAAACTTGTAATTAAATCACCTGCGAATCTTTGGCGCAACAGTCAACGGTTTGTAAATCTTGACGCTTTTGAACAGGAACTTTCTGAACTTCCGGCGGTAAAAAGTTTGTCCATTTCCAATAATGTCCCTGGTGATGTTCCTTCATTCAATTTCAGCGTTTCTGACGGGCAAAATGAGAAATCGGTAAAAACGGCTGTATTCCTTGCAAACCGTAATTTTGTAAATGCTTATAACCTCCAGGTAATTGCTGGTGAAAGCTTTTTCGACACAGGCTGGAACACATCAGAAAAAATTGAAAAAGGGTGTATTTTAAACGAAACCTGCCTGCTTCAGCTGGGTTATTCTGCCCCTGAAGAAGTAATTGGCCGCAATCTGATTCTTGCAGACGAAAGCGGTTTGGATAATACGGAAACACGTGTTGCAGGAGTATGTAAGGATTTCAATTTTACTTCGGTTAAAGAAATACCCGGCCCTGTTATCCTGCTGGATTGGACCCATAGCATTATGGTTGGGCGCTATACGTTAACCTTAAATCCGAATATTGATAAAGCGGTATTGCTTGCTGATGTAAAAGAGCGGTTTATGAAAACCTTCCCCAATTTTTCATTTAATTATTTCTGGCTCGATGATCACTTTAACAAGCAGTTCACCGAAGAAGATTCGATTGAACGCGCATTAAAGGTATTTGCAATTATGGCTATTGCACTGGGAATTTTAAGTTTGTTTTCAATGGTTTGGCATGTATCGGTTGCCCGTACCAAAGAAATTGGCATCCGCAAAATAAATGGTGCAGAAACCAGTAATATTATGGCAATGCTGAATATGAATTTTATTAAATCGGTGCTTATTGCTTTTGTAATTGCCACACCCATTGCTTACTACGCCATGCACAAATGGCTCGAAAACTTTGCCTACAAAACCGAACTAAGCTGGTGGATTTTTGCACTTGCAGGGTTGCTGGCCTTGGGAATTGCATTGCTGACTGTTTCGTTTCAATCGTGGAAAGCGGCAACACGGAACCCGGTGGAAGCGTTGAGATATGAATAAGTTCCAAAAAAGAAAAACAAAAAAAGCCAGAGTTGAAGATTTGTGCATTGAAATAGAAAATAACAAATGAAGTTTACAATATAGCCATGAATTCAATTTTTATTAAATTGTCGTTTCGAAAACTACTGAAAAGCAAGGTGTATTCTATCACAAACCTTGTGGGCCTTACCATTGGTTTTGTTGCCTTTACTCTCATTGCGCTATACATTCAGCACGAAACAAGCTGGGACAAAAGCCATGAGAACTACGACCGGATCTACCGCATACAACGACAAATGACCAATGCTACCCAGGTGGTTGCCGGGAATGACATTTCGCCGCATACACGGGCTGTAACAGCAGAACTAATCGAAGGGAAATTTCCTGAATTTGAAAAAATAACCGTTATTCGCGAGATCAATTCGGCCTTCCTTTCTACAAATTCCGAACAAATGATCCACGAAAAAGAGGGCATCCACGCCGACAACTACTTTTTCGATATTTTCACCTACCATTTTATTGAAGGAAACACGAAAACGGCTTTGGAACAGCCCTATTCGGTGGCCATTTCTGAATCATTGGCGCAAAAACTTTTCAATAAAACCAATGTAGTGGGGCAAACCATCACCTTCGAGAAGAAATACCCGCTGACCGTAACGGGCGTGTATACCGATTTGCCCTTCAATTCAAGCCTGAGACCTGACTTTATTATCTCCTTTTCAACCTTAAAGCCCATGCAAAAAATCAATCGATCGGACTTGTGGTCGGGCGATTGCATGAACTACGCCCTGCTAAAGCCCGGGGCTTCGAAACAAGTGGCCGAATCGAAAATCAAATACCTGTTCAACAATTACGAAGAGCTTAAATACGAAGAACTGCAATTGTGCCCCCTTTCGAAAGTGTACCTCAACTTTAACGACAGGAGCGACTATCGCATTATATTGAAACTATTTGGTCTCATTGGGATTTTCATTTTAATGATGTCGGGCTTCAACTATATCAACCTTTCGCTAGCCCAAACCTCGATGCGCGGCAAAGAAGTGGCCATCAAAAAAGTGGTTGGAAGCCGCAAACACAGTGTTGTTATTCAGTTCTTGACCGAAACCATTGGCATATCACTTGTAGCTTTGACTTTGGCTCTGGCGTTCAGCAAATTGATCCTTCCGATTTTCAACAACGTAGTGGACAAGCACATCTCGTTTCATTGTGTAAACGATTGGAGCCTGGTGTTAATATTGATTGCAGTAGCCTTGGTAACGGGCTTGCTTTCGGGCTTGTATCCTGCGCTGTTTATGGCCTCGAACAAAATTGTGACCCTGTTTAAAGGGAACTTCTTCTCGGGTCAACGCAACCAACTGGGGCTAAAAAAAGCCTTGGTGACCTTTCAATTTACCATTTCGCTATTCCTGATTATTTTAACGGCCTCGTTCTCGATGCAAATCAAGCACATTTCGAACAAAGACTTGGGGTTTAACCAAGAAGGCTTGCTCTATTCGACGATAAACATCTCGGAAAACAAGGTGCAATTCGACCAGTTTAGAGACCGGCTTTTACAGCATCCCGAGATTGCAGATGTTTCCATTTCGAAGAATTTCCCCTTTGTGGGCCAAGGTGGCGGAATGACGAATTGGGAGGGCGGAAACCCGGATGAGGAAGTGATTTGCCGATTCAATCAGGTGAGCGCTAATTACCTATCGTTGCTGGATGCCCAAATTACTGCAGGCCGCAACTTGTCGACAGATTTTGGAGACGAGAGCAACAATTGTGTGATCAACGAGACAGCTGTACGCTATTTTGGATGGGACAACCCCATTGGCAAGCGCGTGAACAACAACCGCTTGATCGTTGTAGGTGTGGTTCGCGATTTTGTTTACCACGACATGCACAACCCTATTGAACCCACATTGATGACCTTGGCTCCCAATTCCATTCTGGGAAACTGGACCTTTGCATTCAGGGTTAACGAATCGGACGTTCAGACCGCAAAAACAATTATTTCCAATGAATTAACTACGGCATTTCCCAACGATGCCTTCGAAATAACCGATTTCAAAATGGCGTTCAACAACGAAAACAGCTATCGTATATATCACTCAATCAACAAATCGCTCGTGTTTTTTACCGTATTGAACGTGCTGCTTGCAATTTTGGGCATGTTTGGTTTGGTTTCATTCTCTGTTGCACGGCGCACCAAGGAAATTGGAATCCGTAAAATCAACGGCAGCACAGTGCTGGGCATTTTCAACCTACTAAACAGCGAATACTACATTCTGGTAATTTCAGCTATTGTGATGGCTTTTCCCGGAGCATGGTTTGCTTACATGGCCCTGCCCAGTGCCAATAAGCTGCCGGCACAAACATGGGTATTTGCCCTCAGCGCCTTGGCCCTGCTGCTCATCGTTTTAATCAGCACTGGATATCAAACATGGAAAGCCGCTACAAGAAATCCCGTGGAAAGTTTGCGGTACGAGTAAGTTATGGATCATTCAAAATTCTAAAAGGAATCAAAATGAAAAGTATAAAACAAGCATTCCGTCGATTGTTCCGCAAAGGAGAAAACACGGCAACACGCATCATTTCTCTTACGTCCGGATTGGCATTCGGCATCCTGTAGTTGGCCGAAGTACTTTATTATTTCAGCTTCGACAGTTTTTATCCCGATGCAAACAGCATTTACGTTGTTCACGAAAACTTCAAAGCCGACAAATCGTCAGATAAGATGACCAGTTATCCGCGGGTAAGCGGCGCCATTGCTCCCGGGCTAAAAAGCGAAGTCCCTGGCATTGAAGCGGCAACCCGGTTGAACAACATTGGCCCATCGGTGTTCTATACCGAAGATAAAAATAGCTACGAAGCTCTATTTTCTCTTGCCGATGAATGCTTGTTCGATGTTCTTCCGCGCCCCATCATAAGCGGGAATCCAAAAGAAATATTGAAATCGCCGATGCTTTGCATGGTATCATCGACCATTGCCGAGGCCATTGGTGGAAATGTGATTGGGAAAGTCATCGAATTAAAAGAATATCCTGAGAAAAAACTCACCATTTCGGGCATTTTCAAAGCCTTGCCCGAGAATACAAACTACAAGTACGATGTAATCATATCGATGACTTCCACCCCTCGCTTTTTCTCTTGGGATGGATCGCAAAACTGGTTGGGCAACGACCGCTATTATGCTGCAGTGAAACTGGCTCCGGGCGTATCGCCTAAAAGCCTTGCTCCTGCCGTACGCGCCATGCAAGTTAAAAATCAGGACATTGAAAATCTGGAAAAACAACAAGGAGGCGAAATTTTGAAATATTCTTTTAAGCCGATTCAAAAATTGTACTCCGACGGCATCAAAGACATGGCCCTTATTTTGGCCACCATTGCATTTGCCGTTTTGTTCGTTTCACTGTTGAATTACACACTTCTAACCTTAAGTGCCTTAATCAAACGCGCTAAGAGTTCGGCCATTCATAAAACCTGTGGAGCACAATCGCACAACTTGTTACAACTCATTTTTTCTGAAACCGTTTTACTGTTTGTGATTTCGTTTGTAGGAGCCATTATCACCATCTGGCTGCTCAAACCCATAGCCGAAGCACAATTGGGGCATAAATTATCATCGACACTTACGGCTTCGGTTGTTGGGACATTGATGGTGTTGGTTGTCGTCCTAATATTTGCTACAAGCTACTTTCCTGGTCGTTTCTTTGCACGCATCCCCGTTGCTACAGCATTCAACAACTATCGACAAAAAAAGAATAAATGGAAACTGGCACTCCTTTCGGTTCAATTCGTTGGAGCTACATTCATTTTAACCATGCTGATTGTGGTGAGCATGCAATACAACAAAGCGCTGACTACAGACCATGGATACCAAACCCAGGGTGTTTATTATGGCTCAACCAGCGGAATCGAGGGCAACAGAGTTTCCATTCTTTTGGATGAACTGAAATCGATGCCAAGGGTCGAAAATGTGGGATTGGGATATTGCATGCCAACAGAATGGGCTTCGGGCAACAATGTGAAATCGCCCGACGGGGAAAAGGATTTGTTCAACATCGCCGATCTCTATTGGATCGATGAAAATTATCTGTCGATTTTAGGGATACCAGTAAGCGAAGGTGAAACGTTTTCGAGAAAGAATTCAGTAGACAACGACCTTCTGATCAGCGAAAAGGGTGCAGCCAAACTACGGTTAATCAATGGTTGGAATCAAGTGGTAGGCCAGCAGATAGATATCAGCCAACATGGCATGTCGACCATTCGTGGTATTTTCCCCGATTTCATCATTAAGTCCATAACCAATCCCGATTTGAGACCTGCCATTTTCCACTATCATTCAAAAGAGAAGTTTGAACAACTTAAAGCAGAGAATCCTTCTAATTCATTTTATGTATTGGTAAAAGTGGACGAAAAATACCAACAAGGCATGTTGAAAAAAATCACAGACACCTTCAATCAATTTTCACCACATAAAGATGCAATTGTTAAAAGCCTGGAGCAAGAGCAGAAGCTGAACTACCAATCGGAAAACGGATTCCGAAAAACCATGATGGCCGGCAATGTGGTGATCCTGTTGATAACAGTCATTGGACTTCTGGGCTACACAACCAATGAAGCGACTCGTCGCAGGAAAGAATTGGCAATCAGGAGGATCAATGGCGCCACACTGGGCAACATTATTTGGGCTTTTGTGCTCGATTTGGCTTACATTGCCCTCCCGGCTATTCTCATCGGATTAGTATTTGCATGGATTACGGCCACCAAATGGATGCAAAACTTTGAATCAAAGATAACGCTTCACTGGGCTTTATTTGCACTATGTTGC
Organism: Bacteroidales bacterium; assembly: GCA_012719495.1. Lineage (GTDB taxonomy): Bacteria > Bacteroidota > Bacteroidia > Bacteroidales > Prolixibacteraceae > CAYMTR01. Next base: position 58,718 of record JAAYAG010000087.1, read on the forward strand.
TTGTTCATCCTTGTATCGATTGCCATTATTGCAGCAGTGAACTATGCTCGCACGGCACGTCACAACCCGGTAGAAAGTCTGCGGTACGAATAAATATGAACGATTCAACGTATAAAGGGTTTTTAATATAAACTCTTTACCTGTTTTTACCAAACCAGCCGAAACACTGTTTTTCCAGGTTCAGAATTGCACCCGATACTGCCACCATGTGCCCGCATAATTTGGCGCGAATGACTGAGCCCAATTCCAGTACCGGTGGCTTTTGTGGTGAAAAAGGGAACAAATATTTCTTCTAAAATCTCCTCAGGAACACCTGGTCCATTGTCGCTCACCAAAATTTCTACCTTGTCGCCCGGAAGCTTATTTGCATGAATTTCAATTTTGGGGCTTTCACAACCTTGCAATGCCTCGACACTGTTTTTCACCAAATTGATGACCACCTGAACCATCATTTGCTCGTCTATTTGAACCTCAAAGTCGGGATCTGGGGCATAAAACTGAATGGCAACTCTGTATTCAGCTTTCAAAGGCGATACCAAAATGCTCAGTCGATCGAACAGATTCTGAACGCTTACCTTCGAAAATTGCGGAACTGGAACTTTGGTCAACATGCGGTAGCTTTGCACAAAACGGATAAGCCCCTCTCCACGTTCGCCAATCACTTCGAGGCCTTTCATGGTACTTTCAATGGCATCGTCGGAGCAATTGGGTTGAACTTCAAGTTTCTCTTTCCATATTGAATTAAGTGACTGTGCAATAGATGTTACGGGCGCCAATGAATTCATAATTTCGTGACTCAAAACACGTATCAATTTCACCCACGAATCGAGTTCTTTTCGCTCCAATTCGCCTCGAATATCCTGAAGGGTTATGAGTTTAATGTCTTCTTCTTTCAAGTTGATTACCGAACAGCGCGTAACAATTTGAATGGCGTCGTTGCCCTTTCGCAGGGTAATAACTTGCTTATTCGATCCGGCCAAGAGTTGAAGTTCATTTTTGAATTTCGGATCGACCCGATCAAGCTGGGTGATGTGTGTGAGATTTTGAATTCCAAATAAATCGAGTGCAGCCGGGTTCACCTCTGTAATAAATCCTTTTTCGTTGAGAACCAACACACCCGTTCCGATGTGTTGCAAAATTTCGCTGAAATAGCGCTCGCGAATTTGATTGCTCACCTTGGCCTTTTGCAAAATCACGTTCAGTTCGTTTAGGCTGTTGTGCAAATCATTAATAATGGCATTTCCGGTTTTCATTGGGAACCGCAAGGTGGTATCGTCGTTATTAATTGCTTGAATGAAAAAACTGATTTGACGGTTTGTAGAATTCAAAAAATTAACGAATTCGGCTACCAAAATCACTTCAACCGAACTTAAAAAAATGATGAAAAACAGAGATTTACCCATCATCACCAAACACCCAATTGCAAAGGCCAATCCAACAATCACCACCAAACGGATTACGAGCAAACGGTTGTAGTGCTTAAAGGCCATAACGTTTAATTTTATTGTACAATGTTTGACGAGTAATCCCCAATTGATTGGCTACCGAAGTCATATTCCCTTCACACGTTGAAATAGCCTCGGCTATTAACTTCTGTTCCATTTCTTCGAGCGTACAATTCGATTGAATATCAGAAACAGAATCGGAACTGCGAAACAGGAAATCGGACGGTTGCAGCATTGCTGAATCACTTAAAATCACAGCCTTTTCAATGGCATGTTGCAGCTCGCGCACATTACCTGGCCACGCATAAGTTTCGAGTTTTTGTAAGGCTGCTTCCGTAATGCTTAAGCTTGGCTTGTTGTATTTTTCAACATATTTTCTCAGGAAGAAATTGGCCAATTCAGCAATATCGGCACGGCGGTTGCGCAGCGGAGGCAATTCAATGTGAATGGTATTGATACGGTAAAGCAAGTCCTCGCGGAAGCGGCCATTGGCGACCATTTGCAGCAGGTTGCAGTTGGTAGCGCAGATGAGCCGGACATCAACTGGAACTGGAATATTTTCGCCAACACGCGTAATGGCACGATTTTGTAATACCGACAGCAGTTTGGCCTGCATCGGAAGCGGTAAGTTCCCAATTTCATCGAGGAATAGCGTACCTTCGTGTGCTGTTTCTATTTTACCTGTACGGTCGGAATGGGCATCAGTAAATGCACCCTTTTTATGACCAAAGAGTTCGCTCTCGAACAAGGTTTCGGTTATGGACCCCATGTCAACGGTTACCATCACCTTGTCGGAACGTGGTGAAAGTCGGTGTATCTCGCGGGCAATCAACTCCTTGCCCGTTCCATTCTCGCCTGTAATCAGTACATTGGCATTGGTAGCAGCCACCTTGGCCACCAACTCTATAACCTGTTTCCATGCGCCCGAAGAACCAATTAGGTCTTGCACCGGACGGTTGATTTCGGCAATTAATTGCTTTTCTTTAAGTTTCAGCTTTTTCACCTCTTTGCGCGACTGGTTTAGTTTATAAGCCGATTCGATCGTCGCGAGCATTTTCTCGTTCTCCCATGGTTTGAGCACAAAATCGACGGAACCCATGCGTACAGCTTTCACTGCCAATTCCACATCGCCAAAGGCTGTAATCATTACCACACTAAGGCCTGACTCCTGATCCAAAACCCGCTGTAGCCAGTAAATCCCTTCATTCCCGGTATTAATCCCTGCCGAAAAATTCATATCGAGCAAAAGCACGTCGTAGGCCTCACTTTTCAGTTCGCTTAAAAGCAGGTTAGGTGTCGACAAGGTTTTCACCTTGGCACAACGCCCTTTAAGTAAGAGTTCCAACGCACTGAGGATACTCTTGTTATCGTCGACAATTAAGATATTTGCGTTTTTCATATTTTCAAACACTAAGGTCACAAAGGTATTTCACAAAGAATTACAAAAATGAATCCCATTTGATTACTATCTGATCAACAACCAGATACATTTTCCCGCAAGTTAGTGGTTTGTAAAAGAATTTTACAGTGGTTGTCTAATTTATTTACACACCTAATTCAAGTTTCATCATAAAGCGTTTATTTAAAGATTATTGCAATTTTGGCACATCCTTGGCTATGAGTGGGGAAATTGAAAATTGAAATGAAGCACATTGGATTAATTATAGCAGTTTTTGTCATTTTTTTGAAAACAGGCCACGCGCAAGAAACATGGACGCTGGAGCGGTGCATCGAACATGCCTTGCAGCAAAACATCGACCTAAAAATTCAACAAAACCTGAACGAAAAAGCGGCTTACAATCGCCAGCAAAGTCAATGGGAATTGTTACCATCGGTGAACGGTTGGGGAAGTTCGAGCTTCGATTTTCGCCGTTCAACCAACCAAAACAACCAAATTACGTCGGGCACCACTTATAATATGAGCTACGGCATTTCGGCCTCAATGAATTTGTTTTCAGGCTTTACGGCCATGAATTCTATTGCGGCCAGCAGGTTCAACGAATTGGCCGTTCGCGAAAGCTCAAAAATGGCCGAAAACACGCTCATCACTTCTGTTACAGAACTCTTTTCGCAAGTGCTTTTTCAGAAAAACCTTGTTGACATAGCCCGAGAACAATTAGAAATCAGCCAGTACGAAGCCCGCCGAATTGCAGCTACCATTGCTGCCGGACAGTTAGAACCTGTTGCACAGCACGAAATTGATGCCAGCGTGTCGGGAAACCAATTGCAACTGAAACGTGCCGAAAGCGAGCTCCAATTACTGAAACTCAAACTGGCCCAGCTTATTGAATTGCCTGAAAACACAAACTTTAATCTTGAATCAGAATCATTCGAAACAGCTCAACCGGCAACTTACCCTTCCGAAATTTCGGAGGTTTACCTAAAAGCCAGCACCCACTACCCTTCCATCCTCGAGCGCGAATATCAATTGGATTATTATCGCAAGGCCTTGCATATTGCCAAGGGAAATATGGCACCAAACCTTTCGCTCAATGGAAGTTACGGTTCCAATTTCTTTTCGACCGACACCTTGGCCAATGGGAAACAAACCCCCGCAAGGCAACAATTCAACAATTACTTGAATCCGTCTGTGGGTCTGTCGTTAAGCATCCCCATTTTCAACGGACGCTCCAGAAATTTTCAGGTGAAACGCAGCCGGATTGACTTCGAAAATGCAGCCTTCACCCTTGAAAGCGAAAAGAAAAAAATACGCCGCGAAATAGAAGAAGCATTGTTGCGCCTCGAAAACCTGAAACTGGAATACGAATCGGCCAGCGACCATTTGCACTTTGTCGAAAAATCGTTCGAAACTTACCGCGAGAAATTCCGGTTGGGACTTATTTCGACCACCGATTTCATGACTGCTCAAAACCAGCTGGCTGTAGCAAAATCGGACCAAACCCTCGCCAAATACAGTTGGATTGTGCAAAGGGAAACGATAAAGTTGTATGAAGGAAATGCATTAAATAGATGAAAAACTGAAAGAAGGAAAATAAGTGAATAATTTAAATAGAAAATTATAAATAATAAATAGAAAATCATCTTGCCATGGGAATGGATCGAAAAATAGAAAAGAAAAAAGGAATCAGGCCAAAACACGTGATTTATACCGTGACCGGAATTGCAGTAGTAGCCCTGCTGGTGTATTTGATAAAAACAGCCGGAACTTCAACATTTAGAGCTGATAAGGAAAAAATAACCATTTCGGCGGTTGAAGCCGGAAGTTTCAAGGACTACATTTCCATTATCGGAACTGTTGCCCCCATGACCACCATCTATCTCGATGTGGAAGAAGGTGGAAAAGTAACCGAAAAGGTAATTGAAGAAGGAGAATTGGTTAAAAAAGGTGATGTGATCATACGTATGGTCAACAACGACCTAAACCTTCAAATTTTGAATACCGAATCGCAATTGGCCTACCAAAGCAACGAACTTCGCAATACGCTCATTGGCATGGAACAACAAAAAATAAGCAACAAACAACAACTGTTGAACATTGACTACGAGTTGATTCGATTGAAGCGGAACTACGAACAAAACAAGGAGTTATTCGATAAAGGATTCATTTCAAAAGAAAACTATCTGATATCAAAGGACAACTTTGAACTGGCACAGCGCGATCGCGAACTACGCTATGAGCGGATGGTTCAAGATTCGATTTTCCGCGAAAATCAAAAAGCACAAATGAACAACAGTTTGCGCAACATGCAGCAAAACCTGGCCATGGTTCGCCAGCGTTTGGAAGACCTTAACGTGAAAGCCCCTGCTGACGGACAGTTAGGAACACTCGACATAGAAATCGGACAGTCCATCAGCCGCGGACAACGCATTGGCCAGCTACAGATTATGGATAAATTTAAAGTCGTAGCTCAGGTCGACGAGCATTACATCGATCGCGTTCGTCGCGATTTGACTGCCACCTTCGAGCGCCAGGACAAACAGTTCGACATTGATGTGATGAAAGTGTATCCCGAAGTACGCGATGGACGTTTTCAGGTAGACCTGCAATTCACCAATGAAATACCCGACAACCTGCGCACCGGGCAAACCTACCACATCAGGCTGGAACTAGGACAACCGGTTGAAGCGGTGCTGCTTCCTCGCGGTGGATTTTTCCAAAGCACTGGCGGGCAATGGGTCTTTGTACTCGACGAAAATGGTAAATCGGCCACCAAACGCAACATTCGCATTGGCCGTCAAAACCCACTCTACTACGAAGTTTTGGAAGGCCTTGCGCCAGGCGAAAAGGTGATTACCAGTAGCTATGAGATGTTTGGAACAAATGAAAGAATAGAAATGAGATAGGGGAAAAGGAGAACGGAAAAAGGAGAACGGAAAAAGGGGAAGAAAAAAGTTTTGAATATTATCTACTTAACTAAAAATACAGTTTATGGGCGAAAGGATCGAAAAATTCGAAGACCTAATGGTATGGCAGGAATCGATGAACTTGGCTACCTCTGTTTATGAACTACTTTCATCATGCAAAGATTTTGGTTTTAGAGACCAGATTCAACGCGCAACAGTTTCTGTTCCAAGCAATATTGCCGAGGGCTTTGACCGACAAACCAATAAGGAATATATCCAGTTCTTAAATATTGCAAAAGGGTCGCTTGCCGAAGTTAGAACACAATTATACTTATCCATCAAACTCAATTATATTGACATCAATAAAGGAAACCACTTAATTGAGAATACAAGAAAAATATCATCGATGCTTTTTAAGCTAATCGAAACAAGAAAAACAAAGTTTAAATAAACTCAAAGCCTAAGTATGGTTTCCGTATTCCGGTCTCCGGTTTCCGGTTTCCGTACTCCAATATCTTCATTATGATTAAAACAGTAAAATTAACAAAAGTATTTCGCACCGAAGACATTGAAACTTTGGCGCTGAACGAAGTGAACTTCGAAGTGAAAAAAGGTGAATTTGCAGCCATTATGGGACCATCGGGTTGTGGTAAATCAACACTGCTCAACATTATTGGCTTGTTGGATAATCCAAGCGAAGGCAGCTACTTGTTCGATGGAACCGACGTGGCCAAATACAAAGAAAGTCAGCGCACCAACCTACGCAAAGGCAACATTGGTTTCGTGTTTCAAAGCTTCAACCTGATTGACGAACTGAACGTGTTCGAGAATGTGGAATTGCCGCTACTTTACCTAAAAATTGGCACCCGCGAACGCAAAGAAATGGTAACCAAAGTACTGGAACGGATGAACATTGCACACCGTGCCAAGCACTTTCCCCAGCAATTGTCGGGCGGACAGCAACAACGTGTGGCCATAGCCCGTGCCGTGGTTGCCAATCCGAAACTGATTCTGGCCGATGAGCCTACCGGTAACCTCGACTCGAAAAACGGTTTGGAAGTGATGAACCTGCTCACCGAACTCAACCGCGAGGGCACCACCATTGTAATGGTAACTCACTCTATGCACGATGCCGGCTTTGCACACCGAATCATCAATCTATTTGATGGACAAATCATTACCGAAGAAGAAAAACGGAAAATTGGGGATGTATTGTAAAAAAATCAAAGAATAGTGAATATACCATTCTCATCATCGTTTATAAAAAGACGAATCTCATCAAGATGTTTTTCGATTAAGGTTTGTATGAGCTTTGTAGAACAATTTCCTCTACGAATTAGTACAACTTTGGGAGGAAACCCAAACAGAGAAACCATGTTGTTGAAATCAGAATCTTTTGTTACTATGGTGAAATCATTCAATTTGGCATATTCCCAAACCATCATATCCCTGGCAAAATCAAGGGATACGTCCAATAAATGCATTGATGAATTACAATGCTTTCTGAAATGCAAAGCTAACTTTGGTGATAAATTTTGGTCGAAAAGAAGTTTCATTAGGCACAGAGTTCAATCTTTTCTTTGTTGGCAGCAAAGCTTAAACAAGCTAAAATATCTTCTTTTTCGAGATAAGGAAAATCTTCAAGGATTTCTTCCATACTCATATCCGATGCAAGGTATTCAAGGACTTCGAAAACAGTTATGCGCATACCACGCACGCAAGGTTTTCCGCCCCGCTTGCCTGCCTCAATGGTTATTCTGTCATTGTAATTCATAGCAAAATGATTTCTAACAAAAATAAGAAATAAAATTTAAACACTCGTCATATGAACCTTATCAACATCCGTTCAACCTTCAACCATTTGAGGAAAAACAAGTTTCATTCGCTGCTCAACGTGTTTGGTCTGGCCGTGGGCTTGCTGTTCTTCCTTCACATTGTGCTGTACATTGGCTACGAAAAAGGATTCGACTCGTTTTGGACGGACAATGAACGCATTTACAGGGTAAATTACGACATTACCCAAGCAGGCGAACGGGTGTTGCACTCAACCAAAACACCGCGCGGACTTTTCAGGGTTATCCAAGAGGAAGTACCTGAAGTTGAGAAAGCAGGGATTGGTTATATTGAACAGGTGCTGGTGCGCTACGAAGACCGCTATTACAGCGATCAGCCCGATTTGTGGGTGGAAGGCGATTTTGCCGAGGTCTTCGGGTTGGAAATGAAACGTGGAAAAGCCACGTTGAACCAACCCAATACCTGCGTGATTTCGGAATCGAAAGCCAAAGAAATTTTTGGGAACGAAGACCCTATTGGCAGGGTGTTGATTGTAAACGAAGGCATGCGCCACGAAATAACTGGTATTTTTGAAGATTTGCCGGCCAACTCGCACATTCATTTTCACTACTTTATGCCCATCCGCACTTGGGTTAACATGGGTTTCTTGGCCGATCGCGATGGTTACGAAGATGCAGGATGGTGGACATACATTAAAGTAAAAAAAGGAGTTAAAGCCGAACAGGCAGAAAAGTCGCTCAACAGCTTAGTAAATAAATACTTTGCACATCTACCCCAACAAGATCGCCAAGGGAAACTTAGTCTGCAAGCACTAACCAATATTCATTATAGCACCCAGCGAGATGGAGAACTGGGCGTTAGTACACAAAAAACCACTGTAGATGCACTCATTCTTATAGCAGCGCTCATTCTTATAGTGGTGTGGATGAACTACGTAAACCTGTCAACTGCCCTATCGCGCAAAAGGTTGAACGTGTTTGCCACATTCCGTAAACTGGGCGCAGGAAAAGCCACTCTTTTCAAACTGGCACTAACCGAAAGTGCAATCATCAACCTGGCAGCCATCGTACTTGGCGTGCTTCTTTTTTTTGTAACCCGAGGCATATTCAACCGCATAATGAACGTACCCATCGCAAACAGTGCAATCAACTATGGCGCAATTGTTTTGCTTGTTACAGGTTTGGTTATTGCCGGGATACTTATCACCTCCATTATCAGTTCAATACCAATGCTCAAGGTGAACCCGGCCTTGCAACAACAGAAAAAAACAATGAAAAACAGCGGTTCGCAATGGTTGGTAGCCTTACAGTTTTTCACTTCGGTATTTCTGGTGATCAGTTCAATAACTGTAGCCAAGCAAATTAGTTTTATGCAGAACGCACAACTTGGCGTTAATTTGGAACAGGTGATGGTAATCAACGGCGCAGCATCTACTCACAGCGACCCTCTGCGCAGGGAGCACTTCATTATGTTCCGGGACGAAGCAGTTAAAATGCCCGGAATCGAAAGTGGCACCGCCAGCATGAACGTACCAGGCCAGCCAGTACGCTACCGCAACAGCAACCTTTCGCGTCCTGAAAAACAAAGCATTTTAACCCAGCAAGTTACTGTCGGTCAAGTCGATGATGGTTATATTGACACATACTCGCTCAAATTACTTGCAGGGCGCAATTTCGAACAGCCTTTCCGCAACGACTCGGCTAATGTAATCATCAGCGAAAGTACGGCCAAACTATTGGATTTCGGCTCATCAGCCGAGGCCATCAACCGCCAGATACGAATGGACAATCGCCTTTACACAATCAAAGGTGTGGTAAACGATTTTCATCATGAAGGGCTGAAAAAACCAGCAGAACCCATTATTTTCACTCACGTACACCCGTTTGAATTTGGGTTCTATTCATTCAAATTGAAGGGCGATATGCAACAGATCTTGACTCAACTTAAACCTATTTGGGACAAGCACTACCCCAACGACCCCATGGATTATTTTTTTAGTAATGAATACTTTAATCGCCAGTACAACGATGAGCTGCGCTTGAGCAAAATACTCACAGCTTTTACCTTATTTGCTATTTTGGTGGCCTCATTGGGATTATTCGGTTTGGTGAGCTTTTATGCACAACAACGCACCAAGGAAATTGGCATCCGCAAGGTAAACGGCGCCACAGTTAGCGACATCATATTGTTGGTTTTCAGCTTTTTCATGCATTACGAAATTGCAGCATTTTTATTAGCCTGTCCGTTGGCATGGTACTTTATGAACCGCTGGTTGCAGGGTTTTGCCTATCAAACCAGCATAAGTTGGTGGGTATTCATTCTTACCGGTGCTGTGGCGATGCTTGTCTCCATTGCGTCGGTAATAAGCCAGAGCTGGAAAGCAGCAAGGAGAAATCCTGTCGAAGCACTTCGATACGAATAGAAAAGTTCGAAGATCATGCCGAAGGCATTACACGGCGTTTCGATATGAATAAAATCTACCACATTCAAATCGGAAGATAAGGTAACAGTTAGGCACAAAGCAATTGGAGCAAACGAATCATATCCCTTTGGAATTGACTGTGAGATATTTGAATTGAAAAAATTTAACTAATTCTCACGCATATTTCACGCCTGTCAACTTTTCTGAAACCACCCAAAGTTTTCTGGCATTTTCTTCATTGTGAGATGCTGCATTTGATTTCACTAAAACCGGGTAGCCAAACAGTTCGCCAATACCACTGGGGCCAAAGTAGTCACCACCTTTGACATTTGCATCAACCGAAGCACGAATTTGAGGCAAAGCTCCTTTTGCAGCAGGTTGCATTGCTCCTCGAGCAATTTTCGAAACTGCTTCCATAAATTTGTTGGTTTCGAAATGATTGGCTAAACGAGTGTTAGAGCCACCGGGATGTGCAGCAACAGCAATACAATCGATATTATTAGCTTCGAAAAAACGCTGTAATTCGTATGTAAACAGCAAATTAGCCAGCTTCGATTGCCCATAGGCACGCATGGGCTTGAACTTCCTACACTTTTCAAACATCAAATCATTAAAATCCATCTTCCCACCTTTGTGCGCCAAGCTGCTCACATTTACCACGCGCGATTGAGGTGTTCCTTTCAGCAACGGCAACAAATGGCCGGTTAATGCAAAATGACCCAAGTGGTTGGTGCCCAATTGAGCCTCAAAACCATCGTCGGTTTTAATATTTGGCGTGGCCATTATACCGGCATTGTTAAGCAACACATTGAGCTGTTTGTGTTCGCTCGCAAATTTTTTAGCAAATGCTTCAACTGATGTCAGGTTCGCCAAATCAAGTTGCATTACTTGAATTTCACCAGAAGGATTAGTCTTCAATATTTCATTTTTCGCTTTTTCACCTTTTGCCAAATTACGACAAGCCAAAATAACTGTTGCTCCTTTTAGGGCAAAAGCTTTAACCGACTCGTAACCCAGTCCGCTATTCCCACCTGTCACAATAATTGTTTTTCCCTGCAAGTCAGGAATATTCTCGAAAGTCCAGTTTTTTGCCATAATTCATTCGTTAAAATATCACTAATCAACATAGTAAAACAACAATAGTTTAATAACGCGAAGAAAGCGCAAAAAAAGGAATTCTAAGAAGAAAAAACCTGTTGGCTTGTATTATACCACAAAAAACCTGTGAATCCGTTTCAAACAGTTTTCAGTTACACCATTCTCCTCAAAAACAATTATTTTTGAAAGCTGTTATACTTGTCCGGAACTTAAAATAAATATAAATGAAGATCATATCGTGGAACGTGAACGGCATACGTGCCGTCGCCCAGAAGAACTTTTTCGATGATTTTAAAGCCCTTGCTCCCGACATTCTTTGTTTGCAGGAAACCAAGGCGCAGGATGATCAGGTGACCGAAACACTCTCTTCAATCGAAGGCTACCACATTTACTCCAACTCAGCCGAAAAAAAAGGGTATTCGGGTACTGCCATTATTTCGAAAACCAAACCGCTGTCGATCACTAAGGGAATTGGCATTGAGGAGCACGATAACGAAGGCCGCGTGTTGTGTGCTGAATACGAAAACTTCTATCTTGTAACGGTTTATGTACCAAACTCGGGAAGCGATCTAAAACGGCTTGGCTACAGGCAAACCTGGGATTTGGCTTTTTTCAATTACCTGAAAAACCTCGAAAAACAAAAACCCGTGATTGTTTGCGGCGACATGAACGTTGCACACCGCCCCATCGACCTCACGCACCCTAAAGCCAACTACAACAAATTTGCAGGGTATATGCAGGAAGAAATCGACGGGATGGATCGCTTTACCCATGGAGGATTGGTAGACAGTTTCCGATATTTCTACCCTGAAAAAACCGGGGCTTATTCGTGGTGGAGCTACCGCGCCGGGGCACGTGCCAAGAACGTGGGCTGGAGAATCGATTACTTTTTGGTGAGCGAAAGTTTCATGCCTCAGGTGAAATCGGCCAGCATCTTACCCGAAATTATGGGTAGCGATCATTGCCCGATAGACATTGAGCTGAAATGAACACAAGTGAAGATAAACTATACTGCAGTACGACTTGTTCGAAGTTTTTTTAATTAAACGAATTAGGTTCACTTTCGTTTTTCTTGTGCACAGAGTTTTTGGGCGATGAAAACAACGTCAATAAAGCAAGAGTCAAAAGAGTGCTTACAATAATCAACTCAAAACCAAAAACATAGCCATCCATTACAATAAATAACAAACGTGTTATTCCGTAAGTTAACAATGGAGCAACAAGACATATTGGTAAGATTAATTTTCGACGCGGGATTCTTGGAACAAAAAATGAAAAAAGATAAACCCCAAGGATTGGGCCATACGTGTAGCCCGCGGCCTTGAATATTGCATTTACTACACTCTGATTATTAAGCTTATAAAATAGCATTATCACACAAAAAATCAAGATTGAAAACCCAAGATGAACCAGATTCCTAACCCGGGACTGCACAATTTGCTTGCGCTGGTGAAGTTTTAAAAAATCGATGCAAAAAGCTGTAGTCAGTGCCGTTGTTGCAGAGTCAGCACTTGAAAATGCCGCTGCCGAGATACCCAAAATAAATAAAACAGATGCCACACTGCCCATATAGTTCAATGCAATAAGTGGGTAAAGCTGATCAGTTTTCGAAGGCAGAGCAATGCCTTTAGCTTCGACAAACGAGTATAAAAGAGCACCCAGAATAAGAAAGAGAAAAACAGTTATCGCAAAGCTTACCGAAAACCATAACATATTCTTTCTTGCCTTCTTCCCCGATTTACATGTAAGGTTTTTCTGCACAATATCCTGATCAAAACCATTCATTGCCAGCGTGATGAATATCCCCGAGAAAAATTGCTTGAAAAAATTATTGGGCGACTGCCATTGAAAATCGAAAATCCGGGTTTGTGGGTCACTCTTCAGCATAGAAAAAAAATCGGTTGCCGAAAAACTAAGTTGCTTAAGCAACAAAACAATAGTAATAACAGCGGCAGCGATTAGCATTACCGTCTGGACGGTATCAGACCAAACAACCGTTTTAATACCGCTGCGAAACGTATAAAGCCAGATAAGCAACAAACATAAAAACACCGTACCTCCAAACGACAATCCCAATGGGCTCGCGATAGCCAAATAAAGAACAAGAACTGCTAAAAAGAGGCGAAAAGAGGCGCCAATTACTTTCGAAACTATGAAAAAACCAGAGCTTGTTAAGTATCCTTCGCGTCCCATTTTTTGTTCCAGCACGGAATAAATAGAGTATACATTTTCACGATAATAAAAGGGAAGCAGAAACAGAGCGATAAGCACATAACCCGCCACATTACCCAAAACAAACTGAAAATAATGAAAGGCACTATTCCCCACTTCTCCCGGTACTGAGATAAACGTTACCCCAGAAATTGTAGTTCCTATCATTCCAAATGCAACCACAAACCATGGCGATTTACGGTCGCCATGATAAAAAGTGTGCTGCTGATTATCCCTGCCAGTCAACCATGCAACAAATAGTAACGCAAAAAAATACGCAACAACAATTAAGAGCAGCACTATTGGACTTATCATATCATTCAAAATCAGAATATAAAAGATACTTTTCCCGCATATCTTTATACGTTTTCAGGTCGGGTTGCCATGTTTTGCGGATTTCAACCTCGCTCATCCGACTTGTTACCTGATGATAAAAATTCGGATCGCCTGTTAATAAGCCAATCCATCGTTTGTCACTCCAAAAGAGTTCTGTATTTGAAAATCGCGAATAATATTCGATGAAATAGGTCAGCGTAAACCTGGGCACTTGGTTAAGAGTTCTAAAATCATCTCCATAACAACTCTTATTCTCATGAATTGGATTTTTACAAACTCCGGGAATAGAAACCGGAACAAAGCTGAAATTACCAAAAGCGGGATCGGGATAACCTAGCACCTGAAACGGGAAGTCGGTGCCCCGGCCAACACTAACCGTTGTAGCCTCGAACAAACAAAGCGACGGATATAGGCGCACAGCCGTGTGATTGGGCAAATTAGGCGACGGTTTTACAGGCAAAATATAAGTGCTCGAATGAGTGTAATTCAACACAGGAATAATAGTAAGACGACAACGCTTGCCTTTACTCAACCAACCTTCTCCATTAAACATCAAAGCCAATTCGCCTAGCGTGCAACCATGTACAACCGGAATAGGGACCATACCAACAAACGATTTCATTTCGGGTTTTAGCACCGGCCCGTCAACATAATCACCATTTGGATTAGGACGATCGAGCACTATGAGCGGGAGGTTATTTTCAGCACAAGCTTCCATAACATAAAACATCGTGCTTATATATGTAAAAAACCTACACCCAACATCCTGAATATCAAAAATAAGAATATCAAGACCGGCCAAATCGGACGGTGTGGGCTTTTTGCGGTCACCATATAGCGAAACAATTGGCAATTTTGTCTTTGAATCAACGGCATGCCCAACAGTTTCCCCAGCTTCGGACTCTCCTCTGAAACCATGCTCGGGAGCAAATATCTTCTTCACCAATACTCCTTTCGACAATAAAACATCGACCAAATGCTCATCGCCACACATTGAGGTATGGTTAACCACCAACCCTACTTTTTTCTTGGACAAAAGTGAAAGATATTCTTCATAACGCGAAGCACCGGGAACAATTTCCTGACTAAAACCCGTTATTGTAAATAAAAGCACAATAGCGACAATAAATGAAATGTGAAATTTTGCTAGCTTCATAATGCTTGTAAAATGGCTAAATTTACCGCTATTCTATTTACATACAAAATATGAACAAGCTTGTTTTCTTTCTCTTGATTTTTGTGCTGACTTTCTGCAATGTAGCATTAGCCGAGACACCTCCTTGCATGCGAGTAAAGAGCGACTGGGCCGATTCACTGTTGAAAGAAATGACCCTTGACGAAAAAATCGGACAGTTGCTCATGGTTGCTACTAACCCCTGGCAAAAAGAAAAAGATTACGACCGGCTTATCATGATGGTTGAAAAGCAAAAAGTTGGGGGCATCCTTTTTATGAAAACAACCCCTTTTGAAATAGCATCTCAAGCAAACGATCTCCAAAAATCATCGAAAATTCCTCTTTTTATTGCCCTCGATGGCGAAAACGGTCTCTCTTTCCGCATGGATTCTACCGTTGTTTACCCGAACCTGATTGCCTTAGGTGCCATAGGAAGCGACACACTGCTCTACCAAATGGGACGCGAAGTCGGCCAACAATGCCGCGCGTTAGGTATTAATCTCAATTTTGCCCCTGTAGCAGACGTAAATTCTAACCCGTTAAACCCGGTAATCAATTATCGTTCGTTTGGCGAAGACCCCAAACGTGTAGCGGCCAAATGTCTTTCATACGCAAAAGGCATTCAAGATGAAAAAGTTATGGTCTCAGTAAAACATTTTCCGGGACATGGAAATACGGCCGATGATTCGCACGAAATTCTCCCGGTTGTTGAAGGCAATTATAAGCACCTCGATTCTGTGGATTTCTTCCCGTTTAAAGTGTGTATCGACAATCAAATCAATGGCATAATGACAGCTCACTTGCAGCTGCCCGAAATCGACAAATCGAAAAAGCCGGCTACACTCTCAAAAAAAATCATGACAGGAATACTTCGCGACTCTCTTGGTTTTGAGGGGATAATTTTTTCAGATGCAATGAATATGAAAGGAATCACCCGCTTATTCAGCGAAGAAAAAGCCTCGGTTGAAGCACTCAAAGCCGGAGTCGATGTTATTGAATTTGTGCAACATCCTGATCGCATTATCGAAGCGGTGAAAAGTGCTATTGCCAGAGGTGAATTGAAAGAATCTGACATAAACACAAAATGCAGAAGGGTTTTATTGGCAAAAACATGGATTGAACTGCCCGACTATAAGCCAGTACCCCTGCAAAACCTAAATGACCGGCTCAATCAGCCCTCATTTACCTTAACATCAAAGTTACTTACAGAACAATCACTTACAGTTATCAAAAACGAAAAATCGTTGCTCCCCCTTCAGCGAATCGACACACTGAAAATTGCTTCAGTAGCCATTGGACAAGCTTCAGAAACCCCTTTTCAGCAAGGTTTGGAACGTTACACATCAATCGACCATTACTGCCTAAGTGCCGATTCGAAACCTGAAGACCTTACCGCCCTGCTTAAGGTTTTAAAAAACTACAACCTTGTTATTGCCGGGATTTATATACCCAAAATGCTCCCTCAAAAACGATATGGAATAACCGATAGTCAGGTGGCAGCGACAGACAGTATATTCAAGAGACACAATGCAATATTGACATTCTTTGGAAACCCATACGCCATTGAAAATTTTTCGGGAACAGAAAATGTAAAATCTGCAATAATTGCTTACAACGAAACACCAATTGCCCAAGATGTTGCTTCCCAACTCATCTTTGGGGCTATTGGAACTACTGCAACACTTCCTGTGAGTATCTCCCCGAATTACCCTAAAGGTTATGGTATACCCATAAAACCAATAAAACGATTCAGGTTTGCTCAACCCGAAGAGGAAGGATTCGACTCAAAAATACTGACTGAAAAAATTGATTCGATGACGAACAATGCAATTAAAAATGGCTACTTCCCTGGCTGCCAGGTACTCATAGCAAAAAACGGCGCTGTTATTTTTCAAAAAGCATATGGATACCTCACCTACGATACCACTGAAAAAGTAAGTAACCAAACCCTCTACGATTGGGCATCGGTGACCAAAATAACAGGTCCGCTGCCGCTCTTAATGAAATTGTACCAAGACTCTATCATCAAGCTCGACGTTCCATTCAGCACATATTTTGAGAGTTTTAGTAAGTCGAACAAAGCAAAAATAACCCTCAGGGAAATATTGACTCATCAAGCCGGATTTAAATCAGGCATTTCATTTCAAACCAAACTTATTCGTGAAGAACAGAAAAAGCCACATTCAGTGTTCAGCCAGTCCCCTTCATCGCAATTCCCCGTTCGCATTAGCTCATCACTTTACACTCACGCAGATTGTAAACAGCAAATGTTCGAAGAAATTAAAAACTCGGAGTTGCAGCAGTCTAAAAAATACGTGTATTCCGATATAGGCTTTTACCTTTTCCCCGAAATGATTTCAAAAATTACGGGAAAAGACTATGAACAATACCTCTATAACACAATTTTCAAGCCCCTAGGTGCCAACAAAGTATGCTACAATCCCTATAAGGTTTACCCGTTGCCCCAGATTGCGCCAACCGAACGCGACGATTATTTCAGAAAGGAAACATTGCGAGGATTTGTCCATGATGAAGGTGCTGCCATATTAGGCGGTGTATCGGGTAATGCTGGGCTTTTCGGCCGATCTGTCGATTTGGCAATACTGATGCAATGTTACCTTCAGCAAGGGCAATACGGAGATGTTTTCATTGCAGACAGCAATACCGTTGAAGAATTTACCCGTGTACAATTTCCCGAAAACAATAACCGCCGTGCATTAGGCTTCGACAAGCCATACATGAACAACAAAAGCCTTTCGGGAGACGACGCATACCCCGCACCAGATGTAAGCGATAAAAGCTTCGGACATAGCGGGTTTACAGGAACTTTCACATGGGTAGACCCCGAAACAAATCTACTTTTTGTTTTTCTTACCAACCGGGTTTTTCCAACACGGGAAAACACAAAACTGATAAAAAACAATTTCCGTCCACGAATGCTTCAAACAATAATTGAATGTGAAAAAAGCTTTAGGCATTGCCATCATTAAAAATTGTTAAAAACCAGCTTGGGTGTTTTGTTTCGTATTATGTCAATTACAACGTAATGTTTGGATGCTAGAGAGTTGACGAAAAAGAGCAGAATAATCAGTTAAAAATGATTTCGTAATCGGAATGGATTTAAAATAAAACCTAAAAAACACATTGCCAATCCAAATAATCTGTTAATTTTATGGTAATTTAAAGATAAGTTAATTTTCTAATCGTATATGTCATGACAGATAGAATTACATTTAACGAACTGCGAAAGATTAAAGACAGTTTACCTGACGGTTCAATGCTCCAATTAGCCAACGAATTTGGATTAGAAGTTGAAACCGTCAGAAACTATTTCGGTGGGGCAAACTACACGAAAGGGAAATCAGTTGGCATGCACATAGAACCGGGGCCAAACGGGGGAATTGTTGAACTTGACGACTCTGCCATCCTTGATAGGGCGAAAGAAATTATTGCAGAACATTCACATTGAGAAAAGGAGAATTTCATTACAAAGGCTGCCCGAAAGGCAGCTTTCTTTTTTATATAACGTCAGGAACATTAGATTAGCTCTGCATTGTAAAAAGAAATGAAAAAATTTATTGGAAAAATTTGCAAGTAAAAAACATTGATATATATTTGCAACGCTTTTGAACAAAGACACACCGGGCGGTTAGCTCAGCTGGTTCAGAGCATCTGGTTTACACCCAGAGGGTCGGGGGTTCGAATCCCTCACCGCCCACAAAAGGAACTTGAAAAAGTTCCTTTTTTTTTGCCTTCTAATTTATTTTACTGCATAAAAAAATGGATCAATTCATTTTTCAGGGGATTTTATAGTTTACGCATAAATTTTAGCTACTCTAAAAAGGAAAAAAGTAACATCTCTAACGCCTCTTAAAGTTGTTCTAAAAGCTTTCAGCTTTGCATTGAAG
>JAAYAG010000088.1 GCA_012719495.1 Bacteroidales bacterium
ATTCAACAAAAATGACAATCAGAAACAATGCAAAAAAAGTGTGCGGTATTGAAGTATATAAGGAACATTTTACCAAAAATAAGGGCGAATATCAAATACCTACCGAAATATTCGACAAAGTTTATTTAAAGATGAATCCTCCACGTAAAAAGTAGCTTTGTAATCTTATACACTTCTTATACATTCTTATTTAACTCGTTTCATTACAAAGAGTTACATCTGACTTAAATATACTATTTCTTTACATCTCAATGTGTTAAAATGCCGTATTTTTAACAATAATCTATGGCTTTTAATATTTCATCTGGGATGTTTATGTCAATTCATAAAAATAATTTCATTAATATTCTTATTCGTTTTAATGTCCATTTTTTGAAACCAAATGGAGATGGTACCGAGGCTATTGGCGATTGCCCACTGTGTGGAAAAGGGAATCATCTTTATGTCAAAATGTTGAATGGATTGTGGATTTGCCAACATTGCGGGAAAAGTGGCAACCTATATTCATTCATTGAAATGCTGTTACCCTCTTTCCAAAAAAGCTTCAGCGGTACTCCTGAAATCCTGCTTTCAAAAAATAGACATTTACAACCTGAAACCTTGCGGAGTGCCGGAATAGGTTATAACCCCCAAACAGGTGAGTACATCATTCCAGCATATAAACCTGACGGCAAGCTTCAGACTATTTACACCTGCAAGCTAATAAACGGCAAATTATCAAAACCGTTTTGCCTGAAGGGCTTTCCAACTTATTTATACGGTCTTGAAAAATTAAATGCTGATAAAGTCTATCTTTGTGAAGGCATCTGGGATATGCTCGCCATGCGTGAACTTGGCTTATGTGCAATTGCGGTTCCGGGCGCTAATACGTTCAAAACAGAATGGAGGAAATACTTTACTGGCAAGTCTGTTTACATTGTGTATGACAATGACGAAGCAGGCAGAAACGGTATTAAAAAGGTTGTTGGCCTGCTCCGCAATGTAGCATTTGAAATTAAACATATCAAATGGCCTGCCGGTAAACCTTCGGGATATGATGTGCGTGATCTTTACATTCAAAATGGCACTGATGCTCTTGGTGTTTTACGATGTTATTTATTTGATGTAAAGATTGAACAGGCTGATACGAAACAAGCAAAAAACTTTAAAGACAGTATACATGCAATCCTTTTTTCAATTACTCAAGATAAGAATTTATCATCTGACGAACGGAACCAGAAATGCGGAGAAGCAGTACGTGAATGGCTGCAAACTGTCGGGACTTTTTACCATACACCCGATAACGATTTTACGTCTGCAATGTTTTTTAATTCAACCTTGAAGGTTTTGTTTCTCATTCAGAACGATAATTTCCTTTCATGGCTCAGTGATACTCTTCGCGTTAATCGGGCATCAAAACTGTTTTCATTTATACTGAAGGATATTGAAAATGAAGCATTATCCGGAAGGGCAAAGGAAATCAATGTAAGCCTATTTTGGGCAAAGAAAGACGGAAAAATATACCTTTCCTGCGGTCAGAATAAAATAGTAAGAATTTCATGCAATGCAATAGAAACGGTTGATAATGGCACCGATGGTATTTTATTCACACCATTTACCTGTTTGCGTGAATGGTCGTGTACTGCGCCTGTTGATCCATTTAGTACATTGCACCTGTTCAGGAATCTTTCGACTATATCCCCGCATGCACGAACGCTTTTGAAACTCTGGTTTATTTCGTGTCCGACCGATCCACAACATAAACCGGTACTTGTTATTATTGGCCCTGTCGGTTCCGGTAAAACTTGTATTATCAGAAATATTCTCCACCTTTTCGGTATGCTTC
>JAAYAG010000089.1 GCA_012719495.1 Bacteroidales bacterium
AAAATGTTCCATGTAATAAACGTAGGCATGCTCCAAGTTTGGCTGAATAGGCTCGGACGGATACTTACCTGTATTTGATGCAATAACCTCTATGTCCCAACCGCCAACCGACGGGATCGTTGAGATTACATTATAGTTTGTATTCACCTCGTCGAACTGTTCGAGTGTGGCCTGAATGCGCCAAACCGATCCCTCGGCTTCTTTGATAAGGTCTTCGGGGGCTCCGCGAAACACCACTTCGCCACGCCGTAACAAAGCCATTTGGTTACATGTACTTGATATGTCGCCAACAATATGGGTTGAAAGGATAATGATTACGTCACGGTTACTCACCTTGGTAAGCAGGTTTCGGAAACGGATTCGTTCGTCGGGGTCGAGGCCTGTAGTTGGCTCGTCAACGATGATTAATTTGGGTTCGCCAATAAGAGCCTGTGCAATACCCAAGCGCCGTTTCATACCACCCGAGAGTTGGTTGGCATAGCGTTCGCGCACTTCGTAAAGTCCAACTTGCTCAAGCATTTCATCAATAGCTTCGCTTCTCTTTGACTTCCCTTTCAAACCGCCCAATTGAGCCGAGTAATCGAGAAATTCCCAAGTCTTTAACTTAGGAAAGAACCTGAAATCCTGAGGCAGATACCCGGTCATTGTACGCACTTCTTTGCGGTGTTTGCATAAGTCAAAACCATCGATGGTGATTGTACCCGACGAAGGCTCCATTAGCGAAACCAAAATACGCATGAGCGTTGATTTGCCTGCGCCATTAGCTCCCAATAATCCGAACATGCCGTTGGTAATTTCCAGGTTCACCGATTTTAGTGCCCGATGCCCATTCGAATAGGTCTTACATAAATCTTTAATGGTTAGTTCCACAGTTTATAATGTTTTATACGACATGAGACCAAGGCTGTGAGAAATGGTTTAAACAAAAGTTAACAAAAAGAAACGTTTCGGGCAATTTTTTCTTCTTAACAACAGGTTGCCTTTACACTTAATGCTACACTAAATAAAAAAAGGCTAAAAGATCACATATTGAACACCGCTCATTATGGCTGATTGTTTCGGTTAATGAGTTTTTTTATGTTTTTTCGAAAGGAATTGACAATTTTGGTTACTAACATAATTGTAATGCAAAAGCAAAACCAATGAATAAAATCGAACTGGAGTTTACTCAACTGGTCAGGGAGTTCAAAAAGACAATTTTTTCGGTCTGTTACTTCTTTTCTGATGACCCGAGTGAAGTGGATGATTTGTTTCAGGAGGTACTGATCAACCTCTGCCCCGCCCCTGTTATTCCGTATTAAAAGGGCATGTTCATACGTTGTGAATTGTTTTGACTTCGCCGATCACTATTTCATTCCGATTCAAATTGTATTTTTATATCGGTCTTTGACAACAATGGAGAAATAAGCATGGAGAAAATTAAGGAGTTTGTAAAAAATGAATTATCAGGCTGGAAGTTATGGGAGATTCTATGGATTTCTATATCTACCCTTACAATTCTAATACTTTCTATATACTGGAAGGAAAGATTAGTTGGAATTATTTCAGCAATTACCGGAGTGATCTGTGTTGTAATGACCGGAAAAGGCAAAGTTTCATCTTACATATTTGGACTGGTTAATACCGTGCTATATGCCTATATTGCTTATGGAGCAAAGTATTATGGTGAAGTAATGCTCAATCTTTTATATTTTGTTCCTATGAATGTAGTTGGTTGGGTTATGTGGAATAAGCATATTAACGAAGAGACAAAAGAGGTTGAAAAGAAAAAGATGAAAGGTAAATGGCGAATTTTCGTTCTGGCAATATCAGCTATAGGAGTTTTGGTTTATGGTCTGTTTCTAAAGAGAATGGGTGGAAATCTTCCTTATACAGATAGTTTGACTGCGGTACTTTCCATTGTTGCACAGATTCTTTGCGTAAAGAGATTTATGGAGCAGTGGGCGCTCTGGATTATTATTGATATAGTTACGGTTATTATGTGGATTATGGCATTTTTTAATGGTGGAGAGAGCGTTGCAACACTTATTATGTGGAACGTTTATCTCTTAAATGCTGTGTTTATGTTTATTAAATGGAATAGGGAAAGCAGGAGGGCCGAAGCAAATGTATAACGTAGGGATGTATGGAGGGTCTTTTAATCCTCTTCATCAAGGACATGTCAGGTGTATAATTGAAGCGGCAAATCAGTGCAGGGAACTGCATGTTATTATAAGTTGCGGTATAAATCGCAATGAGATTGAGCCAAGAATAAGGTATCGATGGATTTATCAGCTGACGAAGCATATTGGGAATGTGAAAATACATTTTCTTGAGGATGACGCAGCTGAAAAAGTTGCTTATACAAAAGAGTACTGGCATAGCGATGCGCAGAAAGTAAAAAGTATGATAGGAAAACCAATTGATGTGGTTTTCTGTGGAAGTGACTATGATGAAAATAGTTTTTGGAATCAGTGCTATGAAGAGAGTGAGCTTTATATCATCGAACGGGACGGAGTTAGTTCGACAGAGGTGCGAAAAAATCCTTATGCTCATTGGGATTGGATTCCAAACGTTGTGAAACCCTACTTCACAAAAAAAGTACTGTTAATTGGAGGGGAAAGTACAGGTAAATCAACGCTCACTATTAATTTGGCGAATTATTACAATACAAATTATGTTGACGAAGCAGGAAGAGAAATTTCAGAGCGTTCTGGGACAGATTTACTGATGCTTTCAAGTGATTTCACTGATATCCTGTTGACTCATAAAATGAATGAATTAGAGGCAGTTAAACATAGCAACAAAGTTTTATTTATTGATACGGATTGTTTGATTACCATGTTCTATATTGATTTTCTGGAGGATCCTCAAAATGAAAAACAGAAGAATAAGGCACTGGCAGATGCAATTTCAGACTTAACCCATTATGACTTGGTTTTCTATTTAGAGCCCGATGTGGAATTTGTTCAAGATGGGGATAGAAGCGAAGTTATAGCTTCCGACCGGGAAAAGTATGGAAATCAGATAAAGTATTTATTTGATAAGCGAGGTATAGAGTATATAAGTGTTCGTGGAAATTATCAGGAACGCTTTATTAGCGTGACGTCTAGGGTTGACAAATTACTTAATATAGTTAATAAGGCGTTGTGAATTGCTTTACACTTTAGCTTGGTCGATTCAATCCGCGATAACTATCGGGAGTATTTTTATATCGGCTTATTTCTTACGACGAATATTTGCA
Organism: Bacteroidales bacterium; assembly: GCA_012719495.1. Taxonomy (GTDB): domain Bacteria; phylum Bacteroidota; class Bacteroidia; order Bacteroidales; family Prolixibacteraceae; genus CAYMTR01. The sequence continues at coordinate 3,224 of JAAYAG010000089.1, forward strand.
CTCTGGCCAACTTCCTAACGTCCTAAACGTCTTCGTAATGTTCTGCAAATTTAGCCGTAATTTTCTTTTTTACAACTGTTGTGAATTGCTTTGGCTACGCCGATCTCCATTTCATTCCGATTCAAATTGTATTTTTATATCGGTCTTTGACAACAAAGCCTTTCACGGTCAATGATATTGTATTGTTGTGAATTGCTTTCAAATTGTATTTTTATATCGGTCTTTGACAACAGGGCACAGGTTTACATGACTGTTTTCAATGTTGTGAATTGCTTTCAAATTGTATTTTTATATCGGTCTTTGACAACTTTAAAGTGTAGTTCTTTTATCGTTACCTAGTTGTGAATTGCTTTCAAATTGTATTTTTATATCGGTCTTTGACAACC
>JAAYAG010000090.1 GCA_012719495.1 Bacteroidales bacterium
AAACGAGACTCGAACTCGCGACCCCGACCTTGGCAAGGTCGTGCTCTACCAACTGAGCTATTCCCGCGTTAGGTACCCGGAGGGGGACTTGAACCCCCACAGCCATAATGGCCATTGGATTTTAAGTCCAACGTGTCTACCATTCCACCATCCGGGCAACATATCTTTAGAACGTTTCTATCATTACGAATTGCAGACCATCGTGAGATGGTTAGCTGCAAAAAAAATCCCAAAAAGGGATTAAAATTGAGCGGGAAACGAGACTCGAACTCGCGACCCCGACCTTGGCAAGGTCGTGCTCTACCAACTGAGCTATTCCCGCATTATATTTAAGAACGTTTTGCTTTAGCGGATGCAAATATATGGCTATTTTTTTTTTGTACAAAAAAATGTCGGAAAATTACTTCGAATAAAAACATCCTTGGAAATAAGTCCTAATTATCAGTTGTATACAAACATGCTAAGTGCAAGTTTTTTATGTATTCTTCTTCTCACACGTTGCAAATTTTATTTTTTGAACTATCCGGAGATTTACTTTCGCTCAACTTTTATCTTTTTTGTTGGGTCGAGGTTTTGATTTCTTTCGGCTATTACATCTATAACATTCTGGCAAACAGCATTAAAAGCTTCGCAGGTTACTGTTCCGGGTTTTGTTGAGGCCGGGACACCTTCGTCGCCACCTTCCCGTATGCTTTGCACTATAGGTATTTCTCCAAGAAATGGAATTCCAAGCCTTTCGGCCATGCGCTTGCCACCTTCTTTCCCAAATATATAATACTTGTTTTCTGGAAGTTCTGCTGGAGTAAACCATGCCATGTTCTCAATAAGTCCCAGTACAGGTACATCTACCGATTTTCCACGAAACATATTCACCCCTTTAATCACATCGGCTAATGCCACATCTTGAGGGGTGGTTACTATTACTGCCCCTGTTACCGGTACGGTTTGCATCAGCGTTAGGTGTATGTCGCTCGTTCCAGGAGGAAGATCGATTAACAAGTAGTCAAGAGGGCCCCACAACGTGTCAACAATTAGCTGCTTAAGGGCATTTGATGCCATAGGGCCTCGCCAAACCAATGCATCTTCAGGGTTGACAAAAAAACCGATCGATAGGATTTTAACCCCATATTTTTCCAGTGGGATTATCATGTCGCGGTTTCCAACTTTTTCACCTGTTGGCCGGCCATCTTTCTCGCCAAACATGATAGGTATTGATGGTCCAAAAATATCGGCATCGATCAGCCCAACACTAGCTCCGGTATTTGCCAGCGAAATAGCAAGGTTGACAGCTACGGTAGATTTTCCTACGCCGCCCTTTCCCGATGCAACTGCAATTATGTTTTGAACGCCTGGCAAAATAGGGCGTTCCATATCGTGAACCGAGCGGGTTGAAATATTTCCTGCGATGTCAATATCTTTGCCAAACGTTCGCAAAAGTGTTTGCACACATTGTGACTTGATGATGGTGTTGTTTGGGTCGTTAGAGCGCTGAACGACCAACGTGAAACTAACTTTCTTTCCCTCGATGCGGATTTCCTGTACCATATCGAGGTCGACAATATTTTCATTTGAGCCCGGAACATTTACGGTTCTGAGCGCATCTTTTATATCTTTTGGTTGTAGTACCATTGTTATTTTTTTTGCAAACTTACAAAACTTTATGAATAAGACTCAAATATCTTTTATTTAAGTCTTAAATAAATCACTTTATTAAAGCGAAAGTTCTTTTGTTGGATCCCAAAAACGTTCTTTAAAATTGATAATTTGGTTATCTTCAATTATCATTCCTTCGCTTTCAAGAAGTTCTTGCATTGTATCTTCGCCACCAAAAAAATGTTTTCCCGTAAGAAGTCCATTACGGTTTACAACCCGATGTGCTGGAATTGAATAAGCCTGAGACTTGGTTTGGTTGAGAGCCCAGCCTACCATGCGCGACGACCGGGCTGTTCCAAGGTAACGGGCTATGGCACCATAGCTGGTAATCCTACCCGGAGGAATAAGCTTAACAACTTCATATACTTGTTGAAAGAAATCTTTTTCCATTGGTCTTGAATATTTTATATCACAAGATACATTTTTCAATGTTTCTTTTCAATGTTTCAAAATGAAATTAACAAGGTTCAAATACTGATTATACTTAGCGTTTAATGCCTGTAACGTCAAATGTTTTCACTTTAGAGTATTGAATTCCGTCGGGTGTCGTGACAACCAAAGACACAGAAAAAGAACCATTTTTGCTGTAAAAATCGCAAGCATTTGCTCCGTCCAATGGTATGTTATTTATTGAACCATTGAAATACCAACGAAATTCAGATTCTTCAGGTAGGTAATTGCAAGCATTAGAAACACAAATTTCTAAATATGCCGAATCCTGAATATAAGAGGTAGAATAGGCAAAATCGATTTGAGGCTCAATCTGATCACTTGTTTTGGCGCAAGAAACCACTAAACAGCCAAGGAAAAGTATGAGCAAAATTTTCTTCACTGTTTCTGTAAATATCATAATATAATCACATTGCGTTCTAACTGTATGGTAATGATATTATTTGGGCAGCAAGTAATCGTGTTTTCGTTCACGGGCAAGTTGCTGAAGGATTATTTCAATATCGGGGTTCAGAAATGAATAATATTTTTTCTTTAAATCGGCATCGAGAAGTAATGCAAATTTCTGCCAGAAATTAGCTCTTTCTTCATTTAAAAAAGTTACAAGCAGTTCGTAAGGGGTTTTGCCAAGTTCCCTGTCGATGAGCAGAAGCAACAATTTCCCTTGTCTGACATTTAATTTTACGACTTTATCGAAATATGATTCTTTTACATATTCCTCATATTCAAGGAGAAACTTTTTTCTTGTAGAATCGCAGTCAATTATTTCAAGTTGTGCCAGCACTAAATCGTACTCAACCTTTACGGTTTGAATGTAAGGCCAGATTTTATTCATGTCGCTTTTTAATTGCGCCGCTTTTTTGTTTTCCGATTTTGGGGAGGCTGCAACATTTGCCATTGAAATAATCAAAAGCATCAGAAATGGCGCAAAATGTTTTAATGTTATTCTCATTAGTACGATGGTGGTGTAGCGATCTCAATTATTTTGAGGTACGATTCATATCTTTTTTTGTCGATCTTATTAAAAGCTAAAGCTTTTGCTTTGTCCATCCCCCCTATGTAATAGCGTTGTATCCAGGGGAGAAGCGTTAATACGGCATCGAGAAAAGTGTAATGCTTTACAATTTGTATGGCGGCAATTGTAAGCCCTGTAATGAGTAACATAGAGTTAAACCCTTCTTTAACTGCGCCTACTGAAAATTGTCCCGATCCGGGCAATAAAGCACTCATTATGTAGGCTCGATTTGGGTTATACCGTTTGGGGTACTTTTGTACATTATTGAATTCTTGAGTGATTAGCAGCCTCAACGAATCTGATGAAGGAAAGGCATCAAGAACCTGCAGAAACTCCGCATAGGCGAGTGTGTCATTTTCAGTATTATAGTAAGCAATTCCTTTCAGATAGTGCATTTGGGCCTTTTGTTCCAGAGAGGAGTTTTCACTAAAATAGAGTAATTCTTCGAGGGCTTTTATGTACTGGTTCGTAACGAGCATACCAAAGGCTTTGGCCACAACTGACTCATTTTTTAAGCTATCGTTCTGACTGTATTTATAGGCTCGGTCGTAAAATTCGGCAGCAAGGTCATAATCTTCCATTTCAGAATAACAGTGCCCAATTTGTAGTGAAATTACGTCGACATTTTCCGATCCGAAAAACAAGGCTCGGTTATATTCGCGTGCGGCAATTTCGTAGTTTCCTTTTTCGAATTCGGTATCGGCAAAGGCAACTACTTCTGAAACCGTTTGAGCATTTGCTCCAACGAAGAGCAAAATGCTAATAATCAGAATATAATATCTTTTCGGTTTCATGTATAAAGGAATGATCGAGGTTTGAATTATATCGTTTGGCCGATGCTGCGCCTCCATAAATGTTCGACGAATAATAGCTAAATGCCAATCCACCAACTATCCATGGGTATACACTTTGGGTTCCGTATTTCTCGAAACCTCTGATGGCAAAAAATGTTGTAGATGCACTAAAGAGAAACGAAATTACCCCATCACCCCAGTACCCGCAATAGGCTTTCCCTGCTCCCGGGAGTATGGCCGACATGATAGCAGCCAACGCCGGGCTTTTTCTTTTGGATGAATAACTTCTTACAGCAATTCCCTGAAGCCCTGTTAGTTTATAGCTGTTCTCAGGCTTAGACTCAAGGCTAAGCTTATAGGCCTCTTCCCAGTTTTGCAATAACAAGGCTGTGCCAAGCTGGTGTTCTGGTGTTTGGCTAAAGTCGAAACCATCGGTAATCAGTTGTTTTACTGCGTGGTAATTTTGTTTTTCCATTAGCATTCTCACATATTCATCTCTGTATTCTAATGAAAGGTTGCTCAGCAACGGGTTTTTTTGTGAAGCGAAGAACAACTCCTCCTTTTCAAAATATTTCAGCTTTCGATAGGATTTTAGCATCATTAACTGCGACGCAGAGTCGAAACTACAAAAATATGAAATTCGCTCAAGTTCGTGCAACGACAGTTCGTATTGGCCTGTATTATAGAGATAATCGGCAAAAGTTCTCGATTTGTCACAATCATACAGATTTTCTTGCCCTAGTAAAGACAGGTTAAATACCAGTAATATAAATGTAAGATTAATGAGCCGGATCATGATATAATTGTGTTTGAAAAACGAATTCATACTCTCCTTGTTTTACAAAAGGCTGGCAGCGTTGCAAGCGGTCAAAGATTTTAAGATAAGCTTTTATTGGATTGTCGTTCTGCAATGATTCAATGGCATATACAGAACACGAAGGCGTAAAAACACAGGTGTTCATATCCTGCGACGAGAAGAAACTTTTGTACCCCAGAAATAGCAACGATGCAGTTCCTTCGAGCGGATTGGTGCTTTGTTTCAGATAGGCTTTGTAATCGACTTTCGAGGAAGCAGGTTTATTTATCTTCATCAGTTTTTCTTTCTTCAACACCTGTCTCTTACTCCCAAATACTGTTGCCGGCCATCCTACAGAAAGAAGAACAACAATAATTATCAAGAAATTAAAGCTTGTAGTTGTATTTTTCATTGCTCTTCGTATCATTCAGGATAACATTATTCATAGTGATGATTTGGTATATATTGCCCTGATTGTTAGACAAGTATGTGGCAATAAGAATCTCTGTAGGAATATCTATTCCTTGAATTAGTTTATAGTTTTTAAGAATTTGTCGGCTTACTACATTTCCTTTCGAGTCGAGCATGGTAACCGAATAAAGCAATTTATTTTTCGTGGCCATAAGTACTTTCGAAATAGTCTGTCGTAAAAACTCGGGTGGGAGCCAGGTTGTGATTACCATATCGCCCTTTTTTTCAACTCCTTTCATCTCGAAATGAGCCTGATCAAGTCCGAAATTGGCCATATTGCCCATCAATATAAAATGGAACAACGATTGGTCGGGAATCAGCAGGTTCAATGATTTTGCATACAGTGTATCAGCTCTGAAACTGTACATTATGGTATCGAAAAGAACAACTTTTTCTTTTTGTGGAAATGAAAAGTCGAAGATGATCTTTTTAACATTTTTATCATAGAACAGAGTTCCTTTGCTAATCTGGAAGGTGCTGTCGATCAGCCGTGTTTTGGTAAAAATATCGGCTTTTATACGATAGGCTTGCTGACTGAAGCCTGCAAATGATAAGAGCACAATCAGGCAAACAAGAACTATTTTTTTGTACATAAGTTGAAAATCGGTTACGATAATAGAATTAGTTGTTCCTAAAAATAGCAACTACTGCAAATTAACACATTTTAATTGAAAAAAAAGTACTTGAATTGTTGTCAATAGTAATAAAAGGAAGACGAAAATATAACGGCATAAAAGAAAACTACTGCGCCGGTAGAAACGCAACCAGAGGCTACACATCCCCATATAGACTTGTTTACGGTAGCACTGTCGCCGTTATTTACAATAGCAACAATAAGTACGCCCCACATATTTAACAGGCAGCCCATTAGAAAAGCTGATTGGTTGTTAAAGTAGAACCTGTCTGCTTCTTCTTCGGGGAAAAATTCGAAATTGTCGTTATAGTTGATCGATGCGAGGGGAAATATTGAATTTACCTCAGCGGCAGTTGCGTTACTGTTTTCTTCCATGTACGAAATAACCGGGTCTATTTCACTGAAAGCAGAATAGATTTCATTTTCTTCAGCCAGAAAATTTGGACTGTATTCTTCAGTTGTTGTTGCATTCGAAACCAATGTAATGGTAATTAGCAAAAAAAGAATGGAGATTGATCTTACGGTTTTCATTTGTGTCGAAATTTTGGTTTTTAACTAGAATTATTTCAACGGATAATTTTGTAAACAAAAGCTAGGCAACATATATTGCGCCACCCAAAATATTGAATACGATACATCCGTTGGCTGTTTGCCGCACCTGATCGCGGTTATTGTTAGTACAAGAAGCTACAAGAATTATACCAACTGGATAGTAACAGCAACCTCAAAGAAATATCCCAAAAACAGGAGGCTGCAATTATTCTTGATTATTAATTACAATAGCAGGATTGGGTTTATAATTGTCTGGCTGGTTGCAGGATGTTGAAAATATGGTTTAGATGGTTAGTTTTTAAATGAGAAAAAGGAAGCTGCAGTAAAGCAACTTCCTTTTTTAATTTTTAGAACCAGGCGGCGTAACCTACTACATTCCAGAATATAGCCCATGCTACATAAAGAACTCCGCTGAGGATACATCCTTTCCAGGCAGCTTTGGTATAGGTGCTGTCGCTGTCGGTGGTAACGTAAACAACAATTAAGCCGAATAAGTTGAATATGCAACCCCACCAGAATGCACTGATGAATGGAGGTTCGCCTGAACCGTTGCTTAATGCTATAGCTGCTGAAGAACTTACGTTTTCAACAAGCGCGCTGTTGTAGTTTTCAACATCGGCATACGTAGCGTCGTTTTCCGACAAGTAGTTTGCCAGATCGTTCATTTCTTCAAACGAAGCATAGATTTCTGTTTCATCGTAGTTTACAACAACATCGTTTTCTGAAGAAGTTGTTCCGGCCGATGTAGCAAAGGTTTGAAGATGAATTGTGAGCAATGCCATAAAAATGGCGGCAATTTTAAGTACTGATTTTTTCATGCGTCAAAAGTTAAGATTTAACATATATAAATTACCTAATCTTTATTTATAGATAGCCATAGTAAAATGAGCAACCAGTCCCTCCACCAAAGAGTAGCGTACTAATCAAACACCCCCAGAAAGATTTGGTTATCTGTTGATTGTCGAAATCGGTAGTTAGCCCAACAATTAGCATTCCAACCCAATTGAAAAGACAACCCCAAAGGAATGCACCAAAAATGGGTGGGGTATTTTCTGAACTGGACAGGGCTATTGCAGACGATACACTGATGTTGCTGATAAGCTCGTTGTTCATCTCTCTCACCTCGTTATATGAGTATTCAGAGTTTTTTACAAGAGTTTCAAGGGTTTCAATTTCGGAAAAGGCTGCATATATTTCGCTTTCGTCGAAATTGGCGATTGAATTGATTTCGTTTTCTGAAATAGCAGCCAACGCTATAGGTTTTGCCATTAATTGTATGTTCAGTAAGGCAACGGCCATTAGTAGGCTGGAGAGTTTCAAAAGGTGTTTTTTCACAATAAAAAAGTTTAGTTGGTCAATTTTGTTCTTTACTTTTAATGGATCTGTTCATATTTTTTTTCGATTAACATGAGACAGAACTTCCCAATTCTCTGATAAAAATATGTTAATCGGTTCGAATTTCAAACAGCCTGCTGAAAAAACAGCTGCTATTTATATTCATTACTATTTACATTGCCCTTTAGTATTGTTGTTTTTCTTACGTTGGATTTTCATTTCCAATTATGCATGTTTTATTGTGCATTGAAATTCAGAATAATACCAAATGAAGCACTACGTTTAATCTTTTCGATTTTTTGGATAGAATAAATAAGCCCCATTTAAGGAGCTTCATCTATCATATAGTTTTTTTTAAAAAAGGCTTTTAATTCCAATAAGCGATTTTACTTCGCTAAGGGTTTTTGCTGCCGATTCTCTTGCGCGTTCAGCACCCATTCGGGCAACTTTGGTCAGGTAATCGGTGTCGGCAAGGATATCATTAATCTTGTTCCTGATCGGATCGGTATAACTAATAATATCCTCTGCAAGTTGCTTCTTCATGTCACCATACCGTATTTCGCACGAGTTGTAGAGGCTCTCGAAGTGAGCAACTGTTTCGGGCGCTGATACAATTTTCATCAGGGTGAAAAGATTTTCTACAGGTTCAGCTTTTTTACTATTAGGTTCGGTGGGGCCAAGATCGGTTACCGCACGCATAACTTTTTTCCGGATTGATTTTGGGTCTTCACAGAGGTTAATGGCATTTCCTTCCGATTTTCCCATTTTTCCGCTTCCGTCAAGTCCCGGAACTTTTATCATATCTTTCCCGTCAAATGTAAATGGGCGGGGAATTGGGAATAACTCATTGTTATACATTCTGTTAAAACGGGCAGCAAACTTGCGTGCCATTTCAAGATTTTGTTCCTGATCTTTTCCAACAGGAACAAACTGGGCTTTATGTATTATAATATCGGCGGCCATGAGTACCGGATAAGTAAGCAGTCCGGCATTGACGTTGTCGGGGTTTTTGCGGGCTTTATCTTTAAAAGAAGTTGTCCTTTCAAGTTCGCCCAAATAGGCGTTCATGTTCAATAATGTGTAAAGTTCGGTTACTTCGGGCACATCGCTTTGTATGAAAATGGTCGATTTTTCGGGATCAATACCACAAGCCAAATATTCTGCAAGAACTTGTTTAACACCAGCTTGCAAGTTTGTCGGAGTGGGGTGGGTAGTGAGTGAATGGATATCGGCTATGAAAAAGTAACAGGTATAATCATTCTGCATGCGGATGAAATTGCGAACCGCACCAAAATAGTTACCCAAATGCAAATATCCAGTTGGTCTTATGCCACTAACAACGATTGGTTTTTCCATTATTTTTCTTTTTTCTGACAAGCCACAAAAATATAAAAAATCACTTTGTTGTGACCCACATCCATTCTTTATCTGTATCTTATCTTTTTTCCAATGTATTCAATATTTTTTTTGATACAATTTATGTGAACTTTTCTCGTTAAAATATTAATAGAAAGTGTTACCTTACAACTGTTTACTTCAATTTTCTACTTCAAACTTATGGTTTGGGATGTTAAATGGGTTAGAAATGAATAATTAAGAAAGATCATTATGAAGAAAGTATTTTTTTTATTCCTTCTTGTTTTTGCCATTGCTGTTTCGTGTAAAACGAAGAAGGCTGCCAGCGGATATGTTCCTCCTGTAAAGGCCGATGTTGAACAAACGGAGGTTGTTGCTGATGATGCAGTAGTTTCCGATCTTCCCATTACTGTGAAAACAGAAGAAGTTTCGGTAGTCGACACTGAAGACCAATCGCACGATGGTTTTGCATTTTACGTTATTGCAGGGAGCTTTTCAAAAATTGAAAATGCCGCAAAACAAAAAATGCAACTCATTGATAAAGGTTTTACACCAGTGTTGTTGAAGGGAGAAAATGGCTTTATCAGAGTTGCAGTTGGGCACTCGAATATTGAAAGCGAGGCCAGAAGAAACGTCCTGTCAATTAGGGCAAACTATCCTGAACACAACGATGTTTGGTTGTTGAAGAAAAAATAAGAAAACCATCATTAAAAAACCCGGTGAATTGTGAATCCATCGGGTTTTTTGTTTCTTATTCAGAAGGTATACGTTTGCATAACCACTGGTTAAAATTCAAACGTTATCCCTAATGTTGGCAATACTGTACCTGTTGTATTTTTCACCCTTCGCAAAGAGTATTTTGTTCCATTGTCGAGGAGTACGAAATTTCCAAGGTTGTCTTTTTCTCGAAGTACAATGTCGTTTTGTTCTGCCTGAAAGTTATATAAGTTTTGAATGTCGATATAAAATTTGGCAGTGAACTTATTGAGATAGAAAACTTTATCTATTCTTACATCGAGTTGGTGAAATGCGGCAAAACGTTCAGAATTAATACGAGTAAAGTCGGAGTAGGGACCACCAAGAGCATTCCATGCCACAACCGACGACGATTTCTCCATATCATAAGGAGTATAGGGCAACCCTCCAACGAAACGCCATTTTCCACCAACAATCCAGTTTTTCTTTAACTTATAGGTGCCAAAAATGGTGAGTAAATGCCGGCTATCCCATGCTGAAGGAATATATTTGCCTGTTTTGGCATCTTCAAATTCACTGCGTACAAGTGTATATGAGATGTTCCCGTTTAAGTTTTTTTGGTTGTTGATACGGGCAAGCAATTCAATACCCAAAGCCCTTCCTGTGCCAGTTGATACAACTTCTTCGTCGCCGACAACACCAAAGTCGTTTCCTTTGTTGGCTAAACTAATCTGGTCGTTCACCGAGAACGGATAATTGGCATAATCTTTATAAAAGCCTTCGAGGGTAAACTGAATTACTTGTGAAGGTTTGTATTCGATTCCGGCGATTAAATGATCGGCACGTATGTACTTTAGGTTATTTGCCTTATTTACAAATTCATCATTTCGTTTGAATCCCAGCGAAGTATAATAGGGCATTTGATAAAACCGTCCGGCATTGGCATTGATACTGAAGTTCTCACTCAGGTTATACGATGCAGATATTCGCGGAGAAAACTGGTTTAGTGGGTTTTGCATTTCGGCTGAGTAGCTGTTCCCATCCATTCTGAGGCCAAGAGATATAATCAAATCGTTGGCAAGGAAATTGCGGCTTACTTGTCCGAAAAGTCCATATTTAACCAGCGAAATATCGGTGTTATAAGTAATTTCGTTCAGCTTACCTCCAAAGAAACGCTTTTGGTAGGTGTCGTTTGTGTAACGAACTAACTCACTGCTGATTCCGTAATTAAATTTATATGCATTTATGCGATTTGTATTCTCAATGCGCAATTTGTTTTCTATTTCCCACGAGTTGTAATCGAGCGTCAGATTCTCAGGTTTGGAATCGTCATTGTCGGTATATTTGTTTGCATCGTTGTTAAGCATATTCCGGCTTAAGGCAACTGATAGAAACCCATTCTTGTGAAAGTGTTTATAAATTCCGCCTAACGTGTAGGTCCATTGTTCGTTAACTGCAATGTTCGAAAGAATGTATTCCTGCTGTTCATCGGGATTCTTGATACCAAGGTTGAGTGAAAGCTCATCAATGGCGCCCAAACCGATAAAAGTAATTTCATTACGCTGGTCAATTTTAGTACGAAGTTTGAACTGAAAATCGGTGAACGTAGGCAAAAACGGAAGTTCTAGTACACTAAACAGGAATTGTAAGTACGAACGCCGAGCCGAAAAAATGTAGGACGTGTTTTCTCCAATAGGACCGTCGAAGGTGGCACTGACTTCTGATGCCCCTAAGGTTGCTTTGAATTTTGAACGTTCGCTGTTCCCGTCAATCTGGTTAAACTCAAGTATGCCGCTGAGTGCCTCGCCCCGGTTGGAAGGGAAAGCACCTGAATAATACTTTACTTCGCGGATGAAGTCGGCGTTAATAATACCCACTACACCACCTGATGAACCTTGGGTTGAAAAGTGGTTAATATTTGGCACTTCAATGCCATCGAGATAGAAAACGCTTTCCGATGGCCCTCCACCTCTGATTATGATGTCATTCCGAAAAGCAGGCGTTGAGGCAACTCCCGGAAACGATTGAATAACTTTAGAAATGTCGCGGTTCGCACCAGGGTTGGTTTCAATTTCGCCAACGCCAATACTGCGCAACGAAACCGGGCTTTCTTCTGTTTTGCGGAACGGACTTGCGGTAACCGTAACTTCACTCAGTTCGGTATCTGCCGATTGCATGGCAATTTCAATATTCGAGACTTTCGAATTACTGACTTCAATTTCTGAAGAAACAGTTGTGTTGTATCCTATAAATGAAGCAGATAAACGTGTAAACCCAGGTTGGAGACCAAAAATCTGAAAATTTCCATCAAGGTCGCTCACAGAACCGGTTGAAGTCCCAATAACTACAACATTTACGAAAGGTAAGGGTTCGTTGGTCGTCGCGTCAACAATTTTCCCTTTTATCACTCCGTTCTGCCCCAAAAGCGAAAGGGCAGATAATATAAATATGGTGCTAAATATTGCTCTCATTATTTGTTGTTTTGGTTTTTTATTGTTGCCATTTTTTCATTGCTGTACAGTTGGCATATACTGTACTTTCTCTTTTTCAATGCGTTATTTAATTTTAACATACACTTTATGGGCAATCTCTTTTGCTGTGGTAATGGTAGTAATGTCGGTAAAAAGGTCTCCGTTTTGCCCGGAAAAGTGTGAATGTCCTATTGGGTTTAGGTAGAATTCTTTACCTTTTTGAGAAGGGTCGACAATTACCGCATAGACAAGCGCTGGCTGGCACGAAGCTTTATATTCAAAGTCGTTGGGATATAGCGAATTATTCCAAAATTCATTCCAGTCCCAAGTTTGGTTTATTTCCATCATTACCCTGAATTTGCCTTCGGGTTTGTTTTTAATCACACTCTCGAGAATGAAATCTCCAGTTGGTGTCGCCGATGTAATGGCGTCTGGAACAGGGCGTTCAGGGCTAGGAAGCAATTTTCCTCCTATTGCTTTTGCATATTTATGCAGCCAATATGGAAGGGTTGAGGGGCGCTCGGCTGGTCCGGGTTTTGAGTCCCATTTGCCAGGACCAAGAGAACCATGCCCATAGATTCCTTTAGCCACATATTCAGTAACCATCAATGTTTCAATATAATTTCCCTCAAGGTCTTCTACCCAGACCGAGAAAGTTGGATGGTTATGATATTTCCCACTAAAAAAGCGGAACTCTATAGGAATTCCTTGTTCCGATTTATTGGTTTGTATACTTGTTACATTTTGCTTGCTAACTCCGGGCTTTTGGCATGAGTATAGGCCTATAAGCATTACTGTAGTAATTATTAATGTCAGTTTCTTCATGGTTTATAAATTTTTCATAAGTAAACAAAGAATTGGATGTTTCGTTCAAATTTTATTTTATTTTTCTCGTATTGATTTAGGCTTCGAGGTTTTCTATCTGAATTTCAATAAAAAATAACATTACATTTGTTGGATTATTACTATTTTATTATTCGAAAATGCTACAGATGAATTGGGATAGATTATTGTCAATTAAGCGTTTAGGAAAAAAAACGTCGTCTACTGTTGTTGAAGAGATGCGAACTGAATTTCAGCGAGATTTCGACCGGTTAATTTTTTCATCTCCTTTCAGAAGGCTTCAAAATAAAACGCAGGTTTTCCCCTTACCTGGCAGTGTTTTTGTCCACAATAGATTGACACATAGTCTTGAAGTTGCGAGTGTCGGGCGATCGTTGGGAAACATGATTTCACTCAGGTTTGCTGAAAAAGATCAACAACACCCATTAATTTCAGAAATTGGGGCAGTAGTTGCAGCTGCTTGTTTAGCTCACGACCTTGGTAATCCTCCTTTTGGCCATTCGGGAGAGGATGCAATTAAAGAATATTTCGCTAATGGATCAGGAAATCAGTTTATTAACACTTTAACTGAAGCCGAAAGAGCTGATTTTACTTCTTTCGACGGGAATGCCAACTCATTGCGATTGCTTACCAATCAGTTTAATGGTCGGCGTGAAGGGGGGTATGCACTCACGTATACCATGTTGGCATCAATCGTTAAGTATCCATACGAATCGACGGTTAATGCAAAGAAGGCTAAGTTTGGTTTTTTTCAAAGCGAGAAGGAACTCTATTCTCAAATTGCCAACGAGTTGGGTATTATTCAATTGAATTTCGCCCCAGTTACTTATGTGCGCCATCCATTGGTGTATTTGGTTGAAGCTGCCGATGATATTTGTTATCAAATTATGGACATTGAAGATGCCCACAAATTGAAGATCCTTTCGTATGACGAGACAGTCGATCTTTATATGGGTTTTTACGATTCTTCTTTACAAACAAAATCTATAGAAAAGATTGAGGAGGTAATGAAAGAAGTTACCGATCGCAACGAGCAGATAGCATACTTAAGGGCAGGAGTGATTAATTTGTTGGTAAAGGAATGTGTAAGTGTATTTGAGCAAAATTACCATCAAATTATGAGTGGACAGTTTGACAGTTCGTTGATAAAGAAAATTTCGCCCACAGCCTTTGCAGCCATGAAAAAAGTCTCTGACATCTCGGTTGCCCGGGTTTATGCCCATCAAAGTGTGGTTGAAATAGAACTTGCTGGTTTTAAGATTATCTCAACCCTCCTTGATATTTTTATCAACGCGGTATTGCGTCCAAGCCCTTATGGCAAGAAATTGTTGGCTATGGTTCCTCAGCAGTACATGGCAAGCACACAAAATGACTACTCAAAAATCCAGTCGGTAGTCGATTTTGTTACCGGGATGACTGATGTTTATGCCCTTGATCTTTATCGGAAGTTAACGGGAATAGGGTTGCCTAAAATCTAGTTTTTACACAACAAAAAGGTCTTTAAAGAAAAAGGTCCGGGTGTTGGACCGAACCTTTCATAATTATTGCTTAGCAGTGAAATTAACTCTTCATAAGTTTAAAGCGGATAGGAATGGTAAAGCTAACCCGTACCGGTTTTCCTCGTTGCATACCAGGCTGCCATTTGGGGAGATTTGATACTACCCTGAGTGCTTCTTCGTCAAGGGCAGGGTCAACAGCACGAAGTACTCTCGCATTGCTGATGCCACCATCACGGTCGACTATAAAGTTCACATAAACAATGCCTTCTACCTCGTTACGCAAAGCTTCGCTTGGGTACTTAATCTCATTTGCGACCCAGTATAAAAGTGCTTTTTCACCTCCCGGAAATTCAGGATCTTTTTCTACTTTAACAAAAATGGAGTCCTCAACTTTTTGATTATCCTCTTTTAATGCTACAGGGCTAATTGCATCGATAATATCGCCGGGAAAAATTTCCGTTGATTCAAATTCCGGTTCTTCAATATCTGTTGGATCATCAGTAATTACTAAAGTTTGCGAGATGTATGGCTTTGGTATCGGAAGTGGTTTCTCGGCTTTCGTAGGCATAATGTCGATAACTTCAGTCCCAGGTTCAACTGTTGGCCCTTCAATAATTTTTACGCCTGACACTTCTTTTCCGATGTTGAGAACTAATAAAATAGCGCCAATTGCAGCGACTAATCCAATCATGATAAAAAGCGTCCTTTTGCTTTCAAGGTCGGCTTTCTTCGATTTCTTTTCTTCCATGGTAATTGATTTTGAACGTTTAATCTTCTGTGAATTCGTATTCGAGCCGAAACCCGATGGGAATAGAGCAACTCAACATCGTAGTTCGCTGTTGGCCTTTTGTTATTGTTTACCTTATAAACGAATGTATATTGTCAAATAGTATATTACAGAGCGAGAAAATTGGAATATGAAATTATATTTTCGGTGAGATTGGAGAAGGTAACGATTCATTTTCTCCTTCCAATTTTTTGCGACGGGCTGCCATGATGCTGCTATTTAATTCGAAACCAATTATTAACGATTGGCAATTGAGGTTGATCATCAGCATTATTACGGGCAATGCGCCTATTGAACCATATAGGGCGTTGTATTTTCCAAAGTGATCAATATAGAAACTGAAAATTAAACTTATAAGTATTGATAAGGTTGTAGCAAGTGTACTGCCGGCCGAAATGAAACGCCATTTACTTTTCCTAGCAGGCCCCAGGTAGAATAGGAAGGAGAAAGCAAAATAGAACAAGGCCAAAATAACAATCCACTTGCCAACTGTAATTAGGTAATAGGTAAAATTTTCGCGCATAATATCCTCTTTGACAAGAAAATCGAGAAAGCGTTGAGTGAAAATTATTAAGCTTATTGCAGTGGTAACAAGGAGTATCAATATGATAAGCAGCAACATAGAAATGAGCCGTAATTCTATCCAGCTTCGTGTATCAGAAATGTTGACTGAAGCATTGAATGATTGAATGAGCGAGAGAATGCCGTTTGTTGAGAAAAATAACGCTAAGATGAACCCGATAGAAAGCAGGCTTCCGTGTGGGATTGTAATAATTTCTTCTATAGTTTTTTGTATCGAACCATACACACTTTCGGGAACCATAGATTGAATGAGCATCAGCAATTCATTCTGAAAATTTTTCATTGGAATTACTGGTATGAGGGTGAAAATGAAAATAACAGCAGGGAAAAGGGCAAGAAATAAATTGAACGATACGGCCGCAGCTCGGGTATTTATAGCCCCATCTCGTATCCCTTTATAGAAAAATGTACCCACATCATAGAGCGGCGTTTTGTCAAATCCTGGGAAAGTTACCTTTTTTGCCCATTCTAGAATAGGTGTTATCCAACGAATTATAACAAAATTCTGTGCTTTTCTGAAAAAACTGGCAGGCCACATGAAGCGTCGTTTTTGGGAGGTTTATTCAGTTTGTGCTTCAATACGGAATAGATGGATAAAAGCTACCTTATTGATTGTTTTTATCAAGAAATATACCCTGTATTTTCCTTTATCTGTTTCCAGTGTTCCGATGGCAAAATCGGAGTCACCTTTGCTTCCCTGATGAATAATGGAAAACTTTGATGGGGTATACTTTTGAAAAAAGTCGTTGATTACCTGTTGGGTTTGCGATTTACTGCATGAACATTCAAAATCGAGGACTAACAGATCTACATTTTGGTTAAAATATTTCGAAAGTTTGGCTGCATTGCCCGTACGGATACTCGTGATTATTTCTTCAGGTATCTCGGCTTTTGCTATCGAAACCGATGCAAACAATATTATTGCAAAAACGAAGATCTTTCTAATGTTTTTCATCTTTCTTCCTTTTTATATTCGGTCTTACTGCGAAGTAAGAGTTTAAAGTTACACATTAATAATGTATTCAGCCCGTAGTTTTATTTTTTCTGCAAAAATAGCTTTTCGGGTTGTATAGACTAGCAAAAAGCGTGCAACTTTTCATGGCGCGGTATTTGCGCCTAAAATTTGTAAATTCACCGTGAAATTTGGGCTTTATTTAAAACAATCCTTAAGAAATGAAAATAACATTAATCGAGGTTGGAAAAACTGAATCGGATTACCTGAAAACAGGAATCGATATCTATTTGAAGCGAATTTCTCACTATGTTCCTATTAAAGAGGTTGTTATTCCTGCGCTGAAGAACACATCGAAACTTTCTGAAGAGCAGCAGAAACAAAAAGAAGGAAGCTCAATTCTTTCCCTTTTACAACCTACCGACGAATTAATCCTTCTCGATGAAAAAGGTGAAATGTTTTCATCGGTTGCTTTTGCTCGTTTTGTTGAAAAAAAAATGGTTGCCGGGAGCCGAAATATGGTTTTTGTGATTGGTGGGCCATATGGTTTCTCCGAAGAAGTGTATGCGCGAGCCAATGGAAAGGTTTCTTTATCGGCGATGACATTTTCACACCAAATGGTTAGGCTGCTTTTTGTTGAACAATTTTACCGCGCTATGACAATTTTAAAGGGAGAGCCTTATCACCATGAATAATAAGAAAAACAACAATCGTTGAAAATAATACGCTACATATGGCCTCATCTTGTGGCATTCTCCATTTTTTTGGTGTTTGCTTTTGTTTCCGAGCAATACCTGCTAAGCGATAAAAACGGGACAGAGAGTATCGACCGTTTCAGAAAGGCTTTTCTTCATAAGCAGCAACAAGCCAGCGGTATAATGGATGAAGTTGAGCAGGTGCTACTATCTGATAAATCATCTGACCGATCCAAGATTTTTGAAAGCCTTTCTTATTTGAATGAATATCACCATGATAACAATATTTCAATCATGGTAAGCGATAAAGGGCAGCTTCTGTTCTGGACAGATAATGTGGGTTGTTTTCCCTCAGAGGTATTGATGCCCAGAGCTAAACCCGGCTTAGTGAACCTGCCTAACGGTTGGTACTATCATATGCGTTCCGTCGTTGGAGCACAGCAAACTGATGCTCTAATATTGGTCAAGAAAAATTTCAAGATAAAAAACAATTACCTCAGAAATGGCTTTGCTGAAGGGTTTTACTTTCCGCGAAAGTTCGAAGTTCTTCAACAAGCACAAAATGGGAGCTTTCCAATTTTTGACATCAAAGGGAAATATGCATTTTCGGTAAAACCCACAGGTACAGTAAATTCGAAGCACAAGTTGTTACTTATACCTTCTTTTCTTTATCTGCTAGCTTTTTTCACTTTTTTGTTGACATTATATAAGGTAAATGCTCATTTTCTACACAATAGACAGATAATTAAGATGTTTCTTCTGTCCGTTTTTTTGCTTGGCTTTTACATGTTGATGAATTATTTCAAGATTCCATCTTCAATGTATCTTACGACATTGTTTTCGCCGCGCGATTTTGCCTATACCTCTTTTCTCTCTTCGCTTGGTGAACTTCTCATTTTCAGTGTGTTAATTTTATTTTTGACGATTGTTTTTAACCGATCAATTTATGTTCATGAAAATATTGCGATGAAAATCTTTTCATCACGTATCTATTTTATAATTAGCATTTTTATAACGGCACTTTATTTCGTTTTTGTTCGTTTTATGATGTTTTCTATTGTGGTCAACTCGTCGATGTCGTTAGCTCTCTATCGTCTAGAAGAATTGACTTTCGAGAGCTTGTTGGGGTATTTGTCTATTGCTTTCTTGATTCTGTCTTTCTTTTTCTTTGCGTCAAAAGTTATTAAGCAATTTAGGAAAAATATTAAAGGGTCGGAGTATTTTCTCATTACATCAGGGGTTTTCGCAGTGGTGGCTATTCTTTGTTATATTATTGATAAACAAGGATATTTGCGACTAAGTGTATTCTTTTTACTTTTTGCATTGATTTCTTTTTTTGCTAACCGAAAAGGAGTGTTGTCGCATAAGTTACTGTTGGCAGTGGTTTATGTACTGTTGTTTGCATTGTTTGTGGTAATCACCATGCCAAAGTTTATCCGAATCGATGAGAAAGAAATTCAGAAAACCATGGCAATGAATTTATCGTCCGAACACGATCCTAAAGCTGAATTGCTCTTAACGGAGATCGATAAGAAGATCATAGCCGATATGCCACTCATTCAGAACCTTGGAAGCTATGTGTCGGTTGGCGAATACCTTGAGCGCCGATATTTCCGGGGGTATTTTAGGGAATACGATTTGCAGGTTACCCTTTGCGATGAGAACGATTCGCTCATTGTTCAGCCTGAAGGGACAATGAGCCATTGCAGTACGTTCTTTGATGAAATGATTGAAAGTGATGGCACTGCTATTCAAAATACAAATTTTTATTCTATGGCGAATGCTACCGGCAGGATTACCTATTTAGGCCGGTATTTCCACACGAATCAAAATGGTGAGGTTATCAATCTTTTTGTTGAATTAAATTCAAGGTTGCGTTCAGAAGGTATTGGCTTTCCTGAGTTGTTGCTCCCTCTTAATTCACCGGAAAACCACCAGAAACGCGATTTCTCGTATGCAAAATATTACGATGGAATATTGGTCGACCGTGGAGGAAATTTTCCATACCCCATGAAATCGCCCGGGTATACAAGAGATAGCGGGAATGTTTTCTTTGCCCAGTGGAACGGGTACGAGCATTGTGTTTATAACTATTCTGATAAAGGTTTTATTTTGGTAAGCCGCAAGTTAACCTCGTTTGACGATTACTTGATTTTTTTCCCTTATATTTTTGTGTTTTTCTTCATTATTGCACTTATTCTTATCGTTTTTTCTTTTCCTACCTATAACATAATCAGGAAAGAGCGATCGTTACGCAGCAAAATTCAAAATTCAATTATAGGTATTGTTTTCGCAGCCCTTTTTGTTGTAGGCAGTGGAACTATATTTTATATAATTTCAAATTATAAAAAGAATTATCAGAATGGCTTGATTGAGAAAATCAATTCGCTTTCGGTAGAGGTGGAAACGGCAACTGAAAAAACAGGTTTTTCTGAAGGTTTTAACTCTGATAATATTGGATATGAGTTGGCAAGGATTTCTAATATTTTTCAAACCGATGTAAATTTGTTCGACCTTACAGGTCATTTGGTGTCGACATCACGTCCCGAGATTTACGAGAAAGGACTGATCTCAACACTCATGAACAACAAGGCTTTTTATCAGATGGCAGGGAATCGATCCCCGATTTTCCTTCAGCAAGAATTTATTGGTTCAATGCAATACCTTTCAGCTTATTTGCCGATACTTAACGGGAAAGGAGAAACCACGGGTTATCTCAATGTTCCATACTTTACCCGCGAAAAAGCATTCAGGCAAGAAATCACTACTTTTATTCTGGCTTTTGTGAATATTTATGTTTTTCTTCTTTTAATCAGCATTTTAGCTGCTTATTTCATTTCTACAGGAATAACAGGGCCGTTGAAGCTTATCCGTGATCATTTGCAAAGTGTTCAATTTGGTAAAAATCCAATTCCGATCAAGTACCGTTCTGATGATGAACTCGGCGTCCTTATTGCTGAATATAACAGAAAGGTGGAAGAGTTAGCCGAAAGTGCTGAGTTGATAGCCCGCTCAGAACGGGAATCAGCATGGCGCGAAATGGCTCGTCAAATTGCCCATGAAATTAAAAACCCGCTCACACCAATAAAACTTAATATACAATTCCTGCAACGCACCAATCCGTCATCTGTAGAAAATTATCAGGAGATTCTCGACCGGGTAAGTCACACAATTATCGAGCAAATTGATAATCTTTCAAATATTGCCACCGAGTTTTCAAACTTTGCGAAAATTCCTAAAGCAAAAAACGAACGTTTCAATCTTATTGATCGGCTTGAAGAAATAATCTCGCTCTTTGATTATGCCGGGGAATGTTCCATCGATAGAAAGTTTAAAGGAGCCGAAGGCATTGAGATTTTTGCAGATAAGGAGCAATTCTCACGTGCAGTAATTAATTTGGTTCGAAACGCGATTCAGTCGATTCCTGAAAACAGAGTCGGAAAAATCACTGTTTCTGCTAAGCCAGAAAAAGGAGCAGTTATTGTAAGTGTCGCCGACAATGGAAAAGGGATTTCACCCGAGATGGAGGAGAACATTTTTGTTCCCAATTTTACTACAAAAACCAGTGGTACCGGTCTTGGTCTTGCCATAACCAAAGGAATTGTTGAGAATTTCAGGGGAGAAATATGGTTTTCTTCGGAATTAAATACTGGTACAACGTTTTATATCAGGATTCCTATGGTGAAATAACAGAAAAATGCGATAGCGAACACTTTAATTTGGAAATAAATGCATAATGTTTTAAATAAGCTGAAAGTGAAACTTATTTGCCGCTATTATTAATGTACAGAATGACTTATTAGATCGAGGTATTTCAATAATATGAGAAAAAAAGGAGATCGACACGACCTCCTTTTTATTCTATTTCAATTAAAATCAAATTATTAGCATAGCATCGCCATAGGTTCCGAAGCGATATTTTTCTTTAATTGCCGTGTGATACGCCTCCATCAGGAAGTCGTATCCGGCAAATGCAGCTACCATCATTAACAAAGTAGACAATGGCAAATGGAAGTTTGACACCATGCGGTTAGCCACACTAAAATCGTAAGGCGGAAAAATAAACTTATTGGTCCAACCTTCATAAGGTTTTAATAATCCGTTGGTTGAAACCGAACTTTCAAGTGTCCGCATTACGGTAGTTCCTACGGCACATACATTTTTGCTTCTTTCTTTAGCTTTTCGAACAGCTTCGCAGGCTTCTTCAGAAATCCAGATTTGTTCCGAATCCATTTTGTGTTTGGTGAGGTCTTCAACATCAACACTCCTGAAGTTCCCAAGCCCCACATGGAGCGTGATGTAACTGAAATCGACTCCAATAATTTCAAGCCTTTTCATCAGTTCCCGACTAAAATGAAGTCCTGCAGTTGGCGCAGCAACAGCCCCTTCGTTGCGGGCGAAGATGGTTTGATAACGATCTTTATCGTCTTCTTCTACAGGTCGTTTGATGAATTTTGGCAGTGGGGTTTCTCCCAGTCCAAAAAGGGTTGCTTTGAAATCTTCATACGGTCCATCGTATAAAAAACGAAGAGTCCGGCCTCTTGAAGTCGTATTGTCGATAACTTCGGCAACCAAAAGGTCGTTTTCGCCAAAATAGAGTTTATTGCCAATCCTGATTTTTCGGGCAGGGTCGACAAGAACATCCCAAAGGCGTTGCTCCCGGTTTAGCTCCCTGAGCAGGAATACTTCAATTTCAGCGCCGGTTTTTTCTTTATTCCCAAAAAGACGTGCAGGAAAAACCTTCGTGTCGTTGAAAATCATCACATCACCATCGTCGAAGTAGTCGATGATTTCTTTAAATATCCTGTGTTCAATTTTTTGCGTTTCACGGTTTAGTACCATCAACCGGCTTTCGTCACGGTGATAAGCCGGATGCATTGCAATTAATTCTTCCGGCAGCTTAAATTTGAACTTAGATAACTTCATATTTTATATTCTTTCAATAATTTTCTGAATCGAAATTGTTTGAAAAATAGTCAATTGCTTAGATTAAAGCCAGACTTTTCTCAAATTTTTCTATTGTAAATGCATTTTCGAGCATCTTTGCACCGCTTTTGGTTCTTATAAGCCCTGTTAAGTATGCACCGCTTCCAAGGCTTTCACCAAGGTCACGAGCCAACGATCGTATATATGTTCCTTTACTGCAATTAATTCTGAGAACGAGTTCAGGCATTTCGAAACGAACAACCTCGATTGAATAAAGTGTAATTTTACGTGCATCGAGAAGAGGGTCGTTTCCTTTTCGGGCAAATTCGAAGGCTCTTTTTCCATCTACTTTTATGGCCGAAAATATTGGTGGTACCTGATCTATTTCTCCAGTGAATGTTTTCAATTTCTCTTGAACAAGTTCGGGTGTAATATGTTCAGTTGGGTACGTTTTATCTTCTTCTTTTTCCAGGTCGTATGAAGGTGTTGTAGCGCCCAGTTTCAGTGTGGCAATGTATTCTTTTTCCTCAGCTTGCAAACTATCGATTGTTTTTGTGGCTTTTCCGGTACAAACAATAACCAATCCGGTAGCTTTTGGGTCGAGGGTTCCGGCATGTCCAACCTTCAATTTTTTGATATGCAGCTTTTTGCATAACAACCATCGTACTTTATTCACCAAATCGAACGAAGTCCAATCTAAAGGCTTGTCGAATAAAAGGACTGCCCCTTCTTGAAAATCGATTCCGTTTAATGATTGATCCATGGATATTTACCTTGCTATTTTGCCTAAAAAATTAGGCGGCAAAGATAGCAATAAGCCCGATAGCTGCGCAATAAATAGCAAAATATATTAATTTTCCCTTACGCACAATGTTTATCATCCATTTGCAGGCAAGTAAGCCCACTGTGAATGCAGTAACGAAGCCTGCAATCATTGGAATCAGTCCAACCGAACTACTGCCAGCTGAAAAATCACCTGATAAGATTTTAAGAAAGTTGGCTCCAACAATTGGGATAATAACCATCAGAAATGAGAATTTAGCCAAATTGGTTTTGTCGTTTCCAATAATCATTCCGGTAGCAATAGTGGCTCCACTTCGTGAAATTCCGGGGGTAACGGCAATCATTTGAGCTATCCCAATTAGCAATGCGTCCCAAAATCCGATTTCGCGCTTGCCTTTTTTAGCATAATTAGCAATCGACAAAAGGATTGCGGTAACTAATAACATTGCTCCAATGAAAATTAAATTTCCTGAGAACATATTTTCAATTTCGTCCTCGAACAAGAAACCTGCTATGGCAACAGGGATGGCCGATAGGATGAGCTTAGCCACAAATTTGTTGTTGTCATCCCATCTGAATTTGAAAATTCCGGCAATCAACCCGATGATGTCTTTCCAAAAAACAACGATGGTGCTTAGCACGGTAGCTCCATGCAGCAAAAGGTCAAATTTGAGATTTTCTCCGCCATCGAGACCGAAAAGGGCATGGCCAATTTCGAGATGGCCGCTTGAGCTGACGGGCAAAAATTCAGTAAGTCCTTGAATTAGTCCAAGAACAATAGCTTCGATAACCGACATTTGTTATTTGTTTGATGTTGGTTTCTTCATTATGGCGTAGATCTCGAAAAGTAGCCCGCCCAAAACCAATAATGGGGCCAGGGTTATTCTTCTGAAGCTGAAGATTTCGGGATTAAAGACATTAGGATTGTCGCTTCCGCCGCCAATCATGAGCAGGAAACCTAAAACAATAATGCCTACACCTATAATCATTAATTTATAGTTTTCTTTACCTAAGGCAAAGGTTTCTTTTGAGTTATTGTCACTTTTAAATTTTATCATGATATATCATTTTAATCAGCGGTGTAAAAATAGTCAAATATTCTGCTTTTAGATAAGTATCATTTTTAAAATAACTTATCGGCCAGGAGGGCAACGTATTTTCCAATTTTTCTTTTGTCAATGAAAATAAGGTCGCCAAATGCCTGATGGGGATCGGTTACCTTATGTAATTTCTGATCAATTACTTGAAATACTGAATAATCGAGGGCTTTAAGAAAAGGAACAAGTTCATCTTTATTTTCAGGTGCTATTTCAATTTGAAGTATGGGTTTAAATTTCAGGATAATCTCTTTAAAAAGAGGAATGGCAACCCCTTCAAATCCTTCAATATCACATTTCAGGTAATTTAGTTTGTCGAGGTTTTTAAATAATGTATCGGGGCGCATCGTTATTGCATCGAAAATCATAGCACATTCTTCGGGACTGTTGAGTACGTGGGTGCGTCCATGGCTGAAATAAGAACTGGTTACGGGCACTCCCATTTTAATTTTTTCGTTGTCAATGGGTCCAATAGCGTAGGGGAGCATTTCAATGTTGGTGAGCTTTTTTGTGTTTTTTGAAAAGATGTTTCGGAAAAGTTCTACAGGTTCAATGCTGAAAACTTTACCTTCGTTACCAACAAGTTTTGAAAAAATTACCGAATAGTATCCTAAGTTAGCGCCTAGATCTATTACATAGTCGCCACTTTTCACTAATTGCTGTGCCATATAATGGCACTCAAAATCGGATTTATTTTTCAGAAATCCGTTGAAATACGAGAAGAAAAACAGCCGACTAATAAAGCGTAGATATGCCCTGACGCCCAGTAGTTTAAAGAATATTCGTTTAATAAAGTTCATCTCAGTTTAGTAAAAAAGTTCATCGTAGCGCATTCTCAAAAATTTGTTAACAGCCCGTGTGGTCGAAATCCATGTTATGGTGATTCCTGAAAAGAACACAATTCCGCAAACAATGATAATCAGGTTATTAATGTTGTAATTTATCACTTCATGGAATTGTTTATTATATGAAAAAATGAGGAAGACAAGGATTATATTGGCCAACAAGCCTCCGATAAGACCGTGCAGTATCGATCGGTTAACGAAGGGTTTCCTGATAAACCTCCGGGTAGCTCCAACAAGCTGCATAGTGTTTATTATAAACCTATTGGAGTAAATCGACATTCGTATCGTATTATTTATGAGCGTTATAAAAATTGACAGCATTATTACCGCAAGACCAATAATAATCAAGCTGATTTTTTTAGTGTTTTCATTGATCAGACTAACTAAATTACGCTGATAATAAACTTCTTGTACGAAGGGAAATCCAAGAAAACGGGTTTCGAGTTGGGCGAGGCTGTCGTTTACTGTATAGGGAGCGTATAGCTTTACATCGATGGTGGCGTTCAGTGGGTTGTACCCGAGAAAAGAAACAAAATCTTCGCCCAACTCATCTTTCATTTGTTTGGCCGCATTCTCAGAATCGATAAAGGTTGCTGATTTAACTTCGGGTTGAGATGTTACGATTTTTTGTAATTGCAAAAGATCCACATCGCGCACGTCTTCGTTCAACACGAGCGTTAGTCCAATGTTTTCTCTGATGTAATTGTTCAGGTAGCGAGCATTGAAAATCATCATTGCAAGCAAACCTGTCAAGAAGAGCACTAAGGTAATACTCAGTGTGGATACAAAGTAGGCGTTTAGCAATCGCCCTTTTAGTGGTTTTGGTCCTTTAGGCATTCTTACTGCTTTTTATGTTTCTTGAATTCAATAAAAATTGCTCCGGCTACAAAAATGATAAAAAAAATTGAGGAAGCCATCGAAACAGCGTTCCCTGTTTTGTACGATTGTGGTTTAAATTCAAAAACAATCTCGTGGTTGCCTGCCGGAACAACCATTGTGCGTAAAATATAATCAGCCCGAAAATGAGCCGCCTCTTTACCATCAATACGGGCTACCCAACCTTTCGGATAATATATTTCAGAAAAAACGGCCAACTGCGCAGTACTATTGTTCGACTGGTAGACCAACTTATTGGGAGCATACGATTTTAATACGATTGTACTCCTTTCATCGTGTCGGAATGTCTGACCGGAGACCTCTTTTTCAAAACAGCGATCGATAACTGCCGTTGCAGCCGGATTAATATCTTTTATCGCCCGCACTTCTTCATCGGGTGTATCCACCCACTTAACATTATCGACAAACCATGCATTTCCCAGCGCAAAACGGTTGGCTACAGGGGCAATGTCCTGATCGAGGATGATGTAACGGGTATTAAGCATGTTTAATGAGTTGGATACCGCAAGCAAGGAGTCGAGGTTTCCCAAATCGGTACGGCCCTCCATATACCGCATAATATCTTGGAACTCGCGCGAGATGTTAAAATAGATCATGTCGTTATACCTGCGCATTTTGGCTCCGTTGTTTCCACCAATCGATTTGTGGTAATACGAGGTAGAGGTGTCGGTAAACGGATCGAGACTAAGGTTCAGAACCCGATAGTTCGGATCTTTATCCTGAAGAATATAACGGTCGGCGGCTGTTGGCACGAAAACTGTTTCGGCCCGTCGTTTCGATACAAAGCAATCGTTGTTCAGATACCTGCGGTCGACAGGTAAAAGGTCGGCAAAAATTAGCACGATCCAGGCCACAAGGGCATACTGTGCTTTGAGTTTACGCTGCCAGAAAGCCCAAAGAGTAGCCGTAGCCAGTGTTACAAAAATTAGTGATCGGAAAGCATCGACCCGTACCACCGAACGGCGGTCGGCAACCAATGCATCGATAAAGGTTTGCGGCCACCCCATTTCATGAATCAGTATTTCGTCGTAACTACCTCTGAAACTTCCGACTAAACGGGGGACTATAATAAAAATCAGCGTTATACCACCGGTAATTAAAAACGAATATTTCAGGGCATTTCGGAATTTTTTCGAATCAATATTCCGGTTATAAATCTCTTTTACTGCCAACAACCCCATGACAGACATAGCCAATTGCTGAATAACCACAATGCCCTTTACGTCCCGGAATTTGTTGTAACCCGGGAAATAATCGATCATGAAATTGGCCAGAAACGGGATATTTTTCCCCAACGACAGCAGAAACGCAACAACCACAGCCGTAACAATCCACCACTTTTCTTTTCCTTTCACGACGAAAAGCCCCAATACAAAAAGGAAGCAACAAAGCGCTCCGAAATAGATCGGACCACGGTTTATGGGTTGTGATCCCCAGTATAAAGGCGTATCCTTAGCCATTTGCTGTGCTGCATTTCGCCCCTGGTCTTTTTCCAAAAGCCGATATGTATCGGAACTTTCGCTGATGGGTTCACTGTTGCTCCCCCCCTTTAGCCGGGGAATAAAAGCCGTAAGCGCTTCGCCAAGGTCGTAACTATAATCGAGAATATATTCGCGGTTGAGTCCTGTCTTCTGATCATTGTTTTTGTAATTTACTTCTGATTTTCCCCGGGTTGAATACTTTCCATATTCATAAGTCGTGAGTAACGGACCAAAGGTAATCCCAACAGCGAGGAGAGCTGCCCCGAGCAATAATCCCGAGGCTTTAACGAAATCGGGTATCGTTTTCTCTTTGATAGCATAAACAAAATAGGTGATAGCCATAATCAAAACCAAAATCCCGGCATAATAGGTCATCTGCAGATGGTTTACCGAAAGTATCAGGGTAAGTCCCACCAAAGTGATAACGGCGCCCCAAATTAGTTTTTTATGGTAGGCCATGTAAACGCCGCCGATCAAAAGTGGCAGATACGATATTGCCTGCACTTTGGTAACATGCCCCTCGGCAAGCATTACAAAAAACCACGATGTAAATCCGTAGGCCAAAGCCCCGGCGAAACCTACCCAGGGATTAACCCCCAAAATAAGTGCCAGCAAAAAAAAGACACAAAAATTAATCAGCACATAATTAACTGGCTTCGGAATCTGATTCATCAACGAAAAATAGAGTTGGAACACATTCCCTTTGTAATGGGTCAGGATCAGATAAGCGGGCATACCGCCAAACATGCTGTTGGTCCAGAGCGCTTCCTGTCCGGTGGCTTCTTTATAATCTCTCAGCTCTTTCGAAGCTCCCATGAAAGTATTGTAATCACTTGCATCCAACACTTTTCCCTGAAAACAAGCGGGGAAATAAGCTACTGAAATAACGATGAAAAGCAAAAAAATAATCAGGAAATTCTTGGTTCTTGCTGATGTTTTTACGTTCAATTTACCCATGGTCATAAGTTTAGGCGCGCGACAGCAAATGTAGCGAAAAAGAGTTCTCACCCATTATAACTGTCAATGGAAACTGTTCTTTTAACGGTTTTTATGCTTCACGAAATCAGAAAATGAGAGGCTCGCCCCGTTTGTAATCCAGCTTGGACAATGTTCCAATAATTTGTTTCAGGTATTTTGGATGCATCCCCAAACCCGGCCGGAGTGAGCGTACATTTTCTTCGGTGAATGGTTCTCCTGCGCTTATGTCTTTTACAACAAACAACGATCGTCCAAACTTTTGCCCGGCTATAGCCGACTCCGATAATTCATAACGGGCACTTCCCAGCGCTTGTTCCGCTTCGCGAACGGCTTTCACCATCGCTGCAAACTCTTTTTCATCGAGCGAGAAAGGTGCATCGGGAGTCTTAATTGAATTGTCGGGGACAAAGTGTTTTTCGATCATTTTAGCGCCAAGCGAAACAGCCACGATTGGGGCCACAATTCCTAACGTATGATCGGAAAGGCCAATCTCAACACCAAACTGCTTTTTCAGATCGGAAATGGTTAGCAGGTTGGCTTCGTCTAATGGAGCCGGATAAGCAGAGGTGCATTTCAGCAGGACAATGTCGTTGTTTCCCGCATCGCGACAGGTTTTTACAGCAAGCTGAATATCTTCCAGCGTGGCAATCCCCGTTGAAATGATCATCGTTCGTCCTTTCGACGCGGCGTATTCAATCAGCGGGATGTCGCGTATTTCGAACGAGGCGATTTTGTAGGCCGGCGGATTAAACTGCTCCAGGAAATCAACCGCCGTTTTATCGAAAGGCGAAGAGAAGCAAATCAGCCCTTCTTCGCGGGCAACGCGGAACAGCTCCTTGTGCCATTGCCACGGAGTGAAAGATTTTTTATACAGATCGTAGAATTTCTGCCCTTCCCAGATAGTTCCTTTCAGCAGGTTGCGAAAATACTCATTGTCGCAATCAATCGTGATGGTGTCGGGCGTGTAGGTTTGTAGTTTAACGGCATCGGCCCCGGCGCGTTTGGCTGCCCGGATGATTTCTACAGCCAGCTCAAAATGCTGGTTATGGTTGGCCGATAGCTCGGCAACAATCAGTGAGCGCCGGTCTTCTTCTGTCTTGAAATTATTGAAAAACATTCGGGTTCAGATTAAAATGTTTTGGTTACTTTATAAAGATCGGCCTCAAGCATTATGCTAAAACCATAAAATTCGACCACTTTCAGACAAGCTATATTTTCGGGTTCAATAAAACCATAGATCTGTTTTACCTCAGGCCTGCGCTTCTTCAACAGTTCGATCCCCATTCCAAACATCATTTTCCCATATCCTTTCTGAAACAGGGAAGGATCGACCAGATAACTTATCCGGCCTGAATCACCATTTTCAATATCATAACGAATGGAGCCCAAGCATTGATGTTGGTTTTGGAAAATATAGTATTCACAATTCTTGTCGTTGATTTTGTTGACGAACCATTGCTGATGTTCGGGATAGGTGATTCTATTTTTATTGAAGCTAAATTTTCGCACCAGAGGGTCGGAAGCCCATTTGAAAGTTGTCTCCATATCGGAGATGTTTGCTAACCGAAGCCGGGGATAAACAGGTTCTTTTTCATGAATAATTACGTCGGCATACACTTCGCCACTTTTGATTTGCTTAGGCAAAAATTCTTTGCGAATAAACCCGCAGGCTTCGATGATCGGATAAATGTGAGGCCTCACATCGTAGGCATACGTGAAAAGTTTATTCAATCCAAGTTCAACAAACGCGACTTCATCCATGAACCCGAAAAAGATCGTCATGTATTCTTGCAGAAAATCTTTCTCCAAATGCGAGGCAATAAGAAAGGAAACTTCTGCTTTTTGCTTTTCCCAGTCGATATGGACCAAACCTCCGTAGCCCATACATTCCTCCCCTTTCAGGAACGAAAAAAGCAGTTGCTCGGGTTTGTCCTGTGTGAAAAGCGGCTGAATAATCTTATTGAAATAATTGTCCTGTTCTTCTTCTGTCAGTGGTTTACTTTGCCTTAGGTGATAAATCTGTTCATTCCTCCACCGCATAATGTCGTCCCGGTCTTCCATCCGGATAGGAACAATGGAATACGCATCGTTTCGGTAAATTTGTTTGTGAAGTATCTTGTAAGTGTTCATCTGCGCTATGATTTGAACAGAAATTTCCATTTCATCTCTGCCAGTCTCCAATCCTCTTCCGTGTCGATATCCTGCACTTCGGTCTCGGGTAGGATGATAGCTCCTCCGTTTTTGCACCAAAGGGTTGTCTCGTTCAGAAAGGCTGGTGTTTTTACCCATACAAACGAACCGGCATCGTGATAGGCCGGCTTTAAATCCTGACTTCGGGTGCGTTCATGCTCAGGCCACATCATCTTTAGTTTTCCTTCATCGGTTATTTCCAATGAGCGCAGTATTGGATACGAAAAGGCAACGACCGGACAAACGGAGTCAAAGTTCCCATCCACCATCTTTTGATAGGCTTCAACAATCCGGCCACTGCGGGTTAACGGAGAGGTTGGCAACAAGCAGCAAACCGTATCGAATTCCTTTCCAGCTTTTGAGTATTCCGCGATTACTTCCAGCAGCACATCAGCCAGGGTAGCATGATCATCCGAATTTTCGGGTGAACGCAAAAATGGAACTTTTGCCCCATACCGAACCGCAATTTCGGCAATTTCGGGATCGTCGGTCGAGACCATCACTTCATCGAACAAGTCGCTTTCCATGGCCGCTTCAATGGAATAAGCCAAAACTGGCTTCCCCAGAAAATGGCGGATGTTTTTGCTGGGTATCCGTTTACTGCCGCCCCGGGCCGGTATCACAGCAAGGTTACGCATAAAATTCTTCGATCGTTTTAATTACAAAAGATTGTTCTTCATCGGTCAGCGTTGAATAAACGGGCAAGCTCAAACAGTGCCGGTAATAGTTTTCGGCAACGGGCATATCGTCTTCTTTCCATCCAAATTGTTGATAGTAGGGCATCAAATGAACGGGAATGTAATGTACCTGTGCCATGATGTTGTTCTTTCGAAGGTGGTTGATTAATCCATCGCGGTTCTCAAATTCGGCAATGTACAGATGATACGCATGGCCTTCATTTATTTCTGGAAGACGCCTGATGAATGGTTTCCCGGCGAAAGCTTTTTCGTAGAGTGCCGCAATTTCCTTTCGCCGTTCCAGTCCGGCATCAGCACGTTTTAGTTGGCTTAATCCCAATGCAGCCGCAACGTCGGTCATGCGGTAGTTAAAGCCCAATTCCTGCATTTCGTAGTACCAGATACCATCTTTTTTTTGGTTCAAATTATGATTTTGCTGAATGCCGTGGGTTCGCAGATTGCGTAATCGCAGATAAAGTTTTTCATTGTTGGTAGTAATCATTCCACCTTCACCCGTTGTAATATGCTTTACCGGGTGAAATGAAAAGGTTGCCAAATCAGCAAAGTTTCCATTGCCGCAAAGCTGTTTCTGTCTCCGATTATCGGTGAAAAATCCCCCCGGTGCATGTGTCGCATCTTCAATAATCCAAAGGCCAAACTCGTCAGCAAGGTTTCGGAGCGCTTCCAGATCAACAGCCCGCCCCGCAAAATCAACGGGAATAATTCCCTTGTAAGTTCCTTTGGGCGATGATTGAAGTAACTGACGAACCTTTCCGATATCCAACAGATAGGTTTCGGGATCGATGTCGGAAAAAACCACTTCACCACCACAATAACGCACACAATTGGCCGTAGCCACAAAGGTTATGGGTGTGGTTATGATTTTATCGCCGGGCTGAATATTCAAAGCCAAGGCACTAAGGTGCAGGGCTGCTGTTCCGCCCGAAACGGCCACGGCATATTCTGATCCCTCATATTCGGCAAAAGCTTTTTCGAATTCGGCAATCTTTGGTCCCTGCGTCAGGTAGTCCGACCGAAGTACATCGTTTACAGCCTGAATGTCCTCCTCGGTAATATGTTGCCGACCGTAAGGGATCCGTTTCATTATCAATGCGGTTTAAAAGTTGGGTCGATATGTTCAACAATGGCTTGCCGGATTGTTTCAACCGTTTCCCATTCGCTGTTGGTGGCCGAGTTGTAGCGAAACCCATCGGGAACAGCCACCGCATGGTGATGTTTCAGGTATTCTTCTTTCGTGTGGTAATAGGATACCGATGGCAGTATGGCAAAATATTTTTCCAGGTCGATGGTTTCCAGTGCGTCGGTTCCGGTAATCAACTCTTCGTGCAGTTTTTCGCCGGGGCGCATACCCACAATTTCGGTTTTACACGAAGGGGCAATGGCTTCGGCCAGATCGGTAATGCGGTATGACGGGATTTTCGGGACAAAAATTTCACCGCCCAAATGGTTTTCGAGGGCAAACAATACCATATCGACCCCGGCTTGCAAGGTAATGTTGAAACGGGTCATTTCGGGATGCGTAACAGGCAGCACCCCATCGTTCCTTTTTTGAAGGAAGAACGGGACCACCGAGCCACGCGAACCCATCACATTTCCGTAACGCACCGCACTGAAACGAAGGTTGCGGCTTCCTTTTATATTATTAGCGGCGATAAACAGCTTGTCGGATACTAATTTGGTGGCGCCATAGAGGTTAATGGGCGCGCAGGCTTTGTCGGTAGAAAGGGCAACCACATCGGTAACTTCGTTAGCCAGCACCGCGTCGATCACGTTTTGTGCACCCTGAACATTCGTTTTTACACATTCATCGGGGTTGTACTCGGCCGTATCGACCTGTTTCATAGCGGCCGCATGAATGACCACATCAACCCCTTCGCAAGCACGTTTCAAGCGGGCTGCATCGCGCACATCGCCAATAAAAAAACGCAGTTGCGGGTATATGGCCGATGGATATTGCTGCTTCAGTTCCGATTGCTTCAGTTCATCGCGCGAAAAAATGACGATCCGTTTTACCAAAGGATAGCGTAAAAGAACCGTTTCGAGAAATTTCTTTCCGAACGAGCCGGTTCCCCCGGTAATAAGAATAGATTTGTGATTGAGCATAATTCCCGTATTGACATCCAAAAATAGGAATAATCGGGGAAATTAATCTGTGTTGGAGCTCAGCAAAAATGTTTGGGCTTCGTTTGCGTTGTTTCGGAGCTCAGCAGAAATGTTTAAATGCCCTGTCATCCCGGCCAATGATTCACTATTTGAATCAGATAGCAACGAGTTAACAGGGCACTCCTGACTTCTTGCTTTTTAAAAGGCAACATCGTACAATCCTTCTGCATCTTCGGTGAAAGTCCGAACACTGATATCGGTCATAGGATGGGCAATAAGCTGCATTAACAATTCGGGGCCAATGGTTGCCGAATGGGCTTGCTTCATGCTTACGCGGTAAATCTGGTCGACCGTTTTAAAACTGGCGGCAAGTACTTTAGTGTTCAGTTTAAAATCGATTATATTTTTGGCAATGTCGCCCACCACGTCAATCCCATGCGACGATATACTGTCGAGTCGGCTCACATAGGGTGCAACAAAATCGGCACCTGCTTTTGCGGCCACCAGAGCCTGTTGCTGCGTAAAAATAGCCGTAGCCGTAACGTTAATTCCGGCGTCTTTCAACATCTTCATCGCTTTGTAACCTTGTGGGGTTACCGGGATTTTGGCATAGAAATTATCGCCCAGGTCGAAGTAATTTTTATACACTTTTGCCTCGTGCACAATATCTTCAGCTTTTTTGCTCCGCACTTGCACGTGAACCATCCCGGTTCCAACAATTTTAATGATGTTGCCTATCGCTTTCGACAGTGGCTGACCCGACTGTTTTAGAATTGTTGGGTTGGTTGTCACTCCTTCGAGCGGAAAAAAATCATAGAGTTTTTACAATGCTGAAATATAAGCAGTATCGGCCATGTAAATCATCTTCTTTCTTTTTGATCTCGGCCACAAAGGTCGGCATTCCCCGGAAGAACAGCCCTCTTTATTCAACCAAAAAATTAAGGCTTCATCTTTTTTTAAACAGAAGTGTTTTAGCCAATCGATCAATCAGAAATCAGAACCCCTCGCGATGAATTTTTTCCTGCATAAGTTCTGAAAGGTCGAAGGCTTTTTTTGTTTCATCGGGATAGCCCATGGCAACCACCGAAAGAACAGCTTTCTCTTCAGGAATACCGAGCAATGTTTTGGTGTAAGTATCGGCCATGGTAGTTGAATCGTGCTCGCGGTTATGTATCTGAACCCAACAACTTCCCAGCCCAAGCGCTTCGGCTTGCAGTTGAAGGATGATGGAAGCAATGGAACAATCTTCGACCCAGGTGTCCGACTGCTGCGGATCGCCAATGACGACAACAGCCAGCGGTGCCCCGGCAATAAGTTTTGCTCCGTGCGGTTTACATTCCGAAAGTTTCACCAAGGTTTCGGGCGTTTCAATAAAGATAAAATCCCAGTGATTCTTCCGTTTGCCTGTCGGCGACATAAGTGCCGCCTGCATCAACGATTCCACTTTCTCGGTTTCCACTTTTTGTGTGGTGAATTTCCGTTTGCTCCGCCGGTTTTGTAAAAGATGAATAAATTCCATAATTGTTGAGATAATCGACATTAAACCATCGCCCCAAAAATAAGAAACAAGACTTATTTCAACCGCTTTTTGTAATCGATGATTTTCAACAAATCGGAAAGTTGCTCTTTTTGCCTGATCTCTATTACCAGCGGAAGCAATTTCCCTACCGGCTCCCGGCTGTTAAATTCGTCGATTATCGCCTGGTCTATTCCCAAATCGAAAATGCCGGAACAATTTTTTGCCGTAAAATAAAATACCGCATTAAAGTATCCCTCCCAAACCGAAACCCAGAAAACGGTCTTTTTCTTATGAACCATTTTACACAACCACGCTTTCCCATCGTTGTAATAGTTCCAGTTGGCTTCGATGGCATACGTAGGATTACCAATTGTGGCCACCAATTCCTCGTATGCTGGATACGAGCTCCCCAACGCCCCGCAAAGCGCTTCTGGTGTTGGTAGAACCTGTGGATCTTTTAAGAACATTGTTTCCATAAATTAGGTTTTTGAATTACACTTCGAATTTACGTTATTGATAACAATCAAAAAAGCACATAAAAAAAGAGGCTGACAGTACAATTGGCAACCTCTTCTTTCTATGATTTTAGGATCTTAAAAAAATCTCCTCCTGATAATAATTCCTATCGGGATTAAAAAGACCAGTATAAAATAATATCCTTTTACCGGCACCGGTTTTCCTGTTGTATTAATTGCCAAAACCAACTGTGCATTAGAAACAGTTCCCACTGAAGCAGCAGTACAATTGGAAGCATCTATACTCCATATAGTAGTAGTAGTAGTAGAACCATCAAAAGTGGAAAAAATTAATTCACCGGTCTCATCATTAAAATCACAGTCACCAAACCAACCGCTGGCATAATTTAAAAACGAGGTAGTTGTACCCACAACTGTTGCAGCTGCAGTTGCCGGATTAATCTTCAACAATTGCGATTGGGCCGATTGAAAATTAAATCCATATAACATACGGTCCTCTGCATTGAAAGCCAACCCCTCTCCATTTGTCATTCCGGTAATAGTACCAACCAATGTGGCAGTTAAAGTATTTAAATCGATTGTATATAAACTACCACTTGTTCCCCAATAAGTTTGAAGGCAATACATGGTACCCGTTTGATTATCATAAGCAAGCCCTACAAGAAACGAAGTGGGAATCCCGGTAATAGTCCCTAAAGATGTGAAAGTACCCGTTTCCAAATCTTCTTTGTAAAGAACGTTCGAAGAAGCCTGTATACAATACAAATTTCCTTCATTGTCAAAATCGGCTCCACCAATATAAACACTTGAAGAGTTCACATAGGTCATATTATTGTACCCAGGCAAATCAAGAGAGAGAAAATAGTAGCTAAGAAAATCATAGGCATACATTTTTGTCCCGTCCAGAGATACCCCATCCAAAGTAGGAGTTATTGAAGATGCACTTCCTGTAAAAGGTTTCTGAATTTTAACACCATACTGTGCAAAAGCACTTGCCACAATAAGCAGCACAAACAGCGAAGAGAAGAATTTTTTCATAGGTTTATTCTGAATTTATTGTTTTATGTTTTATTGGATTAAAAGAACGATCATTGATAATTAGATCAAAAGTAATGTTAAATTCATTCCCTTAAACAACTGATTAAAAAAAAATTTTAGAGATAATGTTTATCTTCATTCTTCTTGTAAAAAACATCCAAAAACGGATAATAGCGTTCTTTTAGGAGCGGAATATTCTTCAGCTTCCAGCGATCGAAGGCCCACACCGTTTTGTTGAACTTTGGAAGGTTCAGAAATAGCCAGCGATTATAGAAGAGGTTCCCGATGTGCAACTTCAGGCTTCGCAAAAAATAACGCATCCTGAAAACCCGTTTTTTAGTTTTCGCCGGAGATTGTTTTAATACTTCGTCCAAATACCCCGCAGCCCGAAAATGGTTCAACCCATCGTCGAAGCCAATGGTTTCGCGAACAACGGTAGCTCGCAATGTTTTTTTCTCTTCTGTATGAAAAAGAGAGAGAGCCCCATGCTGGTAAAACTCATCGATACTCGATTGCACATCGTCGTAGTTCCGGGCAATAACAGATCCTTCACAGGCGCTGTCGCGATTAAAATCAGGATCGGGATTGATCAGCAAGGTTTCTTTGCCCAGCATCCAGGCCTCGATAGTCGTGGTGGTTTCAAACCCCATCCAGATATCCGAAGCAGAAATCAGGTCGTGAATAGGTTCCTCATTTTTCAGATATAACACATTGGGATATTCCCGCAAACGAATCATTTCGTTGGGGCTCTCTGTCGTAATGTGCGGATGGGTTTCGTTGGGATGAACCTTGAGAAGAAAAAGTATGTCGGGATTATGCTCTATCAATTGGCGAAGAATGGCTTCAACGGCATCGCGCTGTCTTAAAGTCCAAGTTTCCCAGTCGGGTTTATCCTGCAGAAAATAGTGCAACTCCTGTCGCCCAATTTCGCTATGCAACTTTCCGAATGCCCAACCGGCATAACCAATCACTTTTTTAAATTGAGAAAGGCCCTTTTTCTGAAGAAATTCTTCTTTCGTCGAGAAACGGTAAATCTTGTACCGGTCGAAACCTGTGGCACCGGTCAACACCATTTTATGAGCCTCGGTGGGTAATTTATCCTGAAAAAAATCCCGTGTCCGCTCCGACCATAGACACACATACTCCTGATAAAAAACATGGTCGGTATTATATCCCCAAAAATCGAAGTTTCCGTTTGTACGGTAATTACCTTCCGAAATGAGGGCAAACACCGGAATGCTTTGTTGGTGAGCATACTTTGATATCTCGAAAAGCCATTTTGATCCAACAGTATTGGGCAGCAAAACAAGGTCAGGCAGCTCTCGATAGATGGCAAAAATATCCCAAACGAACCGGAATTCTACCATACAACCGAGATGCTTCTCGGCATAATAAACCAGCGGAAGAAGCAGTTCCACATCGCGTCCCTGCTGATCGTCGACAAAACAGAGAACTTTATGCATGGCTGTCGACCAATTGGTTCAGGTACTGACTCAGAACACGGGTCTGTTCTTCGTTCGAAAAATGAGCAATGTTGCAAGGCTGCGAATAATGTTCACCTGCAAGAAACTGCTCATATTGGGTGGTCAGGAATTTTTTAATTCGATCACGATCGTTGTATGAAAAACTGATTCCCGCCCGGCAAGTTTCAATAATCCGTGCCACATCCGAGTCCGAAGGACCGAGGCACAAAATTGGCCGCCCTGTCCGGAGGTTTTCAAACAGTTTACCGGGTATCCGCCCATCGGCATTCCCCGATTTGTTGAGCGGCAACAACAGCAATCGGGCATTCATATTCAACTGAAGAGCTCTATCGCGGGTAACAAAACCCTGATCACAAAAATTCTCGCCAAGTCCATTTTCGACTATTTCTTTTTTCACTGAAAAGTCGATATTCCCGGCAAAAACAAGTTTCAAATGCGCGGCAAAACCGGCAAGTTCGTTTTTCAATTCTTTCAACACATGAAACAAAACATCAGGATTCCGATCGAAACCCAATTGCCCGGTATGGACAATGGTAAAATCGGGATCGGGCACCGGCACCCGTTTTTTAAAATCATCTTCATCGTAACCATAATAAATAACGCCCACATTGCGAGCGCCGATCTGCTCCAGATTTTTTGCCCACGAGGGGCTGGCAATCGTGATCTTTCCGGCCGTTTGAAAAGCTTTCTGTTCCAGCCGATGGTGGCGCTTGTTGGCCCAGTACATGATTTTATAACGTTGGTAATAATCGGCCTGAGTCCAGGGATCCTGAAAATCGGCCAGCCAGGGAATCCCCAATTCAGATGAGAGCTTCATGCCAATCAGCGTGTTGGTATGCGGAGGGCCGTCGGTGAAAATGGCATCTACCGGATGTTCTTTCAAATATTTTTTCAGATACCGAACCGAAGGTCTTATCCAGAGACATCGGGCATCGGGGATGAAAAAATTTCCCCGGACCCATATCGCAAAATTGTCGATAAAATGCTTTTTGTTTCTGACATGCACCGGGTCGGTTGGATCATCTTTTTTTCTTCCCGACAAAAACTTATAGGCACTGAACGGTTCGACAATTGGGCCTTTCAAAAGCTCAAGATCTTCCGGGATATCCTTAAAATTAGTATTGTCGCGAAGCAGATAGTTGGCATTGAAAGGCGAATACACGACAGGTTCCCATCCAAAATTATGAAGATATTTTACAAACTTCAAACACCTCAGTACACCAACACCTCCCGATGGCGGCCAATAGTAGGATATGATCAATACACGCTTCATGCATCACGATTAACAACAAAGATATAAATCCCACGCAGGAATCACCATTCAGTTTTATGTAAATCATAAACGAATTTTCCATTTTCAAAGAAAATATCTTTTCCGTAAATATTTTATATTAAACTATTTTCATAACTTTCGCCAGTGAAATGCATCATGACAATCAAATTGCTCCTGGATTAAAGAAACAACGAATGACTATAATTTATATGGATTATAATCCCGCTATAAAAAAGTTATTATTAACAAAATAAGTAATTTATCGATAAAGTTCTCCTGCTAAAAAGTGGTATTCAATTTAAAAATATCAATATGCTTTTAACCAAAAAAATCAAGAAACTTCAATCAATAAGAAGAGGAGGGATGCTATTATTCTTATTTTTTTTAGCATTGCAAATCACCAAAGCACAAGAGGCTATTCCTGCTTCTGGTGGAAATGCGTCAGGCGAAGGAGGTTCGGTGAGTTATACCATTGGACAAGCAGCCTACACAAGCAATTCGGGCAACTATGGCACTGTAGCCGAAGGGGTACAACAGCCTTACGAAATATATGTGATCACCGGAAACGATCAACTATCACTGGTTACCCTTTCATTCAAAGCATTCCCGAACCCAACAACCGATTATCTGATATTAAGCACTGTCGGCGAAGAAAAAAGAAACCTCACCTATCTTCTTTCCGATGTGAATGGAAAAATAATAGGAAGCGGTGACGTTTCAGGGGAACAAACCACCATTCCGATGGGAACCTATCGAAGTGGAAACTACTTCTTACAAATATTGCTTGCCAATAATGCGTTAAAGTCATTTAAAATTGTAAAAAAATAACTGTATGAAACGATTCTCCTCTCTCATTGTTCTTTTCACTTTATCATTATTTACATTGGCCCAATCGCCCGGAAAGATGAGCTACCAAGCTGTTGTCCGCCACACAAGCGGGGAACTGGTAAAGAACTCCATCATTGGGATGCAGATTAGCATTTTACAGGGTGACGTTAACGGGACGAAGGTTTATTCTGAAACCCAACGACCAACGACCAATGCCAATGGGTTAGTTTCCATCATAATTGGTGATGGAAATATCGTAACTGGCTCGCTGGTTTCAATCGATTGGAGCGACGGCCCTTACTTCATCAAAACGGAAACCGATCCCACGGGTGGAACGAACTACTCCATAACAGGCACCAGTCAGTTGCTGAGTGTTCCTTATGCGTTCCATGCCACAACGGCCGAAAGCCTCACCAATCCTACCGAAGAAACGGATCCTACGTTCTCGGTATGGGACAAAAGCACAGGGATTAAAATTACCGAAAGCCAGGTTACCGACCTGAAACATTTCTCCAACGCCGATGAAACCGACCCCCAATATGCGGCCGACAGCTCATTCATTAAAGCTGGAGTACGCAGTTGGAACAACTCACTGGCCAAAACAATCGATACCGGAGATACTTCCCGCTGGGGTAAAGTTTATACCGAGACCGATCCTCTGTTCTCGGCTTGGGACAAGAGCGCGGGAATAACCATCAATCAGAGCCAGATAACCGACTTCGATCCTTTCACGACCACTGATGAAACTGATCCGGTATTCAAACAGTCGGTTGCAAAAGGAATTACCCAGGCCGACACTGTAAGATGGAACGACAAAAGCAGTTTTTCGGGGAATTATCAGGACCTGCACAACAAGCCCTTAGCACTCAGTCAGTTTACCAACGACGTGGGCTTTCAACGATCGGGCGATGACGAGGACGTTAGTTCAACCAACGAAATACAGACGTTATATGCCGATCCGACTAACAATCAGATAGGCCTTTCATTAGGAGGGGGAACCGTTCGAGTTACCGATGTAGAGGGCGACCCTAAGTTCTCCTCATGGAACAAACGGGAAGGCATCACCATTCAGGAAGCCCAAATCATCGACCTTGACCATTTCACCAATGCCGATGAAACCGACCCAAAATTTTCGGCATGGAACAAACGAGAGGGCATCACCATACAGGAAGCCCAGATTATCGATCTCGATCACTTTAAGAACAGCGATGAAACCGATCAGGTATATGCTGCCGACAGTTCGTTTATCAAAACCGGTGCAAGAAGCTGGAACAGTTCACTGGCAAAAACCATCGATGCTGCCGACACCACCTGGTGGGGCCGTGCCGAAACAGACCCATTCTATTCGGCCGACAGTTCGTTTATCAAAACCGGTGTACGAAGCTGGAACAGTTCGCTGGCTAAAACCATCGATGCGTCT
The DNA here is from genome assembly GCA_012719495.1 of Bacteroidales bacterium. GTDB lineage: Bacteria > Bacteroidota > Bacteroidia > Bacteroidales > Prolixibacteraceae > CAYMTR01. The sequence goes on from JAAYAG010000090.1 coordinate 41,618, forward strand.
GATACAACTTACTGGGGGCGTGCGGAAACCGATCCTTTTTATTCTACCGATAGTTCGTTTATTAAAACAGGAGTACGTAGCTGGAGCAGTTCATTGGCAAAAACCATCGACGCTACCGACACCTCCTATTGGGGCCGTGCCGAGACGGATCCATTCTATTCGACTGACAGTTCGTATATAAAATCAGCCGTACGCAACTGGAACAGCTCGCTGGCAAAGAACATTACAAACACCGACACAGCATACTGGAACCACAAGAGTGATTTTAATGGTAACTATAGTAGCCTAACTAATGCTCCAGATATTGCGGTTTCGACAACCGATAAGAATATCACCCTTGCATCGGGACAAACCTTTTCGATAAAAGAAGCTACAGGCACCTTTCTAAGGGTAAACCAAAGTACCGGATTGATTGGGATAGGCAGCAACGTTACTTCGCCCCGCGCCCAACTAGAAATTGGCGGTTTCGAAGGGTTGCTTGTAACTGGCACAACAAATAGCGGAACAGCAAAGGCACTGGGAGCTGGTAACCGTTTCCACTGGTACCCGCGCAAAGGCGCCTTGCGGGCCGGTATGGCCGAATCAACGTATTGGGACGATGATGGATCTTCTATGCCAAGACTGGCCCTGTACTCTTATGCTATGGGATACCAACCGCGTGCGACTGGGGTTGCATCTTATAGTTTTGGGGCTTATAATAAGGCTACAGGTGATTATGCGCTGGCATTGGGTTCTTATTCTTTGGCAACTTCCAGTCATTCTATTGCCATAGGCACGCAGGCTTATGCATCGGGGATTTATTCAATAGCCATTGGTTCTGGGGCAGATACCAACGGCAAGGACGGTTCTATGGTTATTGGCGATGATACTTATTTCCAAACGGCTTATGCCTCGGCCGATAACCAGCTTACCATGCGGTTCTCGGGAGGGTACCGGCTGTGGTCCTCATACCCCGACTCCGTGGCGGGAGTTTATATGCGGCACGGGCAAAGTGGCTGGAGCAACTATTGCGACCGGAACAAAAAAGAGAATTTTAAAACGCTTAACTACGAAGAGATTTTAAAGAAGATCGACGAGCAAGTGCCGATAACGGAGTGGAATTATAAAGGGATCGACTCGCTAAGGTACATTGGCCCAATGGCCCAGGATTTCTACGGGGCTTTCGGGCTTGGCGATGATAGCCTGGGTATTAACAGCATCAATGAGATGGGGGTTAATTTGGCCGCTGTTCACGGATTGATAGACCGAACCAATGCACTGAATGCGGCGATTGAAGAGCTAAAATTGGAGAAACAGAAAAATGCCATACTCCAGGCAATGTTTCAGGAGCAAAACGGCATGATCCTTCAAATGCGAAAGGAGCTCGACGAACTAAAGGCTGAGATTAAGTATGCGACAACAGAGAAAAAAATAGTGATGGAACCGGAGGCAAACAATAGTACTCGCTGAGAGTGAAAGAAGGTAGTTGAAAGGTTCGGCTACCTTTTTCTTTTTCATCGAAACTACTCACATTGCAATGAACATTTCAATGGCATAATGCTCAAAAATTGTTGGCATTCCTTCTGTCCAATGTTATCTGCTTGTCCGTTATAGCAACAGTTGGGGTGAGCGGTTTGTCTTGCGAATACCGGGTCAATCCGGTTGGCATTGATGTTGAAAAGCCCCGTTTAAGCTGAAAGGTTGATTCTGAAGGAAGAGATCGAAGTTGCTCCAGAAGATACTATCAAATCGAATTCAACTACCGCTAATGACTTTTCTTTAGCTGCTCCAATTTCTTCGAAAATAGTTGCACATCGGGGTTTTTAGGTTCGGCCATACGATATACAACAAGTACTTTCTCTAAATTTGCCACATTCTTTTCTTCGGTGAAACGACCACACATCGAGTAGCAAAAAATACCCAGAAAACCTTTTATCCGCTTGTATGCAGAGAGCATAAATTCATCTTTCTCCGTCTCAATTTTGTTGTTCAGCATGTCAATGTCCTGTTTCCACCATACCGAGTCTTTTTGCAGAATCGCGCTATAGAAGCCATTGCGTACATTCATTTCGAACTGAACACTTTTGGCTAACCTGTCGGATTGTTGCTGAAACTGTATGCTGTTTGCCAACTGATCGTAAGAGCTAAAAAAAGAACCTTCGCGCTCGAAGTAGTGAAACTGATACATATTCCTTGTGATCAATGCCGCCTGAAGATATTTATTGGCTTTCAAAAGTTTATCAATTCGTCCTTTTTGCTCAGCCGTATACTCTTGAACTATTTTTTTCTTCTCCGGTGGAGTTCCAGGAGGCATGGTCGAAACCAGCATGTAGGCCAGCGATTGCTGCATGACACTTTTTTGCGGCCAGGCATGGGTTGCCTCGGTTGTCTCCAGCAACAGATTGGAAGGCATCAGTTGCGGGTCTATAACAAAAGATGCTATCTCCGAAAAATTGAAATCGTCCATACCTATTACCGAGAAGACACGGCAATCGAGAGAAGACAACTGTTGGGCAGAGGCCAACGCTCCATAAGCAATAACCCCATTGAGTTTGTGGCCGGCTGCATATCCCAATGCCATACGTGCCCCGCCCGAAAATCCGCCAACAAAAAGAATATCACCAACAGGGAAACGGCTCTTCACGTCGGCTGTGAGTTCCTCCAATTCTGCAATGTAATTCGGATCATTATTTTTGATCAGGTTCGAACCGACCACAACAACCTGATACTTTTGGGCGGCCTCTTTAAAACCATCGACCGCCAGTTTGCCGTCGCCATGCGAGTCGATAACCACCAGCAAAGGTAACTGCTTAAAGTCAGGGGCGACCGAAGGCACAAACAGCTGATAGGTATGTTTTGGGTTCGACCGGCATGTCTCAATCGTATAAACAGAGGAAGTTTGCTTCTGAGTAATCGCTGTTTGCCCTGAACACAACTGACCATTAAAGATCAACAATGAAATACTGAGGAAAAAAAAGATGGCCTGCATAGTCGAATGGTTTAATCAATTACATCCAAAGATCGGAAAATCAATGAACGTGACATAATATTGAACCAGAAAATTTTGAGCAGCAATCTGCCCTACTCCTGCAAACTCGGATCGAGCACTAAAAAAGCATAAAAGGCTGTTGTGTAAAAGTTTCGTAACCATCGAATATTCAACACCGAATTATCAGCCAAAACTGAGAGCGTAGAAAAAATATAAGGCACCAGAACCTTTCCTGAAATCAGTTTCTGCTCATAAAAATATTTTTCCCAATCCTGATCCCTTGGCTGCATAATTCAGACAGCTATTATTCTTCCTTCTTTTTTCTGAGTTCAAAGAAAGCACCTCCGGCAATGGCAAGAATCAACAGAATAGATGATGCCAATGAAACTGCATTGCCCGTTTTATACGACTGAGGTTTGAATTCAAACACAATCTCGTGGTTTCCTGCCGGAACAACCATCGAACGCAAAATGTAGTTTGCCCTAAAATGAGATACTTCCTTTCCATCTACTTTGGCAACCCAACCTTTTGGATAATAAATTTCAGAGAAAACGGCCAATTGTTCCGAAGCGCTGTTCGATTGGTAAACTAAGCGATTAGGAGCGTACGATTTTAACGTTATAGTTCCGGTTCCATCTTTTCGGAACGATTTGCCTGAAATCTCCTTCTCAAACCTGCGGTCGACTACTGCGGTCAACTCTGGTTTAATGTCCTTGATGGCAGCAATTTCTTCATTGGCATTGGCAACCATTTTGTAATTGTCGACAAACCAAGCGTTACCCATAGCATGTGAATTTTCCAAGGGGTTTGATTCAGGGTTGTAAATTACATAGCGGGTATTGAGCATGTTAAGGGTGTTTAGATCAGCAAAAACAGCATCGAGCTCTTCTTGTGTTTTTACATTTCGTAATCGTGCACCGATCTGTTGAATTTCGGGAGAAATGTTATATTCGATCATTTCCTGATAGCGTTCCATTTTTGCCCCGTGGTAGCCACCAATCGATTTATGGAAATACGAAGTAGAGCTATCGTTGAATGTGCTAACTGCAATATTCAATACCCGGTAATTTGGGTCTTTGTCCTGAAGTATGGCATTGTTAGCAGCTGAAGGGGTGTACACAGCTTCAGCTTTGCGTTTTGCAACAAAACTATCGCTGTTGAGGTATTTTTTGTTCACGGGCCAAAGGTCTGCAACAATGAGCACAGCCCATAATGCAATGGCGTATTGCCCTTTTAGTTTGTTTGTATAGAAAGCCCAAAGGCCTGATGCAGCAAGTGCTACAAAAATAAAAGTGCGGAATGCATCGGTCCGAAGAACCATCTTCCGGTCGTTTATCAAGGCATCGATCAGCTGCTGAGGCCAACCCGATTGGGCTAACTGTGCATCGGAAGAACCTCTGAAACTGCCAGCCAAGCCAGGGATTATAGCAAAAATTAAGGCAAGACCTCCGGCGATTGCAAACGAATATTTAAGTGCGTTGATGAATTTCTTTGAGTCTATTTGTTTTAGATACACTTCTTTTACAGCAAGCATGCCAAGCAAAGCCATCGCAAATTGCTGAATGACAATAATGTTCTTTACATCTCTGAACTTGTTATACCCAGGAAAGTAGTCGATCATGAAATTTGAAAGGAAAGGGATATTCTTTCCCAATGAGAGCAAAAATGAAATGAATACTACAAGGGCAATCCACCATTTCTCTCGGCCATTGACAAGAAAAAGTCCAAGCACAAACAAGAAACATAATACCGCACCGTAGTAAAATGGACCAGAAGCTATAGGTTGGCTACCCCAATACAGCGGGGCATGTTGTGCAAGTTCTTTGGCATACGCTTTCCCTTGGCTTTTTTCAATGGTTTGAAAGAATTCAGAGCTTTCGCCCAGAGGTTCACTCATACCTCCTCCTTTTAGCCTTGGAATGAAAGCTGTAAGTGCTTCGCCTACATCGTAACTGTAATCGAGTATATAATTTCGGTCGAGCCCACTGGTTTTGTTGTTACCCTGTACGGTAAGTTCTGATTTCCCCCGGGTAGAAAATTTGCCATACTCGTACGTCGAAAGCAGGTTGGCAAAATTTGTTCCAACGGCCAAAAGGGCTGCCACGGCAAGTACTGCCGACGATTTAGCAAACGAAGGCAATGTTTTCTCTTTGATAGCATATACCAAATAGGTAGAAGCCATAATAAGCACCATAATCCCGGCATAATAGGTCATTTGCGGATGGTTGGACGAAAGCATTAACGAGAGGCCTAATGCAGCAAGCACTGCCCCTACAAACATTTTTTTATTATAAGCTAAGTATACTCCTGATATAAGAAGAGAAAAAAACGAAAGGGTTTGCACTTTGGTAACATGCCCGGCATCGATAAGGATAAACACATAGGTTGAAAAACCATAGGCCAAAGCAGCAGCAAAACTTACCCAAGGTGTTACTCCAAAAACGAGACCCAATAAAAAGAATAAGCAAAAACTAACAATCAGGTAGTTGGCTGGTTGTGGGATGGCATTGATGACACTGAGAAACTTCACAGATAGGTTTCCTGGATACCGACAACTTATCAAATATGCGGGCATACCACTAAACATTGAATTGGTCCACAAAGCTTCTTCGCCTGCCGTTTTTCTGAAGTCTTGAATTTCTTTTGCCATACCGCCCCAAGTTTTTAAATCTGAGGCGTTTAATTTTTCACCTTGTAAAAGCGATGGTAAGTATGAAAATGTTACGATAATGAAAAGTAAGATGATAATCAAAATCTGATTAACCTTTTTAGATGGCTTCGTATTCAGTGTGCTCATTTTATTCGTTTTTAACTTAGTAGGGCAAAAGTATAAATTGACTGGCTAATTTCCCACTTGTTATGAAAAATAAATAGAAAGCCACTGCCCGAGGGGTGGACAGTGGCCTATATAAAAAAACTACATTGGGGAAAGTAGAATTATGGGAGGGGAGGAGATGCTTGTTAATATTTTATAAATTTTTCATTTACAACGATATTCTCTTTTTGAAGTTTGGCAAAATACACTCCTCTTGGAAGAGTGCTCGCATTAATCAACTCGTGTTGCGAAATGCGTTTTGACAGGTAAATTTTCCCATTCAAATCGGTGACTGTAAGCAAGGCTGTACCTTGAAATCCAATCACATTGAGGTTTTCTGTCACCGGGTTCGGAAAGAATTTTAACTGATGGTTTAATGAACTCACAGATGAAAATATGATTGGGTACGATGGGGAAATTTCTGACATACAGCCAAATTCATCTTTCAATTGGGTTTGATATTCACCGCTTCTTGAAATAACAAGAACAGAGTCATTTTCTCCGGCAATTTGGGTTCCGTTATAGTACCAGAAATAGGTAAAGGCTTTAGAGGCAAGCAACGTGTCGGCAAATTGCTCAATCGTTGGCACTTGGGGCTGTGGCTTTACAATAACCTGTATTGTGTCGGGGGTAGAATAAATTCCCTGGCAGTTTACGGTGAGGATAAAATTATACGATTGAGCCATTTCTACCTCGGGAGCAACAAAAGAAAAAGAAATTGATTCATTGTTTAACTCTGGTGCTTCAGGGCACACCCATGAGTACGAAAGTGAATCATTGTCGGGAATCGATGAATTGGCCCCTGAAATTTCATAAATACTTGTTTCACAAGCAGTAATATCATTTCCGGCCATGGCTGTAGGTTTGTGTTTCACATCCAGGTCGAGAATGTAAACTGCTCCGGCATTGGCAGCGCCATCATCGTCGCCCCAAACTCCTATTGTCAACTGCTTCTTATTGTCAGAAGATAATTTTTCAAAAACAGATAACGAAAACCCAAAACAATCTCCATTATCTATCAAACCATTAAATATCGAAGTCAACGAACTGATATCCTGCCTGTAATGAACTGTTCCATTAGGGTTAAGACTCAAAATCCAGAATTTTCCTCTGTCAAGACCACCATCATCGCCGTATTTAGACCCAACAGCAATATCTTCCACACCATCACCATCAATATCACCCAAAGTCGTAATAGCTGAACCAAACTGGTCATTATAGTTATTCCTTCCACCAAAATTTCCTTCTAAATTGCTTATCTTCTGGGCTTCCATAACCGAACAATCCGAATTAAGCATCAAAATATATAGTGCACCACTATCACTAAGACTATCATCATCAGACGGGGCTCCTACGGCGAGGTCTACTATTCCGTCATCGTTAATATCTCCAATGTTTTCAACGGTATGACCAAATCCATCATTGCTGTCAAGTGTATAACCCAAGTTCCCAATATAATCATTAATCCGATGTTGCTCCTTAACGGTGCCATCTGAATTCAACAAAAGAATCCAGATACATCCTTTATACACTCCACCATCAGAATCGAATGTTGGTGAACCCACGGTAATATCCGGGTTTCCATCTCCATCAAAATCGCCTAATGACGTTACCGACCAACCAAATATGTCGTTAGCCGAAACTCCAACCATACCGCCTTGAGTTGCACTTATTTCTTGCTGCGATTTTACTGTTCCATCTGTGTTAAGGAATAAGATCCAAACAGCACCACTATTGTTTATATTGTCATCATCATAAGGTGCGCCAACAGCTATATCTATAACGCCATCCTTGTCAAGATCACCAATTGCCGTGATTGACTTTCCGAATAGGTCATCGACATTTAAAATGCCTTTAAAGTTGCCTTCAAGCGAACTAATCTTCTGTGTTCCTTTTATCGATCGATCTTCATTTATGAATAGGATCCAAACAGCTCCGTGGTTCGTTCCACCATCATCATCTCGGAAAGTACCAATCGCGAGATCTTCAATTCCATTGCCATCAATATCGCCAATAACCTCGGCAGTGGCAAACTGATCCCCTTCGTCTAATTGTCCGGTGAAACCTCCTTGCGTGGCCGAAATTTTGCGAACATTAGAAATAAGGACCTGGTCTTGGCCCTTCAAAATCAGAACTGTAAGGCTTATGAAAAGGGCTAGAATGATTTTTTTCATGTTGTACTTTTTCCTTGATTAATTCTGATAGTTAATTTCCAAAACCGGTCGTAGATTCTTATTGCTATGTTCCATCGAGGCAAAACATATTCTTCGATAGTAATTCTCGTTTTCGAGCATCAGAACAAAACCATAATTGGTATTGGGTTGCCCTACCATATCTGCTACTATGCCTGTAACATCTGCTTCATAATTCTGATTCGGTTCAGTGCTGGCTGGTAATATGGTTTGATTGGTTATTGAGTATGTTGGCTGTTGCTCCCAAGTTAGGGAATTAGTTTGCCAATCCGATGTTACCTTCCTTATAATAAAAGAATTGGAGCCACTGAAGTGCGATTGCTCGTGGTCTTCTATCCCGTCATCGGGGTGTTTTAGTGTAAGGGTCGCTTTGCTGATTGTTGCACTTACAGGAATTTCGCTTAGGTCGAATCGCAAATATGTGCGGCAAATCGTTGGTTTTAAATTGACAGTCCAAGAACTGATCATATAATTCTCTGGATTGCTATTGGCTGTTGCAGGGTACAGGCTATTTACAACAGCGTGTTTATTTTCACCCAATTCAATAGCTGAAGTCCAAGAGTATGGTTCTTTCTCATTTAAGATTTTGATGGTGATTTTTGACAGGTTACCATGATTGATTTTAAGCCCATTTCGGCAACTCAACAATTCCAATTCTATCTGTGCATTTTTTTCATAATCGATTTGTATTATGTCTTCTACAAAAAGTTCTCCACTTGTACTATCAACCCTAAATGCCTTACTTTGGGCTGAATACACCAAAAAATAATGTAATGAATTTTGATTTTCGGGGGCAACGCAACCAACTAAAGAACCTGATGGTGTATTTTCAGACAAGGAGAAAACCTGATCTTCGACCGATAGCGGGAGTTCTCGGAAGGTTGAATCTGTTTCGCATCCTGTAAGGATCATAATCAGGCAGATGAATATGCTATTGAAAAGGTTTTTGTTCACTTTTAGGTTTGTTTGTTAATGAAAAGACGGTATTTTCTGAAATAGTTCCCATTTCAGACAGAAAAAAAATGATTTTTATCAATAATTGAGGTTGAAGCGGGTACAAACGCCGACACAGTTTAAGCTAAATGACAGCTCATTACTGTCAATTATTGGGCTTAATCCAACCGAATAATAGGGTTCTATTTCGGCTGAAATTTTCTCTGAAAGTTTAACGATAAAGCTTGAATTTAGGGAGATTGAAAAGTAAAATGAATTAAATTTTTCAGAGATTTCTGAGGCTTCCCCGAGCAATGAGAATTTTGCCCAATATTCAGAAAAAAGAAGATAGTGAAAGTTGCCCTGAATCCCAACGCAGAGTTTATCCTTCAATGGGAGCGGCGAATAGGCAATCTTAAGAGGTGCAACAAAGTAATTGAGGTTGTTGTCTTGTGTGTTAATAACCGGTTCTCCAATGGCAAGTTGCATCGGCCTTATATTCCCGTTTTCGTCTTGAATAGTAACATTCTGAAAAGAGTATTCGTTGTAAGAAAACAATTCGTTGACCCGTTGAAAAGAAATCCCGGTGGTAATGGACCAATTATTAAGCTTTATTGTTTGTTTTACTCCAATATCGAGGCTGGGTCGGGCATTTAGCCCTTCTTTAAAGAAAAGTTGAGAAGGGGTAGTACCCTGCATGGAGTGGAAAGGATAAAATACTGAAACATCAAACGACGAACACAGTTCAACCATTACATAATTATATTCATAATCGACAACTTCAACTTTTTTGTTAATAATAACAGGTGCAACAGGCTCTTGACCAATGCAATTATTATACGATAAGATTAAAAGAAAAAGAATTAGAAATGAAATTGTAATCATATCGAAACTGAAACTGAATTTATGGTAAAAATAACCAATCTCTGTTGATCTCAAAGACTAGTTTTTTTACGTTTAAATTTTACACTTTTCTTTTTTACTCTGATAGTGTCGATAGTCACTATCGTATCGGATACCGTTGGCGAAACTATTGGTTTTATTGAATCGGGCATAGATACAGTTTCGGTTGTCGAATCTTTGGTGATAGTACATGGCTCGCTCTTTGGGGTTATTATGCTGTCGGGTTGAGGTTTTATTGTCTCTTTTTTCATATTGTCGACACAACTTTTAATAGCTTTTTTCTCGGATATTTTTTCTGATTTTTCAATTACAGGCCTTACAATCAAGATAGAATCGACAGCTGGAGTACTTTTGGCGTTGGGAATTGAATCGACGATGGTAACACTATTATTTGGTGATACTCTTTCTTCATTAGCGTGATTATCTTTAATGAAATAAATCCCCACGATGGCTGTCAGGCCAATGGCTGCAACCAAGTAATAGATGTTGAAGGTTCCGGGAACGAAACGCATAAAATTCCTGTGCCGTATGGTTTTGCGTAGCTTCACCCATTCGGCTTCTGGCGGAACACCTGGCATTTTCGCTTCCGAAAGCTTGTTCCGGAACAGGTCGTCGATATGTTTATCCAGATTGTCCATCGCGTATTTTACGTATTGCCATTCTGTTCAATTCTTCTTTTAGCAAAGTTCTTGCTCTTAATAGTCGAGTCTTTGATGTTTTTTCATTGATCGAAATCATTTCCGCAATTTCCTGATGCTTGTATCCATCAATTACATGCAATTGAAAAACAATTCTGAAATGCCCCGGGATCACGTTAAGGGCTGTTAGCATCTCTTCTTGAGTAAAATCGACATGTAAAATTGCATTGTAATTGACATTAGCATTGTTTAATGAGTTTTCGTCCCAATCATCGTCAGTATTGTTTTGATCTTCAATTCTTGACTCAATAATATCATCAATACTTTCTGACCGTCTTCCACTTTCTTTTTTGTAATAATCAAGTGCTGTGTTGATAAAAATCCTCTTCATCCAACCCATAAATGCTTTGGGGCACTTAAGAGAGGAAATGTTAGCATATATCTTCAAAAAACCGTCCTGAAACACATCCTCTGCATCGGCATCAGTTTTAACATATCGTTTGCAAATGAGGCGCATCGCGGGTGACAATGAATCATAAAGCCAATGGAAAGATTTAACATCTCCCTTCTTAAGCTTGTCAATTAATTTATCATCAATTGTGATCCTATTGTTCATAAGACGAAAAGAAACTAAAAGGTTCCTGTTTTTTACAGATTTTTTTACTTACTAGCTTTTAGTAGTATTGAGGTTACGAATATATAAATACTTATGATTGTAAAAAACTGTTTATTTAGGTCTGTAGGGAAAAAATCAGCAGAATCTTTTTTGTTCGGTATTTAAAATCTGAGGATTATTTTCAACTTTGCTGTCAATAAATGAGGGAAAGAATAAATGGGTGTAATTCAAAAGCAAACAATCAAAGGTTCGGTATGGTCGTATATTGGGGCATTTCTCGGCTTTGTAAATACCGGGTTATTGTTTCCTAAGATATTTTCGACCAGCGAAATTGGGCTTCTCAGCGTTTTGGTGGCCATTTCAGCACTCTTTTCTCAGTTTTCGAGTTTGGGGATGAACAGCGTTACGGCCAGGCTTTTCCCTTATTTTAAAGATAACATCAAAAGTAAATCGGGTTATCTCTCTTTATTGTTGATCGTTACTATTATTGGATTTGTGACGTCGATTTTGGTTGGTCTCATTTTTCAGGATTGGATTGTTGAAACCAATAACGACGAATCGGGTTTAATGCGGAAATATGCCATCTACTTAATCCCGATGACGCTTTTTACCTTATTTTTTAATGTTTTCGACACCTATAACAAAATGCTTTATGACATAACTACGGGCATTTTTCTGAAGGAGTTTGCTTTACGGGTTCTGAATTTTATTTCAATTATTCTTTTCTTTTTCAATGTAATAGATTTTGATGTTTTTGTATTTTTATATGTACTGTCGTATTTCGTGCCGTTTGGGGTTTTATTTGTAATTCTGTTTGTTAGGGGGGAGATTGTTTTTAAGCTGAAAGGTTTTCTGTTAACTAAAGCAATGAAGCGGGAAATATTTCTGGTTGCAGCATTCGGAATTTTAGCCGGGTTTAGTGGTGTTATCAGCGATTACCTCGACAAATTTTTAGTTGGCAAATACCTTGGGTTAAGTGATACCGGGATCTATACGATTTCTTTTTATATTGGCACAATGATTTTACTGCCATCCAGAGCATTAAATAAAATTTCATCGACATTAATTGCTGAATGTTGGAAAGAAAACGACCTTAAAACAATAAGAGAGATATATGCAAAGAGTAGCATTAACCAGTTTGCTTTTGGCTTGTTCCTGTTTTCATTGATTATAGCTAATCTGCACAATATTTTTGCATTTTTACCTCAAGCATATTCTGGTAGTAAATTGGTTCTGATTATTATTGGTGCAACAAATTTAATTATCATGCTATCAGGAGTTAGTTATAGTATTATAAGTACTGCGAGATATTATTGGTACATGACAGCTTTAATGGGAATTCAGATAATAATGATTGTAGGAACCAATATATTGTTAATACCTCGAATGGGAATAACTGGAGCAGCTATAGCAACTTTTATCTCGGTTGCTGTTATCAGGTTAGGGTCTATGGTTTTAATTGGGATAAAAAGTAAGATATGGCCATTTAATTTAAAGCATTTTATTGCAATTGCTATTTCTTTTGCTGGAACTATTGCTGTCAGTTTTATCCCGCATATTTCCAATATTTATTTTGATAGTTTTGTGCGTTCAGCTTTGTTATGTTTAATCTTCGTTCCTTTAGTTCTGATTTTCAATATATCAAATGAACTGAAAAACTTATTTTCGATACTTAGAATGAAACGTATGACTAAAAAAGAGGAGCACAAGTAGTGGGATATTGCTTTTTACAAGGTTACTCGAGAAATTATTTCCTCACATATATTATTGGCCTGATTTCCCCAAAAACGATTTTTGATTTCTAATCTCTTTGCTTCATCAATTCGATAATCCTCATCCTTTATGCATTGGACAAGTTCTGAAAAATTTGAAACACATTTACCCACAACGTTTTCATGAAATGGATAATTAAAGTCTCTGGCATTAATGTATTCGTTATAATCGTAAAGATACAAGATGATATCTTTTTCTTTCATCAAGATATAGTCATATAATACAGAAGAATAGTCTGTTATTAACACATTAGTGTATGGCAGGATTGTATATATGTCAACTTTGTTGTTAATAACCATAATATTAGAATACATTGATAGCTTACGAGAATCGATAGTTGTATTTGCATGTGGTTTTAAAATTAAAAGGCTTTTCTTATCAAACATTATTTCATTCAAGTATTGGAGGTCAAATGTTTGAGAAAATAAATCTTTCTGCGAATCACGCCAGGTAGGCATGTATATGAATGCTTTATTAAAAGATTTAATTTTTTCAATTATCTCTTTAGTTTCCACAGGTTCATATCTTTCAACAAATTGCATCCTTTCCGATTCTGTTTCTATCAATAATTCATTTCTGGGATAGCCAAGATTTAAACACTTTGACACATTAATTCTGAATGCTTCGGCAAATTTAATGCTCTGAAATTCAGTTGAAGACAGAAAATAATCAGGTCTTCTGAAGACTTGCGGATAAAAAAATCTTTGTTTGAAAGTTTTCTTTACGTAAATATCTGATAAAGCTCCTGATTTGATACTAAATTCAATTTTTTTTAGTCCCACTCCATGCCAAAGATTTATACAGGTGCTTCCCCCAGAGGTGAAGAACAATATGTCAGATGTATAAGAATTATAAAACCAGTATTTAGCTCGTAATGAATAAAAAATACCTTTAAGGCTAAATATTGAGTAACTTTTTAAACCCAATTGTCTGACAAGAGAAACCGTATTTTTATTTTGACTTAACCAAATTGAAGTTATATCGGGCTTGTTTTCCGAAGCATAAATAAACAAGTATTTTGCATTATCATTAAACGATCCTCTAAAGCTGCCAAAGACCCATATTCGTTTACTTCTTGGAAAAAGAAAAGAGAACGGATAGATTAGATAGCCAAGTAAGTAATAAGCAATTTTCATTTTATTCTTTTCTTAATTTAACATCTATTACCTGACCGGTAAAATCAGATAAAAGAGTTTTAAGAGAAGCCAGAGCGACAACATCTGTTGTGAGCAGGGTGTTTTCGGCTTCAATTCCAAAATTTTTAATTCGTAAGGGTGTCTTTGTCCGTTCAGGGTTCATAACATTAATCCTAATATTTGAAGAATCCCATTCGCTTGCCAGAGCTTGCATGAAATTGACAACTGCTGCTTTAGTTGATGAATAAATGCTATAGAATGCCCGTCCTCTAGTATAAGAGCTTGAAGTATAGAGTAAAAGATGGCCCTTTGATTCCTTTAGATAATTATAACTTTCAACGGCAATATTCACTAAACCATCGTAATTGGTTCTTATCATTTCAGTAATAAGTTTCTCATTCATGTATATTAATGGTTGTCGGGCTAGAATTGCTGCGCAGTTAACCACATAGTCTATTCGTTGAGTCTTATCATAGACGTTGGCCAATGCATTTTTTACAGATATTTTATCACCAATATCTGTGCCGGTTGAACTCCTTGAGAATGTGAAAACGTTAGCACCATATGATTTTGCTATTTCATAAATTTTCTCTCCAATTCCAGAATTACCCCCAAAAATGACTAAAACTCTATTTTTTAGAAGATTAAAATCTATTTCGTTTTGAATTGAATATGACCGCAATTGAAAAAGTTTATCGAGTAAATAGGTGTCTTCTTTGTATGTAAGTTTCATGTTACTTTCTTCTCCTTGAACAACAAAGATTTTCTCAGAGGGTAAATATCTCACAATTGTTCCACAATCGTCCGAAGAAACAAAGTTAGGATCACTTAAACCAATCTCATAGGCTTTACGAATCGTATCCAACTTGAATGCTTGAGGGGTTTGTCCTCTGCGTAAGTATTTTCTGTTTGGAATATTCTCGATAATTTCACCACTATCATCAACTTGAATGATAGTGTCGGTTGCAGCAACAGCAACATCAACTGCGTTATATTTTTGAAGTGCATTAACCACATCCCTAATTATACGGTCATTAATTAATGGCCTTACTGCGTCATGGAAAATCAAATTGTAATTGGGAAAATCTGAGTATGCATTTATGGCTGCAAGACTTGATTCGTATCGCTCTTTTCCTCCTTTAAGTACTTTTCTTACCTTTGTCCATGAGTTAGTTATAATCATTTCTTCAATGGTAGAAACGAACGATTCGTGAATTACAATGGAAATCTCATCTATATTATTATTTTTTTCAAAAACATCAACAGTATGTTCAATAATAGTTTTTCCCGCAACTTTGAAAAATTGTTTCGGTGTTGAATCCCCAAGACGAGAGCCTGTTCCTCCTGCGAGGATTACCGCAATATTCATAATTAAAAAATTGATTGTATGTTTTTATTTACAAAACAAAAACTAATTCGGGTTCCTTTTTCTTTATCTTTAAATAAACATGAAAAATTGGTGAGATGTTTTTGCAGATCTTCCAAACCATTATGACATTCACCAATAATTAAATGAAAACGTTCTAACACATTGTTACTACTTAGGTCTTCAAATACAGAATACTCAGCCCCTTCGATATCAATTTTTAATATTTTCAATGATTCATGTTCGGTTTCTATGAATAACTCATTAAATAAGAAACTTGCCTGACGGACCAGGGCTTTTTTTAAAGATCGACTAGTTTTATCTTGCATTTTTTTTATCGCGTCATATTTAATAGAAAGATTATTAACGGATGTGAGTCCATCTGAGCCACAAGAACAGATTTCTACTTCTTCGGTTTTATCCCAGAGTCCAAAATTAAATGGACTAATTTTTTTCTTTAAATGTTCATTTAATTCGAAATTACGGATAGCCCAATTATATGTATTTTCATCAATTTCAAACCCAAAAACCTTTTTACAATTTGGCATATTTGCAAAATAAAGGCTAGCATAGCCACGATTCATCCCGACATCAAAAAGATAAAACTCTTTTCTCATGATTTGAGGAGGAAGTGCATAAATATTGTCTATGAAGACTTCTAAAAAAACACTGTATTCTTTGTTCGTGGTGACATGAATCTTTTGAATAGTCTCTATATAAAGTAAATCAATTTCTGAATAGTAATAGAGCATTTTAGCCCCAGAATTGTGACACTTTCTAAACAATCGATCGTATTTTTTTTGTTTAATTAATGCTTCTGTTCTATGAAAAAAAGCTTCTTTCAATTCTCTTGTTGCCAAAATCTGTCTCCAGATTAACTTTATTATTTCTATAACGGTCATTTTGTCTTACTTCAATTATGTGATTTAATATTTCTCATTAATCAAGCATTATCCCCCGGCTAACCCACCAACGAAAACGCAGCAACATGCTGGCAACGGGAAATTGAAAGGTGAATATATAAAAAATAGCTAATAAAAAACTAACAACCCATTTACCTCCCTCTGAAGCAAGGCATTTAATAAATGATATTTTCCCCTCTATCAGTGCGTGTTGCCGCTGGCTGTTGCCTGTCCCTATAGCTTGTCGCTTTACAAACTCGGAATATGTCCGCTCAATTGGAACAAGGTGGTAAACAACCGTTGATGGCACATACCACATTTCTTCCCCTTTGTTTTTTAAACGGTAAAACAGTTCTTTCTCTTCGCTGCCTGCGAGGTTTTTGCCAACTCTCCCCAAAGTAGTATTAAAGCCGTCGTATTTATTAAAGACTTCTTTCCTGAACGACATGTTAGATCCCCTGAAGTAATTTCTTCCTGAAAAAACCTCTTCTTTATCGCCTGGATTGAAATAGCCTAAAATCGATGCCAAAAAAGGGTTGTACCAATCGGGCTTTCTTTCCATGTATTGAAGAAGAATTTTTCCTCCAATTGCATTAACTGCAGGGTGCTTCTCAAAAAAATCCATGGTTTTTTCAAAAAAGTCGGGAGCAATCACAGCATCGTCGTCGAGGAAAGTGACAATGGAATGAGTCGATTCAACAATGCCACGGTTACGTCCATGCGATAATCCTTGTTTAGTTTCAATGCAGTAATTAACGCTTATTTCAGGATGTTCGACCATGAACTTGTGGCAAATTGCTTCGGTATTGTCGGTGCAATTATTATTGACAATAACTACTTCGTAACGACTGCAATCAACCGTTTGCTGCAATATCGAATCGAATAAACCGTCAAGAAATTGAGCCCGGTTATATGTCGAAATTATGGCTGAGATTGCTGTCATTCCTATGTGATTTCTTGTTTGGTTGACAAAATTACGATTTCGCAATCGTCAAAAAAGCATTTTCCTAAATATAAATCATATTCTCGCCCCTTTTCCGTTATTTTTGCAGAATATCATTTAGTTTTTATCATGCAATTTTGTGACCTTAATCGTCAATACGAAGCCTACAGGGATGAAATAGATGAGGCTGTACGCTCGGTAATTAGCTCATCTTCCTTTATAAATGGGAAAGAAATTGAACTCCTTGAAACAGGGTTAGCCCAATATTGCGGGGCGAAACATGCCATTGTGTGTAGTTCCGGAACCGACGCTTTGTTGCTAGCTATGATGGCGTATGGCCTCCAACCGGGCGATGAAGTTATTTGTCCGGCATTCAGCTTCTTTGCCTCAGCTTCAATGGTCAGTTTTTTAAATGGTATTCCAGTATTTGTCGATGTTTCACCTACCAACTTTACTATTGATGTCGATAAAATTGAGGAGAAAATAACCCTCCGGACCAAAGGAATTATTGCCGTTTCGTTGTTTGGGCAATGCCCCGATTTTGAAGCGATTAACGAATTGGCCGAAAAATACGGCCTTTGGGTTATAGAAGATGGGGCTCAGTCGTTTGGTGCAACTTATTTTGGGCAGAAATCGTGTACTCTTACCGAAGTGTCGACAACAAGTTTTTTCCCGGCCAAACCGCTTGGTTGTTACGGTGATGGGGGGGCTGTTTTTACATCCAACGACGAGCTGGCTCATTTGATTAAGCAGCTTAGGTCGCACGGACAAGCGCAACGTTATTACCATCAGCGAATTGGACTTAATGCACGGATGGATACCTTGCAGGCAGCTATCCTTAGGGTAAAGTTGAAGCATTTTGATCAGGAACTTATCATTAGGCAAACTGCTGCTGAAGCATATACAAAGCTCCTAAGCGACTGGGTTATGACCCCTTTGGTTAACGATGGTTGCATCAGTTCGTGGGCCCAATACACAATTATTGTAAAAGATCGCGAAAAACTCAGGGTCGACCTGGCTTCAAAGAATATCCCCACAGCCGTGCATTATCCTATACCGTTGCCAGCTCAGGAAGCTTTTTCGCATCTTGCGCATCCCGATGAAGTATTTAAAGTAGCCGGGTTGCTTTCCGATACCGTTTTGTCGTTGCCCATGCATGGTTTAATTACTCTCGTCGAGGTTGAAACGGTGGCTAAGGCAATTATTGAAAGTTTGGAGGATTGACGGATTAATGGCTACGAGGGTTGTTTTAAATAAAAATGCCGTCTGATACATTGTATAAACACATTGAAAAATAGCAATATGGAAACGTATATTCATGAAACAGCTTGTGTCGACCAGGGCGCTATCATTGGAAAAGGCACAAAAATATGGCACTTTTGCCATGTTATGTCTGGGGCAAACGTTGGCGAAAATTGCATCTTAGGGCAAAATGTTTTCATTGGAAGTAAAGCCATTATTGGGAACAACGTAAAAATTCAGAATAATGTAAGCGTTTACGATGCTGTTTTTATTGAAGATGATGTATTTTGCGGGCCGAGTTGTGTTTTTACCAATGTAATTAATCCCAGGGCGTTTGTCGAAAGGAAAACCGAATACCGTCCAACCCGGGTAAAGAAAGGGGCTACTATTGGTGCCAATGCAACAGTTTTATGTGGGGTCACCATTGGTGAATTTGCCATGATTGGCGCTGGGGCTGTTGTAACCAAAGATGTAAAGCCTTTTTCACTTATGACAGGTGTGCCGGCGAAAAGATCGGGTTGGGTTAGCCGAAACGGTCATGTATTGGGTAACGACTTAGTTTGCCCCGAAACAGGTGAGAGATATATAGAAGAAAAAGGCGAACTAAAACTTATTTGGTTTTAAACTATTGATTTACATAGATTAATATAATGAAGAATTTTGCTTTATTGGGTGCGGCAGGTTTCGTGGCCGAACGACATTTGAGAGCTATTAGAGAAACAAACAATTCTCTTGTGGTGGCATGCGATATGTTTGATGTTATGGGTAGAATGGATAGCTATTTTCCTGAAGCTGAGTTTTTTGCCGATTTCGAATTATTCACAGCTTTTGTTGAGAAACAAAATATGTCTTCTTCAGCTAAAATTGATTATTGCACGGTTTGCACCCCAAATTATCTTCATTTTCCCCATATAAAGTTTGCGCTGGAACATGGCATGAACGTGATTTGCGAAAAGCCAATGGTAATTTATCCTTCCGAGGTCGATGTTGTTGAAGAGCTTCAAAAGCATACAGGTTTGTCTGTCAATACAATTCTTCAGCTTCGGCTGCATCCGGTAATTGCAGCGCTTAAACAAAAGCACGATAACCAGTCGGCGGATCAGCTTTTCGATGTCGACCTTACCTACATTACTTCACGCGGGAAATGGTATTATAAGAGTTGGAAAGGTGACGTAAGCAAGTCGGGTGGCGTTACCGCCAATATTGGCATTCATTTTTTCGATATGTTGATCTGGATTTTTGGCGAAGTGAAACAAAGTGTTGTTCATGTGTACGAACGGCACAAAGCTTCAGGATTACTGACGCTCGAAAAAGCAAGAGTGCGCTGGTTCCTGAGTCTCGATTACGACGACTTGCCCGAAACGGTAAAGGCAAAAGGAGCTCGAACCTATCGTCATATAACTATTGAAAACGAGGAGATTGAATTCAGTGAAGGGTTCACTAATTTGCACACCGAAACCTATAATCGTATATTGAATAATGGTGGATTCGGAATTGACGATGTACGGCCTTCAATATTGTTGACCGATTGCATACGAAACTCCGAACCCATTGGCCTCTCGGGCGATTATCACCCAATGTTGAAAACTATTTCTCTTTAGGAAGAAGGCTATTCATTTTTTCATAGAACTTATCACTTCCCGAAAGTAATTCAATGCTTATGTTCTTGAAGTAAGATTTCACTAATTTTGGATTATCTTTCCCGTCTGGGTGGTTAACTCTGGCAATTAGTTCATTGTGAAACACCGAAATGTCAGTAATCATCGAATATACTTGTTCTTTATCTTTTTTATCAACTATATCCGACAACTGTATAGCATCGAGTATCATTTGTTCACACAAATACGTAATGTCCTTTTTTATTTCACGAATTTTCGACATGATATTAATTTTAATTGTTATGACTATTTATTTTGCCCAGTAATATACCCATTTGGCGGCATAATACATAATTGATCAGGCTATTTTTTATTATTCAAGGTCGATGGACTTGTTGTTTTTGCAAATTCTTTGTTCTGAACGGTGCCCTTTTTAATCTCGAAATCTTCTTTCATTTCCCAGTTCGACTTAATGGTAATCTCCTTTTGAAGATAATAAACCGCCTCAGGGTGAATTCTTTCAGCGAGCATTCCACTATCCCATTCTCCGTTGCCGTTTGAATCTTCAATATATTTAACCAAGTAAGTTCCGGGACTTAAAAAACCGAGAGTAAATGGTTTAGATAGATCGCTGACAATAAGCTCTTTAATTATTGTTTCTGTTTTGTCGTTCTTTACCAGTCGTAAAATTCCAGGTCCGTTAGCGTTTTGCATATTGATTACGAGCGATCCGTAATAATCCTTTTTCTGAGTTTCGAATTTTGTGCTGAAACCGGCATTATATTGCCCTGAAAAGGTCTTTATCATTCCCGAGTCAACCTCGAGCAAATATTTGGTATCGGGTTTCAGATCGAAAAGTAATGAGTATTTTCTGCTCGAATTCTCGTCTTTTTTTAAGCTGAATGTTACTGCTTCGTTTACCGAATCGTTTACTGCTTGCATTAGCTTGAATACATTTTGGCCAATCGATTCGATAGGCGATGGTGCTTCAATACTTAGCGTTTTGTTCAAATCAAAAGCCGATGAGCCAATGTTGGTTAACAGGTTGAAATATTGAATGCTGTCGGTTTTTGCTTTAGTTGCAGGTTTCTTAGGGGCAATCATGCGCAACGTGTCAGTTTTGCTTGACATGCTGTTCAACGTGTCACTTGCCATATAGGTAATGCTCAGGAATACAGTGTCTTTTTTGCAGTTGATTGAGTCGGTAAACCACAGCGAGATTGTGTCCCTTTTAGCTGAGTATTCTACCTCGAAATTGTTCGCTGCTCCTTGAGTGTCAATCAATGAAATTTCAATTGAGTCGCTTACTGGTTCATTGAATGTAAAAATACACTGGTCGGCACTAACCCGTTTGAAGGCTGATAGATATTGAGAATAGAAATCGTCTTCAAAAAGAAGGAGTTGGATGTTTTGGGGCATGTACTCAACGTATCCTTTCGATATAATGGTGTCATTTTCAGTTAGTATAGTATCAATTTTTTCAACAAAACTAACCGTTGGGGTAAGGGTTGAGTCGCAAAAAGCTATTTGCTCCGAGCTATTTGAAAAGAAATAATTACGGTCACTGTCTTTTATTCCGAATAGCTTAAAGTTACCTGCAGGGAGGTTGTCGAAAAGGAAAAAACCTTTTTCATCGGTACGGGCAATAAAATCGGGCTTGAGGGTTTTAAACAAGGAATCGTTATCTGTTGAATAAAGGGTTGCCAAGGCATTTGCTTCCGGTTCAAGTGTTTGGGCATTATAGATATACCCGCTGATTTGTAATGAATCGCGTTGGCTCCCGGTTGAAAAAACTAGCCGTAACCGGGGATATTTATTGCCTTCGTTATAGTCTTTGATTGCTTCACCAAAGTCAAAAGAGTAGGTTCTGTCTTTAATCAACTCTTCTTCAAATCTGATCAGCAGTGTTTTGCCCTTAGTTGAGACGGTTGGTTTTTTTCCAAGGGGTGGCGAAACGATCATTTCTTCATTGAGTTTGTCGGCGACAACATATTCATCGAAGGTTATGGCGATATCTTTACCCGAAAAATTTGTTTCAAAAGGTACCGGACTGCAACTCAAAATTGTTGGGGGTATTGTGTCTTTAGGACCTCCGGCAGGCCCAACACCTTGGTTAGCGCACGAAGTAGTCAAAGTAAGATAAAAGCCACACAACAAGACACATAGCACAACAATGCTAAAGAGCTTTCCGATTGTTCTGTTGTCTTTTTTAGAAGAAATCGTCATATTCGGGTTTCGATGTTTCTGAATCTACATCAGTTTCGTCGCAATTTAAATCGACAGTCATGTAGGCTGGTTTCTCAAATTCAAAGTTTTGCGAAAGCCCTAGAGTTGGGTCTGCAAAAACCTTCTTAAAGAAACGGCCAAAAACAGGGAGTGCAGTATTCGAACCTTGCCCGCGAGAAATATCTTCGAAGTGAATGCTTCGGTAATTTGCACCTGTCCAAACGCCGGCAACCAACTCGGGAGTAAACCCTACGAACCAGCCATCGCTCTGATTTTGAGTGGTTCCGGTTTTTCCGGCAAATGGGGCTTTAAAACCTCCGTAATCTTTAAAAACTTCATAGGTTGTGGCAAGACGTACGCCAGTTCCTTCGCGGACAACACCTTGCAACAGGTAAGTCATTAGGTATGCTGTTTGTTCGTCAATAGCATCGCGCTTTTTAGGCTGAAAGGTTGCAAGAAGGTTGCCATTTTTGTCCTCAATGCGGGTAACTATCATAGGTGTAGTGTAAACTCCTTTGTTAGCAAATACTGAATATGCTGCAACCATTTCATAGAGAGTGATTTCGGCAGTACCAAGGAACATAGAAGGAACGGCAGTAATATTGCTGTACACTCCCATTTGTTGCATTACCTTTTTCATTGCTTCAGGGTTAAACTGCTTCATCAGGTAGGCTGAAACTTGGTTTACCGAGTTAGCCAGTCCCCAACGCAAGCTAACCATTTTCCCGTCGTAATCGGTTTTCGATGAATTGTTTGCAGTCCATGGAGCGTCTAATCCGTCGGCTTCGGTAAATGTTACGGGCACATTAGGTACTTTTTCGCATGGAGAGATTCCGTTTTGCATGGCTAAAGTGTAAAGGAATGGTTTACAAGTAGAACCCACCTGACGTTTGAAGGTTGAAGACTTAACCATGTCTATTTCGGTGAAGCCATACGCCGAGCCACCTACCCAAGCTTTAACTTCGCCGGTGCGTGGATCCATAGCCATGAAAGAAGAACTCAGGTGCTTTAGGTAATATTTAATTGAATCGAGAGGGGAGATCAAGGTGTCTTTATATCCGCTCCAAGTGTACACAGGCAATAATTGCCGTTTGTTAAACTCTCGTAATATCTCTTCTTTGCTTTTGCCCTCGGCTTTCATGCTTTTATACCGTTCGCTTCGGGTTATTTCGTTCATAATCATTTTCTCGGCTTGTTCATCGGTAAGATCGTTCGAGAAAGGAGAATTTTTGAAGCCTCTGATGTGTTCATTCAATTTTGGTTGCAGGCTTTTAAGATGTGTTTCAACCGATTCTTCAGCATATTTCTGCATTCTGTAATCGATTGTGGTATATATTTTTAGCCCATCTTTGTACAAATCGTAGGCTTCACCATCCGGTTTGCGGTTTTTGTTGCACCAACCATACAAGGGATCAGTAGCCCAGGCAATTGAATCTTCGTGATATTTTTGTTCCGAAAGGGCACTCTTCCCATAGTCTGATCTTTTGGGCTGTGATGCGATCATGGTCCTTTCAAGATATTTTCTGAAATATGGGGCGATCCCTTTCTTAAGTTCTTCTCGCTGAAACTGGATGTTTAATGGCAACACCTTAGACTTTTCGAATTCTTGTTTTGTGATGTATTTGTTCTTATACATTTGGTGCAGCACTACATTACGGCGCTGTAATGCACGATCTTCAAACCGGGTAGGGTTGTACAGAAAGGGGTTTTTAAGCATTCCAACCAATAGGGCAGCTTGCTCTAGCGTTAAAGCATCGGGTGTTTTATTGAAATAAGTTCTGGCGGCTACCTGAACCCCAAAGGCTCCGTTTATAAATTCAAACTTATTGAGGTACATGGTAATAATTTCTTCTTTGGTGTAGCTTCTTTCAAGCTTAACTGCAATTACCCATTCCCTAAACTTTCTGATTATAAGTTTTAATCCAGAATTACTTTCGCGAGGGAAAAGCAATTTTGCAAGCTGTTGTGAAATGGTACTACCTCCACCACTACTGCTATCGCCGGTAAGTATTCCTTTTACTGCACGGCCAAAACTCTTTAGGTCGATGCCTGAGTGACCGTAGAAACGCTCATCTTCGGTGGCTATCAATGCTTTAACCAGATTGGGACTCAGGTCTTTAAATTCGGCTAACGACCGGTTTTCATCTTTGTAAAACCTTCCGAGTGTTTTATTGTCGGTAGTGATTATTTCGGTGGCAACCACGCTTTTCGGGTTCTCTAACTCTTTGAATGTCGGCATGAAACCAAAGACCCCGTTTGAAATTAACGTGAAAAACAGTATTGTTGATACGATAATCGTTCCAACCAAAACCCATATTATACGGATAACGTTGCTCCGTGATTTTTTTACAGCTACCATTTGAGAAAATTTTTACAAAGATAAAGAAATAAAATAGGTACGATATTTATAAAAAAGGATAAGGTTTAAAATTTACTAAATTCAATTTTCCCTTGTTTAACCGTTCACACATATAATTATATTGTATAAAAACAGGCAAAATAAAAAATAAATTGAAATGAGTTGTAAATAAATTTTGAACATAGCTTTCAATTTTCTTTAATTTGCAAATTATTTTTAAAGCTGTCTTTTTTCTGGTCTGTTTTATAATAATTTACACCAGTTAAAAAATAGGATGGTTTATCCGGCTTGTAAGGTCGGTTCAATTTTCAGGAATAAAATTGGTCTATGGTAGAGAATTTGGTAATCGTAGAGTCCCCCGCTAAAGCAAAAACGATTGAAAAGTTTCTGGGGAAAGATTATTTGGTTAAATCAAGTTTTGGCCACATAAGAGATTTGGATAAAAAGGGGTTTGGTGTTGACATCGACAATAATTTCAAGCCAAACTACATTATACCCGATGATAAAAAGAACGTAGTAAAAGAACTCAAATCACTTGCTCATGATGCTTCAACAGTATGGCTCGCTTCCGATGAGGACCGTGAAGGAGAAGCCATTGCTTGGCATTTGAAAGAAGTACTTGAACTTGACCCGAAAAACACAAAACGAATTGTTTTTCACGAAATTACCAAGAATGCTATTCTCGACGCAATTAACTCTCCCCGTCCACTGGATGTTAATTTGGTCGATGCACAGCAGGCTCGCCGTGTGCTTGATCGCCTTGTGGGGTTCGAAGCTTCGCCGGTTCTATGGAAAAAAGTAAAACCACAACTTTCGGCTGGCCGGGTACAATCGGTTGCTGTCCGTCTTATTGTTGATCGCGAACGTGAAATCAACAATTTCAAGATAACTTCAGCATTCAGGGTTACCGCCGTTTTTCTTGTTGAAGATGCCGGGAAAACTGTTGAACTGAAAGCTGAACTTCCCAAACGTTTTGATACTCGCGAAGAAGCGCATGCTTTTCTCGAGAAATGCAAAAATGCAACCTTCACGGTTGAAGATGTTTCAACGAAACCAACGAAAAGATCACCGGCACCACCATTTACTACGTCGACTTTGCAGCAGGAAGCCAGCCGAAAACTCGGTTTTTCGGTTTCGCAAACCATGTCGATTGCTCAAAAATTATACGAAGCCGGGAAAATTACCTATATGCGTACTGACTCGGTAAACCTTTCTTCGTTAGCTATAAATACTGCAAAAGCAAAAGTTGAAGAGCTTTTTGGTGATAAATATTCAAAAACCCGTCAATATAAAACGAGTTCAAAAGGTGCACAGGAAGCGCACGAAGCCATTCGTCCTACTTACTTGGATAAGGAGAGTGTTTCGGGCACGAAACAGGAGCAACGCTTATACGAGTTGATTTGGAAGCGTACTATTGCCTCACAGATGAGCGATGCCCTTCTTGAGAAAACAACTATTTCTATTCTTATTTCTTCAGCAAACGAGAAGTTTGTTGCAACCGGGGAAGTAATTGTTTTCGATGGATTTTTGAAGGTATACTTCGAATCGAACGACGATGAAGAAGATAAGCAAAGCAGCGATATTATACTCCCTCCAATAAAAGTTAACGATAAGCTCAATTGTGCTTCGATAAACGCTTCGCAAAGGTTTACCCAAAAACCACCGCGCTACACCGAAGCCAGTTTGGTGAAAAAGCTTGAAGAACAGGGCATTGGGCGACCATCTACTTATGCACCCATTATCACAACCATTCAAAACCGTGGGTATGTCGTTAAAGAAGACAGGCAAGGGAACGAGCGACAATTTATTACCCTTACATTAAAGGGCAACAGCATAAAAGAACAAACCAAAACAGAAAATTATGGGTTCGAAAAGGCCAAGCTTTTTCCGACTGACATCGGTATTGTAGTCACCGATTTCCTTCTGAAGAATTTTGACATGGTGATGGATTACAATTTTACCGCCAAAGTCGAAGAACAATTCGACAGAATAGCTGAAGGAAATGCTGAGTGGAACCAAATGATTGAAAGTTTTTACAAGTCGTTTCATCCCCTCGTAGAAAATAGTCTTCAATTATCAGAGAAAGCCAATGGAGAGCGTGTACTTGGCATCGATCCGGTTTCAGGCAAGCAAGTCTCTGTAAAAATTGGTCGCTTCGGGCCATTGGTGCAACTTGGCGAAACCACCGATGGCGAAACAGGTGAAAAACCTAAGTTTGCCAGCTTACAGCCTGGTACTCATATTGAAACAATTACCATGGAGCAAGCCCTTGAGTTATTCAAATTGCCCCGTGAGATAGGCTCTTTTGAAGATAAAAAAATAACCGTAGCAATAGGAAAGTTTGGTCCATATCTGAGGCACGATAATAAGTTCGTTTCACTTGGAAAAGGCGACGACCCATTTTCAATACATCTCGAGAGGGCAATTGAACTTATTCAGAACAAAAGGGAAAAAGATGAAAATGCCATTATCAAAACTTTTGAACAAGATGCTGACACGAGAATCTTGAACGGACGTTGGGGCGCATACATTTCATCTAAAAAGAACAATTACAAAATCCCTAAAACAGTCAAAGCCGAAGATTTAACGTATGAAGATTGTTTGGAAATAATAGAAAAAGCTGGGCAAACTGTTAAACCAAAACGAAAAAAGAAATAATAATTCCTTATTTTTAATTATTATTGAGGTGGATTTACAATTAATCGCATGGTAAAGAGAAAACTTGATGAAGCTTTGATTTATTTCAATCCATTGAATCAAAGTGATTTTCAGGATGTTTCATACAGAAATGATCCTGCATCAATTGGTGCCAATGCGGTTATTAATATGGCAGTAAAGCCAATAACTGCTGCCGACAAGTTCGAATTAGTTGTTGTTTTTGTTCCCAGGTGGGGATGCAGCACCTCAGGGCAAGAGACCATTCATATTCAATCCATCAGGGAAGAAATATACCAATTGAAGAAAGTTTCCTCGAACCTTCGCATTGCCGATTTTGGCAACCTTAAGACAGGGAAGACTCAAGAAGAAACTTTGTTCATTGTTCAAGAGGTTTGTACTCTGCTATTCCATCTAAATATTAATGTTATTATTTTTGGCGAATCTCAGTCATTGACAATTGCAGCGATGCGCTCGTTAAAGGAATTTGAAAATAATATAAACATTGCCCACATTGATTCGCGTATCGACCTTTCTGTTGATAATGACATTTCTTCACCCGAGTTTTATTTAAATGATATAATCGAAAAAGAATTGTCACATTTATATAATATAAGTTGTATAGGATATCAATCATACTTTGTAGATCAAAAGCAATTGAACCGGTTAAGCGAATTGTATTTTGAGAATTACCGGTTAGGCCTTGTTCGTGAGAATTTGGAAACCGCTGAACCGTTATTGCGTGATGCCGATCTTATTAGTTTCGACATGAGTGCCATAAAAACAGCTGATGCACCCGGAGTGCAAAAAAGTTCACCCAATGGTTTTTTCTCCGACGAAGCGTGCCGTCTTACCCGCTATGCCGGAATAAGTGACAGGGTAAAATGTTTAGGGATATATGGTTTTAATCTCGATTGTGACAATAACAGCCAGACATCCAGACTTATGGCTCAGATGGTTTGGTATTATTTTGAAGGATTTATCAATCGTAAGCATGAATATCCAAGTTCATCACTCGACGATTGCATAAAATATGTGGTAGAAATAGACGAAATTGAAATACCGATCGTTTTTTATAAAAGCAATAAAACACAACGCTGGTGGTTAGAAATTTGCAACCTTCCTCATAGTGATGAAAAGAAGGAAAGCATAGTAGTTTCATGCACCGAAACCGACTATTTCAGAGCTTGTAACAATGAAATTCCGGACAAATGGTGGATAAATTTTAAAAAAATAAGATAATCATTGTGACATTGAAGTAAATATTTCATCGAATATCTTATTTTTGTTTCTTATAGCACCCAGCATGAAAGGGAGAAAAGCTTTTATGAAAAATTATTTTTCTTTTTTTATTTTGTTTATATTGGTTAATTTAGCGGCTCAGGCTCAGTCTGAATCATTGTTTAGTAATTACATGCTGATGCGAAGTGTTACAAACAGAAGTTTCGTCGGAGCCGATAAAGCGATCAATGCAGTATTTTGTAACCATACATCGTTCCTAGGGTTTAACAACGACATGGAAAATCCAGGAATACCGGTTACTTCAGCGTTTGGAGTGGATGCTCCTGTTGAAATTTTTGGAAAAAAATGCGGTGCGGGCATTTTGATGTTAAGCGATAAAATAGGATTTCAGAACAATATAAAGTTCGATTTATCCTTAGCTTACCATCATGTTATGGAGAGTGCTACGCTTGGCTTTGGATTGTCGTTAGGTTTTGATAATTACACGATCGATCCCAGTTGGAACTTGGGTGAAATGGACGATGCTGATTACAGCGATTATTGGGCAAGCGAATCTGAAGACGATCTCATTCCGGTTAAATCGCCATCGGCCATGATTTTTGCATTGGGGTTAGGTGCTTATTACGAAACACCCACTTATTATGTAGGGCTCAATGCTTCAAATATCAACCGTGGCGAGATATCGAGAATAAGTGAAGGCGGACAAGAATATAAATATTCTTATTATGCAGCACACTTCAATTTATCAGGGGCATACAATATTGCGTTGCCCGACCCGTTATTTGACTTACAGCCGTCTGCTGTGTTGCGAACAGATTTGGCGGCTTATAGTCTTGATTTAAATGCGACTATGTTTTACAAAAAACGACATTGGGCTGGTTTTGGTTTAAGAATGTCACCTGCAAACATAGCTTCGTTTACATTATTGTTTGGAACGGAACTGAAAAACAGTTTACTTGTGGGGTATGCACTTGATGTTAATATGGGCGGAATTGGCTCAGCGGGTGGACCTACTTCACACGAAATTGTGGTTTCCTATTCCTTTAATATTGAATCGAAAAGAGACATGAAATATAAAAGTGTCAGGTACTTATAAGGTCTGAATTTTACGGATATGAAAAAATACTTGTTAATTATGTCGCTGGTGGTCATTGTGATGATCACAAGTTGTACCCAGCAAGGCGAGAGCGGTGAGCTTATTGGGTCAGGGCAAAAAGGTAGTTGGTTTGAACCGGTACCTTATGGGATGACCTTCGTCCGAAGAGGTTCGTTTAGGGTCGGACAAAGTGACGAAGATCCTTCACGAGCGATTAACCCCACAGCTACCATTTCAGTCGATGCCTTCTGGATGGACGATACCGAAATCACTAACGGAGAGTACCGTCAGTTTGTAAATTGGGTTCGTGACTCCATGGCTCTCGAATTGCTGTATAAAGCAAACCCTGATCCTACGTCACCTTATGCTATCTTCGATCCCGACGGAAACTATTTAGGTCTCGATTATAAGGCAAAAATAGATTGGCAGGATACCGCTACCCTCGAACCACTCTTTGTTCCTGTAAACGAACGATTCTTTAACAAGAGAGAAGTTGATTCAAGAAAACTCTTCTTTGAATACCAGTGGATAAATTATCAAAAAGCAGCACAGCGGGCTAACGCATTTAATTATGCTACCGGAAAATACGATGGAGGAATAAAAGACCGCTCCGACTTTATAGAACGCGAAAGGGAACATATCTATCCTGATACCCTTGTCTGGGTGCGCGACTTCACCTATTCTTATAATGAACCTTGGACAATGAAATATTTCTGGCATCCCGGATTTGTTGATTATCCGGTTGTTGGGGTAACATGGTTGCAGGCAAAATCTTTCTGCCAATGGCGTACCAAAATGCAAAATAATTTTTATGCAGGAAATGGCCAGGCAACTGTGCAAGATTATCGTCTTCCTACCGAATATGAATGGGAATATGCTTCCAGGGGAGGATTACAAAATTCAATGTATCCATGGGGAGGATATTACTCCAGAAATCAAATGGGTGAGTTTATGGCTAACTACAAGCCGATGCGTGGTAACTATCCCGAAGACGGTGGGTTAGCCACGATGAAGGTTGGAAGTTATCCCGCAAATGACTTTGGGTTATATGACATGGCCGGTAACGTTGCCGAATGGACTATAACTGCTTTCGATCCACTTTCTACCTCTTTGGTTAGTGATTTAAATTCCGATTATCAATATAACGCAGCTGACTCAGATCCTCCGGCAATGAAACGGAAAGTTATTCGTGGCGGTTCATGGAAAGATGTAGGGTACTTTATTCAAACCTCATCGCGCACATACGAATATCAGGACTCAGCAAAATCATTTATCGGGTTCCGTTGTGTAAGATCCTCATTTGGTAATACTTTTTAACGTTAAACAGGTTCAAAATAGAAGAATATGAATAAAGGTGATTTTTTGCATAGTAGAAAATGGAGAACTATTCAGAACTATACCTATAGTTTTGGTGCATCGGTTGTGTTGATTGGAGCGCTCGCAAAACTTGAACACTGGCCAATGGCTAGCGAGTTTCTTATGGTTGGTATGAGCATGGAGGCGTTGATTTTCTTCATTTCGGCGTTTGAACCCTTGATGGATAATCCGGATTGGAAAAGAGTTTATCCCCAGTTGCGCGAAGGTGATGAATTGCCTAAAGTTATTGAGGTGTACGAAAAACTAGATGAAAAGTATATAAAAGGAGGAGCAGCCTCCGGAGCATTTGCAGGTGGAGGTTCTGGAGGTGGTGGCGCAATATCTATTAAAGATTTGCCGGCCGAACAAGTAAAAAAATTAAACGAGAGTTTTGAAAAATTAGCCGAAGCTGCCAACGGAATTAAAAACCTTTCCGGAGCAACTGTTGCTACAGACAGTTTTATAAAAAATTTACAAGATGCTTCTCAATCGATCGGCTTGGTGGTTGAATCGAACAAGAAAGTATCGGGTGAAATGGAAAAGAATGTTGCCGAAATTACAAATTCGTATAAATCAGCAGCTCAAAATCTTAAGTCATCAAGTGAAAAGGCCGTTAGCGGCATCGATCAAAGTGTTGCTGATCTTACTACTTCGGTGAAAAGTTCAGCCGATGGCATTAAGTCTGTTTCTGGAAAAATGCTTTCAGATATTGAAAAATCGAGTATCGATTATAATAAGCACTTACAAGCTTCGGCTCAGGAATTAACAGACTCTTATAAGAAAATAACCGAATCATTGTCGGGTGGTTTTAAAGGCCTCGAGAAAAGTTCGGCTACTTATGTTGACGGAATTGATAAATTGAACAAAAATATGGCCGCCTTAAATGCAGCATACGAGTTGCACCTTAAAGGAGCCGGAAAAGTTGAAGAAGCTGTAAAACACTATTCAGGCAACGTGGCTGAAATAGGAAAACTTCTAACCTCATCGGTTGAAGAAACAAGAAAGTTCAACGAAAGTACTAAGGAAATAAGTGAAAACATTCAGGCCTTGAATAAAGTTTATGGCCGTATGCTTGGAGCACTTAATACTAAAAAATAACAGGGGATAGACTATGGGAACTAAGAATTGTCCGGAAACCCCGAGGCAAAAGATGATCAACATGATGTATTTGGTGCTTACCGCAATGTTGGCACTGAACGTCACTGCGCAGACCCTTACCGCATTTTAAAATTGTTGACCTTAGCCTTATGCGTACTTTTGAGAGTTTTTCCCGAAAGAATGCCTCTGTTATGAGCGACTTCGACTGGCAGGTTGAAAAAGGACAAAAACAGGAGCTTTCTAGATATTACCGAGAGAAAGCAACAGAAATACGCAACATGAGTAATGAGATTGTTGATTTCGTTACTGATTTGAAAACTGAAATGGCCAAATTGGCCGACTCTGAAAAACTTCTCCCAGGTGAAGAATTACCTGAGGAATACCCCTATATTGTTTCTAAAGAGAATGATACATTAATCGTAAAGCGACAGGACGATTTAAATATTTCTTCTTTGGTAATGATTGAAAGAGGAAATGGTGAAAAGCTGAAACAAATGATAATTGATTTTAAGGGAAAAATGAGGTCTATTGCAGCAAGCGATTCATCCTTAACAAAACTGCTCGATACCGTTTTCTTTAGCAACCTTAATGTTGTTCTTGATGTAAATGACCCTGTTCGTCGTGACCCTAATACCGACGCCAAAACGTGGGCCCAGCTTAATTTTGGAAATTCTCCGTTGATTGGTAGCATTACCATGTTATCGAAAACCCAAAGTGACATACGTTTTGCTGAAAACCTTGCTATAAATACAATTTACTCAGCCATTAAGGGCGATAGTTATTTTGAACCAAGGGTAATTCCCACGTCAACCTATATTGTTGCGGGGGCTCAGAAATATGAAGCAGAAATTTTCCTTTCGGCTATTACCAATGTGCCTGAAGCTGAAGTGTATATTAATGGAAGTTCTTCTCCATTGAAAATGGATAATGGCCGGGTGCTATACACAGCAGCACCTTCAAATCCGGGCAAATACAGTTATCCGGGTGAAATCCGCTACCGTAGCCCCGAAGGGTTGTTGATTAATTCGCCTTTCCGCATCGATTTTGAAGTTGCTCCTCCATCGGCTATTAGTTCGGCATTGAAAATGAATGTGTTATACCGAGGGATTGATAACCCGATTGGGATATCTGCTCCAGGTATTTCGAGTAATGCGCTTCGTCCTGTAATTAATAATGGTACAATTACAAATAATGGCAATGAATGGCTGGTACGTCCGGCTAACCTTACTAATGCACGAATTGAGATTTACGCGACCATTGAAGGCCGTGAGGTACTAATGGGAACAAACGAATATCGAGTGAAAGATGTACCTAGCCCGGAACCTGCTTTTGGCGGTTTTACTTCCGGTGCTGCTATTCCACGCGATTATCTCGCATCGGGTGCTGTTCGTGAGTTGGGCGCTGTTTTGAAAGATTTCCTTTTCGACCTTGAATTTGAAGTGATGAGTTTTGATGTTTCTATTCCTACAGGTGGAAATATGACAGCTACATTTAATTCTTCGTCTAAAAATTTCTCGCAGCAGTTAACTTCAACGTTAGGCCAAGTACCCAATGGAAGTTATATCCGTTTTGAAAATGTAAGAGCAAAAATAAAAGGAAGTAAAAATGAGCCTGTTACTATTAAGCCGGCCATATTTTATGTTAGAAATTAAAATGCAAATAATCCATCTGATATGAAAACTATAGTCAAAACGTTGTTAATGGTTTTACTCCCGTTACTGGGGTTTACTCAGGAGGGTAATGTAAGATTTACTGATCAATATGGTCCGTTTTACAGCACCTATCAACAGGATAACGATTTCGCAAACAGAAAGCTGATTGCTTATCCGTTTGTCAGGGAAGCAGATGTGATGTGGAAGAAAATTACTTGGGAAATTATCGACCTGAGAGAAAAAATGAATCATCCTATTTACTATCCTATAGATACCTTGCATGAAAGAAAAAGCTTGGTAATGGCCTTGGCCGACGGAATTAAATCGGGCGAATTGTTTGCTTTCCGTCCATCGTTCAAAAACAATGCATTCGAGTTTAACCAAGATAATATTATTATACCAGACTCGCTTACCGATTTGGACAAGAATGTTATTGTTTGGCCGAATAATACATTAGTGCAGCGTTGGAAACCTGAAGAAATTACCCAGATTTTAGTTAAAGAGGTTTGGTATTTCGACAGGAAAACATCTCAGTTGAATAGCGAGATCATCGGTCTTTGCTTAATTCGTGAGTACAGGAAATATCTCGGACCTCCTACGGAACAAGGTTTTCCAATGGACTCTATTCCACGTATGAACTACCTGTTCTGGATATATTATCCCGATGCCCGTGAATATTTATCGAAAATTCCGGTCTATAATCCTTATAACAATACTGCGTTATATAGCTTTGATGATTTGTTTGTTAACCGTAAATTCAAATCGTATTTTGTTCGCGAGGCGAATGTTTACAACGATAGGTTAATAACCGACTATGTAACCGGACGGGCTGCGCAACTTGAATCAGAAAAAATCAAAAAAGAAATTTTTGATTACGAGCAAGATTTGTGGGAAAATTAACATGTTTATATCTTTGTTTACTATAAAGCCTTATGGGAACCATAAGGCTTTTCCGTTGTCAAGACAATAGTTGTTTTATTTCGCCGTTTATTTGTGAAACATTTGAAAGTGCAAAATCGCTTAACCATACATATCTCTGTTATTCTACTTTTTTTACTCCTCGTTGCAGGATGTAAACAAGAGGTGGTATATCACGAACTGAGGGGTGGAAGACAACAGCAATGGTTCGAACCTGTCCCGTATGGAATGGTGTATATTGAACAAGGACATTTCCAAATGGGAGGAGGCGATGAACGTGTCAACAAAGAGATAACCCCGACAAAAAATGTTTCGGTTAATTCCTTTTGGATCGACGAGACCGAGATTACGAACAGTGAATATCGTCAATATGTGAAATGGGTTACCGACTCGGTGGCTGCAATACTTACTTTCAAGGCTGGAGTTGATGAATATAAAGCAGTTGACAGGGACAGGATACCATTTGATCCGCCTCGTGTTGACAGGTATAAGGTTGACGAGATTTGGAAAGATGATAAATCGGAAGTTGTTGAGGCACTAAAGCCAATGTTTTATCAAGGTAATGAAAGGTACTGGGGAGCAAAAGAAATTGACTACCGAAAGATTTTCTACGAATATTACTATATTGATTATGCACAGGCAGCCAAGCGCGAGAACAGTTATAATTATAAAACAAATTCCTATTCAGGCTCAGTAACCGATCCTTTAACCGGCCAGGTAAAGCAGGTAAAAGACCGATCAGATTTTATCATTAAAAAAAGGATTCCGGTGTACCCAGATACGTTGGTTTGGATCAGGGATTTTACATACTCGTTCAATGAACCTTGGGCAAATAAGTATTTTTCACATCCTGCGTTCAAAGAATATCCTGTTGTAGGAGTAAGCTGGGAGCAAGCGAATGCCTTTTGCCATTGGAGAAGTGTTCTCAAAGAAAACTTTCTGGCTTCGGTAAAAATTCTGTCTATACATCCTTACCGTTTGCCTACCGAAGCAGAATGGGAATATGCAGCGAGAGGAGGAAAAGTTAACAGCAATTATCCTTGGGGGGGCTACTATACTAGCACAGAGAAAGGGTGTTATCTTGCTAATTTTAAACCCAAAAGAGGGAATTATGTTGCCGATAGTCATTATTCAACTAAAACTATGAAAGTTGGAAGCTTTTCGCCCAACGAATACGGATTATATGATATGGCTGGTAATGTAGCTGAATGGACAAGCACGGCTTATGATCCGTTGGGATATTCCATGACCAATAGTTTTAACCCAGAATATCAATATAATGCATTGGAAAATGATCCGCCGGCTATGAAAAGAAAAGTCGTAAGAGGTGGTTCCTGGAAAGATGTAGCCTATTATCTTCAAGTTGCAACCCGTGACTATGAGTATCAGGATTCAGCCCGAAGTTTTGTCGGTTTTAGGTGTGTTATGAACGCTATTGAAGACGAGCGAAAATAAACTCGAACTCAGAGTAATAGCTTAATTCTTCAACCCACTTCTTTTTAATAACTCTTCAGGATCTGGTTCTTTACCTCTAAAGTTTACATACAGTTTCATAGGGTGTTCTGTGCCACCTTTTTCAAGGATTTCGTTTTTGAAGCGGGCAGAAATTTCAGGGTTGAATATCCCGTTTCTTTTGAAAAGCGAAAAAGCATCGGCATCGAGAACTTCAGCCCATTTGTACCCGTAATAACCTGAGGCGTATCCTCCCGCAAAAATGTGCGAAAAAGAAGTACTTACACCGCTTCCTTCAATAATTGGGAATAGCTGGGTTGGTTTTAATGCACTTCGCTCAAACTCACTAATATCTTTTTTGAAAGGCAAACTGAGCGCGTGCCAGGCCATATCGAGCATGCCAAATGAAAGTTGGCGTTCAGACAAATATCCAGCCTGAAAATTGCGTGAATCGATAATTTTTTCAACGAGCTCGGTAGGCATAGGTTTGCCGGTTTCATAGTGGAAGGCAAAAGTACTTAGCCAATCATGTTCGGTAGCCCAGTTCTCCATTATTTGCGATGGCAGTTCTACAAAATCACGGTAAACGTTTGTACCCGAAAGGGATGGATATACAGTGTTTGCCAGCATACCATGCAATGCATGTCCAAATTCATGAAGAAAAGTGGTTAATTCATTGAATGTTAGCAACGATGGTTTATTGGTAGTTGGTCGGCTGAAATTAGTGCAGATTGAAATATGAGGGCGGATCATTTTTCCGCCTATATTCGATTGTGAGCGGTATTCTGTCATCCATGCACCGCTTTGTTTGTTTTCGCGAGGAAAGAAGTCGGCATACAATATCGCCACAAATTCCTGGTCTTGTCGGTAAACTTCATAGGTCTTAACCTCTGGGTGATATTTGGGAATGGCCTGGGATTCGACGAAGATTAGTCCGTAGAGTGTTTTTGCCAGACTGAAAATTCCCTGGGTAACATTTCCCAGTTCGAAGTATGGCTTAACCATTTCTTCATCGAAACCGAATGTGGTATTTTTTAGTTTTTCGCTGTAATAGCTAAGATCCCAGGGCATAAGCTCATCTTCCAATCCATCTTTGCGAGCGAAATTTTTCACAGCCTCAATTTCTTTCAAGGCAAAAGGTCTGGAAGCGTTGTGTAATACCTCGAGAAAGTTCGTAACCTTTTCGGGCGATTCAGCCATTCTTTCTTCCAGTACATATTGGGCAAAGTTGTTGTAACCCAGTAGTTTTGCTTCTTTTAGCCTATGGTTGACAATCTTTTTGATCGTATTTTTGTTGTCTGATGCATTGTTGTGGTTACATCTCGATGTATAGGCACGATACAATTCTTCACGCAACTGCCTGTTGTTGCTGTATTTCATAAATGGGCCGTAGCTTGGGAAATGGAGAGTGAAAATCCATCCTTCTTTATTTTTTGATTTTGCTTGTTGGGCAGCACTCTCAATCAACGATTCTGGCAACCCCGAAAGTTGGTTCACGTCGGTTAGGTGCAGTTCGAAGTTGTTTGTTTCTGAAAGGACATTTTCGTTGAATTTCAGGTTCAACGTTGAAAGGCGCATTTGTATCGAGATGAGATTCTTTTTTTCTTCTTCGCTCAGATTAGCTCCGCTCCGTTTCATGTTTTTGTAGGTCGATTCGGTAAGCCATATCTCCTCTTGACTTAGGCCGGTTTCGAAGCGTTTCTCATATACTTTTTCAACTCGTCTGAAATAATTGTAATCGACCATTAGTTGCGCCATAAAACGAGTTATTTTGGGCGATACTTTCTGTGTTATCGCTTGAATTTCAGGTGATGTTGCAGCCGAGTTAAGGTTGAAAAGTATAGATCCTGTTTTTGAGATTTCATCGTAGCACTTCTCTATTGGGATAATTGTATTCTGAAAATCGGGCTCTTCATTGTTTGAAATTGTTTCTTTGAAAACTTTTCGGGCTTGGGCAATTATTATGTTTAGCGCTGGCAAAAAATGCTCAGGCTTAATTAGGTTGAAAGGTACTGTTTCAAAAGGAGTATCGAACAACGATAATAAGGGGTTCTTTTCTGCTGCCATTATTTTTTCTTTGGTTTTTTTTCTACCGACCATCCAAATTTGCCAATTTCTTTACCAATTCCGAAATAGAAACCATGATTATAGACCAATGGTTTAGCCAACGAAAGATTTAGTTTGCCGGTTGTTTCGTTGAAATATTGATCATCGACACTAATATTTACCACATCAGAAATAAACATGTCGTGAGAACCTAATGAAATGATTTCTTTAACCCGGCATTCAATGTTGACTGGTGACTCTTCAATAATTGGTGCTTTAACTACCGATGCTTGGCCAGGAGTTAAATGGCATTCTTCCCACTTGTTGAATTTTCTACCCGAGCGACAACCGCTCCAGTCGGTTGCATGGGCAAGTTTTTCAGTAGTAAGGTTGATAACAAACTCACCAGTGCGTTTAATAATTCCATGAGAAAAACGTTCTGGCCTCACCGAAATATAGCACATTGGAGGGTTACTGCATATTGTTCCAGTCCAAGCCACAGTGATGATATTGAATTCTTCCGGGGTCTCGCCACAACTAACCATGACGGCCGGTAAGGGATAAATCATTGTCCCTGGTTTGAAATGAATTTTCGACATATTTCGTTACTTAGTGGTTTGCTGCAAATATAAACGTTTTTGACAGGGATAAGTTTTTCACAGAAGGTGACAGAGCGAGCAAGGTAAAAAAAATATTGTATTTTTGAAGAATAATAAATCAATATGGAGACCTATTTACCTTCTTCAAGTCGTTATGTGCGCTGTTCATACAACAGGTGCGGCAGATCGGGGCTTAAGCTCCCAATGATATCGTTAGGTCTGTGGCATAACTTTGGAGATGTCGATGTTTTTGAAAATGGCCGTTCAATAGTGCGTTATGCTTTCGATCAAGGTATTACCCATTTCGATTTGGCGAACAATTATGGTCCTTCACCGGGGTCGGCTGAAGAGAATTTTGGGCAGATCTTGGCCAAGGACTTAAAACCTTACCGTGACGAGTTGGTTATTTCGACAAAAGCCGGATATTGGATGTGGGATGGACCTTATGGAGAATGGGGGTCTCGTAAATATTTGATTTCTAGTTTAGATCAAAGTCTAAAGCGTATGGGAGTCGATTACGTTGATATTTTTTATCATCATCGGCCCGATCCTGAAACTCCGCTAGAAGAAACAATGATGGCTCTTGACCATGTTGTGAGGCAAGGGAAAGCCCTATATGCCGGAATCTCAAACTATAGTGCAGAAGAAACTGCAAAAGCGGCTAAAATCTTGAAAGAACTTGGAACACCATGTTTGATAAATCAGGTGAAATATTCAATGTTTGAACGTTGGGTTGAAGATGGACTTCTTGCTACTGCAGAAGAGTGGGGCATAGGCGTTATTGCTTTTTCACCTCTTGCTCAAGGCTTGTTAACTGATAGGTATTTGCAAGGCATTCCAGAGGGTTCAAGAGCGTCTAAATCGTGGGGATTTTTACAGCCTCACCAGGTCGAACCGGCCTTAGATAAGGTAAGACAGCTGAACGAAGTAGCTATTTCTCGTGGACAATCATTAGCACAAATGGCTTTAGCTTGGCTTTTAAAAGACAAAAGAGTAACTTCGGTACTTGTTGGGGCAAGCTCTGTTGCACAGTTGGCAAACAATCTTGGTGCTCTTGACAATGCTGGGTTTACCAACGACGAAATTGAAAGAATCATCGCCATACTTAATGAATAGAAAGTAAAATTATTATTGGGGAAAATATTAGAGTAGAGAATTAAATGGTTAACTATGAAAGCATTAGTAAAATTTTTGACAATTGTTTTTTTGTCAAGTTTCGTTTTTGTTGCTTGCGATAAAGATGACGACGATGATGTAACCCCGGTCTTGCTTGAGGCGGCTGAGGAATACACGGCTGCAGGGACACTTGATGCCAAATCGATAAAAGCCTTTTTTGTTGAACAGGGACAGCTTGAGCTTGCCGAGAAGGTAAAATACGGGGTTAAGATTTTTAAAGTGAAATACAAAACGGCTTATAAATCCGACTCAATTTCGGCCTCCGGGATTATTGCTTTACCCGCAAATCCAGGTAAAGATGATGCTTTCCCTGTTTTGGGTTTTCAGCATGGGGTGATTTTTTCTAACTCACAGGCGCCTTCGGTAAATCCGCTTGGCGATGCTTCGCGTATGGCTGTTTATGCCGCATCTGCTGGCTTTGTTGTTGGTATTCCCGACTATATTGGGTACGGAGCCTCGCAAATTTATGACCATCCGTTTATGATTAAAAAATATATGGCTGATGTGGTCATTGATTTCTTGAGGACTACTAAAGAATTTATTTATACAAAAAAGCCGTGTAAAATTAATAAGCGAATTTTCCTTTATGGCTATGGGGAGGGGGCTACTGCTTCGTTGGCAGCTTTATCCAGAATTGAAGATAAGAAGCTGGAAATAAACGACCTGCCAGTTATTGCAACCGTATGCGGTTCTGGTGTATATAATTATCTGGGTTTTCGTGAGTGGATGGTGAGTCAGTTGAAATACGATCAGCCATGGTATCTTGGTTATATGCTCGATACGTATCTTAAATTCGGGTTGGTTGATTTAGCTTACGATGATGTATTCGTTTCTCCTTATTCATCGGTTGTTTCGGGTATCGTGAATGGAGAGAGAACGGTTGACCAAATGAACAGCCTCTTTGGTACTAAGTCGGTTAGTGAAATACTTAATGACGATTTTGAAGACACAAACATTTTTACAACGGAAGAACAATATGCTCCGTTACGGAAGGCTCTTGATGAGAATTCAGTACCTGCATGGCCTCTTAAGTCGGAAGTTACCTTTTATTATGGGAAAGCTGATCTTTGGGTTCCTGCGCAGCAAACCCTTGTATTGTACAACCAGTTTACAGATTTGGGGGTGAAATCAAACCTGAAAATTAGTGCGTTGGAAAGTTTAGATCATGAAACGGCAGTTTTGCCTTCGTTTGCTAAAGCAGTTGTTTCGTTTAAATCGTATTAAAAATGTTTGAGAATTTGTAGACAACACACCAAGAGATAGATAAGAGGGGAATTCATATTCCTCTCTTTTTTTGATGTCATTGAGAGAACGGGTATTAAAGGAGGAAATAAATATACAAAGAAAGCCCTCCATAAAGGAAGGCTTTTCTTTTCTATTTATAAATATAAGAATGGTTTATTCGGGCAAACCGTAGTTGTCGACAATAAAATCGATGTCTTTATCTCCACGGCCGCTAAGGTTAACCAATATTGATTCACGTTTCTTTTCTTTTGACATTTTTATTGCATAAGCAACAGCGTGTGAGCTTTCTAGAGCGGGGATAATCCCTTCAAGGCGGCTCAGCTCGTAAAATGCATCGATGGTTTCTTTGTCGGTAGCATCTACATAATTAACACGTTTCTTTTCGTTCAACATGCAATGTTCTGGCCCAACACCAGGATAATCGAGGCCACTTGCTACTGAATAAACAGGAGAAGGTTCGCCTTTTTCGTCTTGTAATACTTTACATTTGAACCCGTGGATGATTCCAGTGGTTCCGAATTTCATTGAGCATGCGTGGTCACCGATCTGATATGAACGGCCAGCTGGCTCAACACCCCAAAGTGAAACTTCATCATCTTCAAGGAAAGCAGAGAAAATACCTGCAGCATTACTGCCTCCACCTACGCAAGCCACTACGTTGTCGGGAAGTTCACCGGTCATCTCGTAAAACTGTTCGCGGGCTTCAATACCTACAACGCGCTGAAAATCACGCACCATCATTGGGAATGGGTGAGGTCCTACTACCGATCCAATACAATAAATTGAGTTTATTGGGTCGACTAGGTAAGCTTCGAAAGCTGAG
This sequence comes from Bacteroidales bacterium, assembly GCA_012719495.1. GTDB lineage: Bacteria > Bacteroidota > Bacteroidia > Bacteroidales > Prolixibacteraceae > CAYMTR01. The sequence continues at coordinate 83,586 of JAAYAG010000090.1, forward strand.
TCAACAGCTTCTTTCAGTGTCTTTAGGCCATGGCTAACTGGGACAACTTTAGCCCCAAGAATTTTCATGCGAACCACATTAGGGTGCTCTTTCTTTATATCTACTTCACCCATGTGTATTTCACACTCCAGTCCAAAGTAGGCTGCTGCAGTTGCTAATGCTACACCATGTTGCCCTGCGCCTGTTTCGGCAATAAGTTTTTTCTTACCTAAATATTTGGCCAACAGGGCTTCACCCATGCAATGGTTGAGTTTGTGTGCGCCAGAGTGGTTGAGGTCTTCCCGTTTAAGGTAAATGCGGCTTCCTGCTTTTTCAGATAATCGTTTGCAGAAATATACCGGGGTGGGCCGCCCTTGAAAATGTTTACGGATGCTTCTTAATTCAGAAATAAATTCGTGTGATTTGCTTATCGAGAAATAGGCATCGGTGATTTTATCCATTTCTTCTTGAAGCTGGGGGGGAATGAAACTTCCTCCATACTCACCAAAGAAACCTTCTTTAGTGGGAACTGTTTTAAAATAATTGCTCATACTTTAAATTTTGCAAAGGGTTATTCCGGCATTTCCGGAGTGGTTATAAAAGTATCGAAAAAATAGAAAAAGTGAAGTATTTCATGATAAAAATCATTCACGGCTGTGGTGAATATTTTTTACCTAATATTTTCTTTTTAGAACGATTAATTTTAATAAGGTTTTGTATTCGTTGATTTTACGTATTACTAAAATAGTTACATTTGCGCGTTTTTATAATAGAACTTATTAATGATTGTAATATGATCCGTTTCATTACCATTATTTTACTTGTGTTTTCATCTTTTCTGGTTAAAGGACAAGCTGTTTCAGAAGCTTCGATTTCACAAACCATGAACTTATCGATTTCGTACGATACGTTAAAATCGTTTCTTGTAAAAAAAGAGCCACCCTACTTGTTTAATGCGAACCTCAATCACAAGGAGCGCTCTATAGGGAACAAAATGTTAAGGGGAAACATATACACATCTATTTATAACGCATCTATAATGACCTACTTATTGCTTTCGCCTACTTGGCTTAGTCGTTGGGATCATAAGTCCGATGATTATAAAGCAAAAGATTTTTTTAACCAATTCAAACGCTCATATACAAAACCACCTGTTATCGATGAAGATTTGTTTGTAACCAATTATATTGGTCATCCGTATCAGGGAGGGTATTATTACAATTCTGTCAGGAGTCAAGGTGCAAACATTTGGCAATCATCACTATACTGTTTAGGACAATCTTTAGTGTGGGAATATATTTGGGAGGCTGGTTTCGAACAGCCAAGTATCCAGGATATGATTGTTACTCCTATAGGCGGGGTGTTGGTTGGAGAACTGAGCCATGTTGCAACTATTGAAATGAGCAAGCATGGCTTCCGGTGGTACGAAATCCTTGCAACTTGCGTTATTAATCCAGCATACGCTCTGAATAATAAGTTCGTGTTCAATAAGAAAATTTTACCCAAGCAATAGTTATTTAACAGCATACTTATTTATCTTTTCTTAGGTATTCCGTGAAGAATTGATAAGGTGTTTGTTAAATAGCATGTAAATGCCGTATATTTGAAAAGATTGAGTTGATAATTTATAATTTGATCCAATGAGATTTATAAGTTGTGTTGTACTTATATGCTTTTGTTTGACGGGGAAAATATATGCCCAACAAACAGTATCTTATACTGAAGTGCCCAAACCTTCAGTTTTTATTACAGATACGTTAAAGTCGTTTTATATTAAAAAAGATCAGCCTTTTGTGTTCAATGCCAATATGAATCACAGGGAAAAGGGTTTTGGTTCTAAAATAGGTTGGGGGACGTTGTATGCTTCAGGTTATAATACAATAATTTTATCAGGGTTGGTTTTTGCGCCTGAATCGTTCAGTAAATGGGAAAATAAAGAAGAAAAATTCAAATTTTCTTCAATTATGTCTCAGTATAAAAGTGCTTTCACAAAACCTCCTGTTATCGATCACGATTTATGGATGACCAATTATCTGGGGCATCCGTATCAAGGTGCATTCTATTATAACACTGTCAGATGCCAGGGAGCATCGGTACTGCAATCTTCGTTGTTCTGCATAGGCCATTCATTGTTTTGGGAATATGGATGGGAAGCAGGTATAGAGCAGCCCAGCATACAAGACATGATTACTACACCATTGGGTGGCATAATTGTTGGCGAATTGGCTCATGTAGCCACTATTTCGATGAGTAGGAATGGTTTCAAATGGTACGAGATTGTTGCCGTTTGTGCCATAAACCCATCGTATGCTTTGAATAACGGGTTTCGTTTTAATAAACCATTGAAAATAAAAAATTAAGCCAGTCACTTTTCAGAAACTGGCTCTAATTTGTTTTTTATTTTGCATTTGCAGGTTTGATGATCTGATAGTTCCCGCTGAGGTGCATCAAACTGAAAAGATAAAGTAGACCATCGTAATACGGGTCGAAATATCCATCTTCATATGGTTCAAGTTTGGCATTCCACAGTTCATCGATGAATTTCCAGCTCTTGGCTTGAGTACCCATAATTGACGCAGAGGCTGAAGTAGCAACCAATCCTATTGAGTGGCGCAATTTCTGCACTCCGGGTTTCCCTGCCGGAAGGATCCATTCAGGAGTTTTTCCATCAATCGTGTATTGGTCAACAAATGTGTTAATCCCTTGGCAGAAAAGAAAATTCTGGATTTTTACTGCATATTCTTTTTGCCACTCTTTATCTTTTCCGTACCATGAATAATCCATGGCGATGTTCATAGGCACCCTCCATGAGTCGAAACGGAAAGCATCGCCCATTCTCCAGCGGACAAAGGGTTTGCCGTTAAATTCTGAATAATCAGGGTTTAAACCTGTTTCTGGGTGAATTGCCCGGTGCAGGTACGTGCGGGCTGAGTCGGCACAATCGCGGTAGAATTGTTCACGACCGTCGTTGGCATATTCCGCCCAAACTTCATAAAATGCAGGTAAGTGATATGATGGGTCGGTGTAATTATATCCACTCCTGTCGGGAACAAATGTGATAAGCTTATTTTCTACATTAATCACATTGGTAATCCCGTTCGTGCCATCTTTACTCCACATGGCATCGAGTATTCTTTTGGCTTCAGCATGATAATCGATACCGGTATTGTTTCCCCAGCGATTCGAAGCAAAGAGCAGGCTGGTTATGAAATAGAGCTCACCATCTGAAGCTGAACCGGGAGAAAGCTGCTTTCCTGTGTTGGGGTCTACGCTCCAAGCAAAATAAGCCTCGCGTGGTCCGCTTTGGTGTTGCATATATTTTTTTGTCCATCGCCAAAGGCGGTCAAAAACATCTTTCTTGTTAAGTTGAACGGCAACCATGAGGCCATAAGAAAGGCCTTCGGTACGGGCATCCTGATTTTTAACGTCAGAAACATAACCCATCGAATCGCCAACTTCAAAATACACCCTGTTTGGTCCTTCAAACACATCGTAGTATGCTTTTGCCAGTTTCGCATCAATGTCGGCCTTACTATATCCGGCATCCAGAAATACGTTGCGGTACTTGCCCGTTTTGTGGGCACCTTGTTCCCATGGGATCATTTTGCCTCGGCTGTCGCTAACATCTTTATTACAATCCTTGTTCTCGGTATTTTGGCCCGATACTCCTATGGTTAGGGCCAGTAGTAAAATAATCAGTGTTGGTCTCATGTTCACAAATCTAAATTTTCTAAAATATACTTAATCTTATTTTGATGTTAATTCGTTAGAATGGTTTATTCTTATGCATAATTATTCGTTCTTTATTCGGAAAAATAATCAATAAAAGCACAGTAATCGAAGAATAACTGAAAAGATATTTTTTTGAAGATAAATTTTCTTGAAAACTTTTGCAGGAATAAAATCTTTTCTATTTTTGCATCGCTTTTGAAACAAGGCAGTCGTTCAAAACCATGGTGACTTTGTTGAATCCCGTTGCAAGTCGGGATAAAGCAGCTCCGATGAAAATCGGGTTATTTCGATGGCAAGCGATTCAGTGTTATCGAAATTATTGAAATGAATCAGATACTCCCTAGTAGCTCAGTTGGTTAGAGCGGCGGACTGTTAATCCGTAGGTCGTAGGTTCAAGTCCTACCTGGGGAGCAAAATTTAAGGGTATTCATTGTGAATGCCCTTTTTTGTTTTCTTCTCCTATTGCATCAAAAGGTAAAATTCCCAATATTTACTAAAAAATAGAGCAATCTTTGTTAGGCTCTTTTGATCAGATCTGCAAGGTCTAGTATATTTTATTTTGACAAACATTCGGATGAAACGAGCAGTTTGTAATTGCGGAAACAGGAAAGTTTTTCAATGTTAATGATTTAATAATTAGTAATTACTGAATAAAATTAACTGCAAATGAAATATGTAAATGTGTTTTTCCTTTTGGTCTTTGTTCTTTTTTTTATTCAGCAGCCAACATTGGCAGCAGGTAAGAAGAACGTTAAAATATACTTTGTGGCCAAAGATGGAGATAGGGCTCGTACATATCTTGGGAAATTGACCAAAGGAGAACTGAACAGTTTGAAATATGAATTGCAGCGGTATAAATCAACTTCGGTTAACGAGGTTGATGTGTTGGATGATAAGGCAATCATGGAAGGCTATGTTAATAGTATTACCGTTGGAGAGAAAGGCAAAGATAGGAAGGGCTTATCGAAATTGGCTATGGATGATCTTATTGGAAATTATGAAATTAAAGATACTATTTCGTTAGCAGAAGCTAAGGAAAAGAAGAAAAAAGCTGCAGCAGAAAAAGCCTCAAAGAGGAGTAGCTCAGCAAACTATAAAAGATATAAACAAGAAGCGACCCGTAGTCATGCACAACTAGATAAATATTACAAAGTAAGGAAGACAAGAAGATTACGTGATGGGAGTAAATTTTCTGCAGCGGCAGGACCCAATACATTTATTGTGGTATACGATGTGGCGGTTGACAGAAAAATTCTTTCTTATGTTGATGTTGTTGATATTTATCTAAATCCTGATTCGAAGTATAATTTAAAATACCATGGAACGGGTACAAACCGGCAATACTACATAGAATACGAGACAAAAAGAAAGTCTGGTAAAAAGTAAGGAAGAATTATGTTGAAATAAAAACACCACCCTAACCAACAATAGGTTTAGGGTGGTGCTCTATAGTAGTTAAAACCAGTTAGTCAATTTTATTAAATCCGCAGAAGGGTACTAATACCTCTGGGATTGAAATCCCGTCTTTGGTTTGGTAGTTCTCAAGTATTGCAGCTACTATTCGAGGCAAGGCCAACGCGCTGCCGTTCAGTGTATGAACCAATTCTGTTTTCTTTGAATCTTTTCCTTTATACCGGCATTTTAAGCGGTTGGCCTGAAAGGTTTCAAAATTAGAAACAGAACTTACTTCAAGCCAGCGTTCCTGTGCTGCTGAGAAAACTTCAAAATCGTAAGTCATGGCCGAGGTAAAACTCATATCGCCACCGCATAAGCGAATAATACGATAGGGAAGACCCAATTTTGAAATCAGGTTTTCAACGTGGGCAACCATTTGATCGAGTATTTCGTATGAATTATCAGGATGTGCAATCTGTACAATTTCAACTTTGTCGAATTGGTGCAAGCGGTTAAGCCCGCGTACATGGGCACCCCATGAACCGGCTTCGCGGCGGAAACATGGTGTGTAAGCCATATTCTTGATAGGAAGTTCAGCTTCTTCTAAAATTTCATCGCGGTATATGTTGGTAACTGGCACTTCGGCTGTTGGAACGAGGTAGAGATTATCGGCGGTGGCATGGTACATTTGCCCTTCTTTGTCGGGAAGCTGTCCTGTGCCAAAGCCTGAATCTTCGTTTACCATAATTGGTGGTTGTACTTCACGATAGCCGGCCTTTTCCCCTTCGTCGAGGAAAAAGTTGATCAATGCACGCTGTAATTTTGCCCCTTTTCCTTTATAGACAGGGAATCCTGCTCCGGTAAGTTTTATCCCAAGCTCGAAGTCAATGATGTCGTATTTTTTAATAAGGTCCCAGTGAGGCATCTTGTTTTCGGGCAGGGCAGGGATTGAACCTCCGCGTCTGATTTCAAGATTGTCTTCGGCTGTACGTCCTTCAGGAACTAACTGATGGGGAATGTTCGGAAGCATTACAACCAGGTTGTTCAGTTTGTCGTCGATCTCTGCAAAAGTCTGATCCAGGTTTTTGATTTCCTCTTTCAGTTCTGCTGTTTTTTCTTTTGCAGCATTAGCCTCCGATGTTTTTCCTTCTTTGAATAGTTTCCCTATTTCTTTCGAAAGATTGTTCATTTCTGCTTTCAGGTTGTCGACCCGGGTTTGTGTCAACTTGCGCTGAGTGTTCAGCTCGTTTACCTGATTTATTATTTGGGTGGCATCAAAATTCTTTACTTTAAGCCTCTCGATTACAAAATCGGGATTGCTCTGAATGAGTTTAAGCGTTAGCATTCCACTGTATTTTTAACAATTAACTTAAGTGCAAAAATAGTAATTCGCCTGTCATCGGTACGATATTTTAGTAAAAAGTAAATAAGCTTTGTTGAGAATTAAACTCAAAAAGTGAGTTTCTGCAGATCGACGTTTTCTCAGGAAAGAATGATGCTGATAGTTTTCACGGTTACATCGATTTGATTCTTTTAAATAGCAGCAAGAGGAACTGCCGACGAGGGGTCGATAATTTTTTCATTCGTTCCTATACCATATGCATTGTGTTAACTATGCAGTCTTCCGAAACAGTAACGACTTATCGACTTGCTTTCTATGATTTCAATCTTGATTTTGTTTATACTTGCACTCGAAATCAGAGGAGCAGGGTGAATAATTAGGTAAATATGCCGGTGTGCTTATTCAATAGTTATATAATCACGAAGTTATGCCAGGTTATTCATGGTGTATTCTGAAAAATGTTTGTCTACCTAAAAATTTTATTCAGAAAAGGAAAAAACTGATAATGAACGGCATCGATAATTCAATTACGGTAATCAGATCTGAGAAACTTTCAAAAACTGGCATGGTGAGCCATTTCTTTTCTACACGGAAAGGGGGAGTAAGTAGCGGTGTTTTTAGTTCACTGAATTTTGGGTCTCAGCATGGAGAAGCATTAAATATGGTCCGGGACATTGATTTACTGAGGGGGGAAGTTGGGTGTAAAACTTCTCGGTTTGTCATACCGAAGCAAACTCATAGCGATGTTGTAGCTGTTGTCGGGGTTGATAATCTCGACAACTGTTTTGATTCTACCGATGGGCTAATCACCAACTTGCCAAATGTTTTCGTTTGTGTGAAAACTGCCGATTGCGTGCCAATTTTGCTTTTCGATCCTGTATCACGGGTTGTAGCAGCGGTACATTCGGGCTGGAGGGGTACTGTTCAAAATATTGTTGGTAAATCAATTGCGTTAATGGAGAAAGCTTTTGGCTGTTCGTCTTCAGATATTATTGCGGCCATTGGGCCTTGTATTGGAAAGATGAATTACGAAGTTGGGCGTGAAGTTGTTGAGGCGATGTCTTTGGTGTTGGACAATCCGTCTGAATCGATAACTGCCCGGCATGGTAAAAATGAAAAATTTTGTTTAGATCTTGTTCAGGCTAATGTTCAGCTTTTATGTCAGGCGGGTGTTAATCTGGATAACATCGATTATTTTTCTTTCTGTACCTTTTCTGAACCAGAACTTTTTTACTCGGCCAGGAGAGATGGTAGCAAGACAGGGCGAATGCTGAGCGGAATTATGATACAATAAAACCCACAACTTTAGGCAAAATCTTCAGCTGTGGGTTTCATATTCAGTTGAATTCGAAATTATTTTCTTCTGCCCGATCTACGCTTTTTCGATTTTGCTTTTTGCGCTTGTCGAAGTATAATCCAGCCGGCAAGCAAAACAATTACGGCAATAATCATAAAGGTCATTCCTCCAAAAAGATTATCGCCTTTGGCGCGGCTCCACATTTCAAGCACTTCGTCGTTTTTATCGAGATAATCGTTTATAATTGCGCAACGATCGACCACGCTTTTGTCGGGATATTGAACTGGGTTCACTCGCAAGCTATCGTTTCCGGGGCCAAAGAAATAACTGAGATTATAAGTTTCTTCAAGGGTTGAATCGGTAACTGCCTCCAAAATTTCGGTACTGGCTACGGCACTGCAATACCCGCTCACATCCATGTTACGGAGGGCTATATCGGGGCGGCAAATGTAATTGAGGAAATAATTAGCAGCTTTTGTGTTTTTAGCATATTTGGGAATTACCCAACAGTCGAACCATACATTACTGCCTTCTGAGGGTACTGCAAAGTCAAGATTTACACCAACTTCGGCAGCTTCTTCAATGGCCCAAACAGCATCACCATTCCATGCATAGCAGAACCATATTTCGCCTTTGGTCATCATTTCTTTTCCAAAGTCGGCTTCCCATCCGGCAAGGTTTGGTTTTAAGGTTTTTAGTTCTTTCTCAACGAGGTTGATATCGGCCTGCGAGTGATCATTGGTGACACTGTAAACCGAGCGTTTCCCTGCGGCGATTTCATTACGATAACCCCACACAGCGGCTGTGGCGTATGCATCCCAGTAACTGTCTTTCATCAGCATCTTTCCCTTGTTTTTCTGATCCCAGAAGCAGCCCCACGATTGCATCTCGCTTTTATTAACTTTTTCGGTGTTGTATAATATTCCCGATACACCCCACATGTATGGAATGGCATATTCGGCAGCATTTTTTCCTTTGGCGTTGAAATCGTCGAGCCTGTCAATGATGAAAGGCGACATATTGTTCATATAATTTGGAGTATTCCCAAAATTCTGATCTATTGGCAATAACAAGTCGTTATGAAGCATCCGTTGCATCACTGCTTGTGTCGGGCATGCAAGGTCGAAATCTTCCTGTCCCATAGCAATTTTGGTGTACATCACTTCATTCATGTCGAAAACCTGAAATACAATTTTCACATTTTCACCAGTTTGCTCTTTATACCAGACGGGGAATTCGGTCAGTAAATCCTCATCGATGTAATCGGCCCAATTGTATATTTTGAGTACTTCGTTCCGTTCTTGAGCCTGAACTTGGGTTGAAAAACAGTTAACTGCGATGAGAGCAGCGAATACAAATGTGGATTGTATTAGCCGAATCAGGTTGTTTTTTCTCATTTTATCTTTCATTTTATTGATTCCTTTTTAGAATTAGTGTTTTTGGTTTTCCTGTTCGCGTTTTGCTGCGCGATGATTTATTACCAGAAGCAGAGCCAAAACAGTAATGAATATAATGGCCGAAAGTGGCCTTAGTTCAGGAGTTAACCCCCCTTTACGTGCGTCGGCATAAATGTAGGTCGATAGTGTTTCGAGACCTTCGTTTCCAATGGTGAAAAGAGTAACTACAAAGTCGTCGATCGAGAGGGTAAAAGCCAGGATAAAACCACTGATCATTCCTGGCCGCAATTCGGGCAGGAGTACTTTGCGCAGGGCATAGAAGGGTGTTGCACCCAAATCGAGGGCTGCCTCGTACAAGTTTTCGTTCATCATTCGTAAACGAGGGTAAACGCTTAAAACCACGTATGGAGTACAAAAAGAGATATGAGCTAAAATTACTGTGGTATACCCCTGTGAAATACCTAAGCTTACAAAAAGAAGGAACAGCGAGATGGCAGTAATGATGTCGGGGTTCAAAATAGGAATATTGTTGGCAAACTGCACAATTTTGCGAGCCCTGGGTTTTAGATTATATATTCCTATGGCAGCAACAGTACCAAGCAGCATCGATACAAAGGCAGAAATTAACCCTATGATTAAAGTGTTCCAAAGGGCGCTCGAAAGCGAATGGTGTACCCCGCTTTGAAACAGGTTTGTGTACAGCTTCAGCGAAAAACCGGTCCAGTTGCCAAGTACTTTTGCTTCGGTAAACGAGAAAATGATGATAATCAGTATCGGGGCATACAGCATGATAAGCAAAGAACCGATATAGGAATTGGCGAGAATCTTCTTCATAACAGACCTCCCTCCTCGGCTGCTTTGGCATTTCCTTCGGCATTAAGCAATGAGGTTAAGCCAATGAGAATAAGCATGATGAGTGAAAGTGCCGCACCGTAGTTCCACATTCCGTTGTAAATATTTTCCTGCAATGTAGTGCCAAAAAGTTTTATATTGTTGATTGTGAGAAGTTCTGCAATGGCAAAAGTAGATATTACCGGCATAAAAACCATCATAATTCCGCTGGCAATGCCAGGAACACTGAGCGGCAAAATTGTTTTTAGGAAGACTTGCCGCGGTGTGGCTCCAAGATCCTGAGCTGCTTCAATAAGGCTCTTATCGGTTTTTTGAAGTGAATTGTAAATTGGGTAAACCATGAACGGCAGAAAGTTGTACACCATCCCAAAATAGAGTGATCCTTGTCCTAGCGGGATTCTTAAAAAATCGAACAGGGCAACGGTTGCCAGGGTACGAATAAGAAAATTGACCCACATGGGCAGAATGAAAAGGAGTACCATTATTTTGGCTGTTTTGGCTTCCATGCGGCTTAATATATATGCTGCCGGATAACCCAAAACAAGGCAAATCACGGTGGTAATTATGGCTACACCAATAGAAAAGATGAATGTATGCATTGCTTCGGGCTGATTCCAGAACTTTTGGAAATTGGCCAAGGTAAAACCTCCTGTACGTGAAGAAAATGCATAGAAAACAATGAGTAAGAGCGGTATTACTACAAAAAAGCCAAGAAAAATAATATAGGGAATCGACCAGTTTTTCCTTTTGCCCGCAAATAATAAGAAGCTCTTTTTCACCTTTCCCTGAATTAGCGCGTTGTTATTTTTATTGCATTGGGGTTGATGGTTATCCCTACACGGTCACCGTCATCCCAAATATCATTCGTGTCGACAAAAATGTTCTCACCTTCATCTGTTAACACAGTCAAGTGGTAATGATCGCCTTTATAGAGTATAAAACTTACATCGCCGCTGATCATTCCATCTTCTTCATTGTCCTGAAGGATAACTTTGTTGAATTCAATATGTGCATACACTTCGGCTGCAGGCTCAAAGTGCTGACAATCTTTACATTCAAAAACTTGCCCAAGGAAACGAACGTGGTTTTTGTCGGTTATTGTGGCTTCGAAAGTATTGTGTATCCGTTCTTTTTTCATGACATGAATATCGGAAGGCTTTACCCTGAGGCCAACGCTTTCGCCAACTTCGAAGCAATGGTAATCCTGAATCATAAACTCGAAGCCTTCAGGCGTGGTTACCATCATTTCGTAATGAACTCCTTTGAAGATACTCGATGTAACTTTAGCCGTAAATTGTGCTGCATCAGAAAGTTCAAAAATGTATATATCCTCGGGTCTCACTACTACATCTACTGGTTCGTTAGGGCTGAAGCCTTTATCGACACATTCGAAACGATGGCCAGCAAATTCGACCAATCGATCTTCTATCATTTTGCCGTTCAATATGTTACTTTCTCCTATAAAGTCGGCAACAAACGAATTGGCAGGTTCGTTATATATTTCAGTTGGTGTTCCTATCTGTTGAATTTTTCCTTCGCTCATAACCACAATGGTATCACTGAGCGTAAGGGCCTCTTCCTGGTCGTGGGTAACATATACAAAGGTGATTCCCAGTTTTTTGTGCATGGCTTTTATCTCGAGCTGCATGTCTTTTCTCATTTTCAGGTCGAGCGCGGCCAGAGGTTCGTCAAGCAAAAGCACTTCCGGTTCGTTAACAATGGCGCGGGCAATGGCCACACGCTGTTGTTGCCCTCCCGACAATGAATCAACATCGCGTTCTTCATAGTCGGTCATGCTCACCATCTTAAGTACTTTTTTCACCTTTTTCCTGATATGTTCCTTATCTAGCTTCTTCAGATTGAGGCCAAAGGCAATATTATTTGAAACGTTGAGGTGTGGAAACAAGGCATAGCGTTGAAAGACCGTATTTACCGGGCGTCTGTGAGGAGGGGTTTCGGTCATATCTACTCCGCCGATGGTTAATTTTCCTTCACCAGCTTTTTGAAAACCGGCAATAATGCGCAACAGGGTTGTTTTTCCGCATCCCGATGGCCCAAGGATTGTTACAAATTCACCTTTGCGTACCGAGAGGTTTATATCGTCGAGAACTACTTTTTCGCCAAATATTTGCGAAATGTGCTCAATTGTAATAATATTTTCAGTTTGTTGCATCGAAATATAGCGGCATGAACCGAATGAATTCTTTATCACTTTTTATTAGCAGACAAATATAGATAATGAAATGAAAATGAAAAGGGTTTTTGGTCTTCGAATTGAACGCCGTGCGTATTCTTTACTAGTTGATTTTACATCAGATGATTACTTTAGCCGATTGATCCTTTTTAGAGGCAAGCAATAATTGCTTTATGAGCAAAACTATTACGTGTTTGAAAACATATTGATCATGCGTATTAAATTTGTTCTTTGTAATTTTCAGCGTTGATTTCAATAACTTACTTTCGATGAGTAATTAGGGAGAGTACTTTTGCAATTAGCAGAAAAACAAGAACATATAAAATATAGTTTTATGAAAATTATTTTATCGTTTTGGCTTGTTGCCGTTTCTTTTGTCGCTTTTGCGCAGGATGTTGTAATTGAAGTTGATGCCTCAAAAGGACAGCGACAGGTTTCACCGTACATTTATGGCCGTAACAATAATTTTTCGAATGTTTTTGGCACACCTACCTCGGCAGCAGAAATTGCGTTGTATAAAGAAGCCGGTTTGCGTTTTGCCCGCGAAAATACTGGAAACAATGCCACTAAATATAATTGGAGGCTGAAAATTTCTAGTCATCCCGATTGGTATAACAATGTATATGACCACGATTGGGATTTTGCAGCCCAGACCATAGAAAAAAACATGCCCGATCTTCAGGCAATGTGGGCATTTCAGCTTATTGGTAAAGTGGCTGGTAGCAAGCGTTATAATTTCAACGATTGGTCCTACAACAGTTCCCAGTATTGGAGTGGTTGCAGTCAAAATCTGGCTGGAGGCGGAGTGGTGAACCCGAATGGTGAGAAAGCACTCACCAATGGTGATCCTAATCTTTACCTTGTTGATTGGCCTGCCGATTCAACTACCGAGATACTAATGCACTGGTTTGGTAATGATGGCATTGGCCTTAATCCCGATCAATTCAGATATTGGAGTATGGATAACGAACCTGAAATTTGGAATGGAACACACGACGATGTTATGCCCAGTCAAATCTCGGCTAACGAATTCATGAACCGTTATTTCGAAGTTGCTAAATTGGCTCGTGCGAAGTTCCCTAACATAAAGCTCACAGGCCCGGTTCCGGCCAACGAATGGCAATGGTACAAGTATGCAAACGAGTCGTTAAGAATTGGCGGGACCTATTATTGCTGGCTTGAATATTTTATAAAACGCGTGGCCGATGAGCAAAAAGCTTCGGGAATCCGATTGCTTGATGTGCTTGATATTCACTGGTATCCTAGTGAAAGTAAAGACGCAGATGTGTTGCAGTTGCACCGAATTTTTTTCGACGAAACGTATGCTTACCCCGGGGCAAACGGGTTGAAGTCCCTAACCGGAGGTTGGACTAATAATGCCAGTAAAGAATATATTTTCAAACGGATAAATACTTGGCTCGATAAACATTTTGGCGAAGGACATGGCATAAGCCTTGCGCTTTCTGAAAGTGGTATCAATAGTAGTAATCCTAATGTAAACTCCGTGCTATATGCTTCAATGTTAGGCACTTTTGCAAGCAATGGAGTCGAAATTTTTACTCCTTGGACATGGAAAACAGGAATGTGGGAAACACTGCACCTCTTTAGCCGTTATGCAAAAAATGTTAGCGTGAATACAACCTCTTCGCTCGAGAATATGGTTTCGGGGTATACAACCATCAACAACGGTGCCGATTCAATGACTGTAATTTTGGTTAACCGCGACCTTACCTCTGCTAAACAAGTTCAGGTTGTTGTAGAGGGGTTTACTGTTTCAGACGGGACTTTTCAAGCACTGACTATTGATGATTTGCCTGCTGGAGAAACATTTAAATCGCATACAACAAATGCGTTAAAAGCAGGGCAGGTGAACGTTACCGGGAATTCGTTTACTGTTTCGCTGCCTTCGCTTTCTACAACGGCAATTATTTTGAAAGGCAAAGGGGTGAGTGCAAAACGTTACAATAAAATACCTTCAGGCGAGGGTTCTTTTATTGTGTATCCAAATCCTGCAAATACTCAGGCATCGCTAAATTTTGTATCTGATGAACCATTAAATTCAGTGATATCAATATCAAATAATGCTGGCCGAATAGTAGATGCTTTCAAATGGGAAAAAGCTGGGACTGAACCTTTCTCTTTTTCGACGGTTAATTATCAACGGGGAGTGTATTTTGTAAAAGTTTCGAATGAAAAGTTTTCCACTGTGTCAAAGCTAATGATCTGTAAGTGATTTTTTGATGTTTTTATTCTTTTGGGCAAATGCAATGTCTATTTGGTTTAAGGATATAATAATAGTTTTTCTTTAAAAAACCTATTTGTATGGTAATGAAAGTTTTTTGATACTTTTATATGAAACTAGTCCGATGGATTTAGGGGTCTAGATGTAAAAAGCTATTTTCTGTTGAAGAATTTTGGTAAACTTGTAAAGTGTCAGAAAAAGAATTAACTTAATGATTCTTTAAGTTGAATTTTTTTGAATAGAGAAGGTTTTGAGGGGAGGAGGTTTGTTGCGTATGTTATTGATTCGCAATATAGTAGCAAGAGCGTATTGGTTGTTCTTTTTGATATATGTTCCGATTTTTGCATTTGCACAGAACAATGTGATTTTCGAACATCTTTCGACCGATGATGGTCTTTCGAATGGGACAATCAATTCAATATACCATGATAGCCAGGGGTTCATGTGGTTTTGCACCGAAGATGGACTTAACCGGTACGATGGATATTCGTTTAAAATTTATCGATCGGCTGTAAACGACAGCAATACTACCCAATTTTTTCAATTTTACGACATTGTTGAGGATAAGTACGGGCGTTTATGGATTGGAACTTCTTCCGGTCTCTTTTACCTCGATACACAAACCGACCGTTTGGTTTCTCTCATGAAGCAAATCAACGAAGAATTAATAAATTCTCCGCTCGATAGCCGTATCAATAGTGTTTTCATTGACTCAAGAGGTACTTTGTGGGTGAGTTCTTATAACGGAATTGCCAAAATAAATATAAATAAGACCAATGTTTCAGATTTGTCAATTGATGACATAGAACTGTTTTTTGCCAATTCAGAAAATTTAAATTCAATCTCAAACAACAGTGTTTACACAATTGTGGAGGACGAAAACGGGAAAATTCTGATTACATCAAATTCTGATTACATCGATATTTATGATTGCTCAACAAATAGTTTTGAGCATGTGCTTATTGTGGTTGAGAAAACACCTAATTGGACCAATCTTTCAAAAAGCATAAAGCTCGAAAAGAATGGTAATGCTCTTATTACTACAAGGGGCTTGGGCATAATTAAATGGGATAGGAAAACCGGTGTTTTCTCGCCAATAACACTTACCGATGAACAGGGAAAACCCATTGAATTGAAAATTATACGCTCGTCACTGATTGACCGTACAAATAAAATATGGATTGGTACCGATGGTAACGGGCTTGTTGTTTACGATTCAGAAAAAAATCAGGCGAAGCATTATCCGGGCACTCCCGGAGACCCATCTCAATTGACCAGAGGTGCAATCTATTCTTTGTACGAAGATCAGGAAGGAAATATTTGGATTGGCACCTATGTGGCAGGATTAAACAAAATGGTTCCACAAAAACAGAATTTTGGGCTTTTTGTTAGTAATCCGGCAATTAAAAATGGCTTAAGTCACAGTTGTGTGACCAGTTTTTGCGAAGATTCTGAGAAAAAAATATGGATTGGCACCGATGGTGGCGGGTTAAATTGTTTTGACCCGGCAACCGGGAAATTCACTCATATTAAAAAAGACCTCGCCGATAAAGATGGGCTAACAGTAAACGTGGTGATGGCTTTGTATTGTGATCCAGAAGACAATATATGGATTGGTACATATAACGGGGGACTTAACATCTACAACCAGAAAACAAAAAAGTTCAGGCATTATCGCTTTAATGCCGACGACACAACTACTATTAGCAGCGACCACCCTTGGGGTTTTGTTCGTGACCGATGGGGAAATATGTGGGTGGCGACTGTAAATTATGGGCTAAACCTTATGAAGCCCGGCGAATCGAAATTTATCAGATATGGAATTGCTAATTCTGCTACTTCTGGTTTCATTCAATTAATGAGTGATGCATTGACACACATGTTTATCGATAGTAAAGACCGTTTATGGATAGGTTCTGAATGGGGATTGGAAATGGTTGAACTTGCTAACGTTGATTTTTCTAAGCCTAAACCTGAATTGGTTTTTAAACACTTTTTACAGTCCGATTCAGTAAACAGCATTAGCGACAATAGGATAAGCTACATTAATGAAGATCGGTTGGGGAATATTTGGGTTGGTACCAAAGGTGGTGGTATTAATATTCTCGACACAAATACGTGGCTTTTCACACAATACTCAACAAGTCAGGGACTTCCTCACAACATTGTTGATGGGATATTGTTCGATAATAACGACAATGCGTGGATTAGCACAAATAACGGGTTGTCGGTTTTTAACCCTGTTTCAAAGCAATTTAAAAATTATACAACGTCTGATGGCCT
>JAAYAG010000091.1 GCA_012719495.1 Bacteroidales bacterium
AAAACACCTTTGTTATTGGTGATAACCGCTCTGAAGTCAACGATCATGTCAAACCTTATGCACCTTCGGTTATGATCGCTGCCGCCAAACAGGCCGATGTAATTCTTAACTGGGTGTTAGGGGAAAATCCATGATTAAGAAGCACGAAACTGAAGAGGGAAAAGGGCAACCACAAGGGTTGCCCTAACTATCGATTCAAGTTTTCCACTTTTCCATTCCTGTTTCGAATTTCGTGTTTAGGATTTCGTTTTTTCCTCCGAATTGAGTTTTCTTGCATTGTAGCCAGCTCTGAAGCTATTTTTAGCGCATCATTTGAAAAAAAACGCGCCCCCATAGCTCAGTAGGATAGAGCACAGGTTTCCTAAACCTGGTGTCGCCCGTTCGATTCGGGCTGGGGGTACTTTTCTTTTAACGCTCTAACTACCGTAAATACAGGTGGTTGAGCGTTTTTTATTTTAAAGGCGGCTTCTCCGGTTTTTCCTCATTTTCCGGCCAAAATGCTACAAATTACTACTGGTTACTACAACAAACCGTAGACCCGACCGTAGACCCCGGAGGTTTACAGGTGTGCAGATTTAATCTGTCAGATCGTTTTTTCATTAAATGATAAATAAAATTTTCACAGGCAGTGAACTTTAGAATTTTGAAAATCCTCATGATAAAGCTATTGATTTTTATTCCGGCATTTGTTATACTATTAGATATAACACTACAAGGAGAGCGAAATGGAAGAAGGCGCAAAAGTAATCAGGGATCTCCGAATGCAGCAAGGTATTTCAGTACGAAAATTAGCTGAACTCGCTAATGTGAATTATGTTTTTCTCAGTAAGGTTGAGCGAGGTTTAGAGAGTCCGGGTGAAGATTTGATTAAACGGTTAGCTGAAGTTTTAAATTATAAAGAAGATGTAAACAAATTAATTGCCAGTTTCGGAAAGATTCCAAACGAAATAAAGCAAATCATACTTGATGATCCAAATTTTATTACAGAAATACCGGCATTCTATAAAATGATAAAAAGTAGGAGGGATTCATAATGGTCGGATTTGAAGAAGCAATTAAAAAAGACGTTGAAAGGTTTAAACAACTCGGTGGTACCGTATCATATCCTTTTCCTATTGAAGAGTTCGCGGTAAAAGTTTTTGGATTGGACATTCAGTATGAAAACTTTGATTTAATTATTAACAAAGAAAAATATGAACCCGGTGATTTCTTTGGAATGCTTTTTCCAGAAAAAGACCCCATTTCTGGATTTGAGCGGGTAATCTATATTAACACAAACAGAAAACCTTTTAAACTGGGTGATTATGAGGTACCAGCAAAATTTTATATAGAAAATGCTGATAGACAAACCACTGCTCATGAAGTTGGCCATTTTTCAGATAAATATTTTCATAACAAAACAATACAAGAAACATTGTTTCCTGAGATTTTCATTGACGACCCTACATCAATTATAGTTTACCCAAGAGAATCTGAGGTGTTTGCGAACAAGTACGCCCGTAACCTGCTTGTTCCGGAACAGGAACTAAAAGATTTGATTAACAAAATCAATTTTCATGGAACTATTGACCTGAGAGAGAATATAACTCTTTTTACCAAATACTTTGGTGTAACACAATTCCTTATTGAAATAAGATTGAATGAATTAGGTGTTCATTTCAATAATGGTGTTTATATCAAGAAACTTAACAAAACAAAAGGAAACGACTATTCCGAACAAGAACTTTTAGCCTTACTTGAAATCGGTAAATCGTATGATTTTCAAATCAGCTATTATGATGCAGATTCAATGGTTGGTTTATTCAACAAAATTACTGGAGGCACGAGAGCATCAGGGCCTATTTATATGGCATATAAACGTTTAATGGATGGCGAGTATGATTCTAAATTTCCTTCGGTTTTTGAGAAGAGAATTAAGGTACTGATTGAATTTGAGAAGAACAAAAGTGTACCCGAAAATGTTGTTGAATTTAGAAGAAACGGTACAAAATAAGTAACAACAAAATTTTTTATTAAAGCTGTTCAACATACCATCCGTTTTCATACTCTGCATACTTCACCGGGCATTGAATCTCTTTTTCAATCTCTACCCGAAAGAAGATACTTCCGGGTATTTTCTGGATGTCGTGGACTTTTCCGCACCATGCTTTTTCTACATCCGTACTGCCATTGAATTTCTTTATGAAAATGGTTTCAACACCGGATTTCAGCGTTTCCGGCTTTGCTTTTTTAAGCATTTTAGGCGGATATGAGGTAAGATTTCCTTTTATTTTGTCCCAGTGCTTATCGAAATCAGTTACCATCACGTATTTCATAGCCATTTCCCGCAGTTATTTGTCTTGTGTTAATTCGTTTGCGATCATTTCAGCCTGTTTCAGTACCGTCTCTGTTGCCAGTTTCTGCATATCGGGAGGATATCCGTACTGTCGCAGAGTCCTTTTTACGATAACTTTTAACTTCGCCTTGATACTTTCCTTTATTGTCCAGTCAATGGAGGCATTCGCCTTTACCCGTTCAAAGAGAATTACCGCGAGTTCCCGCAATTTATCTTTTTCCATAACCTCACGGGCGCTTTCATTGTTTGCTATTGCGGTATAAAATGCGTATTCATAATCTGAAAGCCCCATTTCTTTGGGTTCTTTATCCATCTTCTTGATATTTTTACTCAGGTTAATCAATTCCTCAATCACTTCGGCGGCTGTAAGAACTTTCGCATGATACTTCTTTATGGCGTTTTCGAGCATCTCCATAAGTGATCTGCTTTGTATCAGGTTCTTTTTTAAACGAACCTTGATTTCATCGTTGAGGAGTTTTTTGAGCAGTTCAAGCGCGATATTTTTGTGCTCCATATTTTTTACTTCCAGAAGAAACTCTTCTGAAAGAATTGAAATATCGGGCTTTTTTATTCCGGCTGCATCGAAAATATCAATAACCTTATTAGATATAAGTGCCTTGTCGATTACCTGCCGGATTGCTGTTTCAAGCTCTTCATCCGTTTTACCGGAGCCACTTGCATCAAATTTAACCAGTCGCGCTTTCACCGCCTGAAAAAATGCAACTTCATCCTTTACATCCATTGCCTGTTCGTGCGGTATCGCTATAGAAAATGC
>JAAYAG010000092.1 GCA_012719495.1 Bacteroidales bacterium
CCAGTCCTTGTAAAGGTCACAGTCACCGGTGCATCAAACTGTTTTGTTGTAGAAATGGTAAACACCCCGTTGGTCGCATCTTCAGCTGCTTGTGTTGTAGCCACTATAGAAAGTTCGGCCACATCGTCGTCGGTAATGGTAACGGTAGCATGGTCGTTTGGAGTAGCTGCAATTGTTACATCAGTATTGCTTGTAGCGGTCATGGTAACAATTACGGTTTCGTCGCTTTCTACGATGTTGTCGTTAGCAGCATTTACAAAAATGACAGCATCGGCAACCATAGCGGGGAAAGATACGGTTGTTCCAAGCGAAGAATAGTCTGTTCCTGCAATGGCGTTACCTGTTACAGCAAAAGTAACGGTAACGGGAGAATCAAACATTTTTGTTGTACTTATGGTGAAACGTCCTGCAGTACCATCTTCTGTCGCTTGGGTTGTTGACACTATCGATAGTTCAGCTACATCGTCGTCGGTAATTGTAACGGTAGCATGGTCGTTTGGTGAGGCAGCAATTGTTACGTCGCTGTTGCTGGTATTGGTCATTGTCACGATTACTGTTTCGTCGCTTTCAACGATATTATCGGCAAGCACTTCAATAGGAATTGTCACCGTATTGCTCAGTGCAGGGAATACTACCGTTGTGCCAGTCGCGGTAAAGTCGGTAGCCGAAGCAGCAGTACCAGATGTTGAAAATGTAACGGTCACCGGTGAATCGAACTGTTTGGTTGTCGATAGGGTGAACAGCCCGTCGGTTGCATCCTCAGCCGCTTGTGTGGTGGCCACGATAGAAAGTTCTGCCACATCGTCGTCGGTAATAGTTGATGTTACTTGTTGCGTTCCATTTTCGATAGAATTGGTACAGGATAGGATTTCTACAATTATTGTTTCATCAGCCTCAACTATATTGTCGGAAATGCCGGTAAGTGTTGCCGTTCCGGTTGCATTTCCAGCAAGAATTGTAATTGTTGTTGAAGAAAGTGTAAAGTCTGATGTTACAGTTCCAGTGCTTGAAGCGTTAATGCCAAGGGTGATTACTGCGTCTTCAGAGTAGCTATTATCCAATGTTGCAGTTATGGTATTTGTTCCGCCTTCTTCTCCGAATGAAGTAACATCCTGCGAAAGGGTTACCTTTGGCAGGTCGTCGTCAAGCAATTGTAAGGTTACTTGTTGTGTCCCATCTTCTGTACAATTACTTACCCCGGTAATATCAATATCGATGGTTTGGTGACCTTCAACATCTGCATCCTGAATAGACGAAATGGTTGCTGTGCCAGTTAAAAATCCTGGAAGTATTGTGATCGTTGTTGATGAGAGACTGTAATCAAAGCCCTCAACCGCACTTGAGCTGGAAGCACTTATTGTAACAGTTACTGTTTTTGCAGATGCAACGGCCAATGTGGCTGTGATGGTTGATGTTTCGGGTACATCATTTTCAGCAATTGTAGAAGGTGAAGCAGATAAGGTTACCAATGGTGGATCATTATCATCGGTAATTGTAATTGTTTGTTGTTGTGTTCCAGCTTCGCTTCCATTTGTCACAGTAGTAATATCGATAGTAACTGTTTCATCTGCCTCATCTGTTGGATCCTGAATTGAAGTCACTGTTGCCGTACCTGTAGTACTTCCGGCCGGTATTACAATACTGGTTGAAGAAAGAGTATAATCGGTAGCTAAAGTTGCAGTTCCCGAATTGGAAATTGTTACAGTTGTGATTTGACTAGAAGCTCTGCAAAGTGTGGCTGTAACAGTTGAAGCTACTGCATTTTCACCAATAGAGGCTGGAGAAACCGATAGTTTAACACTTGGGCCTGAATTTGCAGTCCCAAGGGTAGCCTCTCCTTGTGTCCAGTCACCAGCGGTATTTGTGTCTGTTCCGTTGGGAAAACGCTGAGCTGTTTCGTTATACTGGTCGTCTGAATTAGAGGATGGGTTTGTATTAAAGGTTACTGCATCGACTATAGCTCCTGTAGGATCTTTTAAGTTAATGGTAATGCTATTATTCATTGGGCTCCCATTTCCCCTTCCTAATACAAGGTAATCACCAGAAATCGTGCTTGTAAAATTACCTATTCCAAAGTATCTTGAAGTGACAAATGCGCCCAACGCAGAGAGATTTCCAATTATATCCGAACCATCCATCAATTCAATGGTCCAGCCTGAAAAATTGATTCCGGATGTATTGATATATAGTTCAACCCATTCATCGTAATCGGTTACCGCACCTGCACCAACGATTCCATTAAAACCAAAGGTACTCCAGTCTAATTGTGGATCGGTTACCACTTCATTAATTACCACATCGACTGTGGTGAAATTCAATGTTGTACTTCCTGAAATTCCTGCATACGAATTACCGGCATTGTCTTCGATTGCCGTTCCATCAATTTCAATATAATATCCTGTACCTTTTAAAAATACTCCGGATGGATTAACAGTAACCTGGCTACCCGAAATAGTGACACGTGAATCGGCGATATCTATTTGTTCAAAAATGGAGTTGTCGCTGCTATTTCTGATGGTTATGTTCCCGGTACCTTTAACTAAGTTCTCATCGAAATTGAGTACTACATTTGCTCCAAGAAAGACAGTTGTTGAGTTATCTGTCGGATTGGAAGAAGATAATAACGGAGCAACTTTATCAATTGTATACACTTCTCCAATATAAGGTAAAATATTCGACATTTCGGCATTCAATCCTGTATTGCTTGTAAAGTCTAGTCCAAGTGTTCCTGAACCGGAGCTTGTATTAGCAGTGACGGTCCATGTTGTTCCCGAACCGCTTACATTGGTAATAGAAGGTGAGGTAAGCCCTGTATTTGCCAGCGTGAAATTAGACGAAGTAAGTCCTGTTGCCGATGCGGCAAAGGTGATTGTCCAACTCACAGAACTTGTGTTTGTAAGTGTTGACCCATCGCGAACAATACTTAAAATGGTGTTTTGGGTAGTAAATTCTTCAACCCCACCATACGATGTGCCTTCGCCGTTAATTGCATAGGCTTGATAGTAATATGTTGTAGCTGCGGAAAGAGTACTTATCGATTCGCTAAACGAACCGATTCCACTTCCATTATCATCTTGCGTAATCCCAGGTTCGCCTATTTCAGGAGTGTTGTCTGAAGTAGAATAAACAATCCCTCGGTTGGTAACAACATTTTCACCATCGGCAGTAACTTCGCCACCAAGAGTTGCAGAAGTAATATCAATTGATGTTGCAGAAGTTGTAACAACTTGTGGCGGTGAAAGAATTAAGAAAGTTTCTTGTGCGGTACAACTGTTGGCATCGGTAACCGTACAGGTGTAAGAGCCGGCAGTAAGACCGGTTACACTATTCGTACCATCTCCTGTTGGCGTGCCTGGAGTCCAATCATAATTGTAGGTTGGAGTTCCTCCTGTAGCAGCTGTAACACTTGCTGCTCCGTCGGCTGCGCCAAAAGCGGTCTCGTTACTTTGTGCATCAATAGAAATTGATAATGCAGATGCAGGTTGTGTTAGTGTAAAATCAGCTGTGGCTGTACAATTATTCGCATCGGTCACTGTGCATGTCCAAGTTCCTTCAGTAAGAGCAGAAATCGAAATAGTACCATCGCCGGTTGGGTTTCCGGGCGTCCAGTTATAAGTATATCCTCCGGCACCGCCGTTGGCAGTATTAACAGAAGCAGCCCCGGTAGCATCGCCATAACAGGCAATGTTGGTTTGCGATGATTGCGTTAAGGTAAGTAGCGTGGGTTGAGTGATGGTGAAGTTTCTTATTGCTGTACAACCGTTTGCATCGGTAACGGTGCATGTCCAAGTACCTGCTGTAAGGCCAGTAACTGAAACAGTCCCATCTCCGGTTGGATTTCCAGGTGTCCAGTCGTAGGTATATCCACCCGCACCGCCAGTAGCTGCATTCACAGTGGCAGCACCTGTAGCGCCTCCGTTACAGGCAATATTGGTTTGCGAAGCTGGTGTTAAAGAGAGGGCCGAAGGTTGTATAACGGTAAAGTTTACACTTGCGGTGCAACTGTTTGCGTCGGTAACGGTGCATGTCCAGGAACCGGCAGTAAGACCAGTAATTGAAGTTGTACCATCGCCCGTTGGATTTCCGGGAGTCCAGTTATAAGTATATCCACCAGCCCCACCAGAAGCTGCATTTACAGAAGCTGCCCCATTTGATCCTCCGTTGCAGGAAACATTGGTTTGCGAAGCTGCAGTAAGTGTAAGTGCAGCAGGCTGCGTTAACGTAAAGTTTTGCGAAGTTGTACAGCTATTTGCATCTGTAACCGTACAGGTCCATGTTCCGGCTGTAAGACCGGTAACTGAGGTGGTTCCATCACCGGTTGGATTTCCTGGCGTCCAGTTATAAGTATATCCGCCGGCTCCGCCAGTGGCTGTATTAACAGAAGCAGCCCCATTTGAGCCTCCGTTGCATGAAACATTGGTTTGAGAAGCTGCGGTTAATGATAATGGAGAGGGTTGAGTAATGGTAAAGTCTTGAAAAGCGGTACATCCGTTTGCATCGGTAACGGTACAAGTCCATGTTCCAGCAGGAAGCCCGGTAACCGTAGTTGTTCCATCACCTGTTGGGTTACCCGGTGTCCAGTTGTAGCTATAAGGAGCTGTACCACCAGTTGCTGCATTTACAGAGGCTGCGCCGTTCGATCCTAAACTACATGAAACATTGGTTTGTGATAAGGCTGTAATTGAAAGATCGGTTCCTGTTCCCTGAATAGCAAAATCATATGCCGCTTCGTCACTGTCATCATTATTGACTGTGATCGTAGCAGAGCGTGTACCCGATGCAGAGGGGTTAAAAGTAACCTGAAAAGTTGTTGTATTTGAGGGGGTAATTGTGGCCGCCGGTGACAACGTTACCGAAAAATCAGCCGCATTGGTGCCTGAAATATCAACCGAAGAGATGGTTAGGTCGGCTGTCCCCGTATTGCGAATTGTGAAAGTCCGTACCTCAGTAGCTACACATGTTGATATTGATCCAAAATCTGTGTGATCAGAAGCTGAAGGCGATGGGTCGCCATCAAGAATGGAAGTGCTATTGCCTTCGATATTTATTTCGGGGCCCAGGGTGGTGAAGGTTGACACTGTTCCATATGCATACCCTTGGGAGTTATGTGCATAGCTATTAAATGAATAAGCGGAACTGGCAGATAAGGAACTGACTGATTGGCTGAATGCTCCTGTGCCACTTCCAATAGAGACTTGTGTTACACCTGTACCACCAATCTGAGGATTTGGATTTACAGAGGTAAGTGAATATACGATTCCCCGGGCATCGACAGTAGCCCCGCCATCGGCGGTAACATTGCCGCCTAAAGTGGCCGAGGTGGTTGCAATGTTGGAAGCAGCGGTGGTAGTTACTGTGGGAACAGTTATTCCTGATGAAATATCAATGGCATATTCTTCAATTTCACCGTACGAAAAATAACTCAAGTAGTCACTTTCACTACCATCGGCATCCAGCACTACTCTCATCCAAATTGTACCAATGGTTGCATTGGCAGGAATCGTTATGTTGATTGTAGCAGGATTAGCATGACCGGCACCAATGGCCACATCATATTTCTCATTTGCTTCTGCTCCGGTACCTCCACTGGTTGGAAGACGGCCACCGCAATCGCCATCATTATCCCAATCAAAAAAAACATTGATATCATGATACGAAAAGTCGGCACTAGCATTTACACTTACTGAAAGGGTGTAAGTTTGACCTCTTTCCACTGTGGCATGAGTCAAACCTGAATAATTCATTCTCCACTGTGGCCCAGCTCCTGTGGTATTGTTTATACCAGCAAATGTAACATTGGTAATATTGTCGAAGAAATCAAATGGATTTGCCGGAACGCTATAACCAGATTCGGTACCCACAGGGTGGTAGGGCAAGGTTGGGTACTGCGCCCAACTGCTGTTAAATAAAAGCAATAGCCCTATAAGGATTATCACAAGTTTCCATTTTTTTAAGAAAAGAGTTTTCATATTATTAGGATTTTATTGATTTTTTATACACATAAATAGGGGTTCTTCCACCCCGATACACATTGGTTATGAATATCTTCGAACACGGCATGGTTGTATTCCATGGCTGTTCCCTGCTCCACCACCAATTGAGTAGAATTCATCGATTGCAACGAAATCTTTTCAATTTCGATGGCAGGTTTTTCATCTTTATTATCGATCCAGAAGTTTCGCTTTCCACGCGGCCCTTCTATCTGGTATGTCTTAAGAAAACGGATGGCGCTATCGGTATCGCCCCGTTGCAACTGTGGCATAATGGGCAGGAATGCCAAACCCATTTCGTAGCCCATTACAGCAAAGACCGAGGATTTTCGGCCTGTAAATAGCTCAAATTGCTGCTTAAACATTTTATTTGCAGTTGTATTAGTGTTGTAACTCCAACCCGAGGCTGAATAAAACTCGACATTCAAGTTACAAATTTTTGAAACAACAGCATCGGATGCCATGTGTGGCGTAACCACAAGGGGTATTTTTTTGTGCAAACCCGATTGTTTGTAAAGGTTAAAAAAATCGAGCGCTTCGTTGCCACAAAACAGAGCATGAAGATAATCGACACCACTCTTTTCGATTCTTTCGAAGAATTGAGGCAAAAGAGTTTTAACATCGGACATTTCGGGGTTATAAGGCACAATGTGCATATCAATTTCTTGGGCACCGGCAGCTATAGCCCCTTGCCAAAACGAACTGTGTATATGATAGCCCGCATCGTAAACCGACATGAGCATGGCACCTTTTCCTCCAAACCGTTTTTGTGCCCAATTCCCTAACGCATATTCCAGTTGCCAAAACTGAAAACTATTGTAAAAGATGATCTCGGGCAATGGGTACAATGGTGGAAGGTATTCGCCCATTTCGAAAAAGAAGCAAAGTTTATCTTTTTTCGAAATCATCGGGATAATTTCGGGCAGAAGTTGGTGGCTCAAAAACCCCGAAAGAATATCGACATTATGGAACATGCAGAGCTTATTAATGGCTGCCTTTACATACTCAATGCCTCCAAGGTTAACAAACTCGGGGATGAACTGAAAGTTTGCCCTGTATGCTTCGGGCAATGAAGCGTAAAGCCCATCCATAATATCTTGCGACATATTAGGGTGGATTGAAGAATAAGGAAAAAGGAATCCTATCTTGATTGTCCTGCTCATTGATTGTTTTACTAAAGATAAAGAATTACCCCGGAATAGAAATTCCTTCCCGGGGTAATTTAAATTAATTTCTTGATGGAAAAATTCCTTCGGTTGCAATACACATGTTTAATGGACAATATGGTTGCATAATGCTGAAAGATGCACCTGCACCTGCTGGGTTTACAGCAACAGTACCTGCAACAGCTCCACCACCAACGTTCATTACGATGTCGGGGGCAGTTGAACCATAAAGATTAACCGTTGAACCAGATAAAACTGATGCACGGCTACTTGGAGCAGTTGCAGTACCTGCACCACTATAGGCCTTAACGGCTACAGTAGCATTGGCTAAGGTTGCAGTATGACTATGTGCAACCAATGTTGTACAAGTTTCGGCACCACCAGCACCTTGTGTACCTTGAACGTAATTTTGCAAACCAGGTCCCTGCCCCATTCCAACAATTACTCTACCGCGAAGGTCGGGCAGACCAAAAGTTTGAGAACCATTTCCACCATACATTGTCCCTAACAAAGCAAATAATGCACTGTTCTGTGAAACATTTAATATTTGCCCTTGACAAAGCATCCACCCACGAGGAGCAAAGTTAAACCCGAAGGCAGCAATAAACGCCATAAAAGCATCCATAATTGTAATTGTTTAATTGTTTATAATTAAGTAATTATCTAAAAGTTGTTTTTACTATGATAGTTTAGGGAATGATATATTGTGCAAAAACTCGCAATTGTCAAACTCTTCCTGAAATGCATTAATTGTTTCCTGTGTTGGCGGAGCAAACGGGCCACCAAAGTACACCCTATCCTTTGTTGTTTTGGCATTCATCCAATGGTGCATCTGCATTCGTGGCATCTGGAATGTTGACCCGTAATGCTGTGGCATGGCATACATTCCATACACAATTACAAAGCGGGTACCAGGGGCTTTGCGCGAAACGCCACGGTGCCATGCTCGCTGGTCAATTAACAAAGCATCTTCCATATTAAGGATAATCGATTCTACAGGGGCATCGGTATTGGGTTTCATGTTTACATCTCGGTGCGAGCCGGGGATAATCTGTGTTGGTCCATGGTTTTCATCAATATCTTCAAAGTAGAATGCCAGAAAGACATCGTCGGGATAATGGTATTCTTTGCCTGGCATACCATCGGGTTGGCGGTCTTTGTGCCATTCGGGTGCATAGCCACGGGCTTCATCAGTTTCGATTACTATAATAGTAGTATGAATGGAAGGCATTGGTTTGGCTTCGGAGTGTGAAAGCAGGTGCGGTAATAATTGCCTGCCTCGTGGGGCAAGTGCACCATGTATATAATGGGGGGTATTGTCGGGAATTGTATACGCATTGCCGTTGAAATACATCAGCTCTTCAAGTTGCTTTTTAAATTCTTTTACTGACTCCCGCTCGAATACATTGCGCAAAATGGTGTATCCTTTTTCCTGAAACTCGGAAACCATTCTGTTTACTTCCTCTATTTGATAGGATTCTTCAATGAATTTCGCTTTTGGTGGCATCATAATATATTTATGATTTTAAGTGTTGATTTAGTGGGCTTAAGTTATGCTATTTAATTTAATTGACATAATTTAATTGATTTATTATTCAATAATTGTGATGAACGTATGTTTTTTGTGGATGTTAGTCGTATTTCTGATGATGAAAGGATTGCCCGAACTTAAAGTGGCTTTTGCTTGAAGGTTCGCTTTTACATAAAAAAACCCGGAATCTTTCGACACCGGGCTTCTTCTGTTTTTTTGTTTATCTTATACAAGATGCAATTCTAAATCAGTCCGAACCTATTCATGTATAATGCCGATAAATAGAAATGTTCAGTACAATCGAGTGGGCGAAGATTGTACTGTTACATTTCTTCAATCGGTATTAATTCGTTGTTGAGAGTATTTTATCTCTTTCGTTGAGAAATTCCGACAAGCGTTCAATGGTAAGCCGGGTAATGGCAATACGCCCCGAGCGGATAAATTGTAACACCCTAAATTGGTTCAATTCTTCGAAAAACTCTTGCGTTTCTTCTTTGTGCCCTGTTTTCTCAATTACCGTAAACTCTTTGGTAATCTCAAGAATACGGGCATTGTATTTTCGTATCAGGTTTTCTATTTTATCACTTTCTAGCAAATCGTTGGTAGCTACCTTGTAAAGGGCAATCTCCTGGTACACTAATTCATCGTTGTGATGGTAAAAAGCCTTTAGCACATCTACTTGTTTTTCAATTTGCTGTACAATTTTTTTTACCTGTTCCTCGGTTGTTTCCACCACGATGGTGAATTTACTCACTCCTTTAATGGCTGATTCCGAAACGGTTAAGCTTTCGATATTTACTTTTCGGCGGGTAAATACAATGGTTATGCGGTTCAATAGCCCGATGTGGTTTTCGGTGTAAGCTATTATGTTGAATTCTTTCTTCATACTCATTTACTTTTAGAAATAACACCTTTTTGTTGTTTACGCGTCGGGCTTTTCGAGGATAACTTCAGAAACACTTGATCCTGATGGAACCATCGGAAATACATTGTCTTCTTTTTCAACAATTACTTCCAGCAGGTATGGCCCGTTGTGTGTAAGCATTTCGTCTATCGATCCGTTGAGCTCGCTGCTGGCCGAAACCCGGCTGGCTTTAATGCCGTAAGCGTTGGCAAGTGCCACAAAATCAGGGCTCTTAATTTCGGTAAACGAATATCTTTTTTCGAAGAAAAGCTCTTGCCATTGGCGTACCATACCAAGGAAATGGTTATTCAAAATGACAATTTTCACTGGAATATTTTCTTGGGCAATGGTTCCAAGTTCCTGCAAGGTCATTTGAAATCCGCCATCGCCAATAAAAGTAACCACAGTCCGTTCTGGTTTACCAAGCTGAGCGCCAACAGCTGCAGGAAGTCCAAAGCCCATGGTGCCCAATCCGCCCGATGTTACAAAACTGCGCGTTTTTGCAAAGCCTGAATACCGAGCAGCAATCATTTGGTGCTGACCAACATCGGTAACAACAATGGCTTCGCCGTTTGTAGCTTCGCTAATTCTGCGAACAACTTCGCCCATTGTGTTTTTTCCATTGTTGCGGTGAAGGTCTTTTTTGATAACCTTTTCGAATTCAATTTCATAACACGCTTTGAATTCGGCAATCCATTCGTCGTGTTTTGTTTCTTTTATTTTTGGGAGCAATTGTCCAAGTACTTTTTTTGCATCGCCAAGTATCGGAAAATCGGCATTGATTATTTTGTTTATTTCCGAAGGATCTATTTCAACATGAACAACTTTTGCTTGTTTAGCATACGAACTTACGCGTCCGGTTACCCTATCGTCGAAACGCATTCCAATGGCAATGAGCAAGTCGCACTCGTTGGTTTTAATGTTTGGCGCATAATGACCGTGCATTCCCAGCATCCCCATGTTTAAGGGGTGTTCCTGCGGAAGAATTGAATTGCCCAAGAGTGTCCATGCCACTGGGATCCCTGCCTTTTCGGCAAGTTCAATAATTTCTTTTTCGGCTTTTGAAATGATAACCCCGTGCCCAATGAGCATAAAAGGCTTTTGTGCCTTGTTAATTGCATCGGCTGCAGCATCAATTTGTGCCATATCGAGCGGGCGAGTAGGAACGTAACTTCTTATCTTGGTGCATTTTTCGTAGTGAAATTCTACAGGGGCAAACTGCACATCTTTGGCAATATCGATAAGAACTGGCCCCGGGCGTCCGGTACTGGCAATATGAAAGGCTTTTGCGATTACTTCTGTTACTTCGTTTACGTTGGTTATCTGATAGTTCCATTTCGTGACAGGCATCGACATGCCAACAATATCCGACTCCTGAAACGCGTCGGTACCCAGCAGGGGCGACGCTACTTGGCCGGTTATGCAAACCAGCGGTGTTGAATCGATCATTGCGTCGGCAATGCCTGTGAGCAGGTTTGTTGCCCCGGGGCCCGAGGTGGCAAAGCAAACACCGGGTTTGCCGGTTACCCTTGCATACCCTTGTGCTGCGTGAATTGCACCTTGCTCGTGCCTTGTAAGAATGTGGTGTATATTTTCGCGGTGATCGTAAAGCGCGTCATAAATTGGCATAATTGCGCCTCCGGGGTAGCCAAAAATCACTTCTACTCCTTCGGCTAATAATGAACGCATAAGTGCTTCTGATCCACTAACTTTTTCTGCCATACGAGATTTATTATTTATAAATTATTATTTACTATTTTATTAAATACAAACTCCAGTCTCCTGTCACCGGATTCCGTTAATCTGTAGTTCGCCTTCTCACCCCCTTTTAGGGGGGCGGGGGGCTTTCTAAATCATCCTGACTGCTCCTTTGTCTGACGAAGAAACCATGCTGGCGTAAGCTTTCAGTGCTTTGCTGATCTTGCGGTCGCGAACCGGGGTGAATGCATGGTCTCCCTTGGCTTCTTCTTCGGCACGACGCATTTTCAACTCTTTGTCGCTTACCAGCAGGTTGATTTTGCGTGCCGGGATGTCGATTTCGACCTGATCGCCGTTGCGAACCAGCCCGATGTTTCCGCCGGCCGCTGCTTCCGGTGAAACGTGGCCAATGGAAAGGCCCGATGTTCCGCCCGAAAAACGGCCGTCAGTGACAAGGGCACAGGCTTTGTCGAGTTTTACCGATTTGATGTAGGAAGTAGGGTACAGCATCTCTTGCATTCCGGGTCCGCCTTTGGGTCCTTCATATAAGATGAAGACTACATCGCCGGCTTGTACTTCATCGCCAAGGATTCCGTTGCAAGCTGCTTCCTGTGATTGAAAGACTTTTGCTGTTCCCCTGAACTGGTATACCGAAGGATCTACACCGGCGGTCTTGACGATGCAGCCGTCTTCGGCAATATTTCCGAACAGAACGGCTAGTCCTCCTTCTTTGTTATAAGCATTCTCGTAATTGTGGATACAACCTTTTTCCCGGTCGGTATCCAGTTCTTTATAGTAATTTTCCTGCGAACCCATGACCAGGTTCCGTTTGTAACCGGGGGCCGACAGGTAAATTTTTTTGTTTTCTTCCCGGAAAGTTGGCCGTATAATGTCGTATTGATCGATGGCTTCACCCAGCGTGAGCCCGTCGACACGGTAGCAGTTGCGGTTGAGCAATCCTTTGCGGTCGAGTTCGCCCATAATGCCAAGGATACCACCGGCACGGTTTACATCCTCCATGTGAAACTGTGAACTTGGGGCCACTTTGCAAAGGTTTGGAATCCTGCGAGAAAGGGCATCGATGTCTTTCATGGTGAAATCAACTTCGGCTTCGTGGGCAACAGCCAGCAGGTGGAGGATTGTGTTGGTGCTTCCGCCCATGCCGATATCGAGGGTCATGGCGTTCATGAAGGCTTCTTTGGTAGCAATGGAACGGGGAAGTACGTTGTCGTTTCCTTTATAATAGTAAGCTTCAGCATTGTCGACAATTAGATCGGCAGCGCGTTTGAATAGTTCGGTGCGGTTGGCATGAGTGGCTACAATGGTGCCGTTTCCGGGCAGGGCAAGACCAATAGCTTCGGCCAGTGAATTCATCGAGTTGGCGGTGAAGAGCCCTGAACACGATCCGCAGGTAGGGCAGGCATTCTGTTCAACGGCTTCAACCTGTTCGTCACTGATGTTTTTATCGGCAGCCATGACCATGGCATCAATGAGGTCGAGTTTGCGTGTGTCGAGTGTCCCTGCTTCCATTGGCCCACCCGAAACAAATATTGCAGGAATGTTCAGGCGCATAGCGGCCATAAGCATACCCGGGGTTATTTTATCGCAGTTCGAAATGCAGATCATAGCATCAACTGTGTGCGCATTGCACATATATTCAACACTATCGGCGATAAGGTCGCGCGAGGGGAGTGAATATAACATACCGTCGTGCCCCATGGCAATTCCATCGTCGATGGCGATGGTGTTGAACTCGGCGGCAAAAAAACCTCTTGCTTCAATTTGTTTCTTGAGCATTTGTCCAACTTCGTATAGGTGAACGTGCCCGGGCACCATTTGGGTAAATGAATTGACGATTGCTATTATTGGCCGGTTGAATTGTTCTTCGGTCATGCCATTGGCCCTCCATAGGGCACGTGCGCCAGCCATTCTGCGGCCTTGCGTTGATGTTGCACTTCTTAGTTTATTCATTTTTCTTTCGTTTATGTTCAAAAAAAAACCATTCTCAATGTGAGAATGGTTAGTCAATATTTTTTCAATTTAATGTACTGAAAACCATTCTCACTTCACCGAAATGACGAGCACCACCACCACTAGGACGAGGGTGTTAAGAATGGATATGTTCAGTAAATTTTTCATTTGGTCTTTTCTTATGGCAACAAATTTAAAAATTTTAATTATAAATCAAAATCGAATAGGGTATTTGTCTTAAAAAAATTACGGAATAGTATTTATTTTCATTTTTTGTTAACAAATTTAAACTATAAACAGGTTTTTTGTTTTTATTCTCTATTAGAGGGCTTGAGTTCAAAAGACGGTTTCGATAGATTGATTGATAAGCTCTGGGTAATTTTATTGTATTATATTCACTAAATTGCTAAAACTTATAAATGTTATGATTATGATAAAAACAATTCGTTTCATCGAAAAGATGATCATTTACACACTTATTGTAATGATGGCTGGGATATTGGTGTTGGCGACCATAGAGTTAGGGTATTTCTTGTGGAAAAGCATGCTCCAATCATCCTCCTTGTTTTTCGAACTTGATGATTTGATGGATCTTTTCGGGGTTTTTCTCCTTATACTTATCGGAATTGAGTTGCTTGATACCATAAAAGTGTATTTGCGTCAGAATGTGGTGCATGTTGAGGTGGTGGTATTGGTTGCCATTATTGCCATTGCCCGAAAAGTTGTGGTCATGAAAATAGAAGACCTTGAAGGTATGATGATTATCGGTATTGCTGTGCTTATTGTTTCGCTTTCTGTTGCTTATTACCTAATTAAACGTGCGGGCTTAATTATGCTCGATTGTGATAAGGTTTTTAATTGTGGAGAAAAAAATGCTGCAAAAACCGATTCAAACGCGCAAGAACCCGAAAACGAGACAAATACCGACGATTTGGCAAAAAAATAATGTTGCCAGATAATGCTCGTTAGTAACTTTTTAGTCAATCTTTTGCCTGAGTTTCATTTTATTGTAAGTTTGATTTTTGTTTCATAATTCTTATGTGTAATGCGGATTAGCTTGGTAATATGCGTTTTCAACGAAGAGGATAACATTGCCCCCTTGGCCAATCGTATCGTAGAAGCCTTGTCGGGGTACGATTTCGAAGCCATTTTTGTTGACGATGGATCTACAGATTGTACTAAAGAGAAAATAAGGGCTATTGCCGACAACCGTTTTGTTCTGGTTGAATTGCGTAAAAATTTTGGACAAAGTTCTGCTTTACAGGCAGGTATTGATACGGCTACCGGAGATTACATTGTTACCCTCGATGGCGACTTGCAGAACGACCCCGCCGATATACCCGCCATGGTGGCCTTGTCGGAAACCGGCGATTGGGATGTGGTTGCAGGTATTAGGGCTCAACGCAAAGACGGCATGCTTCTGCGGAAAATTCCCAGCCGGATTGCTAATTACATTATACGGAGTGCTACTAATGTGCGTATTAAGGATTATGGCTGTACGCTGAAGGTATTCAAGCGTGAATTTGCCCGTACCCTGAAAATTTATGGTGAATTGCACCGATTTGTCCCTGTGCTTGCAGCTCTCGAAGGGGGGACAATTACCCAACTTGAAGTGAGGCACCATGCCCGCATTCACGGAAAATCAAAATACGGTATCGGCCGGACGCTAAAAGTGATAAGTGACTTACTGGTTATCCTCTTCCTGAAAAAGTACCTTCAGAAACCGATGCACCTTTTTGGGGCTGTTGGCGGTATCGGCATTCTTTTAGGGGTAGTGATCAATCTCTATCTTCTCGGACTGAAAATTCTGGGGTACGACATCTGGGGCAAACCGCTTATTCTTTTAGGTATGATTTTGCTATTTGGTGGAATTCAGCTTATTACCTTTGGTCTTCTTGCCGAAATCCAGATGAGGACTTACTACGAATCACAAGACAAAAAACCCTACCGAATCAGGAAAATTGAAAGGGTAGGGCCGGTTGCTAATCAATAATGCTTTACTTCAGCTTCTCGAGAAGCGAAAGTGCGGTGTCGTAATCGGGTTCCGTAGCAATTTCCGGAACAATTTCTACCAGTTGCACTGTCCCTTCTTTGTCGATGATCACAGTTCCACGGGCCAACAACGCCAGTTCTTTTATGAGAAAACCATATTTATTGCCGAACTCACGTTCTTTGTGATCCGATAGGGTTACAATACTTTCGAGTCCTTCGGCAAGGCAAAATCTCTTTTGTGCAAAGGGTAGGTCGAGTGAAACACTCAGTACCACAACGTCTTTCATAGAATTAGCTACTTCATTGAACTTACGGTTCTGTTTTTGGCAAACTCCCGTATCAATAGATGGGTAGATGGCCACGACTACTGTTTTACCTTTGAACGACGATAAACTTACCGGTTCAAGGTTTTGGTTGATGCCGGTAAAATCGGGCGCCTTGTCGCCTACTTTTATTTCATTTCCCGTGAGGGTTACCGGTTTTCCTACAAATGTTACCAATCCTGTTCTTTCTGACATAGTATGTTGATTTATGTTTATTAATACTTATCACAATAGACGTTTTGTCCCCTCATTTTGTTCATAAAAAATATAGGAATAAATATTTTTGTCGGTATGAACCATCGAAGGCTTTATTTCTTTAATCCCGATCACGATTTAGCCTTGGCTAATGGCAGTGAAAATTTCCATGCCCCGCTTGCTGCGCGCTTGTTTGCAGCCGATGCAGCTTGTTTGCCCTTGTGGTATGCCGAGGGGCACGATGCAGTGTTATGGGCTGATTCCAACAGGCAATGGGTTGATAACATTGTTGGTCTGTTTCCCCAGTTGGCTAATATTGAAGTTGTTACCGATCCACGCGGTACGGATTTTGATTGTTTTTCCCCTTGGGGGTGGAACCCTGTTGTTGCGAAACAGCTTAGGCTTGGGGGTAAAAATCATCTTGTTCCTTTAGCTCATGAGCTTGATGCTATTCGTCGTTTTTCGCACCGAACGACAGCCAGTACCTTGTTAAGCTGGTTGCAGAATAACGTCCCTTTACTTCACGGATTGCCCAAGCCAGCTGTTGAACTAAAATTGGTTGACATTGAGACTTTTGCATTGCAATTTCCCCGTGTGGTTTTTAAGGCACCTTGGTCGGGCAGTGGGCGCGGGCTGTTTTGGGTGAACGGAACGATGACAAGGAACATGTTTAACAGGTGTGCCAGGGTTATTGAAAAACAAGGAAGTATACTTGGAGAACAGGTTTACAACAAGGTGGTCGATTTTGCCCTCGAGTTTTGTGCTGACGAGGGAAAGGTCTCTTTTGCCGGGTATTCACTTTTCGAAACCGATGGGAAGGGCGTGTACCGTGCCAATGTTCTTGCTGCCGATGATGTTGTCTTTCAGTATATTACTAAGTTTATTGAGCCTGATGTGTTATTGTTGGTACAGGTTAGTTTGTTGTCGTACTTTCAGGAAACAGTTGGCTCATATTACAATGGATATTTTGGTGTAGATATGTTGGTATTCAGGCAGGATGATTCTTTCTTTCTCCATCCTTGTGTTGAAATTAATTTGCGGATGACAATGGGCATGGTGGCCCGTTTGTTTTGCAATAATTTTATGGACAGCAGCATGGTGGGACATTTCTATATCGATTATTTTGCAGAACCTGGCACTCTTTTCGACGATCATGTCCATCGGGAGAAATCATTTCCCGTTCATGTTGTAGACGGAAAGATGCTTGGTGGGTATATTCCGTTAACGCCGGTTACCCCGAATTCGCATTATCGCATTAGGGTCGAAATTGGCGGGCAACAATTGCTGTTTTGAACACGTATTCATTTTGAACCACTTTCAACTTCAATGCTGCAATCTATAATTGTTGTGTTTGTGGTTATGTCTCATTTTATCTGTATTTTGAATGTTTTATTAGGGAAATTTTCATCGTAAGGTTGTACCACAACCAAATAAAAACCTTTTGATAGCATACTCGCATCAAGTTCGGTTTCAGTACATATTTCTTGTTCC
>JAAYAG010000093.1 GCA_012719495.1 Bacteroidales bacterium
ATAATATGTAAAGTTTATTTGTATTTTTAAACTTTTTCAACAGCTTACAACAGGTGCGCGCTGCTCATGCAGGGCGCACACAAAAACTATATGTCAATTGGGGTTTCGGTGCGGACAACAAAGTTCGTAGCCCGCAACAACGGCATCGGGGTTCGACAGGAAAGCAACCCGCAATCCCCAACTGCATATAGTTCCGTCCGTTAGCCGTCAGTGTAAGAAGACAACGACACAGCAGACAATTTGCTACTTAAAGACAAAAAAAGGAAAACGAAATAATGAACAACCAACGCACAAAACAACATCCCGATTAAAATCGGGACAAAAGAGTTGTTTTCTTGCCGACACACCGCAGTAAATTGATACATTTGTAGCTTATTGATAGTGATTTATAATATGACTGATTTTAAAGACGATATAACAGAGAACAAACAAGTAAAATCAAAGCAACGTGTTACCGACCATGGTGAAGTATTTACAAACGAACGTGAAGTCAATGCAATGCTCGATTTGGTAAAACAGGAAACCGAGCGTATCGATTCAAGGTTTTTGGAGCCTGCTTGTGGAAACGGCAACTTTTTAGCCGAAGTTTTAAGACGGAAGTTAGCAGTAGTTGACAGTCGTTACAGCAAAAGTCAAGTAGAATGGGAACGTTATTCTGTTATTGCTGTATCGAGTATTTATGGTGTGGACATTTTGGAAGACAACGCCCAAGAATGTCGAGACCGATTGCTTGGAATTTATACCGATTGGTATTCCAAAGTATTCAAGCAAGTAAAAAATGAGTGTATTCGTTCTGTTCGGTTTTTATTGAGCAGAAACATACTTTGGGGTGACGCTTTAGACTTTACAAATCCCGAAACAAAAAAACCGATTGTTTTTTCTGAGTGGAGTGCAGTTAATGGGAATATGCTGAAACGCAGAGATTATATGTTTAAATTCTTGGTAGAGAAAACGCATCAGTTCTCGCTTTTTAATGATGAAGGCAACGCAGCAGCCATTGACGAACCTGTAAAGGATTTTCCGCTTGTGCATTTCTTAAAATTGGGTGAAGATGAGTGAAAATGAAATTTCATACAAAATTATAGGAGCTGCAATGGAATTGCACAAAGCACTAGGTCCAGGATTACTAGAGTCTGTTTATGAAAATGCATTAGCCTATGATTTAAGAGAATTGGGGTTTGATGTACAGACACAATTGCCAATGCCTTTGGTGTATAAAGAAGTAAAGCAAGATGTAGGTTATAGAATTGATTTATTAGTTGAGGATAAAGTTATTATCGAAGTCAAATCTGTAGAAAACTTAGCTCCGGTGCATTTTGCTCAGACGCTTACTTATCTAAAACTCTCAGATAAAAGGTTGGCTTTACTAATCAACTTTAACACGAAACTTTTAAAAGATGGGATACATAGAATTGTCAATAACCTTTAATGAGTTCTCGCAAAGGTCGCCAAGATACTACGCCAAGAATCGCAAAGGCTTGGCGTGCTCTGCGACTACTCTGCGCTCTTTGCGTGAAACAACTAACCGAAGATGATACAAACGAACTATAACCCAGATGTACTCTCCTGCCTTGCCAATTTGAGCAATGACGAAGTATTTACGCCACCGACTTTGGTGAATGATATTTTGGACTTGCTCCCTACAGAGTTGTGGAGCAACCCCAACGCCAAGTTTTTAGACCCTGTTTCTAAAAGTGGTGTGTTTTTGCGTGAAATGGCAAAAAGACTGATGAAAGGGTTGGAAACCCAAATACCCGACAAACAGGAACGTATTAACCACATTTTTAGCCAACAATTGTATGGCATTGCCATAACAGATTTAACTTCTTTACTTTCTCGCAGAAGCGTGTATTGCTCCAAAACTGCCAATGGCAAATACTCCATTTGCGAAACCTTTGATGATGAGCAAGGAAACATTCGCTACAAACGAATGAAACATACTTGGCAAAGCGAAAAATGCACCTATTGCGGAGCCAGCCAAGAAGTCTACGACCGAGAAGATGCCTTGGAAACCTACGCTTACAATTTTATTCACACTTCGGTGGCTGAGCCTGTCGAAGCTAACCTTGAAAAAATATTCAATATGAAGTTTGACGTTATCGTTGGAAACCCACCATATCAATTAAGTGATGGGGGATTTGGTGCAAGTGCCAAGCCAATCTACCACAAGTTTGTAGAGCAAGCAATTAAACTAAACCCAAGATATATTTCTATGATTATTCCTGCGAGATGGTTTGCCGGAGGTAGGGTTGGTGAACTTACTGAATTTAGAGAGAAAATGCTTCGAGATAAGAGAATCAGAGTAATCCATGATTTTCAGGATGCGAGAGACTGTTTTCCTGGTGTTGAAATAAAGGGTGGCGTAAATTATTTCTTATGGGATAGGGATAATGAAGGTCTATGCAAAGTATGTACACATTCAGGAGATTCTATTACTTCAGAGGCAACAAGGTTTTTACTTGAAAAAGGCGCAAACACATTTATTAGGTATAATGAGGCAATTCCTATCTTGAAGAAAGTTCAATCAAAAAAAGAAAAAAGTTTTTCAGAATTAGTAAGTGCAAATGACCCATTTGGATTTGATGTGAGAGTTGAGGGTAGCATGAAGAGGGTAAAACCTAAGTATAAGTCTACTCCATTTAAAGATGCCATTAAGTTTTACT
The DNA here is from genome assembly GCA_012719495.1 of Bacteroidales bacterium. Classification (GTDB taxonomy): domain Bacteria; phylum Bacteroidota; class Bacteroidia; order Bacteroidales; family Prolixibacteraceae; genus CAYMTR01. The sequence goes on from JAAYAG010000093.1 coordinate 2,664, forward strand.
ATAACGGTTGGCGAAGGGATGGTGTTGGTTACATTGACAAAAACTACGTGAAGAAAAATACAGAATGGATAAATAAAAATAAGTTATTTGTCGCAAAAGCTGTTGGAACAGGTGACAGTAAAACTGATTCAATTAAACCATTCATACCTGAAAACCCTTCATGCACGAGTGAAACCTATCTTTTAATCGGACCCTTCAATTCAGAAAAGACTATGTCCAATGTGCTATCTTACATTCAGACCAAGTTTTTTCATTTCATGGTATCATTAAAAAAAATAACTCAAGAGGCAAGAAGGGGAGTTTATGAATTTGTTCCAATGCAAGACTTTTCAGAACCATGGACAGACGATAAACTCTACAAAAAATATGGGTTAACGGAAGATGAAATTGCTTTCATCGAATCAATGGTTCACCCAAACAGTGCAAACGAAACAGTCGAAGTAGATGAGTAAAAAAGAATTCTTTCCACCCCGACCGTCCACCAATCCAACCATTTATGCTTAAAGGTTGGTTGTTGGGTATAATTCTAGAAATCCTAAAATCCTGTAAAACCTAATCAAGATGAGTAAGAAAGAAACCATACAAGTATTTGAAGAAAAGCAAGTTCGTACTGTTTGGGATGCTGGGCAAGAAAAGTGGTATTTGTCTATTATTGATGTCATTGAAATATTGACTGGCACCGACAGGCCCAGAAAGTATTGGAGCGACCTGAAAGCCAAACTCAAAAAAGAGGGAAGTGAGTTGTCCGAAAAAATCGGACAACTGAAAATGCAATCGGCAGATGGCAAATTTTACAAAACGGATGTTGCCGATACCGAACAATTATTCCGTCTTATCCAATCCATTCCTTCGCCCAAAGCAGAACCTTTCAAACTTTGGTTGGCTCAAGTAGCTGCTGAGCGCTTGGACGAGATGCAAGACCCTGAATTGAGTATAGATAGGGCATTGGAGCAGTACATGAAACTCGGATATTCAGAAAACTGGATTAATCAACGATTGAAAAGCATTGAAATTCGCAAAGAGTTAACCGATGAATGGAAAAGCAGGGGATTAAAAGAAGGACAACAATTTGCCACCCTTACGGATATAATCACAAAAGCATGGGCTGGTAAAACCACCAAAGAATACAAAGTTTTCAAGGGTTTGAAAAAAGAAAACCTGCGAGATAATATGACCAATACTGAGTTGATTTTGAATATGCTTGCCGAAGCTTCCACCAAAGATATTTCACAGGCAACTAACCCAAAAGACTTTGCAGCAAGCAAAAAAGTAGCCCAACAAGGTGGTAATGTAGCTAAAGTAGCATTAAAAGAGTTGGAGTCTAAAACCGGCAAAAAGGTTGTTAGTTCGTTAAATGCCAAAGCAGTTTTAGGCATTGATAAACCCAAAAAGAAAAAGGATGAATAAAAAAGATTTTTTTCCGTCCCGACCGTCCACCAATCCAACCATTTATGCTTATGAGTTGGTGGGTGTGTCTACGCACAAGGGTTTGCTCAAAATCGGCTATACTGATCGTGATGCGAAAACACGTATCAAAGAGCAGTTAGGCACGGCAGCCATTCCATACAAAATTGTATTTGAAGAATCTGCTATGAAACGTGATGGCAGTTCTTTTACAGACCACGAAGTACACCGATTGTTGCGAGAATGGAAAGTAGTAAACGAAAGCGGAGAATGGTTTAAATGCACCTTAAACGACTTGCGTAGAGCGATTCACCAAATAAAAACAGGCGAAAAAACAGAAGAAAACCGTGTGCTTTCTTTCGGTATGCGACCCGAACAGGAAGCAGCCGTTGACAAGACCATTGCCTATTTCAAGAGTTTCAAGAACGAAAACAAAGACAGAACGCCCCACTTCCTTTGGAATGCCAAAATGCGTTTCGGAAAAACCTTTGCCAGTTATCAATTGGCTAAAAAAATGGGTTGGAAAAAAGTGTTGGTGCTTACCTTCAAACCAGCCGTTGAAGATGCTTGGAAAGAAGATTTGTTATCGCACGTTGATTTTGAAGGTTGGCAGTTTTATTCAAAGCACGAAACAGAATTTGAGGAAAAAAACATTGACTTCAAAAAGCCAATCGTATGTTTTGGTTCTTTTCAAGACTTTTTAGGGATTAATAAAAATACAGGCGGTATTAAAGCTAAAAACGAATGGGTTCACGCTACAGTTTGGGATTGTATCATTTTTGACGAATATCATTTTGGAGCTTGGCGAGAAAATGCCAAAGATTTATTTGGCAAAGACTTAGAAGCCGAAAAAGAAATTGAAGAGTACAAAAAAATTGAAAAGGACGGATTTTCGGAAGAAGATAAAGTAGAGCATTTAGAGGAAATAATCCCAATCAGCACTAATCACTATTTGTATTTATCGGGCACACCGTTTCGGGCTATTAGTTCAGGCGAGTTTATCGAAGAGCAAATTTTCAATTGGACGTATTCAGACGAGCAAAGGGAAAAAGAAAATTGGGACGACTCAAAAGGTCCAAATCCTTATGCAGCATTGCCAAGAATGGTAATGCTCACCTATCAATTACCCGATTCTATTCGCCAAATTGCTATGCAAGGCGAGTTTGACGGTTTTGATTTAAACATATTCTTTTCAGCCGAAGGCGAAGGACGAAAAGCTCACTTCAAATACGAAGATGAAGTACAAAAATGGTTGGATTTAATTCGGGGTTCGTTCAGCGAAACCACGGTTGACCATTTGAAGATGGGAGCCAAAAAACCGCCTTTGCCATTTTCACACGCTCCATTGCTTAAAGTACTAAATCACACTTTTTGGTTTTTGCCAACAGTTGCGGCTTGTAACGCAATGGCATTATTACTTGAAAGACGACAAAATATATTTTACCACGATTACAAAGTGGTAGTTGCAGCAGGAACACAAGCAGGAATTGGAATAGAAGCATTGCCACCAGTATTAGATACAATGACCGACAATCCATTGGAATCAAAAACTATTACGCTTTCTTGCGGTAAACTCACCACAGGTGTATCGGTAAAACCGTGGACAGGCATTTTTATGTTACGTAATTCTTCCAGTCCTGAAACCTATTTTCAAGCAGCATTCCGTGTACAAACGCCTTGGGTTATCAAAAACCCCGACAGCAAATCGCCCAACAAAGAAGAAATTCTAAAAGAAGAGTGTTATGTTTTTGACTTTGCTCCTGATAGGGCATTAAGACAAATTGCAGATTACAGTTGCCGACTGAATGTAAACGAATCAAACCCCGAAGCGAAAGTTGCAGAGTTTATCAACTTCCTGCCTGTGTTGGCTTATGACGGCAGTTCTATGAAACAAGTAGATGCCGCAGGAATTTTGGATATGGCAATGAGTGGCACAACTGCAACGCTTTTGGCAAGACGTTGGGAAAGTGCTTTGCTCGTAAATGTGGACAACAACACACTTGCCCGATTGATGGCCAACGAAGAAGCAATGAAGGCTCTAATGAGCATTGAAGGTTTCAGAAATTTGAATCAGGACATTGAAACCATTATCAATAAATCGGAAGCAGTTAAAAAAGCCAAGAAAGAAGCCAACGACCGAGAACTGACCAAGAAAGAGAAGAAGGAACTTTCAGAAGAAGAAAAGGAATACAAGAGCCTAAGAAAGCAAATTCAAGAAAAGCTAATCAAGTTTGCTACTCGTGTGCCAGTATTTATGTACCTGACAGACTACCGAGAAAGAAGCTTGAAAGACGTAATTACGCAGTTGGAGCCAGGACTTTTCAAAAAAGTAACAGGTCTATCCGTTAAAGATTTTGAATTATTGGTAAGTCTTGGATTGTTCAATTCTGCTTTAATGAATGATGCCGTTTACAAATTCAAACGGTATGAAGATTCGAGTTTGGAATATATCGGTATCAATAGACACGAAGGCGAAGATGTTGGTCTATTTGACACTGTTTTAAGCCGACAAGATTATGAAGAGAGTTTTGAGAATATCGCAAAAACAATAAATGAATATGCAATAGTTGTAGCAAGCTCCAAAATATCAAAAGTTCCTAAAGGTTCAATTGGCACTGTCGTTCACGTTTATGAAAATAAAGACGCTTACGAAGTTGAATTCATAGTGAATGATTCAAGTGTAGTTGAAACGGTATCTATTAATCAAATTGATGAAAATCAGTAAGATGAAGATACCAAACAACAACCTTTCTTTTGTTGCAGACAACAAAATTACGGACTACTTGCTTAGCGATATTCACGAAATTGGAAAGCACAAAGCGGACTTTTTCAAGCGTTTCGGTTTCGACATATCAGACGTTGACACATTCAAAGGCTCACTCATTCAACATTCAATTGACAGAGACATTGAAAAAACCAAAGATTCGAACTTCGGAGTTAAATATGAATTGAAATGTGAAATCAAAACCCCAGACGAGAGAAATCCTTGCATAGTGACAGTTTGGATAGTTGAGAACGGACAAGAAGAACCAAAATTAATAACCGCTTATCCTGCAAAATGACAAGTATAAAAAAGCCAATGCTTCACAGCCACACACATTGCCAAGCCACACGAGCCAAAGCTAAAGCCAAAGCTTGTCAAAGAGTGTGTCTGTCCCAACGCACAGTAGACAGAAACGAAGTAGCAAATTGACAGAAAAATGACAGAAAAAATGAACACCGAACGGCTAATCGAGTAGACTGCCCCGCCAGTAATTAGCTGACGGGGAGAGCCTCTCACACCACTGTACGTACGGGTCTCGTATACAGCGGTTCATTAAGATGTGGGGCGACTTTCTCGTAGTGCGTTAGC
>JAAYAG010000094.1 GCA_012719495.1 Bacteroidales bacterium
GCATAAAACACTGTTTTCCTGCATTAAATTTCCTCGATTTAGCCCGCTAATACTCAAAAATTTGCTTTGTAAAACAGCGTTTTATGCCAATCTGAACTTTAAAAATAAAATCGAACTCAGGTTATTAACTAAATGATTGTAAAATAAAACCCCCGCTCACGCACGAGCCCTCTCGTGTGTGTAAACGATAATCTCCTCAGTCTCTATTTTCTGGAAACCTCACGTGTGAGGGGGGAGCGGAGAAATTTTTAATGTAATACTTACTCCATGAATTTTTTTTTTTAATCTATTGTTAGATTTTTTATATTTATAACATAAAAAATGTTTTTTTGATTTGAACACAACGGTATTGTTTGTCTAATAATTATAAACTTAACAGAAAAATTATGAGCACCTTTCCTGCCTTTCCGATTTTGATAATCCTCTTTTATTTGGCGATAATCATTGGAGTGTTTTATTTGATTTACATGTGGGCAAAAAAAATTATTTCCCTAAAACAAGAGCATAATGACTTGTTGAGAGAGATAATAAAAAGAATGGAAAACAAATAAAAGCAGCACTCCGCGTATTCGCCACTAAGGGTTTGGCTCTACTGATTTTACCTTCGGTAATTTTAATTCAATTAGCTCCGCCGGTTTTCAATTTCAAGCCAATAATAGTTTGTAATTGTTTGTATTAATGTCAGTTAGTGGTGAACTTAAAAACACAGTAATCTCAAATGAATAAATTGAATCATGAAAAATAGCATTAGAATTGGCTTGGGGTTGTCGGGCGGAGGATACCGGGCTACGGCTTATCATATCGGCACATTAAAAAAACTGAATGAATTGGGTATTTTAGACAATGTCGATGTAATGTCGTGTGTGTCTGGTGGTTCAATTACTGGCGCATTTTATGGATTAACCAAAGATGATTTCGAGACCTTTGAAAGAGAAGCAAAACTAGCTGTTAAAAAGAATGTTATCGTAGCTGTTCTAACTTCTCCTTGGTTTTATTTTGCATTATTGATTATCATTTTTACCTCATATATCACACTCAAACTTCATACAGTTTTTTTTATTCTGTGGATTATCCTCTTTTTGTTTATCCAGTTTAAAGTTTTTCCCGTTAGCAATTTAATTATCAAAGCGTATGACAAATTCTTTTTTAAACATCGCACGTTAAACGATTTGCCTGATAAGCCTGTAATTGCAATAAATTCAACAAATCTTGAATCGGGAAGGCCTTTTACCTTCTCCCGCAATAAAATGAGCGATTCATTTTACGATTACCCTGATGATGAAAGTGAACCAATACGTTTTAAATCAAAAATATACCCGATTTCTAATGCGGCTATGGCTTCAACATGTGTTCCCTATGCATTCTCTCCAATTAAGATTCAGAAAAGATATTTTGAAATGGGGGCAAATTATTCAAAGGCTCACCCGCTCTTGATTGATGGCGGGGTTTATGATAATCAGGGGATTCATAAATTAACACAAAAGGGAAATCGCTATGAGTGTGATTATGTTATTGTTAGTGATGCCGGTGTAAAGCAAATGAGTTCCAGGAATGTTAGGAATCAATTTATTCTTTTGTCGAAAACTGTTGACGTGTTAATGAACAGGATTAAGAATTTCCAGATGAGTAATGGAATATACAATGGGGATAACACCGATAAAAGAATTGTATATCAATCGTTAAAATGGAGAGTTGAAAAAAGTATAGGTAGTTTTTACGACAACTTAATTGAAGGAAATATCTCAAGTTCGATTTGGCAGTACCATAAAATTACCGAAGAGGACATTGACAAAAAGGACGAAAATTCGATTGTGCAGAAGCTTAAAGAAAGTATTAATTATGAGGATATTCTGAGTCATTCACCCAACGAGGATGAATATAAAATTGCAAGAAGTGTTTCTACTAGCCTGTGGACATTAAAAGACCGGCAAATTAATGCACTCATAAAATGTGCCTCTGCTATTACCGAAATTCAGGTTAAACTTTATTGCCCTGAATTAATAAATAAAGTGTCAGGACTGTATGATTAACGATTAACAATCAATGATTTGCGATTGAAAAGGAATTCGTTCAACCTTAGCGCATAAAGAGACCCGGAACTTACGAACAGTCAGTTGTTAATAATCAAATATTTAGATGTGGCTGACGGTATTATTCACGTTCAACTATTTATCACACAACATGTGTTAGAATTGAAAAAATGTTGTGTGTATTATTCGTGATTTGTGTTACTTTTTAATATTTATTATTAAGTTTGATTGACCTTAAAAGTCTTGTATTTATTCACTCTAAAATCATTATTGAAGTGTGCCATTTATGGATAAAACACTGAAGTTAAAATCACAAAACCATCTATGGAAAGAAGAAATTTTCTAAGGATGCTTGGAGTCACAGCTGTTGCTACAACCGTTGTTCCGGGCATCATAGATCCATTTAACGCAGCCAGAGCTGCCATAAGTCCGGGCGAAAAGGGCATTTATATCACCAAAATATCCGTGGCATCGTTCAGCGGATTGAATACTACGGCCCGGATTGTCAGGATTGATACGAATAAGGGGATTTCCGGCTACGGAGAATGCCGGGTTGAAGACACCAATGCAGCGACCGAACTGAGGTCTTGCAGTTCTCTGATTATGGGCATGAACCCCACGCAGGTCGACAAAGTTTTTGATGCGATTACCGCAAAGTTGAACCCTACAAAGGATTGGAGGCAGATCACCTACGCTTCAGGAGCCATTGCCGCCATTGAATGTGCTTGTTGGGACATTACTGGCAAGGTGTATAATGTCCCCATTTGGAAGCTCCTTGGTCCTAAGGTGAATGACCGTATGCGAATGTATTGCGACACGCCGACCAGAACTAATTTATCACAAAGGAAGGCTGAGATTCAGACTCGAATTAACAAGGGGTTCACCTGGTTTAAAGCGGATTTAGACGGTATTTTAAGCCCTTCCGATTATACAACATCACCCGATCCCAACCCCTTCACCGAGTCGGGAGGCAACGCAAAACGGATTTTAGAATCGGGCTTTACAAAATATTGTGATTACGTAGCATCTTATCGACAGATGATAGGTGACGCACCGCTTGGAGCCGATCATTTTTTTGCATGGTCTCCCAGCGGCGGTGGAAACCAGCTTGATGTTTACTCGGCCATTCAACTTTCCAATTACTTGGGAGAGCCGGGGTATCTTGATAAATCGTTGGGAGGATGGATGGAAGACATCATACCGTGGCATTATTATGATGAGATGGCGCAGATCAATGCCGGTACCGGTATGCAGCTTATGACCGGTGAAGACATGTTTGGTTTCGACGAGCTAAAGAATCTAGTCAATGCGGGTGCAACAAATTATTTTCATCCGGATCCTACCACCTTCGGCGGGATACATCAGAGTAGACAAGCTGCAATATGGGCGCATGAAAAAGGGGTCAAGACGGCACTACACCAGTCGAACTCGCCGATTGCCATGATGATGTGTGCACACATTGCTGCGGGAATCCCTGATTTCCTCTCGTGTGAACACCATTATCCCGAAATATCATGGTACGACTCACTGGTTAACGGTGTTCCAAAACCGTTAATGGTTGACGGTTATGTACAGATACCCGATGGACCGGGACTAGGCGTAACGCCTAACGATGCGATAATGAGTGCACATCCTGCCTGGGGAAGTTCAGGTGCCTTATGGAAACAGGTGTAATAAGAAGAAGCCTGAGATGCTATTGTTGATGAATAAAAATTCGAACCTACTTCATGATTAAAATTGTAGAAAATGAAACCTAAAATAGAAATGAAACAGGTTGTACTGTCCTTTACAGTACTGGTAATCTTTGTATTGTCATTTGGTAATACAGTGCTTGGAGTTACTCCTTCTGCTGATGCCCGAGAGAATGTCAGTGAAGCCACCAATCCGTCCGATGCGATCCCGCTTTCCGGCACCTGGATTCAAACAAATTGGCCGGCAAATAACAATTATTTCAACCTTTGCAGTAGCAAAAACAAGGTGTTTGCACGGACATGGGACAGTTTTAACGGAGGCAGTATGTTCTTTACTACCGGTGAAGGTACAAACTGGACTCAGATTGGTTCTGCCGATAGCAGCATTGATATCTTGTCGCTTGTTATGCTGGACACCAGAATGCTCGCCGGAACATGGAATGGTTTTTTTCAGTCCACCGACGACGGTACAACCTGGAATGCGCTCACCCCTGAAGGAATGCCTGCCGACGCTGCTATCTTGTCCATTGTGAAGAAGAATGCAACTCTTTTTGCGGGTACTACAGGTACTGTTTACAAATCAATAGACAATGGGAATACCTGGGTCGAAATTGGCTCGGGAATCGCAGCAGATGCCCGTATTACCTCAATTGTCGCTAGTGACGACAACCTGTTTGCGGGAAGTGCCAGCCACGGTGTTTTCAAATTGGGAAACAACGAAACAAGCTGGAATGCCATAAATACGAACCTCACCGATACACACATCTCGCAGTTGGTGGCGTTGGATAATATATTATTCGCGGTAACGCTGACCGGTGTTTTTATATCCGGAAATAACGGAACCAGCTGGGAAGCAGACCCATCTGTCATCAGGAATGTAAATTGCCTTTATGCTATAAATAATCAGCTTATTGCAGGGACTGATTATGACGGAGCCTACCTCTCTGACGACAATGGCGCCACCTGGAATTCATTCAGCACGGGAATGCCTGACGACACCCGTATTTGGTCACTGGCCTTAAACAAGGATGGTATCTTTGCCGGGACAAGTTCAGGAATCTGGTTTCTAAGTTACCCCAATGAATTATATTTAGGAAATGATATCTCAGCCCCTTTAACATTTCGGTTGAAGCAGAATTATCCGAATCCGTTTAATACATCGACAACTATTCCATTTAGTATTCCGGCTAAATCGTTTGTATCGTTGAAGGTATATGATCTGCAAGGGAAAGAAGTGTCAACCGTTGTCTCCGAAGAAATCCCTGCAGGATCTTATGCCCGGGAATGGGATGCGGCTGATCTGTCGGGCGGGGTTTATTTTTATCGTTTGCAGGCAGGTTCCTATTCCGAAACCAAGAAACTTATTCTGTCGCGGTGAAACAATACCGCACCTTAAATCGAATATAATGGGA
>JAAYAG010000095.1 GCA_012719495.1 Bacteroidales bacterium
CTGTTTACAAGTGGCGGACAATGAGCTTTGCATAAAAACACTGTTTTCCTGCATTAAATTTCCTCGATTTAGCCCGCTAATACTCAAAAATTTGCTTTGTAAAACAGCGTTTTATGCCAATCTGAACTTTAAAAATAAAATCGAACTCAGGTTATTATGAATTTGCCGTTAGTTGTTCGATGGCGTCATCAACAGCACTAAAATTAAATGAAGAAACAATGGCGTTCATCTTTTCAGTAATCTGGTCGTTGCAAAGATTACCCAAGCTTCCTTCGTGCGAATGTTTCACTTTCTTTACAGGGATGAAATTACCATCCATAATTATCTGACCCACATGTTTGTATGCGTCTCTGAAAGGCATACCTTCATTTACCAACCTATTGACCTCCTCAACACTGAATATGTAGTCATATTTCTTATCATCAAGGATTTGATGGTTTACTTTCAGGTGAGAAACTGCGTATGCGGCAATGTTCAAACAAGTTTTCATCTCGGCAAAAGCAGGAATGAATATTTCTTTGATAATCTGCATGTCGCGAAAATATCCTACTGGCAAATTATTTATTATGAGCAATATTTCGTTGGGCAACGATTGAAGTTTATTACAATGGGCACGCAAAAGTTCAAAGACATCTGGATTCTTTTTATGAGGCATAATGCTTGATCCGGTCGTTAAATTGTCGGGAAGACTAACAAAATTGAAATTTTGGCTCATGAACAGGCAAACATCGTAAGCCATTTTCGCCAACGTTGCAGCTACAGAAGACATGGCAAATGCCACATTTTTTTCAACCTTTCCACGCCCCATTTGAGCATAAACCACATTATAATTCAAGTTGTCAAAACCAAGCAAATCGGTAGTCATCTGGCGGTTAAGCGGGAAACTCGAACCATATCCTGCTGCCGAACCTAATGGATTCTGATTCGCGGTTTTCCAAGCAGCGAGCATCATTTGCATGTCATCGGTAAGGCTTTCTGCATAGGCTCCAAACCAAAGTCCAAACGACGACGGCATGGCTATCTGCAAATGAGTATAACCAGGCATAAGAATATCTTTTGTCTCGTTGCTTCGCGAAATCAATACCTTAAACAGCTCATCACTCAGCCCAACAATTTGTTTAATTTCGCTCCTGATGAAAAGCTTTAAGTCGAGCAAAACCTGATCGTTGCGAGAGCGTCCGCTATGTATTTTTTTCCCAATATCGCCAAGTTTTCGGGTTAACAACAATTCAACTTGTGAATGTACATCCTCAACCCCGGGCTCAATAGCGAAGTTTCCTTTCCCAATTTCATTATAAATCGAAATTAATTCGCCTATCAACAAGGGTAATTCTTCGTCGCGAATAAGACCTATGGTATTCAGCATACGCACATGAGCAATCGACCCCAAAACATCGAATGGTGCGAGAAACATGTCCATCTCGGGATCTTTTCCTATGGTGAATTTTTCAATAATTTCATCGATCAGGATACCTTTTGCCCAAATTTTATCGGTCGTTGTGTTGTTTTTGCTCATGATTGTAGACAAATAATTCAGCACAAAAATAAGAAAAGGATGAAACCCTAGGAAATAATCTTTATCCACGCGCCAAAAACAACCAAAAAGGTTTAATATCTTTGGCTGGCCTGTTGTTTCGTTCAGGCTCTTGTATGATTTACTACTAACTAATTTGACAAAAAAAGACTTAATATTATTTATCTCCTTGATTATAATGGGCATTGCCGCATGCTTTCCGGGCCTCTTCACCGATGTTACCCGTGACGCAGCAAAATATGCATTTGTATCAAAAGAGATTTTTGAAACTGGCAACTGGATGCAAATCAGTATTATGGGTGAGCCATATTATCAGAAACCACAACTTCTGTTTTGGCTTTCAGCTGCTGCTTTCCAAGTATTTGGCATTTCCAATTTTTCTTTTAAAATCCTGATATTCATCTATTCTCTCCTCGGCTGCTTTGCAGTGTTTAAACTTTCAGAGAGACTAACCGACAGAAAAACAGGATTTATATCGGCTATTATGGTGATATTCTCTGTGATTTTTGTGCTGTACACCATGGACATCCACACCGACACAGTACTTTTTACCAATGTAGCCCTCTCTCTTTGGGCTATTCGCTGCTGGCTAACGAACGAAAAACCTTTCTACGCTTTTCTAAGCGGCCTTGCCTTGGGCTTATCCTTTATCACCAAGGGGCCATTTGGTTTACTTATTCCCATAGGGTCAGCAGCTGGATTTCTTTTGTGGAAAAGAAAAATTTCGGCTAAAATAGCCCAGCAATCTATTCTTATTGTTTTTTTAACCATACTTGTTGGCTTGCTGGCAGTTGTTCCCATTTTTCAAAAAAACGGGTTCAATGGCGTATGGTATTTCTTATGGGACAACAATTTAAAACGATTATCGGGAGAGTTTAACAAAACCTCAACCGACTATTTTTTCTACTTTCACAATTTGCTTTACTTGTTTTTACCATGGACACTATTCCTGTTCTCGGGCATAGTATTCATTATCCGAGATTATTTTAGAAAAAAACTTAATGCCAACGGGTTTTTCATTTTTTGGGGCCTTTTTCTCTTTCTTTTTATATTGAGCATTGCTCAAAGTAAACTCCCAAATTATATCATGTCAGGGCTTCCCTTGCTGGCAATTGTCTCGGCTAGGGCTTGGAATGAAATCTTCGATAAAAAACAAAAAACACTAGTATTCATTCATATAATCATCCTTATTGTCCTTATCTTATTTACTATTTTAATTCCTTTATGGTTTCCGGTTCAACCCGAGCACTATATTTGGATTGGAATTCCGGCACTTACTATCCCCGCTTTTATTTTTTTCAAAACAAACGAAGCAAAAACAACACTCTTTGTCCGAACATTGATTACCATGCTGGCTATTGCCCTTACACTTAATTTATACGTTTTCCCAATGTTGTTCAGTAAACAGGGAGCACCTAAAGCTGCAAAAATCATTAATGAAAAATCTTTGGCAAGTGAAGAAGTGTATTATCTCTCTCCTACCGACATAAGTATCAGGGACAGCATAGAAATGCTTAACACTACTGCTGTTCCAGGCGCTGAAAATATTCAAACCGAGCTTCACTTTTACCGAAACTATGAATTAATGTTTTACTGTGAAAAATCGGTGAACTATATCGAGCAATTAGAAGATATAGAAGATATTATAAACCGCAGGGGCATTTGGATTTATACCGACCCCACCGGTCTTGAACAAATACAAAACCTCACAAAAAAACCATTGGACCTGTTTAGTATCGACCACCTGAACCTAAAACGACCGGCAAAATACATCAGGCCATCCACCCGGGGAAAGTCATTGGAAAAGACGTATTTAGTTCATTTGGAATAAGCAAAATAGAAATTAAAGCACTAAGTCAGACAGCAGTTCGGCATACAACGCAACGCCCTGTTCAATTTCTGAACAAAAAACATATTCATTAGCAGTATGCGAGCGAGCTGAATCACCGGGTCCCATTTTCACCGAAGTATATGGCATTTGCGACTGATCACTCATGGTGGGCGAACCGTAGCATTCAATTCCAAGTTCACAGGCACGAACCACAAACGGATGGGTTAACTCTATTCCCGAAGAATTAAGTCTCAGCGACCGAGCTTTTGCTTCCGATTTTATTAGTGACGATAAGATATTCACCACCTCTTGGTTTGAATAACACTCGTTAGTACGTATATCAATCACAAAGCGGCATTCATCGGGAACAACATTGTGCTGAAAGCCTGCATCAATTTGGGTAACTGTCATTTTAACCGCACCCAAGACAGGCGAAGTTTTTTCGAACGAGTAATTTCTTATGGTATCAATATCGTCTAATGCGAGGTAAATACTGTTTATTCCCTCATTTCGGGCGGCATGGCCAGCTTTCCCGCGAGCCAGGCAATCGACCACAACAAGTCCCTTTTCTGCAATAGCGAGCTTCATTTGGGTAGGCTCACCTACAATAGCAAAATCAACTCGCCCCAGTTGCTTCACTAACAATGCAACGCCGTTGCTCCCGGAGCTTTCTTCTTCGGCGGTAGCTGCAAAAATAAGGTTGAAAGGCAAGTTCTGGTTATCGTAATAGTACCTAAAAACAGCAAGGAGAGACACAAGAGGTGCCCCTGCATCATTACTTCCAAGACCCGTAATCTTATCCCCTTCAACTGTTGCCGAAAAAGGATCATACGTCCATCCTGAAACCGACTTCACGGTATCAATGTGTGAATCGAGCAAAATTACAGGTTTCGATTCGTCCCAATACTTATTAAAACACCAGGTATTATTTAGCATCGAATAAAACGGGATGGATTTTTCTGTTAGAAAACTTCTAATCAATGCTGCAAGTTCCTCTTCTTTACCTGAAAAAGAAGGAATTGCTATCATCTTTTTTAATAGTCCAATACTTTCTTGTGCAAGTTGGTTCGTAGGCATACTATTGATTTTATGCTGCAAAGATACATAATCTTAGTCGGATGTGTTGCCGCAAAGCCTAATCACTATTCTTCAACACAACTTTTCTGGTTACCAATACCCCATTTATGTTGATTTTCAAAAAATAAATTCCTTCGCGAAAACCACTTAAATCGATGCCTGAATGACCGGAACTCAAGTCAATTTTTTTCAATAACCGCCCCGAAACATCACAAACACCAACCGCTATATTCTTTCCCGAAACATCAGCATTTTCATAATATAAGCCAAAAATGCCCGATGAAGGATTTGGATATACATCGACTTTTAGTGTTGTGAATACAGACCAACCAACAGGCTGGTATACAACTAAACTTAATTGCAAAGTTGCTGATTCATAATTCGAATTTCCAGGTTGTACAAAAGAAAGGGTTATTGTCCCGGGCGAAAGCAATTGAAGCATGCCATCCTGATACTTAGCTACCGAATTATCAGACGATTCAACAGTAACTGGCAACCCCGACGACGCTTCGGCATCAATGCTTAGAAAACCATCTTTAACTGAAACAGAATCAGGAATACTGGCAGAAACAACCTGCGACGCCTTTTCGACTTGAATGGATATAACAGCAGGAACTGCTGGCAACCAGCTATTATTTCCACCCTGTAAGGCAGTTACCTCCACCTCACCTGCCGACAGAAAATACAGTTTGTCCCCGATGATGTATGCCTTTGTTGTGTCGTTTACCAGGAAAGAAACAGGCAACCCCGATGATGAAACCGCATTAAGTTGAACAGGATTGGAAGAAAATACCACATTATGGAGAGGTTCGAACGATATTATTTGTTCCGACTTCTCAATAAGTAACCGGATTTCTTTTTCAGCAGGCAGCCAAAAAGGATTACCCGGCTGAGCAAACCGAACGAAAGTCTCTCCTGCCCGTTTAAAAACAATCACTCCGTCAACAACCTGTGCAATAGTGGTATCTAACACCGACATTTCGATTTCAAGGCCACTTGACGAAGAGTAATAAGGCGTAATTTGTTGCTGAGTAAAGGATAATTGGCCAAAATCCTGAACATAAATTTCCTGAACGCCACGAGATACAACCACCGGCAACTCCACTTGAGCCGGATTCCAAAGATTGTTCCCAGGCTGAGAAAGGCGGATAACCGCTTGTCCCACACCCCTGATCGACAGAGAATCATTATTTACATCAAGAATCGATTCGTCTGAACTTTCAACAGTTACAGACAACCGCGACGATGAAGAAACCGCAAAAGGTATCGATCCGCTGCCAAAGAACAATTCATCAATTGAAGAATATACAATCTTTTGTTCTCCTTTTGACACAAGAATCCGGACCATCACCTCATTTGCCGCAAAATAATTACGGTTTCCCGGTTGGTTTAACGAGAGAAGAGCCGTTCCTGTACCTGTTATGAACAATGAATCGTTTCGGCAAACAAGCACTGAAGAGTCAGAAGACTCAGCTACAACAAGTAAGCCAGACGAGGCAATGGCAGGAAGAGGGAAAGGAGCCTGTCCATAATAAAAATTCATTTCCCCGTCAGCAATAATCTGCTGATTACCCCTACCAACAACTGCGATCTTAAAAACTTCGCTACTTGGAAAATAGCATGAATTTCCTTCCTGAACAGCTTTAATAATAGTTGAACCGGTGTTGTGCATATACACGGTATCGTGCGAAATAGTAACCGACGATTCATTTGTTGGAATATATGTAAGCGGTAAACCAGAGGTGGCATTCCCTGATAAAACGAAATAGTTTTCATGGATATAATGCAAAGGAATAGGATCAAAGACCACTGTTTGAGAAACTTTGGAAACAGAGACCCATTCACCGGCGGCCGAAACAACAAGAACATTTAATCCTCCGCAACCCGGGTCGGTAACCTCTTCAACCGGACGAACCGACCATCCACACAAACTATCATCAATACGGAGAAATTTTGAGTCTTCTGCTGGAATGTCAACAACATTATCATTTGCATCCTTAGCCTGCCACCAATAACGGCGTGTGAAATTACAGTTAGTTTTATCCAGACTATCGTCCCAAACACCAGCAACAGCACTAACCCGGACACCCAAAGCCGGAACAATATCAATAGAAGGTAAGGTTTGTACTACAGGCGGATCGTTTACAGGTATAATATAAATATAAGCAGTAACAAAATGGCTCCAGGCGATACCATCAAACACCTTAATTTCTATTTTTTGGGCCGACATACTATTCGGACTATCTCCAAGGTATTGATATTTAACCCGCTTAAGTATTTCACACCAATCAGCGTAAGACATGTTTTCGAGAGCTGTAATCTCCATTCGCGCAGAAGAATCACCATCAACACGGAAACGGTCGTGAGGCAAAGGAATGCTAAGCATATCAAAGGAATCGCCGTTATTACTTCCAACCTCAATGATTATTTTCTGAATCGCATCTCCGTCAGGGTCACTAACCGTTGCATCAGTATCGCAAACAACACCATTGGGCTGCTGCTCAATAACGACACCCATATAATTTCCATCACCAGCTTTTGAACTGTTGTTCGGGTCGAGAGAAACTTGAGGAATTGAATTTACCGTAGTGAAATTGAACTCGTCAGAAAATGCCAACCCTACAGAGTTTTCAACATAAAGCCGGGCATAAATTGTCGCTGGACCAGGTAGTCCGGTCAACGAGACAAAAAACCTTCCACTCATCGGCGAAATTCCAGAATCAGGAAACCGATTTGCATCCAAGGGATCGAAGCCCTCCGAGGTCGACCAGACAACGCCGACTGAACGAACCGAATCGTCGTTAAGCCGAATAATATCACCAGTAACAGTTGCAGAAGATCTCAAAATGTTATTTACCTCAATGAAATCAACTTCAGCCAAGCCGGGCAAAGTTTTAAACGACGCAACTTCACTGTAGGTTTGTCCCATATTACTTATGGCAAAAGTACTATACCGATACACAGTATTGGGAAGCAAATCAACAGCTTCAACAGAAAAGGTATCACTTTCAGCAATAATTTCCTGATATTGTGTCGATAACGACGGCAGCGAAGTCTCGGTCCAACATATCCCTTTTGAAGAGATTGAAGTTCCGTTATCATTAACAATATTTCCGCAAAGCGTTGCTGTTATTGCAGTTACATTAGACACACCGCACGTAGCCAGATCGGGAGGAATTGGAGTTGTGGTAAACGACCAAACCGGACCTTCGGAAGAAAAAGTACCATCGGTTGAAATTATCTTCCAATAATATGTCGTTGTATGCATTAAAGGAGGAAGCTGGTGAAAATTATTTGCAGTCGAGGCAATTTCTTTCAAATTATCAGCAGTGCCAAACAACACCTTATATTGAACCACATCACCATTGGGGTCACCTCCACTCCAGCGAAGCAAAGGACTAAGAGACACAAATTCAGACAAATTTGAAGGAATTGGTTGTGCCGGAATGTAAGGAGGAAGGTTGTTGCTCATTCCCGACACCGAAATATCATCGACATACATCCACTGGTTTCGGGCTGAATCGAATACCTTTTGAACAAGCATAAAACGAACCATTTGTCCGGCATAAGCCGCTAGGTCGACACTATAAGCCACCCAATCGGAGTCATTAAAATCGCCATTAAATATTTCGAGCAAGGGAGTTGAACCAAACTCGGGCAACAGTAACGCAGCCTGTTCGTTTTGCGATGAAGCAACGGGAGTAATGCGCTTCACCCAGAAATTAAGCTCGGCTTCGGAGGGCACAACAAAAGAAACAGTAGCCGAATTAACGGCACCGTAACGAATTTGATCTTTGCCAAGCCGAAGTGATTTTCCACCGGTGTGAACCTCATTATCGACCAGGTCACCAACACCGGTAAGATGAAAGACTCCTTTATCCAGCTCAAACCCTTGACTATAAGGAATAGTAAGCATGGCCGGGCTAACGGGCTCGATACCCAACAAAGCACCTTGAGCATACGAAAAATCTGAAGAACCGGGAGAAAGAGATGTCAACAAGAAATTCCCATTATAGTTTCCACTCCATCCCCAATTAAAATGAAAATAATCGCCGGCTGAATATCCGTCGCAAACCCAAGCATGGCCACTCGTGAGCCCATAATTGTAACCTGAATATATTATAGGGCGACCGGCATCGAGTTCACGCTTGAGCAAAGCAATCCATTCGGCATTATCCCAATCATCCTTGTAACTAACAAATTGATTAGAATTGTATTTAAAGAACTGTACCATACCCTCGTTGGCATCCTCAAGATAAGCTCCTGACGAATAAGGGCCAAAATCCATTTCTGCAGAAAGAGCCGCATGATAGCTAATACGCTGCACTTCTGTGTTTTGAGAAGTGACATTTGCAGGCATAGCCCCCCAATCGTATGTTGAATTCGCAAAATCGGCACTAAGTGTTCCATAACGAGAAGTGTAACTATGTTGCCCGAGCCCGTTTCCGGGATATTCCCAAAATTTCATAACCTGAGCCATGGCTGTTGCCACGCATCCAATCCAAACATGCCCGTTTCCGGTACTGCTCCGCTGATCCAACGGAGCCATTTCATTATAATATCGCCCTTGATTCCAAATGGTTGACACAAGCGGGGCAACATATGCAACCGCACCAAGGGCTCTCTTTTTCTTTTGTATAGACTGCAAATCGCCCCACTTGCGCTGTATGTCAACCGATGGCGCAATTTTTTTGATTTCGGCAGAGGCTGTCTCTGAAGATATTCCACGAAGCCAGCTACTTACCTGAGAAGGCATTGAAGAAATATCGAATTTTGAATCAAAGGAATAGGCGATAACCGGTTCGGTAAGATCAGAGGCGGAAACAATTACCCACCCAACAGAGTCGAAAGAAACAATGTAATTCAAAACAAGAGAATCAGATGAATTGGTAAACACCGAAGCAATATCTTTTCCATCGTAATATTTTGATGAATTAGAGTTCATCCAATTAAGGGCAACAAGGGTTGCCGTTTCCTTTTCAACTTTTGTGGCAAAAGAAATGCCCCATACCAATAAAAAAAAATAAAGAAAAATGACTCTCTTCATGTGATTTCTTTCTACATAAAACAATACAACAAACTAAATGACGATGAGAACCACCATTTTTAGCACATAAAACACAGCAACTTAGTAAAACCGCTCAACACCAAAACCATCACGTAAAAAAACGCGATTCATTTCTTGATAAAAATACGTAAAAAACAGAATCATCGATCATTCTTTGACCATGAAATCAGCAAGCATTTTATAATGAGGTAATTCTTTAATAAACAAAACATTACCTTGCTGCAGATTCGTCTGACAGATATAATGTTCAAGTCCGTTGGTTACATACAAAAAAGGAATATGAAGCTGAAGGTTATACACAGCAATCTGATCGAACACGGTGCTGGTAATTTTCACACCGGGAGCCTTGCATTCGACAAGCAATACTGGTTTAGCATTGTTGGAATATGCTACTATATCATACCTTAGTGTTTGAGAATTTAGCGTGAAAGCCCTCTCGACCGAAATAACCGACAAAGGAAAGCCTTTCGAAAAATGAAGATAGGCAATGCAATGCTGCCGTACCCATTCTTCAGGCGAAAGCGGCACATACTTTCTCCGACAAGGGTCGAAGATGAGCGCTTTCTCCGATTGTTCCTTCATTTTGAACTCAAAACGAGGAAAATTTAGCACAGGAAGCTGCATTAACATGGTTACCTTTTAATGTTACGGAATCAAAACTAAGAAAATATTTGGCCTTTACCTGCAAGTTATCTTCACCGATTGTTCTATTTTTACAAAAAACAAAAGACCGTGTATGAAATCGAAAGAAGAAATAGTAAACAACTGGCTACCCCGATACACCGGTGTTGAGCTTGAAAATTTTGGGAGATATGTATTACTCACCAACTTTCAACATTATGTCGATTTGTTTGCCCGGTATTTCAACGTGCCTGTTGTTGGCGAAGATCTCAACATGCCCAGTGCCACCGCTAACGGGATCACCATTTTGAACTTTGGCATGGGAAGCCCCAACGCGGCCACCGCCATGGACCTTCTTAGTGCGATTTCGCCTCGTGCAGTCTTGTTCCTAGGCAAATGCGGTGGGTTGAAGGCTAAAAACAAAGTAGGCGACCTTATTCTTCCCATTGCTGCCATTAGGCACGACGGAACATCGGATGATTATCTTCCACCCGAAGTTCCCGCTCTGCCAGCCTTTAACTTACAACGAGCTGTCTCATCATCAATCCGTGATCGCGGACGCGACTATTATACCGGAGTGGTTTTCACCACAAACCGCAGGGTTTGGGAATACGACGACCGTTTTAAAAAATACCTTAGAAAAACCCGCGCTATGGCCATTGACATGGAAACAGCAACCATTTTCATTACGGGTTTTGCCAACCAGATTCCCACGGGAGCCTTATTACTCGTTTCAGATCAGCCAATGATTTCAACCGGCGTGAAAACTACGGAAAGCGACAAATCGGTTACCGCAAAATATGTTGATGAACATGTTGAAATTGGGATTAGAGCCATGGAATTGCTTCGCGATAACGGCAGCTCGGTTAAACACTTAAAATTTTTCGATGAATGACACATACTGAGATTATTGAAAACCTGAAAAAGAAGATTTATCGCCCTGTATATGTCCTCATGGGCGAAGAACCTTATTTTATCGACCTTATTTCAGATTATATTGCCGACAACGTGCTGCCCGAAAGCGAGAAAAGCTTCAACCAAACCATTCTTTACGGGAAAGATACAACTAGCGACATGCTGATTACCATTGCTAGGAGATTTCCAATGATGTCGGCTTATCAGGTTGTCATTCTCAAAGAAGCACAATTATTTGATAAACTTGAGGATGAATTGCTCACATACATAGAAAACCCACTGAATTCGACCATATTAGTAATCTGCTACAAATACAAAACGCTCGACAAAAGGAAAAAATTTCTGAAAGTAGCCGCTGAAAAAGGAATAGTTTTCGAATCACCAAAAATATACGAAAACCAGTTGGGGGCTTGGATCAGCAAATATATTGGCGACAATGGTTTTAAAATTGCCCCACAGGCAAATGCCATGCTTGCTGAATACCTTGGGACGCAAATAAGCAAAGTAGCCAACGAGTTAGATAAACTAATGATATTGTTGCCCAAGGGAGCTACAATTACTCCTGCCGATGTTGAGAAAAATATTGGGATCAGCAAAGAGTATAACATTTTTGAATTGCAGAATGCTCTGGGTGAACGCGACATAATTAAATCAAACCGCATTGTAAATTATTTTGCTTCGAACAAACAAACCCCATTCCCTTTAGTTATTGGAGGCTTAGGGCAATATTTTGCCAAGCTGCTTAAATACCACTTTTTGTCCGACAAATCGAAAAACAATGCCGCAAAAGCACTTGGAGTATCACCCTATTTTGTTGACACATATATTAAAGCAGCAAAATACTATTCACCTAAAAAGCTGGTAGAAATTATATCAATGCTGCGCGAATTCGATATGAAATCGAAAGGCATCGGCAACGTTTCATCAACTGAAGGAGATTTACTCCGCGAACTAACCTATAAAATCCTGCACTAGAATGCTCCTACTTATAATACTACTCACTTCTGTGATTTCTGTAATGGCCTTTTCTAATGCAAAAATTAGCGAAACCCTTAGCCTGAAACCAGTGCTTGTATACCATAATAAACAAGTATACCGAGCTATTACCCATTCGCTTATTCATGCCGACTGGGCACACCTTCTGGTCAACATGTTTGTACTATTTTCGTTTGGGCAAGCTTGTTTGGCCTATTTCAATCAGTTTTTTGGCACAGCCTCCAATACCTATTTTATAATTCTTTATATAGGAAGCCTTATTTTTTCAAGCCTGTTTTCAATATACAAACACCGCAACAATCCGTATTATACGGCTGTTGGAGCTTCGGGAGCTGTTATGGCAGTAGTTTTTACCTCAATATTTTTCGACCCCTGGAATATGCTTTATTTCTTTGGGATAATTCCGATACCCGGAATAGTTTTTGGTTTTTTATACATGGGTTACAGTATTTATATGGGGCGCAAAGGCAACGATAATATAGGACACGACGCCCACTTTTTTGGCGCACTTTTCGGTTTCTTATACCCGCTTTTGCTCAACGCCTCGCTCATTCATCATTTTATCGACAGGCTATTAATGAGATGATCAGCATTGACACAGCACCACTGGTATGGCATAACGGGACCATTGCTCCGAAAGAAAAACTAAACCTTTTCTTCGATGTAAACCTGTTCCTTTCGACCAACCTTGTTGAGACGTTTTTTTTGCAGGGCACCGAAGTTATGTTTGCCCATGACACTATTTCGAAAATCAAGTCCTTACTTTCGATATACAAATTCAACACGAAACTTTTCAACGACAACAGTGGCGAATTTTTTCTGAACGAAACACGCCGCTTGCTTATCAGGAACAATTGCTACAAAACATCGCGCGGATTTCTTTTGATAACCGAACCGCTAGGCAATGCCACACCTAATGAATTCATCTTTATTGAGCCTTCGCCTACACTCTTTGGTGCAGATAAAGTTTTAAAACAAGCCATTGTATCAAGCAAATTCCTCAAACCCGATGGAAATGTTATGAGTTTGCCCACCATGGAACATGAGTTCAGAAAATTAGTCAGGGCTGAATTTGAATACGAAAGCGCTGATGATTGCATTATACTTAATCAAAACCAATGCATTACAGAATCCTATAATGGGAATATTTTTCTCATTGATGGCAACAGGGCTTACACTCCTTCTGCAGGGACTGGCTGCACCATACACCTGCTTAGAGGGGTAATTATTGGTCTATTACAAGACATGGGGATTGAACTTACCGAATCAGAAGACTTGCCTGTCGACCTGCTTTTCGAAGTTCGCGAAGTGATAATTGCCGGAACTTCAGGCATTTTCTCATTAAAAGGGCTCGAATACAAACGCTACTTCGACATTACAAGAAAAAAATTGACAGAGCGGCTTCTTGCGCTTAGTTTAACGTAGGATTTTCGGGATAGTTTTCCCAAAGAGAGTATATTCCGCCTATTTTTTTCACCATCTCTTTCCAGAGTTCGGTAGTGTCGCCCATGACAAATGCAGGAGGTATATCGGCCACTAACCACGAATCCTCATCTATTTCTTCTTTCAATTGACCTTTGTCCCAGCCAGAATAGCCAAGAAAAAAACGCACATGATTTGGGTCAATCTTTCCTTTATTGATAAGGTCTTTCAGCTGGTTAAAATCTCCGCCCCAGTACAAATCGCCCATAATATGGACACTGTCGTCGATTAACTGCCCATACCGATGGATAAAGTATAGCGATTCGATATCGACCGGGCCACCAACAAAAATGGGATCAGTATAATCTGGAAATTCATTATAAAATTCAGGAATAGGAAAATCGACCGGTTTGTTCAGAATGAAACCTACCGAACCATCGGAAGAATGGTTGACAAGGAAAATAATAGACCGATTGAAATAGCTGCCCGGCAAGAATGGCTCTGCAATGAGAACCCGTCCTTTTTTGGGCGCAACATCGTTGGTTTTTATCCTGAATATGTCGCGGCTTGAATGCATTATCTAGTGATTAAAAAATCAACAAGTTATGAAGATAAGAAAATAAAATAAACCATAAAACTATTCTTGAAAAAAAATGCAGGTCAAAAAGAAGAAATGATATAAAAAGACAAGTTAAAGCGCTGAAGGAAATGGACTATTTTTCAATGATGACATAAATATCTTCATTCTCTTTCTTCATAAAATACGTTTCTCGGGCAAATTTTTCAAGTTCTGCAGGGTTGGTTTTTATGGCATGTAACCGTTTTTTATCTTGCTCAATCTTTTCGTTCAAATAAGTGGCTTCACGCTTCAATGCTTTCAATTTTAGACTATCGCGACGAATACGAATCCAATTAAACTCATCAAAGAAGAGAATCCACATCAAGAAAAAGAAAACAATTCCCACATATATTTTATTCTTGTCGATAAAATGGAGAATTCTTTGTTTCATGATTACATCCGGTTTAAATTGAAATTACAAGAATTTCGATCAGTCTGTTTTTAAATCAGAAAGAAAAAAAATACTTCTACCTAGATAAAAACAGACAGATCTTTTCCTGACAAATTTCCAGTGTACAAAACTAATAAATGAAGTGAAACAATAAAGCATTTATGCTACCTGTTCAGATAAAATAGTGCATCTTTGAAACTGCAAACCAAATTTCTGTACCATGCAAAACGACAGCAAATACGATACAGTTTTCGAGAAAATTGATTTCAACATCAATAAGTTGGACGCCAAAAAGTACGAAGGATGCACATTCTCGGAATGCATTTTTCAGCATTGTAACTTGTCGAACATCGTTTTCACCGACTGCCGCTTTGTGGATTGCGATTTGAGCCTGGCCACTTTAGCCGAAGCCGCATTTCACGAAGTTGAATTTTGCACCTGCAAATTATTAGGCCTGCATTTTGACCAATGTAACGATTTCATTTTTTCAGTAAAATTTAAAGACTGCGTGCTCAACCTATCCTCTTTTTATGAAGTGAAAATGAAAAAAACTCTATTCAGTAACTGTACACTTCACGAAACCGACTTTGAAAGTACAATACTAACAGAAGCTATTTTTCATGAATGTGACCTGACTGGTGCAGTCTTCGAGAATACGAATCTTGAAAAAGCAGATTTCAGAAGCGCTTATAATTTTACAATAAACCCTGAGACAAACAGGATAACCAATGCAAAGTTTTCGCTTCATGGGCTCCCCGGGCTATTGGCTCATCACAAAATCGTCATAGAATAGCACAGAGTATCGCGACAAAAACATCATTCAACAAAACTCAATCAATTGTTGTAAAGTCTTTATTGAATCATTTTTTGTAATTTCATCCACGATACATTAAATCAACATTACAGAGAATGAAAGTCTTAGTTATAGAGGACAATCCTAAGCTATTGGAGGCGATAGCTGAAACACTAGTTTCGGAGAAATATGTATGCGAAACAGCTTTGTCGTACCCCGAAGCGCACGAGAAAATATTCCTATATCGATATGACATCCTGGTTGTTGACATCAACCTGCCGGGCGGGGGCTCGGGCCTCGACATTATCCGTAAAATAAAAGCGCATGAACCATCAACTGGCATTATCGTGATTTCCGCTCGGAATTCGCTCGAAAACAAAATTGAAGGATTGGAACTTGGTGCTGACGATTACCTGACCAAGCCTTTCGATATGGCAGAACTTGTTGCCCGCATTAAGGCCCTCCTACGACGAAGAAATTTTATGGGTTCTGACAAAATCAGCATGGGCAATATAAGTATCGACACTGCCAACCGGGAAGTTTGGGTCGATAACAACGCGCTGGAGCTTACCCGAAGTGAATACGACATACTGCTTTTCTTTTCGTCGAACCCGGGCCGTGTGCTTACCCGCGAAAGTATTGCTGAACATATTTGGGGCGACAATATGGATTTGGCCGATTCGTTCGATTTCATTTACTCTCACATAAAGAACCTTCGGAAAAAGATAACATCGAAAGGAGCAACAGATCCTATTAAAGCGGTGTATGGCGTTGGGTACAAATTTGAGACAGAATAGCTATGAAACTACTGCGACGAACCCTTATCGCTACCACACTATGGCTTATTCCAATTATGTTGTTGGGAAGTTTCTTCGTTTATTTCATGATCGAATACATTTCACACGAAGAAACCGATGAATTTCTCACCTATGAAATGGAACGGCTCATCGACTATCATGAAAAATACAACAACCTCCCAGAATTCAGTACTGTAGCCGAGATAATTCCCGACACAAAATACAACAAGCCTGTTTTTAAAGACACCCTCCTTCTTGAACCCGGCGACAACGAAATGGTTCCCTATCGCGAATTACGTTTCAGCATAATACACAATAACACCGATTTTGCCGTTGTGTTACGCCACCTTCTCCTAGGTAGCGACGATATCGCAGAAGGCACAATATTTATCATTATTGGATTATTACTTGCAATATCCCTTTCAGTAATAATACTGATAAACCTTGTAGCCGATAAAATTTGGAAACCTTTTTATGCCACCCTCGACAGGTTGAAATCTTTTAAGATTACTGAACCGCTCCCAAAATTTACCAAAAGCAAAATCGATGAATTTGAAACCTTAAATTTAACCCTCGGGACACTGCTCAAACAACTAGCCGACGATTACAGAAACAATAAAGAATTTAACGAAAACGCTTCACACGAACTCCAGACCCACTTAGCCATTATACGTGCCAACACAGAGAAACTGCTGGCCACCAATCAGGAGAATGAAGATAATATTCCACCCATTACAAAAATACATTCTGCAGCAAGTCAGCTGTCGCAAATTCAGAAGTCGCTGTTACTTCTGAGCAAAATTTCAAACAGGGAATACTCCAATATCAGCACGGTTGACTTACAATCCCTTGTAAAAAGCTCGCTCGAAACTTTTGCCGAGGCAATTTCGCTCAGGAACATTTCACTCGATACAACACTCGATACATGTTTCATTGATGCTGACGCTGGATTGGCCGGAATACTAATAAACAACTTGCTGAAGAACGCGGTGAAGCACAACATTAGCAATGGATTCATCAGGATTGAACTAAACGCCCAATGCTTTTCAGTAGCAAACAGTGGCGACCTGTTCGATGGCGACCCATCTGCCATGTTTGAACGGTTTTCGAAAGGTGAGAAAGGCAACACGGGCATAGGCCTGGCCATTGTGAAACAAATCTGCGAACTTTACGAATTCCACATTGAATACTCAATAAAAGACAAAAATATCCACAAAATATCAATCTTTTTCAGAAATTAGTTTTTTCTCCAAAATGTCTCCAAAATCGTGTTGTAGTTTTGCTGTATAAACTTTAAAAATACAGTAGAAATGAATACACAACACACAATTAAAGCAATTGCAATTGCCATATTATCAGTCACATTCCTTGCCAGTTGCGAAAAAGAAACAGTAATTGACAGCAATAGTCTGCCCAAAACTGCACAAGAGTTTATCACAACACATTTTGCCGGGCAAAGCATAGTTTCGATAGTGAATGAAAAAGAATTTCTGGAGTCGAGCTATGAAGTTTCGCTTTCCGAAGGGTTCAATCTCAATTTCAACCGTAAAGGTGAATGCACAAAAATAGATGGAAATGAGAAACGCGTACCCGATTCGACTTTAGAACAAAAAATCATCGAATATGTAGAAAATAATTATACGCCAGCATTTGTAACCAATTGGGAAAAAGAAACCGTTGGCCAAAGCGTAGAGTTATCGAACGATATCGAACTGCTTTTCAACGAAAAAGGGGAATTCACCCGCATTGACAACTAATAAAAACAGTATGAACAATAAAATAATACAACTATGAAAACAATTAAATTAATAGTAGCCACATTAGTATTTGTAGTTTTTGGTGTAAGCAGTTATGCTCAATACACAGGCCCAGGAGCCACAACAGAAAAAACAACCATTAAAGCTGTTTTAGCTGATGCTTCAAAACTCGACCGTAATGACACGCGCGTTAAACTTACCGGAAACATTGTTGAGCAAATTAACAACGACACCTATTGGTTTAAAGATGAAACTGGAAAAATTAAAATCGAGATCAGCAAAAAACACATGCCCGAAACCCCTTTCAATGAAAAATCGACAGTTTCCATTATTGGCGAAGTAGATTACGACCTGCTTGAAGGTACCGAAATTGAAGTAGAACAAATTGTTGTTGACAAACCATAATTCAATTTCATTAAAAAATAGAATAAGACCATGAAGCAACTATTAATAATTATGGGGTTATTGTGCGCGACCGCAGGATTGGCACAACCCCTTAAACAACAATACATCAACAAAATAAATCAAATTTGCAGCAATGCCGACATTATCGAATTTGAGATGAAGGACGATTATGCAGAGATTGAATACCGGTGCAATGGCAAATTATTTGAAGTAGGCATTAGCCCAACACTCGAAGTGTTGTTCATTGAGTCGGAAACCGAAATTGACCCACATACCCGAAGCATTATAGAAAAGAAAGTAAGCAAGAAATACGAAGGCTGGAAACTCGACGAATATACTCGGGTAAGCATGGGCGACACATCGTTTTATAAAGCCGAACTATGGAAAGACGGCATTGAAGAGAACGTATATTTCACCCTGGATGGCAAATACTTCAGGCCTAAAAATTTGGTAGTGAACGAGCCATGGACTCAACAACGTTTATCGGAATCAGGTGCCTATCGAAAAGCTCCGTACGACTTCCTTAATCCAACCAACACGTATGAACTGCCCGAAGTGTTGAAAGAAATATCAGGCATTGCTCCAATGAATGCTACAACGCTTTATGCTGTACAAGATGAAAGCGGTGTGGTGTTTAAATACGATTTAAAAAAAGAAAGCATTAGCGGCCTTCACCGTTTTACCGATGTTGGCGATTTTGAAGATGTAACTAGCGATGGTGCAAACCTATATATACTCCGGAGCGATGGTACAATTTTCAGTTTCAACGTGGCAAATTTCGATGGAAAAATTAAGCAAACCGTACTGCAACTCAATAGTTTGAATGTCGAAGGGATTTTTTATAACCAAAACGACCACCTGTTGTATATCGTCTGTAAAGATCAGCCTATCGATGGAGAAAGCTGGCAACGAAACATTTACAAAACAGACACAAAAGAAATGAGGTCAGCAAAATTGGCCCTAACAATCGACACAAAAGAAATCGTCAGGAAAGTTAAAGACGACTACGCGTTTGCAAATTCAACCAACCTTCAATTTAATCCTTCGGCTATTGCAATACATCCGTTAACGAATGAAATGTATATTTTATCTGCATCGAACAAACTACTCGCAGTATACCAAAGCAACAAACTTTCAGCAGTTTACCCTCTACCGGCAGAAATTTTTTACAAGCCAGAAGGATTAGCTTTCATGCCCGATGGAAGCTTGTATATTTCGAGTGAAGGAATAAAGAAAGGATACCTAAATGGACAAGTCTTCTTTTTTAAACATAAGCCGGGTATTATAAATAAACACTAAGATTGTATCGTTTTCATTGTTTTTCCTGATTGAAAGTCCTGAAAAGTTAGTATTTTCCCTGCATGCGTAAATTTTCCCACATATTAATTTGCACAATTGCTGCTTTACTGGCCTTATCGATAGTATCGATAAAAAGCGAACCTGCTGTTGCGCTGAAGAGCCTTTCTGAAACAGAAATCCCTACGAAAAACTATGCATTCTCCCCAGTCAGCATTTCAAGCCATTCATCAGGGATCATTACTGAAAACTATCACACCTTATCGGTACCACAGCTGACAAAAACACAAAGAAACCAAGTACTCCAAACATTCTGCCTATTATTGTATGCAGAAAGAAACCTCTTTCTAAACACCTTAAGAAATTACACAACAACATATAACACAATAGTTTTCTTTCACTCATTCGATATTGTGTTTCCTTTTCATAGCTTTTGGTAAGCGCTATTATCGTTTCTCAAAAAAAAAGCAATCAGACAAGCCTATTTGTCTGGAAATTTTAAACATATTAATCTATAGAAATGAATATAGCAATAACAATAAAAGTAATTGCACTGGTAGCGTTATGTGCAATTCCAATATCTTTAATCCTTCTGAGTATTAATCGCAAAAAAAAACAAACAAAAAAAGAATTGTTTGCTTTTGCCAACGAATCAAAATGTACAATTTCCCAATCAGATAGTTGGGGTACTACTTGTATTGGCATAGACGAGACCAATAAGATACTCTTTTTCGCAAAGAAACCGGATGTTCAACCAATTAAAATTTCGCTTTGCGAAGTGACCCAATGCAAGCTTATTCCTGAACATTACAAAAATGGAGACTCGAAAACGGGGCAACCCTCAGCTCAACACATTTTTTTAGAGCTAACCCTGTCAATAGGGCTGCAACAGAAAATCATGTTCGAATTCTACAATCTGGTACAAGATTTTAACGAATTTGACGGACGCTATCATTTAGCATCAAAATGGCAGAAAATAATAACAACTTACATTAACTCAAAACAGTAGTTGTAATAGATTAAAGGGTCTATCTTTTCAGCAAGACTCTTTAATCTTTTATATCTGTTCAGCAAAAAAAGATTAGAGCATATGCTTTTTATGCTGTTTTTTCTTATTTTGAGAAACACAAAATTCTAACAATGAATTTAACAGCCGACAATATATTACTTACAGGATCTATTTTGCTGTTTATTTCGCTCTTTGCGGGAAAAACATCGAGCCGCTTTGGGGTACCAATTCTTGTGCTTTTCTTGGCCATTGGCATGTTAGCTGGCTCAGAGGGTATTGGAGGCATTTATTTCGACAATCCTAAATCGACACAATTCATTGGCATTATTGCACTAAACTTCATCCTGTTTTCAGGAGGTTTTGACACCGACTGGAAAGCAATTAAGCCCATTCTTTGGCAGGGCATTACACTTTCCACTGTGGGAGTGTTGATCACTGCTGTTACGCTAGGTTTTTTCGTCTGGGCAGTTACCGATTTCACCATTTATGAGGGACTTTTGCTTGGTTCAATTGTTTCCTCAACCGATTCGGCGGCTGTTTTTTCCATATTACGTTCCAAAGGGCTGGCATTAAAAGGAAATCTTCGGCCTACGTTGGAATTGGAAAGTGGCAGTAACGACCCAATGGCTTATGTGCTCACCATTGCATTTACCGGTCTTGTAATAAACCAAAATGCAGGATTGGCTAGTGTTATTCCTCTTTTCTTTTCCCAGATTATTATTGGTGGAGCAATGGGATTAATCATTGGTAAATTAAGTAAAACAATCATAAACGGAATTAAACTCGACTATGAAGGGCTTTATATCGTACTAATGATTGCAATTATGTTTTTTAGCTATTCATCCACAAATTTCATAGGTGGAAATGGATTCTTGTCGGTTTACCTCACAGCCATTTTTCTCGGAAATCAAGAGCTAATACACAAGAAAAAATTCATAAAGTCGTTCGACAGTTTTGCATGGCTAATGCAAATAGTTCTTTTCTTAACACTTGGTTTGTTGGTTTTCCCGAGCGAAATTGTCCCAATCATGGGGGTAGGGCTTATTATTTCTGCATTCCTTATAATAGTTGCCCGCCCGCTGAGCGTGTTTCTCTGCCTCATTCCGTTTAAAACAGAGGTCAGAAACAAAAATTTCATTTCTTGGGTTGGGCTTCGCGGGGCTGTACCCATTGTTTTTGCTACTTACCCCTTGCTAGCCGGAGCCGAAAAAGCAAGCATGATTTTCAATATCGTATTTTTTATCTCGTTAACCTCAGTTCTTATTCAAGGAACAACCCTGCCGTTTGTATCGAGACTTCTGAAACTTTCTCTCCCTGCCGAAGAAAAAAAACCCACACAAACTGACCTTCATTTATTCGATAGTATTAAATCGATGCTCACCGAACTTTTGGTTCCAGAAAACTGCCCGACATTAGGGAAACAAATCGTTGACCTTGATTTGCCACCCACAACACTAATTTCAATCATAGAGCGGGGCAATGAATTTTTCACACCTAACGGATCTACGGTTATTGAGTCTGGCGACAAGCTATTCATACTAGCAGAAAACAATGAATCCCTCGACGAATTCTTACGACGCATTTGCATCGACAAGAACGGCCTGGCAACTGAGCCAACCGAGATAGCTGGATGACAAAACAATAAATCCCTGAATCATTAAAAAAAAGTTCTCATCAATTGACATTCAAAAAACAGTCATTAAGAAATTATAAAGAACATGATAAAAAAAATATAATTATCACCTTCTTTCTCTTATAAATCTACTTTTGCGGCCTTAAAAAAAATCAAGATTTATTTTCATCTAAAAGAATTTATCATGTTCGAATTGATGGTTATCCTGTTTATTGTTGGGTATGTTTTCATTGCATTAGAACACACGGTCAACATTAATAAAGCCGCAACAGCCCTTTTCATGGGCATAAGTTTATGGGTTGTATACATTCTTGGCGCAGAGAGCATTTTAGGTCCCTCAAGTCCAAATTTCAGCGAATTCATCAACATACATCCTCAAGTAGCACAACTTCCTATATATGAGCAATTCATTCATTTTATAGCAGAGAATGAATTATTGAAATATTTTGCCGAAGTTTCTGAGATTTTGTTTTTCCTGATGGGAGCCATGACCATTGTTGAAATTGTGGACCAACATGAAGGCTTCAGTATAATAACCAACCGCATAACTACGCGAAACAAAGTTAAACTTCTATGGGTCATAGGGATAATCACCTTTTTCATGTCGTCGATCCTCGACAACCTTACCACCGCAATTGTTATGGTGGCCCTACTGCGAAAAATTATACCCGATAAGCACGAACGCTGGCTTATGGCCGGTATAATTGTTATTGCGGCAAATGC
This sequence comes from Bacteroidales bacterium, assembly GCA_012719495.1. Taxonomy (GTDB): domain Bacteria; phylum Bacteroidota; class Bacteroidia; order Bacteroidales; family Prolixibacteraceae; genus CAYMTR01. The sequence continues at coordinate 22,888 of JAAYAG010000095.1, forward strand.
TGGTGGTGCCTGGTCTCCCATTGGCGACGTTACCACAATAATGCTTTGGATAAACGGCAACATTACTTCTGCCGGGATAATTCCCTCATTGTTCTTGCCAAGTCTGATTTCACTTATCGTACCTCTGGTAATTTTGTCGTTCACACTGAAAGGAAAAGTAGAACAACATAAATTAGAAAGCGCCGAAAAACACGGAAAGAATAAAATTATAACCGACAACGAAAGGTGGGTATTGCTTGCGTTGGGTGTTGCCGCTTTATTGTTTGTGCCAGTTTTTAAGGTAACTACTCATTTGCCGCCTTTTATGGGCATGCTGCTTGGCCTTTCAGTCGTTTGGATTTTCACCGAAATAATGTACCACAGAAAAAAGGACATCGACAAGAACGAAAAACTTACGGTCTCGCGAGTTATTAAAAATATTGATGTTCCTACCATTTTATTCTTTTTAGGAATACTTATGGCTGTGAATGCATTGCAAAGTGCAGGGCACTTGGCTCTTTTGTCTTCAACTCTCGACAAGCACCTGAATAACGTTTACTCCATAAACACTATAATTGGCTTACTTTCATCCATCATCGACAATGTTCCCCTAGTTGCTGCAGCAATGGGTATGCATACCGTTGCCACACCCGAGGCTCTTGCAATAGCTTCCAACCCCGACTATCTTCAATTATTTTTACAAGATGGTAAATTTTGGACATTGCTGGCATATTGTGCTGGTACCGGTGGAAGTATTCTCATCATTGGTTCTGCAGCGGGAGTTGCCGTTATGGGGCTCGAAAAAATGGAATTTGGCTGGTATCTAAAAAAGATATCACTGCTGGCAATGGCAGGCTATTTTGCAGGGATTGCATGTTATGCCCTACAAAACGGTTTTTGAATCTGAATTAATTTACACCGAAAAAGTCAATCAACATCTGGCTCAAAACTAGGATATAAAACATTTTTGGGCGGAAGAAAATTTTCTTTCACGGTGCGTATATTTACCCACCGCAGGAGATTGAATACCGAACCAGCCTTATCGTTTGTGCCAGAAGCTCTTCCACCTCCAAAAGGTTGCTGACCAACTACAGCACCGGTTGGTTTATCGTTGATGTAAAAATTTCCGGCACAATCGACTAGCTTTTCGCTTATCTTGGAAATAGAATTCCTGTCTTGCGAAAAAACCGCTCCGGTTAGGGCATACGTAGAAGTGTTGTCGACCATATCCAATGTTTCATCCAATCGGTTATCGTCGTATACATAAACCGTAACAATCGGACCAAAAAGTTCCTCGCGCATAGTCACGTAGCCGGGGTTCTTCGTAACAATCACTGTGGGTTCAATGAAGTACCCTATGCTTTTGTCGCATTTCCCCCCATACACTAACTCCACATCAGAATCAGTTTTTGCGTTGTCGATATATCTTTTTAGCTTATCAAACGAATCTTCGTCAATCACAGCATTGATGAAATTGGTGAAATCTTCTGGTGGCCCAATTTTTAAATGAGAAAGAATAGTTTCGGTTTCCTTCCAAAAACTTGGCCAAACCGATTGGGGAATATACGCGCGGGAAACTGCCGAGCATTTTTGTCCCTGGAATTCGAAAGCCCCGCGCACAAAAGCAGTAACCAACGCCGTAACATCACATGTTGGGTCGGCAAAAATGAAATCTTTTCCACCAGTTTCACCCACTACACGCGGATAGCTTTTATATCGATCAATATTTTCTCCGATTTTCTTCCAAATCTCCTGAAAAACAGGCGTTGATCCGGTGAAATGTATCCCGGCAAAATCTCGGTGCGAAAGAAGCACCTCAGAAGCCACCGCCCCCGGAACAAAAACCATATTGATTACCCCATCAGGGATTCCTGCCTCCATTAACACTTCCATGATTACTGATGCTGAATACACAGCATTTTTCGAGGGCTTCCAAATACAGACATTTCCCATCATAGCCGGAGCCGACGAAAGGTTCCCTGCAATGGAAGTAAAATTGAAAGGGGTTAACGCAAAAACAAATCCTTCAAGCGGACGATATTCATTATAGTTCCAGATTCCCGGAGATGATTCGGGTTGCATTTCATATATTTCGGCCATATATTTTACACCAAACCTGAAAAAATCGGAGAGTTCACAGGCAGCATCAATTTCAGACTGATAGGCATTTTTCGACTGGCCAAGCATGGTGGCCGCATTGATTTTCGAACGAAAAGGGCCGGAAATAAGTTCAGCAGCTTTCAGAAAAATCGAAGCCCTATGTTGCCAGGGTAATTGCAACCAACGAGGCCGGGCAGCCAGCGCCGCATCAATAGCCATAGCGAGGTGCGTTGAATCACCCTGTGAATAATGCCCCAGGGTATGCTTGATTTCATGGGGCGGAAACATTCGGACCCGATCGGTCGTAAAAACTTTTTTTCCACCTATAACCATCGGAATTTCAATCTCTGATGAACGTAATTTCTGCAGCATTGCTTGCAATTCAATACGTTCGGGACTTTGAGGCCGGTATAACTTTACAGCTTCGTTTTTTGCCTCGGGTAGCGTAAAAAATCCCTTTGCCATGGTTCAACCGGATTAATTGGTTATCCTAACAAATTTATGATCCGCTGAACTTTTATTTGCTAATAAAAATCAGTTACAAAAGTCATATAAATCAGAAAATCAAAAAATAAAGGCAGCCGTTCTATCTGTTTTGATAGCTGCGGTTAGTTAGCGAATTGAATACCCCGTAGCCGATCAGTCGGTCGTAACGATCGGTATTCCGCCCGTAATACACATATACCCGATACTCATTTTCGGTCTCTGTGTGACTTCCTTCCAATGCTCCTATTTGAATTTTGTTTGAGAGTTGATCTTTCCACGCATAGCAGTAGTTATAATAACCTTGTTTCAGCAAGAGCGATAATTCATACTGGTTTTCTTCAGGATTCCACTTCATCTCGTTCTGCTTAGAACATTCACGGTTTGTAAGTGCCCCGAAAACATATACCCCGCCTCCGGCCAGCACTTGTTCCATTTTCAACGTAAAATGAACCATCATATAATCAGCCTCAACCTCCGGGTAGTCAGAACGATACATTTCGACCCGGTATAATCCATTAATTTCACGATCAGATGAATAGCGTTCACCACGCCTTATTTTATCGGGCTTCAGCGTTATATGATATAATGGACGGTGAAGTTTTATAGACTCAACACCCCTGCCTGGAAATTCAATTTCACGAAATTCGAAAGAACGATATTCATTATCGCCAGTAAAATTAATCTCCGAATTAAGACCATATTCAAGTTTTTTCTCATCGTCGAATAAGGGATTTAAGTTAGAAACAGCATTGTCGAAACGAAAATTCTGTGAAACAACAACTTTCAAATCGGTACGAGGATTGCGAACCTGAAAACCATTTTTCGACAAAACAAAATCGATTTCCTGCTTGGCGCCCCCTGAAACATCAAAGCGGTTATCTCGAATTCGTGCATCGAGACCAACAACAGGTTCCACCACAAAAAACCTTTTCACAATAAGAGGCTCGTCAGGATGATCTTTATTGAAAACAACTACGGCCCAATTCCCCGAATATTTTATATCTACATCGTCATTAGGTAAAAGAAGCTGATAATTGACATATTTTACCAATGTATTTTTAGAAAACGCATAATCATCAAGCACAAAGTCGGTAAAATTCAGCAGATATTCTTCTTGGGGTATTGCAGAAATTTTCCAGTTTCTATCGCAATGAAAAACTGTATAATACAGATTTTGAACCTCATTAGACAAGTCATCGAACGACAAACATAGCTGCTGCATGTTGTTGAAAAAAACTACCGGAGGCTCAAGGCTTTTGCCTACGGGATGAAATTGAACAGTCTTAAACTGATCGGAATATATGGCATCGACAACAGGGTTAGGAAGATTCACCGACCATGCATACAACGAAAACATTGACACAAACAGAAAAATATATACTTGTTTCATTCTACTGATTTTTACACAAAATTAACATTTGAAACGGGAAACAAAACAAACCCAATGCCAATTCAAAACGAAGTGCATAGGGATTAATTATCACCATCTCAAAAAATTACCAAATCAAACAAATAGGCTACAATAAAACATAAAAATTAAATGTATTATTTTTATCTCCCGAAGACAACAAAAAACTAAAGCGAGAAAAACGATCAATCAATTATTGGCTCAATTTGAGTTTAATTTATTAAAATATATACCTTTGTCCCTCTAAAAAATAACAGCAATGTCGAATACTATAAGAATTAAGAAAGGTTTAGATATTAAGCTGCAAGGAAAAGCCGAACTGGTGGTTGAAACACCATTATCGTCGGCAACATTTGCTATCAAACCTTCCGATTTTAAGGGGCTAGTCCCAAAACTTTCCGTAAAGGCTGATGACATTGTGAAAGCCGGAACTCCAATTATTCACGACAAATACAACCCCGAGATACAATTTGTATCGCCGGTAAGTGGTAAAGTAGTGAATATCAATCGCGGCGACCATAGAATGATACTCGAAGTGATCATTGAATCAGACAACAAAAACGATTCAATTGAGTTTAATGTTTCGGGTTGGAAATCGGCCGGTAGGGAAGAAATTATCAAACAGCTGCTAGACAGCGGTCTTTGGCCTTACATCATCCAGCGTCCATTTGGGCTGATAGCCAAGCCAAGCGACACTCCGCGCGACATTTTTGTCTCGGGATTCGATTCTGCCCCATTGGCACCCGATTTCGACTTTATCGTCGGAACTGAAACCGCAGCGTTTCAAACCGGCCTCGAGGTGCTTTCGAAATTAACATCGGGAAAAGTATTCCTTGGTCTGCGCAACGGTTCAAAACTTTCATCAATGAAAGGGGTGGAAATCAATTATTTTGAAGGACCACATCCAGCAGGCAACGTTGGCATTCAAATTCATCATCTGAAACCGATCGACAAAGGGATCAACGTATGGACACTTAGTCCTCAGGCAGTACTTTTCATTGGCCGTTTATTCACCAACGGGAAGCTCGATTTTTCGGAAACCATTGCAATCACAGGTTCCGAAGTAAAATCGCCATGCTACCTAAAAACAATTTCTGGTGCTGAAATTAATTCGCTGGTTGCCGGAAGAACAAAAAAAGAAGTTAACGAACGAATTATCTCGGGCAATGTACTCACCGGGGTTAAAAGCGATTCAAACGGATACCTTGGTTTTTACCATAATCAAATCACGGTAATACCCGAAGGCGACAATTACGAATTTATGGGGTGGGCAATGCCACGCTTCAACAAATTCAGCGTTTCGCGAGCTTATTTTTCATGGCTCAACCCTGGGAAAAAGTACCGTGCCGATGCCAACCTCAATGGCGAAGAACGAGCCTATGTAATGACAGGACAATACGAAAAAGTATTGCCAATGGAAATCCTTCCTGTACATCTTATAAAGGCCATTATTGCTGAAGACTTCGACAAAATGGAACAACTTGGCATTCACGAAGTTATAGAAGAAGACATGGCTCTCTGTGAATATGTTTGTACTTCGAAAATTGAGGTTCAGCAGATACTCAGAAAAGGAATCAGCATGGTGGTGAAAGAACTTGGTTAACAAGATAAAATGAACAAGAAATAGATGAATTCTCTTAGAAAATATATCGATAAGAATAAACCGCTTTTTCAGAAAGGTGGCAAATTCGAAAAGCTAGGATCGACGTTCGGCGCGTTCGAAACGTTCCTGTTCACTCCTAACCACACAGCAAAATCGGGGTCACACATTCACGACGTGATCGACCTGAAAAGAACCATGATTGTTGTTGTGTTAGCTTTGTTACCAGCCCTTCTTTTCGGCTGCTGGAATGTTGGTTACCAAAACGGGCTAGCATTTGGCATTGAACGCTCGCTGCTGGGACACTTCTTCTTCGGGTTTTGGAAATTCCTCCCGTTGTTTATTGTTTCTTATGTAGTAGGGCTTGGCATTGAATTCGCCTCGGCACAAATACGAGGGCACGAAGTAAACGAAGGATATTTAGTAACCGGGATACTTATACCACTCATCATTCCTATAAATACTCCGCTGTGGATGTTGGCGCTTGCCGTTGCTTTTGCTGTAATTTTTGGAAAAGAAATATTTGGCGGCACCGGATACAACATTATGAATGTGGCTCTTATTGCACGTGCATTTCTTTTCTTTGCATACCCTTCAGAAATGTCGGGCGACAAGGTTTGGATATATGGACTACCCGACCAAGCTGCTATAGACGGTTTCTCAGGTGCTACGCCACTGGCTCAACTCGCTCAAGGTGCAACACAAAATATGGCCTCAATGAGCGATCTTTTCATGGGCTTTATTCCCGGGTCCATTGGTGAAACCTCGAAATTAGCCATATTAATTGGCGCCGCAATTCTTCTTTTCACAGGAATTGCCAGTTGGAAAATTATGCTTTCGACTGTTATTGGTGTCCTCTCCATTGGACTTTTATGCAACGCATTCGCGCTCAATGAATATATGGCAGTGCCAGCATATTACCATTTACTTATCGGAGGTTTTGCTTTTGGTGCCGTGTTTATGGCCACCGACCCAGTAACAGCCCCGCACACAGAAAGAGGCAAATGGATTTACGGGTTCATGATCGGAGCTTTCGTGGTATTGATCAGGGTATTCAACCCTGCCTACCCCGAAGGGATGATGCTTGCGATATTGCTAATGAATGTTTGGTCTCCGCTGATTGACTACTTCGTTGTACAATCGCACATCAAACATCGGCAAAAAAGGTTTTTAGTTAAAAAAAACGCATAAACAGGAACGCAATGAAGAATTTCAGTAATACCTATATTTTTATCTTCTCGGCGGTAATGGTAGTGCTTGTTGCCCTGCTACTTTCAACAGCAGCAATGAACCTGAAACCATATCAGGATAAAAATATTGAAGTAGAAAAAAAACAGAATATACTTGCTTCGGTGAAAATATCATCGACCCCGGATAATGCCGTAGAACTCTATGCAAAATACATTACCAGCAGTTTTGTGGTAAACAACAACGGTGAAAAAGTTGATGGTTTAGATGCTTTCACCCTAGATATTAAAAATGAACAAAGCAAGCCAGCTAAAGAAAGAATGCTGCCTGTATTTATTGCCTCATTAGAAAACGGGTCGAATGCCTATGTTGCCCCGCTAAGGGGGAAAGGGCTTTGGGGACCAATCTGGGGTTATATGTCGTTTTTACCCGATATGAATACCGTGTATGGAGCAGTATTTGATCACCAAGGAGAAACTCCTGGGTTAGGCGCCGAAATCGCTACTAAAAGTTTTCAGCAGCCTTTCGAAGGCAAACAAATCTTCGAAAATTCTGATCAATTTGTCTCCATTAAAGTACATAAAGGCGGAGCAAAAGAAGGAGATATTCATGGTGTTGATGCCATTTCGGGTGGAACAATCACCTCGAAAGGGCTTGAAGCTATGCTCGACAGCTGCTTGATTCTGTACAAACCATTTTTCATTCAAAATCGTCAATAATTAAAACTGATTGCGATGAGTATTTTTTCATCAAAAAATGTAAAGCTTTTGTCAGGTCCGCTGAACCTGCAAAACCCAGTTACCGTTCAAATTTTAGGAATTTGTTCGGCTCTGGCAGTAACCGTTAAGTTAAAAAATGCCATTGTTATGGGGCTTTCGGTTATTGTGGTTACCGCAATATCAAACCTTGTAATCTCGATGTTGAGAAACTATATTCCTTCACGTATACGCATTATTGTTCAGTTGGTTATTGTTGCCACTATGGTAATTTTAGTTGACCAAGTGCTGAAAGCCTTCGTATACGATGTAAGCAAACAACTTTCGGTATACGTTGGATTGATTATCACTAACTGTATCATTATGGGGCGCCTCGAAGCGTTTGCTATGGGTAACAAACCATGGCCATCATTTCTAGACGGACTAGGGAACGGTGCTGGTTATGCGATGATTCTGATTATTATCGCATTCTTCCGCGAGCTTTTCGGATCGGGAACGTTAATGGGATTCCAGATTATGCCAAAAGCTTTTTACGAAGCAGGCTATGTAAACAATGGGATGATGATTATGCCAGCCATGGCTCTTATTTTGGTTGGCTGCATTATTTGGTTCCAGCGCAGTTACAATAAGGAACTGATTGAAAAAGAATAACCTCTAAAAGACAACGATTATGCAAGAAATGATTAACATATTTGTCAAGTCGGTTTTTATCGACAATATGATCTTTGCCTTTTTCCTTGGCATGTGCTCTTTCCTGGCAGTATCAAAAACAGTTAAGACATCGATTGGATTAGGAGCCGCAGTTATTTTTGTTCAAATCATTACTGTTCCTGTAAACTACCTGCTTTTAGAGTATGTAATGAAACCTGGAGCATTGTCATGGCTTGGTGAAAGCTTCAAAGATGTAGACCTTTCTTTTTTGAGCTTCATGATTTACATCGCGACCATTGCTGCTATGACACAATTAGTTGAAATGGTGATCGAGAAGTTCTCTCCTTCGTTATACAATTCACTAGGGATATTCCTGCCACTCATTGCAGTGAACTGTGCAATTCTTGGAGGTTCACTGTTCATGGAGCAACGCGAATACGAAAACATCGGACAAGTACTTTCCTGGGGATTAGGCTCAGGATTTGGGTGGGCTCTTGCCATTGTATCGCTTGCTGCTGTTCGCGAGAAGATGAAATACAATCACATTCCGGCACCACTCAAGGGCATTGGTATTACATTTATCGTTACCGGCTTAATGAGCCTTGCCTTCATGAGTTTCATGGGAATTACACTTTAATGGTCAAAATTTGAATACAATGATATTAGTTTCAACAACACTTGTAATCGTTACGAGTATTATCGCATTTTTGACAATAATACTTATCCTTGTTGCCACTCTGCTTTTTGCCAAAGCAAAACTTACCCCATCGGGCGAGGTTAAGGTAACCATCAACGATGAGAAAGAAATTAACACAAACCCTGGTAATACTCTTCTTTCAACGTTATCTGAACAAGGAATCTTTCTCCCCTCGGCTTGTGGCGGTGGAGGTTCGTGTGGAATGTGCCGTTGCCAGGTTGAAGAAGGCGGTGGGTCGATCCTTCCAACAGAAACAAACTTCTTCACCCGCAAAGAACAACAAAACAATTGGCGTTTAGGGTGCCAAGTTAAAGTACGCGAGGATATCAAAATCAAAATTCCCGAAGAAATAATGGGTATCAAGAAATGGGAATGCGAAGTTGTTTCAAACCGTAACGTAGCTACCTTCATCAAAGAATTTGTGGTAAAACTCCCAGCTGGTGAGAGCTTAAATTTCCGTTCTGGAGGCTATATTCAGATTGATGTGCCCAAATACGAATGTGATTTCAGCAAAGACATTGAAGTAGAAGAAAAATATCGCGATGAATGGGATAAATTCAAGCTCTGGGATTTGAACATCAAAAACAACGAAGAGACATATCGCGCTTATTCTATGGCCAACCACCCTGCTGAAGGGAATATCATCATGTTGAATATCCGAATTGCAACCCCACCATGGGACCGACAGAAGAACGGCTGGGCAAATGTTTCTCCAGGGATATGTTCGTCGTATATTTTCTCTCGCAAACCAGGCGACAAAGTAACCATCTCGGGACCTTACGGTGAATTCCACATCCAGGAAACAAACAATGAAATGCTTTATATTGGCGGCGGTGCAGGTATGGCCCCTTTGCGTTCACACCTTTTCCATCTGTTCCACACCGTGAAAACGGGGAGAAAAGTATCGTACTGGTACGGCGCCCGCTCTGTTCGTGAAATTTTTTATGAAGAACAATTCCGCGCAATAGAAAAAGAATTTCCGAATTTTAAATTTACCATTGCCTTAAGTGACCCACAACCAGGTGACAACTGGACTGGCCCTGTTGGATTTATTCATCAGGTAATTTATGACAACTACCTCAAGAATCACGATGCTCCTGAGGACATAGAATACTACATGTGCGGTCCCGGCCCAATGACCAGCGCTGTTAATAAAATGCTCTACGACCTGGGTGTCGACAAAGAAAATATTTTCTTTGATGACTTTGGAAATTAGCACTGTATATCTTCATATAAAGAGAGGTTTCAATAAAAACGAATGAAACCTCTTTTTTTTTGATACTGCAAATCAAATGATATAATATTCCCCCTCATTAAGAATTTATTTCATAAATTTAAGCTGCATACTTAACCGATTTCTTAAAATAATTAGTATTATGGCAGCACTATTCAATTTCAAACTCAAGCAACTATCGTACAAAATAGGGATTCTTATTATTGTAACCGAATTTGTTGCCTTACTTGCCCTCGGTGTTTTTTACAGTAATAGTTTCACTTCGCAAATAAACGACGGGCTAAAGCAAAAATTCCAAACGCCTGCTTACCTGATGTCGAAAGGCCTACTACGGTACGAAACTGTCGAAGACAAACCAACGATGGAAAACCTTGTTGGGGAAACAATAGAAGAATGTATTATTATTGGTGCAAACGGGAATGTATATTTCTCGCTCAATAAAGATTATCTTGGAAAAAAGCGCGATGAAGTTAGTTTGCTTAACAGCTTTGCTGCACTGAAGCAAGAAATCAGCCAATCGGTATTTCAAAACATGAACCAAAATGGGAAAGATTATTTCGTCTCCATAAGCCCATTGCAGCTCGATGATGGAAAGTTTCTGGGGCATCTTTTTATAATTGCGAAAATGGACAGGTTAAAAGCGCAACGGTCTTCCATTGTATTCATGTTCCTCTTAGGATCGCTGCTTTGCATTATACTTACATCGGCAGTAATTATTTTCCTTTTCAACAGGTATTTTACTAAAAAGATTCATGGAATCTTAGCTCGCTTAACAGAAATGCAAAAAGGGAAGCTTTCAAAAGACTTATTGAAAGTTGATTCTGAAGATGAAATTGGGCTCCTCAGTTCAACAATTAACAGTTTAAATGAAAAACTTCGAGACATTGCAACACGTATTGCCCAAGGAGCGAACAAAGTTAATGGCAGTAGTAAACAAATAAGCTCAATTTCGTTTAAAGTTGCACAAGGCTCGATGCAACAGGCAGCCTCGGCAGAAGAAGTTTCTTCCTCAGTTGAAGAAATGGCTGCAGTAATACAAGACAGTAACAGTAATGCGAAACAAACACAACTAATATCAGACAAAGCTGCCGAAGGAATTACTGAACTTATTGAACGAGAACAGGAAAGCTTGAAATATATCAAAGAAATCTCAGAAAAGATTTCCATAGTAAACGACATAGCCTTTCAAACCAACATTTTGGCACTCAATGCAGCCGTTGAAGCCGCTCGTGCAGGAGAACAGGGCCGAGGGTTTGCAGTTGTTGCCGGAGAAGTTCGTCGATTAGCTGAAAACAGCCGCATTGCAGCCGACGAGATCACAAAGTTATCTTCAAAATCGGTAACCATTACTAACAATGCCCACGACTTCTTGATGAAGCTCGCACCAGAAATCGAAAAGACCTCGAAACTTGTCGATGACATATCAATATCGAGCAGCGAATTGAGCAATGGAGCTTCGCAAATCAATAGCGCAATCCAGGAACTCAATCTGGTTATTCAGCAATATTCAGCAACTGCTGAAGATATGGCACGAAACTCTGAAGTTCTCAAAAATGAAGCCCTTGAGCTTGAACAAAGCATTAGGTTCTTTAATATTGAAGAATAGCATATAAAATTCGACTCAAAACCGCAATAATACGGTAAACAAAAATTTACAAAACGGGATTATCATAATTGGTTAATTTGGAATTGTTAAAGTCCCGTTTTTTCAAAGTAAAAGAAAAAATCGATGAACAAAATGAATAAAGCAAAACTAAATACTGTCCTCAAAAAGCATATTCCTTTCATCATTGTATTTCTGATGATTATGTTATTCAATGGGTGCAAAGACGACAGGACACAATACATGGAAAGTAAGCCGCTGTCGAAGATTGAGCAAAAAACCACTATAAATTTCATTGGACATTGGTATAAGGAAGGGAAACGCGAAGACCTTGTCCGGAATTTCGTAAGAGAATATAGCTTAATAAATCAGGAAGTAAACATCAACCTTAAGTTCCCTGAAGAGGTATATTATAATCGCGAAGATTTATATAGCAACCGCAAATTCGTAGTTTCTGTACTAAAAGAAAAAAAACCATCATGGGATATCGTCCGCCTTAACAGTGAATATTTTGAGATTTCAACTCTTTTAGGAGATCCCGATTGGCCCAAGAAATACCTCGTAGACTTTAGTGAAATTGAAGAATTCAGGCAAGGAACCCTGCCGGAATTATTAACAGAGAAAGCAAAAGAAGAATGGAACGGAATAATACCCGGGCCATACATTGAAGGTCAATTTTGGGCGCTCTGGTGCAATTTGAATGTGGCAAAGAAGTTGGGAATAGAAATTAAACAATACGGGATGACCTATTCCGATTTCTTAGGATATATTAAAGCCGTTTATAATTACAACCAACGTAATCCGAGCGAATATATTACGCCAATTTACGAGTCGGCCGACTGGCCCACAGCCCGGGCCATAGCTGTTCAGCTCTTTGCCTCGCTGCTCGATAGCCCCGAAGAATTCTTTCTCGATAAAATAACCAACAACAGGCTTAACGCGTGGCACAAAACCCTCCAAGCAATGGAAGAGCTATCAAAATATAAGCCTCTTAATCCCAATTGGCAAAAAGTAAACTGGAATAATACCACAGCTTCGCTACTCAACGAAGAATGCCTTTTTTACGTCAATGGTTCCTGGATGTATAATATATGGGAGAATATTGATCCCAAGAAAACCCAAAACTGTATGCCCGCAGAATTTCCGATTTTCGGGAAACAAACAGTTTACCCAACAATTTATCAGGTAATGTGGGGCGTATTGAAAAACTCACCACACCGTGACGAAGCGGTTAAGTTCCTACTAGCCATGAATAAACCCTCGATGGCCGAAACATGGGTGCGCCAAACCAAATGCCCAACAGGAATAAAAGGAAACTTAACAGACATCACATTCGGGAAAGATCATTTCGAAAACTTTTCGCACCATGTACAAACAGCTTACAAAGATAACTCGTACCGATATTCGGAAAAAAATGCGTGGATATTAAACAATAAAAACGAGGATAAAAACCTATTTTTCAACGAAGTAATTGAAGGCAAACTTACTGCAGACGAAGCTTTCAAAAAATTAAAGCAACAAATTAGCCAATAAACAAAAAAGGGCATTCTTTTTGATATTCGAAAAGATGATAATATTTGTATTTTTATTGTGAAATATTTTACCAAAATGAAACACAAAAAGATCCTTATTCTTTCGCTATTGCTTGCACTTGTCATTACCGGAAAGTCGCAAATTGAAATTACGGTTCAGCAACCAATACAAGAGAACTTCGTCGAATCGGAATTAATTAGTGAAATCTCATTCATCCCACTTTCGTATGAAAAAATGGGGGCAATTGCTCCCGACATGGAATTAAAAGTCGATGGCGAAAATTACTTTATTCTTGACAATAAATTCACCCAGAGTGTTTTTCGCTTCAACAATCAAGGTGAACTACTCGACACGATAACCACACAGAAACGTGATACCGGACAAAAAAATCTTCCGCTACTGAACAACCCTTCAAAATTCAGTATTAATGCAACACTTAAGCAAGTAGAGATTTTCAATTTCGAAAACCTTGCATTATCCCGCTTTTCTTATTCAGGTAAAAAAATCGACCAAGTTTTTCTGCCTGTAGCCCCGTCCGATTTCATTCGCGACCAGAAAGGAAACTATTGGCTCTATACCGGATGGAACAACAAAGAATCTCAATTCAGGCTCATTCATGCCGATAAAAATGGCAAAGTAATTGACCGCCAGCTCCGGCTCGTATCGAAATGTACTCCTTTCGAAAGTTATGCATTCTCAACTCATAACAACAATATCTATCTTTGGGAGCTATTGGGAAACTCTACCTATAAAATCAATAATAACACTGCCGTTGAGACCTATTTTTTAAATTTTGGACAGAAAAACCTTCCGGCCTCTTTCCACTCAATGGATCCTTACGATTCATATATCATGATAAACAGGCTGGGATACTTTTCTACAAAAAAATATCTGGAAAACGACAATTTCGCTTATTTCTTCCTGAACTACACCACTGAAACTGGCCGTGAAATTTATCATGTTATTTACGACAAAAAGACAAAAAAATCGTACAATTATTTTGAGAATGCCGGAATTTCAGCCTTTGAAAAAGCCCAATATCTTACCGATAACGATGAATTGGTATTTTTGGTTGCCCCACGTAAAATTCGGCAGTTAGCCACTAGCGAAAACGACAACCTTGGGTTCCAGTTTGATGAAATTGTTGAAGCCGCAAATTCTGTTAAGAATACAATGATCGTAAAGCTAAAGTTGGTAAGCGCCGAAGTGGCAGAAGAAAATCCACAACCATCACCAACCGAATAAATTAATACTTACTACTTCTCTGAAAGTTTAAGTTTCTTAAGGTTAATCTCTTTGCGGGCTTTTTCCTGCTCAATGCGATCCCACGATTGCGCACAGCTAATTCCTTTCTCAGCTAATTTTTTGTTCCCGCTTACATGGATATTTGGAAATTTATGATCTTTTTTAAAAATAACCTGGATTGCCAGCCCAAAAAAGGCAATAGCTAGAATAACACTGGCAACCAATACAACTAATAAAATCTTCATACCATCTTTTTCTACAAAATTAATGAATTGAATAATCCTTATCTACCTGGCGAAATAGGTTTAACATTAATTTAGGTTCATGTAAATTTTCAGTTAAAGAAACACCCATTAAAGCTAAAAGTTTACTACATGAATCAGGAAGGTACTCCCGAGGATAACCATCGGGATGATCAGCTGCAAAATTCAACCATTTTAACACAATGAAAGCATTGAAAAGATGAAAAAAACGTTTGGTGAATATCTCACAAGAACCACAATTGGATGCTAGCTCTACAATTTGGGTAGTCAAATCATTTGCCATTAAAAATTCTTGAAACAGATTATTGGCAGAAAAAAACGAAACTGGCACATCGCTGTTTATTGAATAAAAATCGGCGACTCTCATGAAAAAAGGGTTCAGAACAAGAAATGATTTCAATGCAAAAGAATAACAGTAAGAACGATCCCCCTCAATAAACTTTTTGATGACTGGCCCGGTGCCGAAAGGTACCCTATCGGAAATACGGCCCGAGGGGAAAACCGTTGTCGAGTTTATTTCTCCAACTCCGCCAAACGTGGCAATTTTATGAAGAAAATAAAAATCTTCGCCAGCCTGTCTTCTATTCATGCCCCCTTGAGCCACATAAGCATCAGCTCTCACCGCAAAACAAGAACCAACCGTATAAAATGAAGCAGGAAACCCAACATAGCGAAGCGCATTGCGATAATAGCGCATATACAGTTCGTACCAAACAATAGCACCACTAACAAACTGATCGTTTGAATCATTTGTCTCAATTCTATGTTCGAAGGCAATAGTAGCAGCTGCACTTTTAGTATGTTGCTGAAAGTATGACCAAATTGTCGTCAGGTAATTTTCCTCAACAATGGTATCGGCATCAAGAGAAACAATTACCCCATTACGATTGCCCGAGTATCTAAACTGGGACACAGCCCAATCCATGCCAATTTTTCGTGCCCAGCCAACCCCAGCATGCTTCACAGGTAATTTTTCTGCATGAATCACAAAGAGTTTTATCTTATTTTCCAACATTGCACCTGCAGCAGTAAGCTCTGCCATAGTTTTTTCGTTTTGTTCAATCACTTCAGGAGGCGATGCTTCACTACTATTGACCACAACAACACAGGCAACACGCAACGAATTTGCCTCACATTGTGCAAGCGAATGAATGGTTTTGCCAATATCAGGTTCATTGAAACAAGGAATAACGACAATTAAATCGAGAGGAAAGAATTGTTGAGGAAATTGGGTGAAAGCATTTCCGTATTTTTTGAAATAACTATTTGCAAAATCTTCAGTCATAAAAAAAGACCGTGTTCAGATAATGAGCACGGTCTCAAAGATATGATTTTTACTATTATTTACCTGACTTGTAACGGGCATTAAGGCCATCGAGAATTTGACGACTGATATTATTTTGCGGAGCTCCAACAATAATATTTCCGGTGTTGCTAAAAATGAACGTATAATTTTGATTCTTGTTATATTCTTTCACATAGTTAAGAATACTATCAGAAAGGCGCTGATTAATAGATGCTTCTAATTGACTCAACTTCGAAGACAACTCATAATCAAGCTGCTGAATTTCTTGTTCCATACCAAGTATTTTATCACGCTCCTTCACTGCACGATCTTCGGTTAAAAAGCCACCACGCTGTAATTTTTCTTGAAATGCAGTTGCTTGAGATTCAAGATTCTGGCGTTTACGGCTAAACTCGCTATTATATTGTTGTTGTTGGCTAAGGAAATCTTTGTGCAAATCGATAGCCAATTGATAATTCAGGAGAACAGAATCGGTAAGAATATAAGCGATCTTTAAACCGCCCGAGCCTGCTATTGCTGATTCGCCATTGCTCTTATTCTTCGATGGATTGCTAATCAGGAACATAACAAGCAAACCAATTACCCCGATCAATGCCAGGGTACTAAGTATAATTGGTAATTTTTTCATTTATTTGATCTTTTTTTTGATACACGCAAATATAATTCTTTATCGGATAGGCAAAACATAAAAAATGTAAATGCCTCTTTTTTCGTTCAAAAGTTGTAAGAGCCAATTACTCATTCTACCCTCTCTTTAAAACTGCCCAATTTTTTTGTGAAAAAATAAATTGCGACAATGCCAAGCAACGTATGGACAGCAAGGGTAAACATGAT
This sequence comes from Bacteroidales bacterium, assembly GCA_012719495.1. Classification (GTDB taxonomy): domain Bacteria; phylum Bacteroidota; class Bacteroidia; order Bacteroidales; family Prolixibacteraceae; genus CAYMTR01. The sequence goes on from JAAYAG010000095.1 coordinate 39,731, forward strand.
ATTCTGGGGATTGCCTGCAGCTTCGAACCGTCCCATCAACCAAGTGTAAATTCCGCTAAACATTGCACCAATAAATGTTGCTAAAAAATTAGCTCCCATATAAAGCCCTGCCTTTTCTTTTGGGGCAATCCAAAGTATGTACTCCTGAATTCGTGGAGAAGAAACCATTTCGCCAACAGCAAAAACAAAAACGCCAAGAAAAACAAGGCTTCCCACAGTGAGCACCGACAATCCAAGGATAATAAACCCAATAGAAATCAATACAATTCCTATAACAAAAGAAACCAGTGCTTTTTGCTTTTCGAAAATTCTTGACACAAGGAGTTGGAAAATAATAATTATATAGCCGGTATGTGAAATTGCCTCGGCATTAATACGCCAAACCCCATCTACTTCACTGGATATAAGTGCTTTTGTCACCCCTTCGCCTAACACTCCCGCTACGCTGGTGAAAAGCTTGGCCGTATCGATATAATCGTTGATATATACAGCCAAAGTATTGAAAAAAGCCCAAAACGGCAGCCAATAGAAAAGCCCAAGGATGACAAGGAACAGAAGGAATTTTAGATCGGACAAGACGGTGCCCATATCGCGAAACTTTTGTTTCAGGGTAACCCCTTCAATTTCGCGTGGAGGTTCTTTGTAGAATATAATTGTAATAATAAGCATGATAAAAATAGAAGCAGCAGCCGTGTAAAACACATAATTCCAACTCATTGCCCTGAGTTTACCCATCACCAACGGACCAAATGATGCGCCTAGGTTTACCATCATATAGAAAATACCATACCCCACCGTTTTATTCGAAGCATCGGTAACCGACCGTACTGTAGCTGAAATGAGTGGCTTAAATATTCCCGCAGCAAAACCGATTGTTAACATCGTTAGAGCAATACCCGAAAACGACTTAAAAAGGATCAGCATTAAAATAGATGGCAAATAGGCCAGATAAGATATGATCAGCATCCTTTTAAAACCATATTTATCAGCAAAGGTCCCGGAAAAAAGAGGGACAAGGTAGGAAATGGCCAGGAAGATACTTTGGATTGTCCCTAAATCGCCTTTTGAATATCCTAACTTCTGTAAATAAATGCCAAAACCCATATAAATTCCATAATAATGCGAATCAAGGGTTAAATAACCAATGTAATAAAAGCAACTGCCAACCTGCCAAAAGCATGAATCAACACACCCTTGGTCGACCTGACCTTGCTTGCTTTTTGGATATCAGCCTTTTCAATC
>JAAYAG010000001.1 GCA_012719495.1 Bacteroidales bacterium
CAATATGCAGTGCGCGATGTAATTGGCGATACCACAGTGATAAGATACCATGCTTACGAAACCCTTCGCAATTTTTATCACGACTGGTATAGGACCGATCTTCAGGCAATTGCTATAGTTGGCGATATCGATGCTGCTGCTGTTGAAGCAAAGGTAAAGCAGCTTTTCTCTACAATTCCGGCTGTTGAAAATCCTAAACCACGCCCTCATCACACCATACCATCGCATACCGAACCATATTTTGTGTTGGCCACTGACAAAGAGACTACACAATCAGAACTTACAATGTATATTATTAATGAGCAGGACGTCACAAAGAAGAAGGATCTTAATTATATGCGCGACGGTCTAATTGAATCGCTCTATAACATGATGACTTCTACCCGCATCAATGAACTTTTGCAGAAAGGAACACCTCCGTTTGTAAATGGCTATACCCAAAAAAGTGACTTTGTGCGGGGCTATGATGCTTATGCTATTGGAGCTGTTGCCAATCCCAACGAGGAAGCTAAAGCATTAGAGGCTATTATGATAGAAACAGAACGTGTGAAAAGGCATGGATTTGCTCAAGGCGAACTCGACAGGGCTAAAGCAAACCTTATGACTGGGGTTGAAAGTCGCTATAAACAAAAGGATAAAATTAGCAACGACTCGTATTGTGGCGAAATTGCTGACCATTACTTAACAGGAAAGCCATCAACCGGAATTGATTTTTACTTTCAATTTGTGTCTGCCGTTTTGCCTACAATTACTGCAGAAGAAGTTTCGGCCAAAGCAAAAGAATGGATTAAAAAATCAGACCGAACCCTTGTGATTACCGGCCCTTCTGAAGGCGTTTCGCATTTGACTGAATCTGAGGCAAACGAAATTATTGCCCGCGTTGAGGCAATGGACATTGCCCCATACAACGATGGTTCTGCTGCTGCTTCGCTAATCAACGATGAACTAAAAGGGTCTAAAATCAAATCGGAGAAGAAGTTGACCGATTTTGGAGCCGTTGAGTGGACCTTGAAGAACAACACGAAAGTTGTATACCGCTTTGCCGATTACGAGAAGGATGAAGTTTCGCTGATGGCTTTCAGTAAAGGTGGCACCTCGTTGGTCGATAATCCACGCGTTCCATCGGCTGAGATGGCCACAACATTTATCGAAGCCTATGGTTTGGGCGATTTCGATGCTGTTACTTTGCAGAAAATGCTGTCGGGGAAAAAGGTATCTATTTCGGCCAACCTCGATAATCTTACCGAAGGTTTTTCGGGCTCTTCTTCGCCTAAAGATTTCGAAACGATGATGCAGTTACTTTACCTTATGTTCGAAAAACCACGCTTCGACAAGGAAGCCCACGATGCACTCATGGCACGATATATGGCTTATGTGGCTAATATTGAAAAAGATCCAAGAAAAGCCATGCAAGATTCGCTTCTCTTCATCACCACCAATTATCATCCTCGCTCACGTACAATTAGCACACAGTTTCTTCAGGAAGTTAAATTTGACGTTATTCAACAAATTTATAAAGACCGCTTTTCTGATGCCGGCGATTTCATTTTCTTTATTGTAGGTAATATCGATGAAGCAAAGGTCAAACCATTGGTTGAAAAATATATAGGCTCACTTACCGATTCAAAACGAAAAGAATCGTGGGTTGACCGAGGCGTTCGTAACCCCGATGGAAAAGTAGAAAAAGTGATCCCGATTGAACTAACAACACCAAAATCGAATGTAAATGTAATTCTTGCAAACGAAATGGAGTTCAATCAGCGTAACCGTCTTATGCTCAAAGTTCTCGATGGGATTTTAAACCTGCGTTATACCGAAACAGTGCGTGAAGATGAAGGAGGAACATACGGTGTACGGGTAGGTTCAAACCTTACTCAATATCCCGAGGCCCGGGTTTCATTGAATATGAGTTTCGATTGCGATCCTCTTAAAGCCGATAAATTGAAAGAAATAATATATCGTGAGTTGAATAAAATTGCCAACGAAGGACCAACAAGTGTTGATTTCGATAAAACCATTAAAAACATGCTCAAAGATCGCCAGCAGGCAAAAGAGCATAATAATTTCTGGTTGACAACGCTGTTCAGTTATTATTATTCGGGCATAAACAGTGTTTTACCTGAAAATTATGAGAATTTGCTATCGGGATTGACTGTGGCTGATGTTCAGAATTTTACGAAGACTCTGCTCAACAACAATGATGTAATGGATATTGTATTCGTACCAAAAGCTGGGTAATAATTTGTAATAATTTTTAAAGCCATCTCCTTTTGGGGGATGGCTTTTTTTGAAAAGGCTGCCAACTAATTTTTTGTTGCTGAGAATAGGGTTATTTCTTATGTGTATTGTCCATATTTTGTTTTATTCCGATTTTCCCAGAGTTATATAAGCGTAAGAAATACTTTGGTAGGGTTGCTTATCCCATTTATCAGTCAAGATGGGAATTTTATAACTAAGAAAAATGTTTCATAAATTGCGATATGTCAATATTCTATGATGATATAATAACAGGATTTCAATGAATTTAAGGCAATATCTTTTGCTTGCCATCTTTTTGCTGCAAGCCTTCTCGTTGTTTAGTCAGGCGGTAACCCGGAAACAGGTAACTGCGTTACGCTTGGCTGAGCCATTAAAAATAGACGGAATACTCGATGAATCACAGTATCAGTTGTCCGATAAAGCGAAAGATTTTTTGCAAATAATGCCTTACAACGGGAGGGCTTCGTTCAAACCATCAGAAGTGAGTGTTTTTTACGATGATAATGCGCTGTACATTGGAGCAAAACTATACGATGACCCCGACAGCATAAAAAATTATATAACTACTCGCGACAATATTGGCGTTGCCGACTATTTTGGTTTTTTGATCGACCCGAATAACGATGGGCTTACCGCTTACGAATTCATTGTCACCCCGGCCAACAGCCAAACCGACCTTAAGGCCATAAAAAACAGCAATGGCGATAATGAAGATGCCAGTTGGGATGCTGTTTGGCAAAGTGCAACAAAAATAAATTCAGACGGGTGGTGTGTAGAATATCGAATTCCATATTCAGCTCTTCGATTCCCCGAATCGGAGAACCCAGTCTGGGGAGTCAATTTCTTTCGCCGAATACGGCGCTACAACTCTAATAACTCATGGAATCGGATCAACTCTGAAGTGTCGGGATTTATTCAACAATCGGGTATATTGTTGGGAATTAAAAATATAAAGGCACCAATTCGTCTGTCTGTCTCGCCACATATTGCAACGTATTATCAGAAGAATTCAGGAGAAAATTCAGGAAAGTTCTTTTTTAAAGGAGGCATCGATTTGAAATATGGACTGAGCGACAGTCACACCCTCGATCTGATGCTCGTTCCCGATTTTGGACAGATACAGTCTGATGACGAAGAGCTGAACCTTTCTCCTTATGAAATATATTACGACGAAAAACGGCAATTTTTTGTCGAAGGTGTTGAGTTGTTCAATCGGGCCTCAATTTTTTATTCACGTCGCATTGGGGCAAAACCCCGCTTTGCCGATTCTATTGACAATCAGCTCAGAATAAATGAAAAAGAGAGCTACAACCCAAGTGAAGCCCAGCTCATTAACGCAACAAAAGTGTCAGGAAGAAGCAAAAGCGGCTGGGGAATTGGCATGCTAAACGCTATGACACTATCGGGTGAGGCAATTGTTCGTGATACTGTAACTGGTGATAAACGGGAAATAGTTACCCAACCTTTCAGTAATTATAATGTCGCTGTAGTAGAAAAATCGTTGGCTAACAACTCGTTTCTGAGCGTGATCAATACAAATCTTACTATGGCCAACTCCAATTATTTGGCAAATGTAACCGGGACAGAGTTTCAATTCAAAAATAAAAAGCAGAATTACCAGTTGAGTGGGGTGGGAGCTCTTAGTTATAGGAGTGTTGCCGAGGAAAAAACAGGGTATAAATACCAGTTAGCTTTCAAGAGAATAAAAGGGAAATTTCAATTTCTTTTTAATCACGATGTTGTAAGCAAAACCTTCAATCCCAACGATATGGGATATATTCAGCGGAGCAATGAGATGGGCGATGACCTTCAATTAAGTTACAATATCCATGATCCTTTCTGGACAATTTTCAAATCGTGGTACGGGCATGTGAGGGTCGAAAACACAATGCTTTACTCTCCTGCAAGACAAGTTGAAAACCAGTTAAGGTTCTGGACTGAAGCTACATTCAAAAACAACTGGTGGCTGGGGCTGTTTTATGCGCGTGCGTTCGACCCTCACGATTATTTCGAAACCCGTGTTGAAAACCGATTCTATAAAGGATATTCATATAATATGTATGAGTTTAATTTTCATACCGATACCGATAAAAAACTTTCGTGGAATACATGTATTGGCGATTATGTGGCCTCTCAAGAAGATATTTGGGGGTACTGGAGCTACAACAACCTTTGGTGGAAAGCAACCTCAAGGTTTAATTTCATGTATGAACTTACAGCAAACAAAGACATAAAGAATTATGGGTATGTTGGTCACGAAAATCGCGATTCTGTTTATTATGGACTTTATGAACGAACCACATTGATTAATACAATATCAATGAGTTACACTTTCAATACAAAAACAAAAATCGATTTCAGGGGAAGGCATTATTGGTCGTGGGCCGATTATTCATCCTATTATTTTCTAAATCCCGATGGCACATTAAGCGCCTATGATTATTCCGATAATGCTGATGTTAACTTTAATGCGTTCAATATCGACATGTCGTTCAGATGGGAATTTGCCCCAGGAAGTGAGCTTTCTGTGGTGTGGAAGAATGCTATTTATTCCGAAAACAAGAATACACACATGTCGTACGGAAAAAACATTTCTGAAACATTTAAAGCCGAAAAAACCAATAGCTTATCGGTGAAAATTCTTTATTATATAGACTATAATAGTCTTAAAATCAAAAGATAAATTGTATGAGTGTATGTTTACATCATCGATAATAGCTCTGCAATTACTTTTTCTGCTTCACTTGCAATTGTGCTTATTTGGGTGTTTAACATGTAGCAAGGCGCACTTACAATTTTGTTCTCCCTGTCGGATATAATTTGGCCAGACAAGGTACTGGTATGCATTGAACCCATAATCTCAATAGCAGCAGCGGTATCTAAATCGTTACCAATGGTTAGGTTGCCTTTGCCAAGCACTTTGGCAAGAAGGGTAGGAGCAATGCATAGTGCGCCAATGGGTATGCGTGTATTATAGGCGTTTCGTATTGCATTTTCAACCTCAGGAAGTATCAGGCAATCAGCCCCATCAAAGGCAAATGTCGAAAGGTTTTTTGCCGCGCCAAAACCGCCGGGAAAAATTAATGCATCGAAATGCGTTGGATCGAACCTTGATAATTCTTTTATGGTCCCGCGGGCAATGCGTGCTGCTTCTTCAAGAACATTGCGGGTTTGGTTAACCACTTGCCCGGTAAGGTGGTTTATTACGTGGTATTGGTTAACGTTAGGGGCGAAACACTCGTAACATGCCCCTGCTTTCTCAATAGCTAATAGGGTACACACGGCTTCATGAATCTCAGAGCCGTCGTAAACCCCACATCCGGACAATACTACTGCAAATTTTTTTATCAACATAATGCTCGTATTTTCTGTTGATCCAAAACTATTAAAAAGCAGTGAAAATAAAAAAAGAGGCAGATAGAGGTTTACCTCAAACCTTCTTTTTAGAAAGTATAGGGAGATAAATCACAAATCGATATTTACTTCGCTACATATACTAGTTGGTTTTTAAAAAAAAGATATATTTGCCGTTCAGTAAAAAAAATCTTGAAGAAGAATTAACAAAATTTAAAAACAAATGCAGAATAAAGGTGCTATAAGGCTCTTTGCCATTGCTTTAGCCTTAGTATGTTTATATCAGCTGTCGTTCACCTACGTTTCGAGCCGGGTTCAGAAAAAGGCTGCCGAAATTGCCCGTGGCGATGAGTTGAAAGAAGTACATTACCTCGATTCAATTTCCAGTGAAACTGTATATAACTTTCTGGGAATTCGTAAGTACACCTACAAAGAGGTAAAACAGAGAGAAATAAACTTAGGTCTTGACCTTAAAGGGGGTATGAACGTAACCCTCGAAATTTCGGTAGTTGACCTCATCAAGTCGATGTCTAATTATAGCAAAGACGAAACATTCAACAAGGCGATCCAGTTGGCTGCTGAAAAACAAAAAAATAGCCAGGACGACTTTGTGACTTTGTTTGGACAAGCCTACAAAGAGGTTGACCCTAATGCCCGTTTGGCATCAATCTTTCTTACTCCCGAGTTAAAAGACCAAATCTCGTTTAACTCAACTAACGAGCAAGTTCTTGAGGTAATAAGAAAACAAGCTGATGCGGCTATTGATAACTCTTTCAATATTTTACGTTCGCGTATCGACCGTTTTGGTGTAGTTTCTCCTAATATCCAGAAATTAAATCAACGCGGCCGTATTTTGGTGGAGTTGCCCGGTGTAAAAGACAAAGAACGTGTACGTAATCTATTGCAAGGGACTGCCGCTCTCGAATTTTGGGAAACTCTCGAAAATCAGGAAGTATATTCGGTTCTTCTTCAGGTTAACGATATTGTTAAAAACTTAAACCAGTCGAAAACATCTGCCACAACAACTGCAAGTGATTCGGTTGCAGGTGGCGAAAAATCACTCCTCGATGAACTTGAGTCTTCAAAAGCAGATACTGAAAAAGCCGGAGATCAGAATTCTGATTATCCTTTATTTTCAGCTTTGATTCCTAATGCCAATCAGCAAGGACAATTGTTTCCTGGCCCGGTGGTAGGTTTTTCACATTTTGGCGATACCTCAACGGTAAACAAATACTTGAATTTGCCTCAGGTTAAAATGATTTTGCCCCGCGATTTGAAGTTCGCTTGGCAATTGAAACCTTTTGATGAAAAGGGAACATTATACCAACTGGTAGCTTTAAAAATTACAACCCGCGATGGACGTGCTCCATTAACAGGTAGCGTGATAACCGATGCCCGTCAGGATTTCGGACAAAGTCAAGCTTCGGCTGAGGTGAACATGAACATGGATTCAGAGGGCGCTAAAACATGGGCTCGTATGACTCGCGACAATGTTGGCCGTTCAATTGCTATCGTACTCGACGGCTATGTTGTTTCATATCCTACTGTTCAAACTGAGATAACCGGTGGCCGTTCAAACATTACGGGGAACTTCACCGTTGAAGAAGCAAAAGACTTAGCAAACATGTTGAAGTCGGGTGCCATGCCTGCTCCAGCAAAAATTGTTGAAGAATATGTTGTAGGTCCTACCCTTGGTCGTGAGTCTATCAACTCAGGTCTTTGGTCGTTCCTCATTTCTTTTGCCCTTGTATTGGGTTTCATGATGCTTATGTACAGTGCGCAAGCTGGAAATATTGCCAACTTGGCTTTGCTGGTCAACCTGTTCTTCATTATGGGTGTTCTTGCTTCGTTTGGAGCAGTATTAACCTTGCCAGGTATTGCCGGTATTGTGCTTACTGTGGGTATGGCGGTAGATGCTAACGTGCTTATATACGAGCGAATACAGGAAGAAATTAGAGCAGGTAAAGGAATAAAACTTGCGGTGAACGACGGGTTCAAAAACGCCTTATCGGCTATTATCGACGGTCAGCTTACTACAATGATTACCGGTATTGTACTTTACATTTTCGGTTCTGGTCCAATCAAAGGGTTTGCTACAACGCTTATCATCGGTATTTTCACTTCAATTTTCACTTCAGTTTTTATTAGCCGTTTGATTTTTGAATACTTCCTTGGAAAAAACAAGAACATCAAAATCATTACCAAGTTTGCCCTTCACATATTGCAAGCAACGAACTTTAAATTTATCAAGTTCCGTAAGGTTGCTTATACAATTTCAGGAGTAATTCTTGGTATTTCACTGCTTTCGATTGTTGTTCGTGGTTTCGACTACGGTATCGACTTCAAGGGGGGACGTACTTATGTGATCGAATTCCCACAGAATGTACGAGTGGCTGATATTTCCCAAGCACTTACTGACGAATTTGGATCAGCTCCTGAAGTGAAAACTTTTGGTAGCGACAATACTGTTCGTATTACTACTGACTATAAGATTGATGAAAATAATCCATCGGTTGACAATGAAATAGAAGAAAAACTATACAGTGGGTTGCAATCGTTCTCTGGTAGCGTGTCTAAAACTACATTTGTGCAAAGCTTCATAAAGAGCTCGAACAAAGTTGGGCCTACCATCTCTGACGACATCAAAACCGGTGCTGTTTGGGCGATACTTCTTTCTCTGGTGTTTATCTTTATTTACATCATGATCCGCTTTAAAAACTGGCGTTACAGCTTGGGTGGTATTGCCGCTCTTGCCCATGATGCTTTAGTAGTTCTTGGATTCTGGTCTATTTTTAGGGGGCTGCTGCCTTTCAATATGGAGGTTGACCAAACGTTTATTGCAGCTATTCTTACTGTAATTGGGTATTCGATCAACGATACGGTGGTTATCTATGACCGTATCCGTGAGTATGTAGGCTTGCATCCTAAAGCTTCTCTTGAAGAAAACATGGATAATGCAATCAACCATACTTTGCGCCGTACACTGAATACTTCACTTTCTGTGATAGTGGTTCTTGTTGCCATTATACTGTTTGGCGGAGCTTCAATTCGTGGTTTTGCTGTAGCTATGCTTGTTGGTTGTATTTCTGGGGTGTATTCAACAGTATTTGTTGCTACTCCTATCACATACGATGTTCAGCACTATATTGACAGAAAAAAAGGCAAAGAATTGGCCTAGTAATTCGTTGTTAAATTATACATTAGAAGCCCTGTTCAAGTACTGAACAGGGCTTCTTGCTTTTAAACCCTTACGTTGAACCGATAATGAAAGTATTTTATGGTTACATTTGAGTAATCTATTTAATAACAGTTAATGCAATGAAATTTTCGGGAAACCTGATTAAAATGCGGAGCGAGTACACCAACCCGGTGACTTATTTCTTAAAGCTTGGCGATTCAGAATTGAAAATGAATGAATTGTTGGGAAAGTTGCTTTTGTTGAAATATACTGGAATAATTCATTGTATCCAGTGTGGAAAGCGTACATCTAAGTCATATAGTCAGGGATATTGTTATAATTGTATGCTTACCGCTCCTCAAGCCGACGAGAGTGTCGTGCGTCCCGAGCTGTCGAAAGCCCAATTCGGGATTGCTCGTGATATGGAGTGGTCGAAAGAGAATGACCTGATCGATCATTTTGTTTATCTGTCGGTCACTAGCGGACTAAAAGTGGGCGTTACCCGTTCGCATCAATTGTTTACCCGATGGATTGATCAGGGTGCAGCGCAAGCAATTAAATTATCGTGTACACCCAATCGTCATATTGCGGGTATAACAGAAGTTTTTCTTAAGAAATACGTGGCAGATAAAACCAACTGGTTAAAAATGCTGTCGGGCGATACTACGCATCAGATTAATTTAATAGATGAAAAGGCAAGGCTCTTGGCGTTGTTGCCATCAGAATTGCAGCAATACTCCGAACGCGATAACACAATTTACCCAATTTTTTACCCAGTACAGAGTATCCCGGATTCGTTGTATCAGATTAGTTTAGAGCAAAATGCAGAGATATCTGGCAGGCTGGTCGGTATCAGAGGACAATACCTAATATTCGACGATGGGGGAGTGCTCAATATTAGAAAATACAGCGGATATTTTGTCGATTTTTCTATCATGGATTAAAAAGCCTAGCGAATAGCTTATGTTTTCCTGCTTAATTTTATACTTTTGGAGGTCAATCTAAAACAGCTTAATTATCAATTATCATACAATGGAAAATATCGATTGGAAAAATCTTGGATTCGGTTACAAGGATACCGATTATAACATTAGGTGCTATTATCGTAATGGCAAATGGGGCGAACTTGAAGTGTGCTCAGAAAAACACATTTCTGTACATATGGCTGCCACTGGTCTTCACTATGGTCAGGAAGCGTTTGAAGGCTTAAAGGCTTTCAAAGGCAAAGACGGGAAAATTCGCATTTTTCGTCTTGACGAAAACGCTAAACGTTTGCAGTCGTCATGTAAGGGAATTCTTATGCCCGAATTGTCGGTTGAATTGTTTACCGAAGCTGTATTAAAAGCTGTAAAACTAAATGAAAAATTTGTGCCACCTTACGAATCGGGTGCTTCTCTTTATATCCGCCCGCTTCTTTTTGGAACAGGAGCTCAAATTGGCGTTCATCCGGCCGATGAGTATCTTTTTGTTGTTATGGTAATGCCCGTTGGCCCTTATTTCAAGGGAGGGTTCAAAGCAAATTCTTATGCTATAACTCGCAAGTATGACCGTGCAGCTCCTCTTGGGACAGGGACTTACAAAATTGGCGGCAACTATGCAGCGAGTCTCCGTGCTAACAAAGAAGCTCACGACTTAGGATATACTTCAGAATTTTATCTCGACGCAAAAGAAAAGAAATATATTGATGAATGTGGTGCTGCCAACTTCTTTGGAATCAAGGGAAATTCTTTTATTACGCCAAAATCATCATCAGTACTTCCTTCAATTACAAACAAAAGTTTGCAGCAACTTGCTATTGAACTGGGAATGACAGTTGAGGCTCGCAATGTTCCGGTAGAAGAGCTTACTACGTTTGAAGAAGCCGGTGCTTGCGGAACAGCTGCAGTTATTTCTCCAATTAAAAGTATTGTCGATGTTGATAACGACATTACCTACTTTATAAGCGAGGAACCAGGAAAAATTTGTACCCGTCTTTATGAAAAACTGAGAGCGATCCAATACGGCGATGAACCAGATTTGTATGGCTGGGTAACTGTTGTTGAATAAAAGGTTTTTAAAAAATATAGAGAGGCAGTTGGTTTTTCCTTCAGCCTCTTTTTTTATGCTGGCTGGTTTCCTAAATACAAATACAAAACTGATTTAGATATTTGTTAGGCAAAACAAAATGTTTCCTTCTCAATATTCATTTTATTACTTTCGTGTTTAAAATTGATTTGCTATGGTTAAACGAATAATTGCAACAGTCGCATTTGTTTTTGTATCAGTGTACATGTTTGCCCAATATCCAACACTTACGAACAGAGCAAAAGTGGTTCTTTTCTCCTGCGGCCCGGGTCCTGAACTGTATGCTGGTTTTGGCCATAGTGCATTGTGGGTTAGTGACGACAGTCTTCATATCGACAGATTGTATAACTATGGGACTTTCGATTTCGACACTCCTAATTTCTATGGAAAGTTTATCAGGGGCAAGCTCGATTATATGTTGTCGGTTACACGGGCAAGTCGTTTTATAGCAGAATACGACCAACGTAAAATTGCGGTCGACGGGCAGGAACTCATGCTTAGCCCTGCTGAAAAACAGCGTATTTTTGAGTTTTTAGAGAACAATCTGCTCCCTGAGAACCGTTTTTACAAGTATGATTTCTTTTACGACAATTGCGCAACCCGTATTCGCGATGTGTTGGTTAAGGTTGTCGATGGGAAAGTTGATTTTAATACTCCCGATCAACAGATTTCATTCAGAGAAATGCTTTTTCCCTATCTGACCCATACTCCCTGGACCAAATTTGGCATCAACCTGATATTGGGTTTAACTTCCGACAAGAAGGCTACTCCATGGGATTATATGTACTTACCCGATTTTTTACGTGATGAGTTTCAGCAGGCAACAATCATTAGCAACGGCACTGAGCGTAAATTAGTGGAAGAGAAAAAGCAGTACCTCCCGTCAGGACTTGACTTATCGAACCGCAAAATGGATGACCCTGTGGTTGTTTTCAGCCTTATTTTATTGGTAATTATTTTGTTAACCTACATTGAATGCAAGAAAAAGAAAGAGTTTCGATTTGTCGACAGTTTTCTTTTCGGAATTTCTGTTCTGGCCGGGCTGTTTTTGCTTTTTATGTGGGTTGGTACCGATCATATTGCCACTGCCAAGAATATGAATGTTCTTTGGTTGTTGCCGGCTCAGTTACTTTTTTTGGTTACAAGGCGGATGGATAGTCTTTTAGGTAAGAAACTCAACACCATCGCATTGATTTATCAAACGCTTGTTGCATTTATACTTTTATTGTGGCCACAAGATTCCGAAATTTCGTTTACCTTTATTTCGCTTGTGTTTGTTGTGCGTATTTTTGGGTCAATGTGGCGTAAAAAATAATTGCCCTTTAAAGGAAGTTTTTGAGATATTGTAACGTAACGCTATCAAAACAAAAAGCCACCTTGTACAGATGGCCCTTTAAACTTAATCGACTATAAAAACTATAATGCGGGGACATTATAGAAGAGTAAAATATTTTATCTGTTAGATCCCATTTTGAATTAGATATTCATTTTGGCTGACAGTCATATAGCTTATATCAAGCGAAGTACATATTGTTTCAATCACCTCGTTTACATTTTCAGAACGTATTGATCCGGTAAATTTCTTATCGACAGGGATATTTGAATAGATGGTTACACCAAAATGTTTTTCAATGACAGGCCATATTTCGCTCAAGCTTTTGTTGGAGAAGGTTTTTTCAAAAAGCAAATCTTTTTGTTCAGCGGGTTCTTCGATGGTTTCTGCTATTGTAATTTCAGGTTCAACATAGCCTCCAACAAACTTATCTCCGGCAATTAATACTTTTTCTTCATCTTTATAATTTACCTCAACTTTTCCTTCAAAACATTGTACAATAAAACTTTCGTCGCGATTGACAACACTGAATTTGGTACCCAAAACGCGAACTTCGCCATTTGCGGTTTTTACTTCAAAACTGCTTCCTTTTTCAACTTCGAAATAGGCCTCACCATCGAGTTCTACTTCACGGGTGAAGAACATTCTTGAGTATCTAATTTTCGAATCGGAAGCTAAAGTAACTTTTGAGTTATCGGGCAAGAAAAAAGTTTTGTTGGTTTCGTTTTGGGCAATTGTTTGGGTTTGGGTTGAGAAGGTGAAAAATACAGCGAATAGTATGATGCATGCTGCCGCTGCTGCTGAACCTATTGTGAGGTATAATTTGCGAGTGTTGCGTTTTACTGGATTAACGACATGCAAGCCAGAGATGTTGTTTAACAATGCATTCAGGACATCCGACTTCTCTTTAGTCGCGGGGACTATAAAATGCCGAATTGATTGATTGATTGATTCATGGAATTCACTATCCAAATTAATATCTTTGAACTCCCCTTGCGTACTATTTATTTTCGGATGCCTGAACATTGTTTTATAATTTTCCAATCGTGTTTAATTACAATGCTTTTTGTAAAAACCCTACCTGAAATGTGTTGCATTTTTTCAGATAGAGGATAACCATCACATAAACAGAATGTTATGCAATGAAATTATTTTAGTTTCCATGTGACAAAGAATGTAGGCAATGTTGGATTTTGAACAATGTCTATCCTGCTTATGGTGGTTGGTATTGATGTTCGATAAAAGTCTTGGTGGATAATTTCTTTCTTATTTAAGAGATTCAGCACTGTTATTCCGGTTTCAAGTAGCCCTTTTTTCATAGCCAATTGGTAGCTAATACTGAACATGCTGTTTATTTCGGGAGAATAGGGTTCGGCAACTATTTGGCCTGGCAAAACCCATGGTAGCATGTTTTCTCGACCGCTAATATAGCTTAGGTGTGCTGCTGCTTTCCATCCATTTAACCGATACATTTCAGTAAGTTTCAGAGAATGGGTATTTTTTGTAAATGCTTTGTTTGTTGTTGATAATTTATAGTCTGTGTGAACGAAACAATAGGAAAGCGAATGTTGAAAATGCCCGGTACGATAATGTGCCATCACATCAGCACCTTGTTTTTTACCTGATTGATTCACAATTTGTGAGCATTTTTGTCCAAATAAAATAGTATTGTGGTTCTTTTCATTTGTTTGGTAAAATTCAGCATTTATGGCTATTGCATTGGTAAAATATTCTATACCGGCAATATGTTGCCAAGAACTAAATACAGGTATATATTTGTTAATCAATGTCCAGGAAGGGGCAATTAATTCGGAATAAGAATGTGCAAGACTGCGGTATAAGGGCATAATTTCACGTCCTGACCGTAAATACAAGGATATTTTTCTGAAGGTTTTACATCGACAGCTATGCGTGGTTGAGCCGAAAAAGAATTGTGGGCTGAAAGAAATGTGCCCCGGGTACCAGCCGAAATGGTTAACCAGTTGGATGGATTATAGCTGGCCTCGTAGAATGCGGTAAAGCTGTTGGTTTTTATATTGTATAAAGCCTCGATAGGATTCGATGTCGGTTCATCTGGTTTCTTTTCTTTTTCTTTGTTTGAGAAACTGGTTTGATAAAAGTCTGTTTCGGCGCCAAATATATGAGCGATTTTGCTTGTCCTCAATGAAGTTGTCCAGTTAAGGTGTGTCTTAAGTAATTTGTTGCCATTATCGATCGAAATAATGTTTTCTGCAGTTTCATTGCTTTGTACAGATTTGAAGCCATTTTTCAATTCGGTTTTCAATATTGAGATGGTAAATGAGTTGGACTGTTTTGAGTGAGCTATTGTGCGGTAAGTTATTCCTGCTGAGTGGCTATTCCACTTCGAGTATGTTGACAAAAGTTTTTTCCCTTGGTTTGATGGTATATATTTCTGTTCGGTCTTATCGTTGGCTCCGTAATAAACAATGTTTACTTCGCTTCTGGTATTGGGTTGAATGCTTATTTTGGCGTTTAAGTCGTAATAATCAATTGTAGAGCTATCGGGAGATAGCTGGATAGCGATATCGTTATTTTGTAAAAAACGAAGCCTTGGTGTGATTAATTTCCGGCTATAAAAATTAGGTAACATTCCAAAGGTAGATTTTCTCAAAGCTCCAGATAAGGCAACTTTGGGGGTTATTGGAATTCCAATATACAAGCTGGTATTCAGCGGAGTGAAAGTCGTTTCTGTCATTGGTTTTACAAAACCGTTTCTTCCGATCAGATCGATGTAGCCGGAACTGTTATTGGCATAGGCAGAGCTCAGTCCGCCTCTGGACACCGATCCTTGATGAATATATTGTGCATTCACCGGACTCAATTGGCCATTCAAGTGGGAGAGGTTCATTAGAGGTATCCCGTCGATATAAATATTTTCGGGGGCATAGGAACTTTCACGCACTTCGAGGCCGGTTTCCATTTGCAGGGTAACCTCTGGTATTAGCCCGAAGTAGTTGAAATAATCGGTAATATCTTTGCCTCCAGGGTTGGTTCCAGCGCTAAGGTTCATTGAAAAAGCGCCGCTGGCAGTGCTCGGGTAAACAGGGAAATCGGAATAAGAGCTGCCCGGCAATTGGCCCGCAATGAGCAGAGGTACAACTTTTAATGAAATATCAACAGTGTCGTTGAGAAGTATTGTAGTGTCTAGGGGGTGATATCCCCAATGGTTCAGTTTTATCTGAAGGTCTCCTGCACTGCTAACTTCTTCTTCAAAAAATCCAGCGGTGTTGGTTTTTGTTTTTCTTAAATTATCGATGTAAATGGTGGCATTTAGCAGTCGGTTACCTGTACGTGAGTCGATTATGATTCCCATAAAGTTCCAAAGCCGGTTTACTTTTGCAGGCTTTTTTTCTGTGACTTTCGCTATTTTTTTAGGTTGGTTTTCTTTTTTTTGCTGGTTAGCAGAAACGCTAGTTTTTTCTTCACCCGCTAGAACCCAGGAATTACCTATAAGGCGATATGAAATTTTGTATTTGCCTGAAATTAGTTTTAGAAAATCTTCTACCTGAATATTGTTGGCATCGAAGGTTACTTTTATTCTCGACATATAGTCGTCGTCGAAAGCAAACCTTACATTACCTTGTGTAGCAACTTTTGCTAGCACAGCGTTAAGCGGCTCATTGGTTGCCTTGTATGAAATGAGTTTTTGTGCTGATCCCTGAATTGAAAAGATGAGCAGTACGCAGGTAAACAAAAGATATTGCCTGAGTTTATTTGGCATTTAACGTGATCGTTTTTTCTTTGTCGTTGATAGTGTAGTCGAGATTCATAGCTGCAGCAAGAGTGGGCAGAAAGCTTTGCGGGGAGGTAAGAAGTAATTCTCCTGAGAAATTTCTTGTGGCAAGGGTTGTTTCTAAAATAACATTGTAACCAAGCCTGTTTTCAATAAGTTCTTCTATTTCGGCTAACGATATCTTCTGCCAAAAAAATACGCCGTTAAGTTTTTCTTTTACATCCTTTTCGTTGACCGTAAATTTTTCCGAGAGAATGTGATCAAAACTCTTTATTCCTTCGCCAGCATTTAGGGTAACTTTCTGGTTGTCAATTTCAAACCGGACTTTTCCTTCGGTACATTCAATGGAGATAAAACGATCGGAATATGCCGATACGTAGAATGCAGTACCAAGTACGTTAACTTGCCCGCCTCCGAAGAGAACTGAAAATTCTTTTCCTTTTCTGACATTAAAAAAGGCATCACCGCTAAGGCTTACTTCACGCTTTTTTCTGAATTTGTTATATGTGAAAGTGGCTGTTGAGTTAGCGTTTAAGAAGATGATGCTACTATCGGGTAAAATTTCTTTCTTGACTTCGGAAGATTGGGTTTCAAAAAAAAAGGTTTTTGTTGGGGCTTGTTTTAAGGCGAAGTAAAAGATGAAGAGGAGGATAGAGGCTGCAATAGAGAGAGAAATAAATGTATAGATGGGGAATCGAGTTTGAGTGTTGGGTTTTTCGGAAAGGTTGGAAATGTTTTTTTCCAGACGTTGCCAGGCTTCTTCTTTCGAAATTGTTGCAGGAACGCGCAAATCTTGAGTGAATTGGATAATATTTAAATCCTGATTTTCCTTCATCTCAACAATTATTACAATTTTTGATCGAATTGCTCGCGAAGAAGTTTTATTGCTTTGCTAATTTGTTTTTCTACAGCTTTGACACTAACGCCAAAACTTTTGGCTATGTCTTGGTATTTCATGTCGTCGATGCGGTTGAGCAAGAAGTAGGTGCGGCATTGTTCGGGCAAATTCGACAGGGCGCGTTGAAGTTTTTCGTCAAACTCTTTTACTTCCAATACAAACTGTGGCGACTCGTTTTCAATGTTTTCGAGCCGGGAGTTTACAAACTCAAGGTTGAGTTTCTTTCGCTTATGGAGGTTTAAAAAAAGGTTTTTGGCTATCTTAAACAAGAATGGCTTAAGCGTACTTTCATTTACTTTGTCGCGGTTTTCCCAAAGTTTCATGAAAACATCCTGAGCTAAGTCTTCGGCAATTTCAATGTCTCCGGCTAAGTAAAAAAGATAATTTCTGATGTAATCGTAATATTCATCAAAAATTGTTTTAAACCAATCTGTTCCTTTTTTTGTCCCTTCCATAAAATGATTTATAAGGGGATTTCCCATACATTAGACGTTCAAGCCACACAAAGCTACAAATTTTCACAAAGCAAGAAATAATGCTTGGCTTTATCCTGGCAGTTTTTTTTAATAATTAACAACAAATGGTTGCTAATTAATTATTTGTTTAACTCTATTTTATCTAAAAAATAAAACAATATTGTAAACGGAGTCCCATTATTATTATTTTATCAAGGCAAACTGCTGTTTTAATTGAGAAATTGAATTTGCTTTTTTTAGGGGCTTAGATGCTTCGGGGAAGGGCAAATACCCAAATGCTTTCTTCACAACTTCTACTGTAAAATATTATATTTACTACTTCCTGACCATCTTTAATTATTTAATATTCAATGATAAATAAGATTTGAGTGTTGTGTTTTAATTAAGAACTTGTTTTATTAGACCCACATATTTTTAAATTTTATCCCCGTATTATTATTCCGCAATCTCAAATTCTACGTTGTACATCGGAATTGTCAATCAGTTCCCGAAGAAAGGCATCAATCATAAAAATATTTGAGAGGCGCAGCTCAAACGCCCATTGAAAGCTCGTTCAAGTCGGGGCAAAACGATTTTTTTCCGATCCCTGAATCTGAAATGATCAACTCAAACAACAATCTGGTTCAATACCCCGGCTGGTAGAAATTTTAGACAGAAATAATGATGTAAAACACGTGGCACCTCAATTGGGTGCCTTTTTTTATGAAAAATGTATCTTTGATAAACATATTAGCCCCTTAATTGAGCAATTTTTACCCCTTCTCATTTTATTTAATGCCTATATTTACCGGACAAATTCTAATAATAAAATTAATCTTAGACCTATGATTTCAGATCTATTTAAACAATTGAATCAGCGGAACTTTATACGTTCTCATCTCTTTCTGATACTATTGTTGGCTTTTCAGGTTGCAGCATTTGCACAAGGCCGAATGGTGTCAGGTACAGTTACCGATGCGTCAAACGAGCCTCTTCCCGGGGTTAATGTGTTAATTAAAGGTACTACCGTTGGAACCATAACCGATATCAATGGAAAATATTCTATCGGAGTGAGTAAAACTAACGATATTCTTGTTTTTTCGTTTATTGGCTACAACGAGCATAGTGTAGTTGTTGACAATAACGCGGTTATCGATGTTATTTTGAAAGAAGATATCCTTCAGCTTAACGAAGTTGTAGCTATTGGTTATGGTGTACAGAAGAAAAAACTCAGCACCGGTGCCACGCTTAATGTGAAAGGCGAGGATATTCAGAAGCTAAACACTACCCGTCCAATTGATGCGCTTCAGGGGTTGAGCCCGGGGGTAAGTATTCAGCAAAGCAATGGTCTTCCCGGTTCTGAAGCACGTGTATATATCCGTGGGATTGGAACTATTGGCCATGCTAAACCACTCTATGTAATTGATGGTGTTTCTGCCGATAATATCGACCATATTGCACCTTCCGAAATCGAATCGATTGACATTCTCAAAGATGCAGCATCTGCTGCAATTTATGGTTCACGTGCTGCCAATGGGGTAATCCTTGTTACTACCAAACGGGGAAGCAAAAACCAGAAACCAATGATTTCTTACGATTTTTACAATGGATGGCAAAGTGTGTATAAAGATCCGGGTTTGCTTAATGCTCAGCAATATCGTGACATCGTTGTAGAGGCTAACGAAAATAGTGGCGGAAAACCGCTCGATTTTGTTAAAACTGTTCCTAATTGGGATAAAATTGAAAGCGGTGAATGGAAAGGTACCAATTGGTTTGACGAAATGCTTACCGATAATGCACAAGTGCAAAACCACTCATTGTCGATTATTGGTGGTTCTGAACGTTCAACTTATTCTATGGGATTTGGTTACCACGATGAAGTTAGTATTTTAGGACCACAAGGAAATAATAAATACAAAAGACTTTCTGCCCGATTGAATTCAGAACATATTGTTATTCAATCTGATGGTAGGAGTATTTTAAAAGTTGGGGAAAATCTTTCGTATACCAACACAAAGAACCCGACATTCAGAACCGGTAATATATATTGGAATGATTTGCATAATGCACTGGTCGCTAACCCATTCCTTCCAATGTATGCAGAAGATGAAACCGATAAGGCTTATCCATATCATTATGCAATCGCTTGGAATTCAGCTGATGTGAACCCAATCGCTCTGCTTGAGTATAATGGGAAATACAATACCAATTCAAACAACTCGATACTTGGAAATGTATATGCTGAATTAGAGCCAATTAAAAATTTGAAGCTCCGTTCTTCTTATGGTATTACTGCTGGTTTTGGTTCATCACGGCAGTTTACTCCTCCGTATGAACTTGCAACCCGGACAGTTGTTGCTCAAGATCAGGTGACTCAGCGTATGTACCAAAATTTCACCTGGACCTGGACAAATACTGCCAGCTACAGTAAATCTATTGGTAGTCACAATCTCACTGCTGTTGTCGGTAACGAGATGATGCGCAATTCGGTAAACCTTCAGCTAAGTGGGAAAAACGAAAAATCGCTTTTCGGAGATTTTGAACATGCTTATTTATATAATGTAACTGCTATTGACCCAACGTATACAACACTTAGTGGCCGTGATGACTACGGAGAATCACTCATGTCGTATTTTGGCCGTTTATCTTACGATATCAATGAAACCTATTTATTTACAGCTGTGTTACGTGCCGATGGTTCTTCCAATTTTGACGAAGGACATCGTTGGGGAACTTTCCCGTCGTTATCGGCAGGTTGGGTGGTAAGCAACGAGTCGTTTATGCAAAATGTTCCTTTCATTAACTTCCTTAAAGTAAGGGCTAGCTGGGGAGAGAATGGAAATAAAAACATTGATAAATTTCAATATTTATCGTCTCTTTCATACGATGTGGCAGCTTATTACTTTGGCCCAGACAAGACAATTCAGAGCAATGGGGCTTATCCAGCACGATTACCAAACCCCAATGTCAGCTGGGAAACATCAGAGCAAATCAGCGCAGGTTTCGACTTGCATATTGTTGATAGCCGCTTACAATTGGTTTTTGACTGGTATCAAAAAAATACTCGAGATTGGCTTGTTCTTGCTCCGGCACTTGCAACCAATGGTACAGCCGCTCCTTATATCAACGGAGGTGAAGTCCGTAATCAAGGGGTTGAGCTTGCCCTTAACTGGAACGACAAAATTGGTGATTTCCGTTATGGTGTAAATGCAACAGTTTCGAATAACAAAAATGAAGTTGTTGAGATAAAAAATGATGAAAAAATCATTCATGGTCCAGCTAACGTTCTTAGTCAGGGAACTGGCGAAATGTTCCGTGCACAAGTGGGATATCCTATTGGTTACTTCTGGGGATATGAAACCGATGGCGTAATGCAGAACGAAGCTGAAGTTGCAGCGTATGTAACTCCTGAAAATGAACTGTATTTCAAAGATCAGGTCCCTGGAGACTTGCGTTTTGTAGATCAGAACAAAGATGGAAAGATCAACGATGATGATAAGGTTATGATTGGTGATCCTAACCCTGACTTTATTTTTGGTTTGCAGTTTACTGCCGATTATAAAGGCTTCTCGTTCCTTATCAACGCCAATGGTAAAGCTGGTCATCAGATTGCCAAATCATACCGTTCATTTGCCGACAGTCCACGCCAGAACTATACCAAAGATGTTTACAATCGTTGGCATGGTGAAGGTACTTCTGATCGTTATCCAAGGCTTACTTTCAAAACACACCGTAACATGACCAATATTTCAGACATCTATATTGAAGATGCAGATTTCCTTCGTATTGGTAATATTACGTTAGGGTACGACTTTAAACAATTACTGAAACGTTTGCCAATAGAACAATTGCGCCTGTATGTTACTG
The DNA here is from genome assembly GCA_012719495.1 of Bacteroidales bacterium. GTDB lineage: Bacteria > Bacteroidota > Bacteroidia > Bacteroidales > Prolixibacteraceae > CAYMTR01. The sequence goes on from JAAYAG010000001.1 coordinate 21,163, forward strand.
CCCGTAACATTCTTACCCTTACCAATTACAGTGGTATGGATCCAGAAGTTGGTTACGGCCCAACTCCTTGGGCTTCTGGCATCGACCTCGGTCTTTTCCCTTCAAGCAAAACATATATGATTGGGGTAAATGTTAAGTTTTAATCACTAAATGTGTACTGAAAATGAAGAAGTTATTATATATACCATTAATTGCCGCAGCATTTATCTTTCAAAGTTGTGGTGAAGAATTTCTCGACTCAAAAAACCTTTACGAGAAACTCGATGTTGACTACTATAAGACACCTCAGGATATTACTGAGGCTTTAACTGCTGTATATTCTTGTCTCGCAACCGATGCAGGGAACCAAAATATGACCTTAATGGCTAACATTTTGTCAGACGATTGTCTGGGGGGTGGAGGTCAAGCCGACTATTTGTTCCATGACCTTGACCGTTTTGCTACTGAGGCAGGAGAAAATCAATTCAAAGAATGCTGGGAAACGGCTTATAGAGGTATTTTTCGGGCGAATATGATTATTTATCGTTTCGATCAGGCAGAATATAAAGATGAGGTTGAACGCAATCAGGCCTTAGGTGAAGCTTATTTTCTCAGGGCTTACTTCTATATGAAACTTGGACAGTTCTTTGGGAATGTACCGTTGATTACAAAACCTGAGCCTGTAAATTATCCTAAGGCTTCGGCCGATGAAATTTTTGGGCAAGTGGCTTCCGACTTTAAAAAAGCCATTGAATTAATGGCTCCTACCAAGTTCCAGAATATTCCTGTTGAACGACTTGGCCACGCAACCAAATGGGCTGCCCAAGGAATGATGGCACGCGCTTTCTTGTTCTATACCGGGAAATATAATAAAACAGAAATTTCTCTTCCCGAAGGAGGTAGTGTAACTAAAGATCAGGTTGTAGCATGGCTCGATGATTGTATTGCCAATAGCGGGCATGGGCTTCTTCCCGATTTCAGGAATCAATGGCCTTACGCCTATGCAGGCGAGCATTATCCGTATGCAAAAAACAACAACTTGCAGTGGGTAGGCGAAGAAGGTGGAAATAACGAAACTGTTTTTGCAGTGAAATATTCTCCTTATGGAAACTTCAATCCTGCCGGAGTATTAAGTTATTGCAATCAGCTTGTATTATATTGTGCACTTCGCGAGCAGCCGAGCCTTATCCCGTGGGGAAATGGCTGGGGAGCTGGTCCGGTAAACCCATTGTTATGGCAGAGTTTCGAAGATAACGATGTACGCAAAAAAGGATCAATTATCGATATTACCGATCCTGAAGAAGGTGATGTAAGTGAAGAATATATTTGGGGCGGACAGAATGCCAATGGTGTTGAAGAAACTGGTTTCGCACAGAAAAAATATACTCCTATTACGATTCCTCATCCTGAAACTGGTGCTGTAGTGAGTATGTTTTATATACTCTATGGAGGTCAAAACAATATGCAGTTGTGGAGCATGCAGGATGAAATCCTGCTTCGTTTCCCCGACATTCTTTTAATGGCTGCTGAACTTGGGAGTGCCAATGCACAGACTTATTTCGACCGTGTTCGCACTCGCGCAGGCCTGGCTTCCAAGCCTGTGTCACTCGATGCTATCAAACTGGAACGTCGGCACGAACTTGCTTTCGAAGGTGTTCGCTGGTTCGACTTGCTTCGTTGGCATGAAGAAGAAGCTGCGTTAACGGCTGTGAAGAATTTTAATGTGAAGAATATTGGTATTGAAGAACCTTACACGGGGATCTATCGTTCTGAAACTAACGGATTCCTGCCAATTCCTGAATCGGAGATTTTATTGTCGGAAGGAGTTCTCGAACAAAATCCAGGCTGGATAAAGTAATCTTTTTTATGAGATATTGATGAGGCCGCCTTTAACCGGGCGGCTTCTTTTTTACTCTATACCGAAGCATATCCTAAGGTGACAATACTAACCTTAGCATCTTCGCACGTTAATATTTTTTGGGCACATGCATCAAGGGTCGAGCCGGTTGTTATTATATCATCGACTAGTAGAACATGTTTTCCTGCGAAGAAATTTTCAACACTAAGGGCGAACAGTTCGCTTACATTTTCCCAACGTTCGAACCGCCCTTTGCGGGTTTGTGATTCACTATACTGATGACGGCACAATACCCTGTCTTCAATGGGTACACCCGATATTGCCGATAAACCTTCTGCAATAGCCCTACTCTGGTTATAGCCACGCTGTTTTTCTTTTTTCGGGTGAAGAGGCACAGGAACAATCATGTCGATATCCCCAAAGAAGTTTACTTCGTTTAACTCTGTAGCGTAAATTCGGCCCATTTCTACACCAATGCCTTTTAATCCTTTATATTTTAGTTGGTGCAGCAAGTGCTGATAGTTGCTTCCTTTTTGGAAAAAGAACCATGAGGTGGCTTTTTCAATCGACACCCTTCCCCAAAAAAGTTCTTCAAGCGGATTCTTATTTACAAGATGGAAATGAGTGCGGGGCATACCCACAAGACATTGGTAACAGATGTACTCCTCTGTTTTTACCAAACTTCGTCCACAGCCGCAACATAGCCTCGGAAATATGAG
>JAAYAG010000096.1 GCA_012719495.1 Bacteroidales bacterium
ATCGCCATAAGACGGAGCAATAATAACTTCAAAGAAAAGCTTATTTATTTCGTTGGCTGTTTCTACATCAATTGTCCGGTTAGTAATAATAATGCCTCCAAACGCAGAAACTGGGTCGCCGGCAAGTGCATCTTTCCAAGCTTGAAGAAGATTCTCGCGCGAAGCGCAACCGCAAGCATTATTGTGTTTTAAAATTGCAAAAGTTGGTTCACTGAATTCATCAATCAAGTTAACCGCCGCATCAATGTCGAGTAGATTATTGTATGATATTTCTTTACCATGCAATTGGTCAAAAATGTCTTCAATTTTCCCATAAAAAATTCCTCGTTGATGAGGGTTTTCTCCATAACGCAACACATTGCTATGATTGAGGCTAACCCTAAAATGGTCATCTTTTTCGCTACTGAAATAATTAAAAATAGCGGTATCATAATACGATGAAGTAGCAAAGGCTTTACGTGCAAATTCCTTACGATCGGACAATGATGTTTCACCATTTTTTTGGTCGAGCAAATCAAGGAGCATATTGTATTCGTCGCGTGAAGGCACAATCACCACATCGGCAAAATTTTTGGCAGCGGCCCTTATAAGAGAAATTCCACCAATGTCAATCTTTTCAATAATTTGATCTTCCGGGGCACCAGATGCCACTGTGTCTTCAAACGGATAAAGATCAACAATAACAAGATCGATTTCTGGTATTTCGTATTGCTGCATCTGAGCAAGATCGGTAGAGTTTTCTCTTCTTCCCAAAATTCCACCAAATATTTTAGGATGCAATGTTTTCACCCTACCACCCAAAATTGATGGATATGTAGTCAACTCTTCTACTGCAGTTACCGGAATTGAAAGCTCTTCGATAAAACTTTTTGTTCCGCCAGTTGAGTATATCTTTACATCCAACGAATGAAGTTTTTTAACGATTTCATCAACTCTTTCTTTATGGTAAACCGAAATAAGAGCTGATTTTATTTTTTTTAAATCACTCATTTACTTTATAGCTTTTATATTGAATATTAATGTTTTAACCTACACAAAAGTTCAAGACACTTTTCATAAAAAAATTGCTTGAAAATACCAATGTTTTTTAAAGTATCAAAATAAAAACTTCCCGATCAGCATATATACGAGCAAGCCCATAATATCATTCAACGTAGTAATAAAAGGACCTGTTGCTAACGCGGGATCGATTTTTAGTTTGTTTAGAAATAACGGAATGAAAGTTCCAAATAATGAGGCAAATATAACTACAATAAACAACGAAAAACTAACTGTATAAGCTAATTGTTGCCCTGAATTACCAATATTGAAAAAAAGGTTAAATATTAAAAGCAGTGATGCAAGCGAGAACGCAGCAATAAGGGCTACACTGAATTCTTTTAACAGTTTCATCCAAATGCTTTGCAAGTTACTGGCTCCACTTGCCAAACTCTGAACTACAATTGACGACGATTGTACTCCAACGTTCCCAGCCATTGCTCCAATTAACGGGATAAAAAATACCATGTTGGGAATTTTCTCCAACGCTTTTTCGTTTCCTGAGATTACAATTGCACCAAGTATTCCGCCCAACAGGCCAATGAATAGCCATGGTAACCTTGCACGGGTGACGCTAAAAATACTGTCGGAAAGTTCTACATCACCTACGATACCTGAAGCCATCTGGTAATCTTTTTCTGCTTCTTCACGAATAATGTCGACTACATCGTCGATGGTAATACGGCCTTTAAGATGTCCTTCAGAATCGACAACAGGAAGGGCTACAAGGTCGTACTTTTCCATCTGGCGAGCCACTTCCTCTCGCGAAGCGTCGATATGTATACTGATAACATCCTTAAAGTATATATTTGATATTAAGGTTGATGTTGGGTATTGAATGAGTTTCTTCAACGAAAGGATGCCTTTTAGCTTTCTCTCGTTATTGATCACATACACATAATATATTTCATCGATATCTTCTGCTTGCCTCCCAATTTCTTTCAAACAGGTTTGAACGCTCCATTTCTCATCAACAGCCACCAGCTCGGCCGCCATGATACCCCCGGCAGTGTCTTCGTCGTACGAAAGCAATTCAGTGATCTCATCAGCATGTTCCTCATCGTTGATAAAAGATATGATTTCCTCTTGCTTTTCATCGGAGAGCTCGCCCAAAACGTCGGCAGCATCATCGGTATCCATATACTCAATATACTGACGGGCAATAACTTCTGCGGGCATTTCTTCAAGGAAACGTTTGCGGTCGTCTTCTGGGATTTCGACCAAAACATCGGATGCCAAATCACCTTCGAGCAAAAGATAAAGATACTTTCCATCATCTTCAGAAAGTGCATCCAACAATTCAGCGATATCTGCGGGGTGAAGGTCGTATAATATATCTTTTAGTGATTGATCTTTTTTATCTTCTATCAGTTGTTCTACCCGATCGATATATTCTTTTGAAAGCTCAAATTGCATTGTTTTTACTTGTTAAAAATGAAGAAATAGATTGTGTTAACTCTACAAATTCAGCCAGTGAAAGCTGCTCGGGCCGTTTCTCTAAAAATGGGTGCAAAAACCCATCGCATTGAATTAACGATTTTAAACTGTTCCTCAACATTTTTCTTCGCTGATTGAACCCGGCTTTCACAACTCGGGCAAAGAGTTTTTCGTCACAATCGAGTTTTTGAACATTGTTACGTGTAAGGCGGATTACTGCCGACTTTACTTTTGGTGGTGGGCTAAACACATGTTCATCTACCGTAAACAAGTAATCGATAGAATAGTAGGCTTGTAACAACACGCTTGTTATTCCGTATACTTTCGACCCGGGAGGCGCTGCAATGCGCTGAGCAACCTCTTTCTGAAACATCCCCACTACTTCGGGAACAATGTCCTTGAAATCAAGTACTCGGAATAGAATTTGAGTAGAAATATTGTAAGGAAAATTGCCGATTATGGCAACCCTTTCTCCACCAAATATTGAATTTAAATCAGATCGCAGAAAATCTCCATAGAGTATCTGTTCTGCGAAAGAAGGAAAACGCTGCTTTAAATACTCAACCGATTCCCGGTCGATATCAAGCGCAATTGTTTTATAACGATCTGATTGAAAAAGATACTCAGTTAACACGCCCATCCCTGGCCCGATTTCCAGCACATTGGATACATCGGATACCAAACTTTCAACAATCTTGAGGGCAATTGATTTGTCCGTCAAAAAATGTTGTCCTAGGTTCTTTTTTGCCCTTACAACTACCATAAGGATCGGGGTCGCTCATCTCTGAATTTATGATTAACATTTCTTTTGTTTCTGTTCGAAACAAATGCTTATTTTTGTGCTGCAAAAGTAACAAAGCTAATCTTAAACTTTCCTGTTTTGAAAAAAAAGATTCTTAATATTTTAAAATACGTTCTTTTTACGTCGTTGGGAGTTGGAATGTTTTGGCTCGTTTACCGCGATCAGGATTTTACCCATATTTTCAATGTGCTCAAAAACGAAGTAAACTATTCATGGGTTGCCTTAAGTCTTTTTCTAGGATTACTTAGCCATATCAGCCGAACACTCCGATGGAAAATAGCCCTTGAACCGCTGGGCGAAAAACCAAAAACCAGCAACACGTTTATTACCATCATGGCTTCTTATTTTATGAACTTACTCCTTCCGCGTATGGGTGAATTTGTTCGATGCGGACTGCTTTCGAAATATGAAAAAATACCATTTACAAAGCTTTTTGGAACTGTAGTAACCGAGCGCATTGTAGATGTAATTATGCTTTTTGTTTTGCTATTGCTAATGGCAATCCTTGAAATGGACAAACTTATCGCCTTTTCAGACCATAATCCTGGTGTTGTAGAAAAGATTCAATCAATGCTTTCATCACCAATACTCTGGATAGCAATAATTTTCATTCTCGGATCGGTCATTTTCTATGTAAAAATTTCCAAGAAAAAAGGGAAAGAAAATAAAATTACTGAACTTCTTCACGAGTTTGGAGCAGGAATAAAATCAATTTTGGCCATGAAAAGGTATAAGGCCTACATTTTTCATACGGTTTTTATTTGGACCATGTATTTCCTAATGCTCTATTTCTACTTTTTCAGCCTCGAATTCACAAGACATTTGAATATTGAAGCAGCGCTCACAACATTCACCATGACCAGTTTTAGTATGGTTGCACCGGTTCAGGGTGGCATTGGAGCCTGGCATTTTATGGCCGAACAATCGCTATTGCTTTATGGAATCGAAAGTGCCAATGGTAAACTTTTTGCGCTTCTTGCCCACTCAAGTACCAATATTTTTGTGCTAATACTAGGTGCAGTATGCTTAATTATATTGCCAATGGTAAACCGAAAACCAACACCGAAAACAGCAGGATCGATTGAGATCACTGAGTCTTGAGCAGCGTAAGAAACAACTTATGAATCGAATATAAACAGGATAAGGACATTGAATACCGAATTGTTCATAGCACGAAAAGTATTTTCTCAGAAAGAAAATAAAAGCGGGATATCGAGTAAAATCGTCTCAATTGCAGTAGCAAGTATTTCGCTTGGGCTGGCAGTTATGATTATATCGGTTGCCATTCTGGTGGGTTTCAAACGTGAAATCAGAGACAAAGTGGTTGGATTTGGCTCGCATTTCCAAATTGTCAATTTCGATTCGAATGCGTCGTTCGAAACTCAGCCCATCAGCATCGATTCTGTAATGATAAAACAATTCCTCAACGCTGGACATGTAAATCACATTCAAGCCTTTGGCACAAAACCTGGATTAATTAAAACTGATGATGCCATACATGGCGTTATTGTAAAAGGCGTTGACACTAATTTCAACTGGGAATTCTTTTCCCAAAACCTGACCAAAGGGAACATACCTTCCTATAAACCAGACGGAAAAAGCAACGAAGTAATTATTTCTGAAAAAATATCAAAACTGCTGAAACTCAATATTGGCGATCCATTGTTTTGTTATTTCTACAATCAGGGCGAGAATGCCCCACGCAGCCGAAAATTCTCGATTAGTGGCATTTATCGTACCAGTCTCGACGAGTTTGATGAAATGTTTGTAATTGCCGATTTAAGACACATTCAAGATCTTAACAACTGGAACAATAATGAAGTAACTGGTTATGAACTAACTATCGACAACTTCGAGTATCTTACCCCCACTTTCGAGAAGTTGCGCGAAATAACCATTAACAATGCAAACGAAAATTCGACTTTGCGCGTGTATTCAATTATTACCCGTTACCCTATGCTATTCGACTGGCTTTCAGTGCTCGACCTTAACGTATGGGTTTTGTTATTCCTGATGGTGGCTGTGGCAGGAATCAACATGATCTCGGGACTACTGGTTATTATCATCGAACGAACCCGAATGATAGGAACCCTCAAAGCCCTGGGATTCCCTAATATCAGTATCAGAAAGGTTTTCCTTTACCTCTCAGGCTTCTTATCGGCTAAAGGATTACTTTGGGGAAATGTAATTGGCATCGGACTATGTATTTTTCAACACTTTACAGGAATTATCAAATTAAATCCCGATACATATTATATCGACACGGTTCCAATTGTTATCAATATCGGCTATATTATTTTGCTGAATGTTGGTAGTCTTTTATGTATTGTTGCAATGATAATTCTGCCTTCGCTTTTTATTACGCGAATTTCGCCTGTTGAAGCTATTGTGGTAGAATAAAACACAGACATCCTTGAAATCAATAAGTCCTGATATTATCAAAGAAGCCCTATCGGGATCTCTGCCTGCAAGCGAAGCTCACAAACTCTTTTTACCCCCAGCCCGTTCTCTGGAAATGAGCGAAGAAACTAAAAGATTGGTAAAACACAGTGCAGTAATGCTTTTGCTCGTCGATAACGATGACAGCCTTTCGCTGTGCCTCACCCGCCGAAACAGCCACATGAAACACCACCCTGGGCAAATAAGTTTTCCGGGAGGAAAAATGGATGAGGGAGAGAACGATTATCAGGAAACAGCATTACGCGAGTTAGAAGAGGAAACAGGAATAGCAAGGCATAACATAAATGTTTGCGGAAGTCTTTCAGACCTTTACATTGAAGTAAGTAACTTTCTCATTCATCCCGTCGTTGGGTACATAAATTGGATGCCCAACTTCAATATTAACCCCGACGAAGTTGATGAAGTCTTCCTGGTTCCCCTCACTTCTTTTTTCAACGAAAATAATATCTCAAAAGAGAGAATTAGTACCCATTTCGGAACAATTGATACTCCGGCCTATCTTATCGATGGAAAAGTGATCTGGGGTGCCACAGCGATGATAATTGCTGAATTTACAATGCAGCTAACGACTTTTTTTCTTCACCGGGGATAATATTCACATAGTGCGTATAGCGGTCGAGCACTTTTTCAACAAATGCAAGCGGCTCGGCACTGCGACAATATCCATGCTCTACTACCGGATCGTTATAAAAAGCAGCTTCCGACTTTTTCATCAAGAAATATTCTACATTATCATCCCATACCGATGGGTTACGATTGTATTTCATTGCCAGACGGCGTGCATCCATAACATGACCTATTCCAACATTGTATGATGCCAGTACAAACTTAAGCCGTTCTTTTTCGTCGGGAATCACTGGAGCAAAAGTATCATCGAGCCACGACAGGTAAGCAACCCCACCGCGTATGTTTTCAGAAGGGACACTTGTATCGAACACGTTGAAAAGCTTTGCCGTAATGGGCATCAATTGCATTAAACCCGATGCCCCAACGGTTGACTTTGCCTGACTATCGAATCGTGACTCTTTATAAATAATCGAAGAAATTAATCTCCAGTCAAAATCATACACCGATGCTACAGATTTCACCACATCATCATAATCAGATAATTTACCGCCCAAAATCGAATTAAATTTCTTCTGACTGAAAATCCCATTCGCAGATTCTGAGTAATATTTTTCGCAAATCTCCTGATACCGGTCTGATTGCTTAAATGCCACAATCCAAGTGTCAAGGTATTCTTTCCATTTAGTTGATTTGTTAGCGACCAGCCAGGAAAACTCCTGATCGAAAGCAATTGGCGTTGAAAAATCAAGGGTATTGAAATGAGAGCCTACAAAATTGGCTGTTTTTTCGCTACATATTGTGTAATCAATTACTCCTTCTGATACTTTTTCCAGCAACTGTTCTGTTGTTGCGCTTGTATCGGTAACAACACTGATGGGACATTCAAGATCAGAACTAAGTTTCTGCATATGAAAACCATACGATGTATTTCCAGATATATGTACCGTTCGGCGAGCCAACTCTCCTCGGTTTTTCACTAAATAGGGAACATTACCATCTATTGTTGCTTTTCCATTTTTCCGTTGGACCAACATGATTTTGGTCTTCATCAAAGGCTGGGTGTATTCAACTAATTTATTATTGACATATCCTGAAAATACATTTTTTGCAACAAGATCGTATTCATCGTGAATAAGCCCACCGATTGCTGAAGGAAGATTATTTGTGGCATCAATGGTCAGATCAAGTCCATTATCTGCACAAAACTCCTTAAGAATCTCGTACTGAAACCCTTGTGGCTCGCCCTTATAAATAAAATAATTGATTGTATTAAAATCGACTACAACTCTTAACTCCTTATGGGTAAGAATTTTCTCCAGTTTGCCATTTCCAATGTTGGTCTCTTCTTTGCTATCAAGAAAATTTTCGAGATTATGACCAAATACTACAGTACAAATAAAGCCTGTAAGGCAAATCACTGATACTAAGATTACTTTTTTCAAACTAACTTATTTGGTTAAACATCTATCGAAACCTCCTCCGAAAAAAACGTCAACAAATAGTAAACGTTCTAATTCCGAAAAAAGTTTCGAACGGTGATAACTTCACAGCGCAAAGGTATGGCAATATTTTTGAGAAATTTGATTATTATGAAAAGTTAAACCCATTAAATCAACATAATAAAAGTCTATTAATCATAAAAAGACCACAAAATTCCAAAACGGAAAGATAAACGCTCTACTGGATAAAAAGGTGATTTAGAATAATTTCCACCAGTGAGGTAACTATTGGCATGGAATAATTGAGCATAGGCGCTCGTCCGTTTTAGCTTAACGTTAACAAATGCATTGGTATAAGGATAGCCACCCACTAAAATGTCGTTTTGCAAATGAAAAAGTGAAGTCATGGGTTGATATTGATCAGCAAAAAATTCCGAATTATAATATACCTCAGCGCCCAATTGAAAGGCCAGCACCTTAAATAATCTACTCGCGAAAGAAATTGATGAATAAGCATTTAACTCAGGCAGGTGTAATACATCTGCATTACTCGATACTTGCCACAACAACTTGTTGTTCCATCTGAAATGACCTAAAACGAATTCTTTGTTCAGCCAAATGTTCATAACAGAAAACTCACTACCAAACTGTGAAGGCATAGCATTTTCGTTGACATACAAATAGTTACTCATGAGTGCATAATTAAAACCAGCCATCAATCTGATCCGGTTCCATTGCAATTGAGATTTCACCACCACCTCATGCTGCTTTTTAAAGCTGTTTTCCCATTTGAAATGGTTATCATTCCAATGTTCCTGAAAAATATCGGGAGAAATGTCGCGATACCAGCCTTCGGCAAAAACGTCTAAGGTATCGCTAAACAAGCGAATTGGAAGATCGATAGTACCTTTAACAATCGCGTCACCAAGGTTTCGCCCAAGCATGGCAAACCGGGCCAAAGCACTCCAGCGCAGGAGATTATTCGATCGGTTGTATATTTCACCGCCTAAAAAAAGGTTCGAGTACTGATAAGAACGCATGCCGTTGAGTACAGGATGTTTAGCTGTAACAATTTCATTTTCGAGAAAAGCCCTTTTCCCAAATGTGAACTTTCGTGTAGTATCGGGAAACATCTTCACCTGTAAAATATGGGTGAAACGCGTAAATGCAGAAGAATCGAGGCGATTAGAATTTTTATTGAAAAATATAGTATCGAAAAATTTATCATCGACTGAAAATTCTGTTACATTCCTCCGGTAACGCGAGAAATCGGCCGAATACTGAACGCCGTAACGGGGTACAAAAACCGTATCAGTATTTTCTGTCTTTTTCAAAAAAGGAATTTCTCCCATACGATATTCGTATGAAGCCATGGCAACCAAAGATTTAATTTCTGATGTCAGTTTTCCAGACAATTGAACACCAACCATGGCAGTATTCGCATAGGGATTAATCGTTTTATTGTTAATCCCACCATTTTCAGAGAGTAGGTTTGTTCCGTTTATAATTGTTGCGTAGATCGTTGAACGTGGCGTATTTTGGGAATAAAAGATGTTAAGGTTTTTATGTTTCCCCATTTGGTTCTTATAATCGCCAACCCCATTTTCAACATCGAAAGAAAAACCAAAATTTGAAACCGAATCAATATTCTGTGTGAAAAATGCAGTAAAAGCCTGTTCAATATCCTCGCTTCCTTCCTCATATTTCAGATATGAAAAAGGAGTGTTCGTATTGTAAAACGTAACGTCCTTAATTTCTCTGACATAGGCTTTTATTGAATTAAAGAAAAAATAATCGGGATACTCGAAACGATCGAAAAAATTATCAGAAATATAGGGAGCCCCGGTAAAACCTAAATAGGTATTGGTAATCGAATTTCGAAACATTGGGGAAAAAACATGAAAATTCAACATCGAAGTATCGACAGGATAACTTTTTTGCAATGAATATTGATTTTCGAGCCGATACGCACGCAATGAGGGAATAACAGGGACAGCCCCCACATTAGCGTCCATCGTTGGATTCTGTTCGCTATTTATATCCCTTTCTGATTCATCAGTTTGAGCAACCAATAAAAAAGGGGCAAAAATTACGATCAATAGTATCAATAATGATTTTTCCATCGAAGCAAAGATAGAATTATGTTGAAAAACTTTGTGCCAATAAATATTAATGTTTATTAAAGCCTGATTCTTTAAACCTATTTCGCTAACGCAAAATAGGTAAAAACTATTTCATTATTTAAAAGATGAAAGCGATTTTTGCGAAGTCAACCCTATTGAAGAGTTGCACCAAATAGAAATACGAACCATACAATTCATAAATATGGATAAAATGTTTACTGATTTTGAAAAATTAAGAAAAAAGATTGACCTGAAATGCAAGTCATTGCACGCAATAAATGAGAAATATATGGTTTGCAAAAAAGGCTGCGACGAATGTTGTATGAATTTCAACCTGCTACCCATAGAATTCAACGCAACTTTAGATGCAATTAAGCTATTGGATATAAAAATCAACAGTAATTCTGCCCCCAATGCTTGTCCGTTTCTTGTTGACCATGAATGCCAAATTTATGAACACCGTCCGATTATCTGCCGTTCGCATGGTTTACCAATACTCACCATGGACGAAGAAGGTGAAAATTGGGAGCTTTCGTTTTGCCCACTAAACTTCACAAACACCGACGAAGACTATTTTGAAGCGGAGAAATGTTACGAACAAGATGTATTTAACAGCGAACTTTACATGATAAACCAAGATCATTCTTCCTTAACAGGAATCGATCCCCATGAGATGTCAGATTTACATCAACTTGCAGAAAGATATTCGTCAGAGCGATTAAAAAGGAAATGAAAAAAGCGCCCGAAAGCGCTTTCTATTTAGCTATAAATCTATTCGAAATAATAGAGCATGCTACCAGCTTCCACCGGCACCGCCGCCGCCGAAACCGCCGCCGCCGAAACCGCCAAAGCCGCCAAAGCTGCTGCCGCCACCGCCAAACGAACCGGAACCACGACTGAAATCACTGAACGAACCAGAGCTTCTGTTTCCCAATCCGTTGAGCAGTCCCATGGTAATCCAGAATGGCAAACTACTATTGCGGGAACCCACTGTAAAACCCGAACGGCGTCGGCCAAATAATATGGGAAGCACAATGAATAAGCCAATCAATATAAAAAACACGAGGGGATTTCCTTCGCTCTTTTTTGCATATTGCTGGTAGTTGTATTCCCCTTTCGCTAGTTCAATCAACACATTGGCGGCATTGTCAATACCGGCAAACATGTTGCCTTCTTTGAACCTGGGGATCATCTCATTTTCGACAATTTGTTTAGCGGTAATATCGGGAACAACACCTTCGAGCCCATACCCTACGGCAATAAAGGCCTGCCCATTACTATCAGCAGTTTTAGGTTTCAACAATATAAGAATACCGTTATCAAACTTTTCGCTGCCAATACCCCAATCGGCACCAATACGAAAAGCCATATCAGAAATATCATATCCTTCTAAATCGCTGACTGTTACCACCGCAATTTGATTTGAAGTACTGGCAAAAAAATCGACAAGTTTCCGTTCCAAATATTCTTCTTCGTTTGCCGAAAAAACATCAGCCAAATCGGTAACCAATGTCGGTGGATTGGGCCTTGATGGAATTCCAAACGCTGTAAGCGTGAGGCCAAAATAAAGTGCAACAACAATAAAAATCAGTTTTTTCATTCTTATTTTTCTATATCATTTAATAGTTTGCCGACACATTTCGGCAACGATTTTCAGCAAAATCACACTCAACAATAAACATGTTTTTCTTTTAGATACTTAACTAATAGTTATTTCCCAAAAGATATTTCATCGTCAAGTTCATTGACGTCGTTTTCTTGTTGATAAAGAAAAAATTCTTTCAGCTTTTGGCCTGTCATTATGATCCCTTTAGAAAGTCCTTCCGAATAATTGCCTTCACCGAAAAAGGGCAACATTAGCTCTTTTACTTCGTTCCAGAAATTTTCGGGAACAACAGCGTTGATTCCCATATCGCCCAAAATGGCGAACTTGCGATCTTTCATTGCCAGGTAGAAAAGCACACCATTCCGCTTTTCAGTTTTGTGCAAATTAAGAGTTGCAAACCAGTATGCCGCACGATCCATAACATCGCCGGGGCAATGGCTTTCTATGTGCACTTTAATTTCGCCCGATGTGTTGCATTCTGCCTCTTTAATTGCACTAACAATCTGTTCTTTCTGTTCCTTTTGTAACATTCTATTTCAAATTACTTATTCGAAATTAACTTCAGGTGCCTTTTCGGCTCCTAGTTCTGCTTCGAAATAAGCTTTCTTTTCGAAGTTGAAAATTGCTGCAATAATATTCTTCGGGAACTGACGGATATATGAATTGAACATTTTTGCAGTGTCGTTAAATGCGCGACGTTCAACAGTTATCCGGTTTTCGGTTCCTTCGAGCTGAACCTGTAAATCCCTAAAGTTCTGATTAGCTTTTAAATCGGGATATTGTTCCATAACAACCATTAAGCGGCCAAGTGCTGAAGACAATTCAGACTGGTTCGCCTGAAATTGTTGCAACGAAGCGGCATCAAGTTTAGTTGGATCGATTGTAGTTTGCGTAGCCTTTGCCCTGGCATTAATCACAGCTTCGAGGGTTTCGCGCTCGTGCGAAGCATAGCCTTTTACTGTATTCACCAAATTTGGGATGAGGTCGGCTCGGCGCTGATAAACATTTTCGACTTGTGACCAGGCCGCTGAAACTTCTTCTTCCATCTTTACAATTTTGTTGTAAGAGCCAATCATGCTACCTCCAACAATTACTACTAGAAGAACAATTACCAATAAAGAAATTAAACCTTTTTTCATTCCTATTATTTATTTTAGTTCACAGATGCAGCCTCGAAATCTATACTTCGCATGATGGCTTTATCATCTGCAGTTGTTATTTAACGAATCATGCTCGTTTGAAATCTTTTTAAATTAAATCAAAAATCATAAAAATGTAACGAATAACAAAGCGTATTCAACAGAAGACAAAAATATACAACGTTGTTGTGCTGTTAATGCAAATATCGGCCAACTTAATTTTTTCACCGACAAGAAACCTTTTCCAGCTGCAGAATCTTAACCACGCGGGCTCTTTTGCATATCTTTTGCTTTAGTCATATCCGTATGCCAAAGAAAAAGAGAGAAGAAAAAAACGAAAAATGCCAACCCTACATGAGTCTCCCAATTGGCATCGCCCATATTAGCGACCAATTGCAAGACAAAAAACAAGACAAAAAGCCCATTTCGAAACAAATTCTTTTTAACAGCAACAAAAAATAGTAAGAAGATAATAAAGAGTAAGCCAAACAACCCAAACTTCACCCAATAACTAACATATTGATTATGAACAAAGCTATAATTACTTTCGTGAAGTTTTGAACCCATCTCTTTAAACGCATGATAATATGCGTCTTTAAAATTACCAGTTCCTACTCCAATCCAAAAATGTTTATCGATAATTAATTGTGCCGCTTTGAAATACTCGAAACGCTGGGATAAAGACTGAGAATTAGGATCACCAGTGCGAATGTACTTATCAATTTCCCAAATAGTTTCATACACCCTCGGGTAAATTGCATATACCGGAGCATCATAAATATAATTGGCAATCCCTGCTTCAACGTTACGAATATCCCTTGAACTAAGCGCAGCAACGCCTTCAGCATCTTTCTTTAAGCCTTTGCTGGTGAGGTATCTTTGTAATGTTTCAGCTACACGATAACCTTGCGGCAAACGATCATAGAATTTAATTGTACTACGTTCATTCCATGCATTTTCCATTTCTTCAAAACAAAGATACCAATACACGTAATATCCATTTTCTTTATCTTTTTTTCCTAAATCGAAAACATACGGATTTCCTTGTTTTGTATATTTTTCAGCATTTTCATAACTCGGTTCGTGATGAGCATAAAACGTCCTCGTTACAGAAGCCACATACACTAATGGAATGATATAAAACACAATGGCCATAATAAGAAATGCACTTCGCACTTTGCCTTTGGTCATTCGGCGGATAAAATATAAAACGTAAAAAATTGAGGCTACATAAAATGATATAAGTCCCAACATAGATTTTATGGCAACAAGAATAAACAAAAACCAAATAACCAATACGATACGCTGCCATAATCGAATTTTTGTCAAAAATGAATTTTCTCCAAAAAAAGAATACAACAAAATGAATAAAGCAAAAGAAATCTGCAATGAAAAATTGATATGCGAAATAAAATTCACTTCCCGAAAATTCATTAATCCGGCATCAGAAGCATAAATCATTTTAGCAAAACTGATCAATGAAGAAATGCTTACACTAACCAAGAAAAGAAAAAACAACAAATCAACTTTTTGTTTGCTAAGCCGGGGCATAAGGAAAAGCGCAAGCGGCAAAACAAACCAATTAACTTCTTTATTTATTTCGTATAAGCCTAGTTTAATATCACGAGTAAAAATCAACCCAAACAGGTAAACCATATATATAGCCACCAAAGCAACCCATGAATAATCGGAAGAGAATTTCGGGACTAATGTTTTATTTTTCAACCCAATATAAATAGAAAAAACCAATGCCAACACAGAAAAAATGCTGATAAATGACTTGGAAAAAGGAAGGCTCATAGTAAAAACCGAGAGCAATACAAACAGGATGGTTTCGCTCTTATTTTCGCTTTTAAAATAATTGGCCCACGTACGTATCATGAATACAGATTAAAAAGTGTCCTAAAAATACAAATATTTACAAGCAAAAAAACTGCTTATAATACAGAAGAATAATAGTGAATTGTAGAAACGAAAAATGCTATAGCAAATTGGCTTATGATTAAACAAATAGATCGCGCGTGCCGCTTTTTATAAATTCATAGTTTTTCATGAATTCATTGAAAATTCTACCATTGTTTTTCATGAAAAATGATTCGTTTCGTATTTCTCCAATTTCTTTTTCAATTAATCTTTCGCCTATTGCTTTTGTCTCAGGTGAGGCATAATCATCGAGGTATTCACGATAAGTGAGAACTGCATTCAACTTGCAAAATTTGCCCTCGACACAATGCTTTAACATGCCCATAATTTTATCGCCTGTTCGGCCACAACGATATCCTGCCGTGCAAAAAGAAGAAATCATTCCCATTTCACCAACTTCACGAATAATCTCGTCAAGGCTTCTTGAATCACCAATCGTAAATTGTTCAGAATTGAGTTCTTGTAGAGGATTACATTCCTGATATGCACCAATACCAATTTTGGTTGAAGCATCGGTTTGCGTACAGCCGAGTTTTATAACTTCGCGCTTAATTGCTGGTTTTTCCCTGGCCGTAATAATCAACCCGGGATAAGGCAATGCGAGCCTGATTACCGCAACTAATTTTTTAAAATCTTCATCGCTCACCAAATATTTTGAATTGTTGCTAAGTAAAGAGCCTGAAGCGGGAGTAATGCGGGGAACAGAAACAGTATGCGGGCCTACACCAAAAACGCGTTCCATATCGGCAGCATGAGCAACCAGACCAAGCACTTCGAAACGCCAGTCGTACAACCCGAAAAGCGCACCAACAGCGACATCGTCGATCCCAGCTTCCTGTGCCCGATGCAAAGAATACAAACGCCAGTGATAATCGCTTTTCAACGTTCCGGCAGGATGTACATTGGCATAAGTTTCACGGTGATACGTCTCTTGAAAAACCTGATACGTTCCAATCCCCGACGCCTTTAAGATTTTTAAATCGTCAATACCCATCGGAGCAGCATTCACATTTACACGCCGTATGCCAACCACCCGACCACTTTTGGGTGCATTTCGCTCTACTGAATAAACTTCCTGAATAGTTTCGGCCATATAATGAACGTCGGAACGAGGATGCTCGCCATACACCATGATAATTCGCTTATGACCGTTGTCGAGAACATATTCTGTCTCGCGCCGAACCTCATCCAAGGTTAAAATTCTGCGTTTTTCATGAATATTTTCAGAACGGAAACCACAATAAGCACAATTGTTTACACATAAATTTGAACAATAAAGCGGAGCAAAGAAAACAATCCGGTTATCGTAAACTTTTTGCTTTATAGCAATGGCCGCATCGTTGATTTCTTCCCACAAGTCAGGATCGGTAACATTAAGTAGCTTTGCAGTCTCATTTATTGTAAGAGGCTTAATACTAAGTGATTTTTGAATAATATCTCGAATTTCAGTTTTTGTTGATTCTTTGTTCTCGTTGATCGCTTTCCAAAAAGCTTCTTCATCAACAAAATCGTTACCCGATTGCATAAAACGCAGATTTTCTTCAGGAATAATTACTTTCTGCGCCCAATCTTTAACCGAATTCTTTTCCATTCTCTGAATTTTGTTGCAAAATTAGCGATCCCAACTTTGAAAAAATACTTTTCTTTAAAAAACAAACAACATAAGCTGAAAAATAAAAAAGGATAGAAACTTCTATCCTTTCCAAACCTAACTAAACTAACTAAACCTAACTTATGAAAATGTCTTTATCAATTGGAACAGAATGTCTCCGATTAATACTGACACAAAAGTAGACTATCACTACTCTAAAGACATTATCTGAATGTTAACTCAAAAAAAATAAGTCAAGATTTAAAAAAAAGTTAACTTGACTTTTATTCTCAAAAAAGGAAGAAATAAACACACATCCGATTCAAATTGATATTTTTGGAGAAACAAAAAAGAAATATGGAACAACAAAGAAATAACGGGGTTTTGCTTCATGTTAGTTCGTTGCCATCGGAATTCGGAATTGGCGACATGGGAGAAGAAGCGTACCACTTCATCGACGATTTAAATCGATATGAAATTAAAATTTGGCAAATTTTGCCTCTGGGGCCTGTAGGTCCAGGTAATTCTCCCTATCAGTCGTATTCTGCTTATGCCGGTGACCCAACGTTGATTTCACCTCAAAAACTCATTGAATGGGACCTACTTACAGCTTCAGATATTGAAAAAAAACCTTCATTCAGCAATAAAATTACAGACTACGAAAAAGTCTCCTCATGGAAAAGGGAAATATGCCAAAAGGCCTGGGAAAGATACAAATCGAATAAAGATTATTCACTCGTCAACGAATACACCTATTTCCTAAAAGAACATGACTGGTGGCTTTCTGACTACGCCCTTTATGCCGCATGTAAAATACACAATGATAACACGGGATGGTATGAATGGTCCGAGAAACTCAAGAAACGCGACATTGAAGAACTGGAAAAAACAAAACTAGAATATAAAGAAACGTTTGACTTTGAGTGTTTTCAACAATTTTTGTTTTTCAGGCAATGGTTTCAGCTAAAAGAATATGCCTCAAATAAGAATGTGAAAATTTTGGGGGATATTCCCCTTTACGTTGCCCTCGACAGTTCAGATGTGTGGGCAAATCAATCAATCTTCCTGCTCGATGAGAATAGCAAACCCACATTGGTTGGAGGAGTTCCACCCGATTATTTTACCGAAGACGGACAATTATGGGGAAATCCGGTTTATAACTGGGATGAACTTTCGCGAAGCCATTATCATTGGTGGATTGCACGGCTTTATTTCAACCTTCATATGTTTAACATTATACGCATTGATCATTTCAGGGGTCTAGAGTCATTTTGGGCAGTACCTGCTTCGTCAAAAACAGCAAAAACAGGGGCATGGATGAAAGCCAATGGGTTTGAATTACTTTCGATTATGAAAGAACGACTGGATAATCTGCCCATCGTTGCTGAAGATTTGGGCATTATCACTCCTGAAGTTGAAAACCTAAGAGACCATTTTTCGCTTCCCGGAATGAAAGTACTTCAATTTGCATTTACCAGCGACGAAACGAATGAACATTTGCCTCACCATATTGGCTACAATAACATCGTATACACAGGAACCCACGACAACGACACATTAGTGGGTTGGTGGCAATCTCAATCAGCGGCAGAGAAGAAAAATATTACCCAATACATTGATGCAAGGAAAGGAAATATTCGTGAGCGTCTGATCGAACTTGTGTGGTCTACAAATGCCAAAACGGCAATAATACCCATGCAGGATATTCTTGCTCTTGGAACCCATGCGCGCATGAATGTCCCGGGAACTGCTACCGGAAACTGGAAATGGCGCTATCAAAAGAGTCAACTAAAAAAAGAACACTGGGAATTGATTGCCAAGTTGAACAAACGTTATAACCGATAGTATGAGAACAATTTACAGCATTGGAGAAACAACCTATGATATAATTTTCAAGGACAACCAACCAACTGTAGGGATCGTCGGTGGAAGTGCCCTAAATGCAGCAGTTTCGCTAGGCCGAGCAGGTCTGGATATTTATTTTTTATCCCGCTTCGGAAACGATTTAATAGGCAATATCTCTGAAAAATTTCTGGAAGAAAATCATGTTAACTGCGATTATATCAAAAGATTCGCAGGCCAATCGCGAATTGCACTTGCTTTTCTCGACCAACAGAACAACGCCAAGTATCAATTTTACCAATCGAACCAAATGCCAAAACTATCGTTCCCTGAAGTAAAAGAAAACGATTTTGTTTTATTTGGCTCATTAAATGCCTTAAACAATCGTGGCAGAAACGATTTGATCCGTTTTCTCAAAAAAGCAGCAAAGAAAAAAGCAATTATTGTTTACGATCCGAATATAAGGAACTTTGCGCCATCGGAAAAACCCGACATCATAGCTAAAGTTGAAGAAAATATTCGTTTAAGTACCATTATTAAGGGATCAACAGAAGATTTCACAACCCTGTACGGCAACCACTACGAAAAAAATCTGCAATCAATAGTTAACACCTCTGATGAAAAAATAATATTAATTACCAATGGGAAATATCCCGTTCGGGTAATCACGCATTCTTTTGCAGAAGAAATTGAAACAGAAGAAATTGAAACGGTAAGTACCATTGGCGCAGGCGACAATTTCAATGCGGGCGTTATTTATGGTCTTCACAAAAAAGAGATCGCTACGCGAAACATTTCAAGTCTCTCTGCACAAGAATGGAGACAGATTGTTCACTATGGAAACAAGTTTGCTGCAAATGTATGTTCATCTGCAACAAATTATATATCGACTAATTTTGCGGCCAGTTTATAATACCTCAATGAATTAGTTTTTAAAGGTTATATCAAAGACCACCACTTCGGGACGATTGCCTAACCGAATAGAAGGCCCCCAAGTTCCAAACCCGGAAGAAACGTAAAAATGTGTATTTTCTTTTTGTAAATACCCCCAACTCAGTTCAAAAAGTGCAGAAGTAACCATATTCAACGGCCAAATCTGGCCATGATGTGTATGCCCTGAAAGGTGAAGATCGGCACCTGCTGCAACGGCTTCATCAAGGTTATAGGGTTGATGGTTCATTACAATTACCGGTTTATCGCGGTCGACATTTTCCATTAACAATTCGAGTGGCTTTTGCGCCAGTTTGCCAAACCCTCCGGCTGCCCTATCGTTGCGGCCAACCAACTGAACACCATTGGGTAATGTCACCACAGTATCGATAAGCATGGTCATATTGATGCTTTTCAAATAGTTCAGCGATTGGTTTATTCCTCCAATATATTCATGGTTTCCGGTTATTGCATAAACTCCCATCGGGGTATCAATTTCCTGAATATGCCGTCCAAGATTTTTCCGAACCACAGGAGCTATTTCACTATCAATTAAATCGCCACAAATAAGCACCAAATCGGGCGACTGTTCTTTGACCATTCTCAACAATCTCTTTTCATGACGCTCGCCAATGAGGGCGCCTAAATGTACGTCGGAGACCATAAATACCCGCATCTTCTTATCGCCATCGACTGTTTTTGCTATGGAAACAGGAATATTTACTACTCTAACACTCAGTGCATTTATATAACCCAATAGAATCACCAGCGTTACAACGCCAAGGACTATACTAGCCACAATCATTTTTAATGAAGCTGTAGCGGGAGGAAGAAACTTAAAAAAGTAATTAAGCCCACGAACGATATCGATAAAAATCAGCGCAAAAAGCAGATAAAGCAAAAATGGCAACCAGAATGTTCCTATCCGAAAAACGAATTCGCTAAAGGCCGATGAAGCTGTTCGCTCGAGAATCATCCCTGCAAAGAACATATAAGCCACTATCCAATAAGTTATAGTAAGCCAACGCTTTAATGGTTGATTCGGAGCAAAAGCATGAATTCCTCTTGAATAAACATAATACACAGCAGCGCTATAAATCGCGACAAAAAATAAAAGAAAAATCACTATAATTGAAGTTCTCATATAAATTCCAATAAATTTTTGTTTATCAACATTGAAAGAAAAACGAATGCTCATTCCTGATTCTTCTCAAAATAATTGCCTCAAATAGCAAGAAAAAACACATGGAAAAATGATTTGTTTGACTGACTCTACAGCCAAAACTTATCACACATTCATCAATACAAATAAATGAATAAGTTTAGATTATACTACTGCCCCCTCGAGAAAATCATCGTCATTCATGAGCCAACAACGATAAACTACTCACTTTCAATTTTATAATCCGGCACTTTATGTAAATCGTTTTCATAGTGCCTCGATCCAAGATAAAATAACAAAGATCCAAGAATTAACATAAAAGGCAAAACTTTAAAAGCGGTTGAAATGTCGTAATTATCGTATATAGTGCCCATTATAATGGGTGCCATTGATGCGCCTAGCAGGTTTTGAATAACCACTGCAATTGCATACGAAGCAGCCCAGAGCCCGGCATGAATAACGTCTTGAGTTACTGCAGCCGCAGCCGAAACAAACATGGTAATAAAAATACCAAAGCACAGAAAAAGAATATATTGTAGAAGACCTTGAGTGAAAAACAATGCAATAAAAAGAAAAATAGAAGCTAAAAGAGTAGTAAGCGTTGGGAAAAGCAGACGTGCTTTTACATTACGCTTTCTCCAACGATCGGCTAAATAACCGCCAACAGGTGCCCCAACAATCGCTAAGCCCATTACCATACTCGACATTGTTCCTGCTTTTCCGGGAGCTAAGCCCCTTGTAACTTCAAAGTAGCTAGAGAGCCATGTAATCATTGACGTTGTAACAAAAACCACGGCTGCCATGCCAAAATAGGTGAAAATCAGCGAAGGTTTGGTGAGAAATTCTTTTAGTATGTCTTTAAAATGCATTTTCACTTTATGATGAGAAGCATCGGAATACGACAAATCAACCGTTTTATAATCTTTTATGAAGAAAAATGCAACAGCAACAACAAGACCAGGCAAAGCAACCAATCCAAATGCATGCCGCCAGCCCCAATAGGTTGCAATGATACCTCCCAATAAAATCCCAATTGCAGTTCCCATCGGTATTGAAGCATTCCAAAGCCCCATAATTTTGGCACGTTTATCTGCAGGATACATCCCAGATATCATAGCAGTTCCGCCCGGAGCATATCCAGCCTCGCCTACACCAACCAGCATTCGTGCTAAAAACAATTGGGTAAAAGTTCCAGTAAAAGCACATAGCACTGTAGCTAAACTCCACAAAACAGACATTATAGCGATAGTTTTTCGTCGGCTCCAACGGTCAACTAGGATAGAAACCGGAAAGGTGAGCAAAACAATAGACCAGTATACTGCAGAAACCAACATCCCGCTTTGCGTATGCGTTATACCCATGTCTCGCTCGATAGAGGTAAACATTGATGTTACTACCACACGATCGATATAATCGAACATGTAGAGCAAAAAGAGTAAAATGAAAACATAATTGGTATATCCTTTGGAAAAAAGATAATTGCCCTTTTCGTTACTTGTGTTCATCCCCGTTGTTATACGTTACTATTATGTTCCGATGAATCCGAATCAAAGGTTTTGACCTTGACAAACATCAAAGGTATTTAAATAGAAAGAAAATTGCACAAAATAATCGGCTTTTATACAAAATGAACACACAGAATCCTGACATAAAGCAAACTAATAACATTCAGAATCTCTGTTACATAAAGAAAAACGGTTTCCTATCAACATCTCTGTAATTGGAAACCGCAATTATTATCTTTTAAAATAGAATCTCAAAAAAGCATTTATTTGGCTTGTTTTGTTATCCAAGTAGAAATTAGTTTCATTGCAACAGGAGAAAATGTTTGTTCAATTGCACTGTATTCTTCAGGCGAACCTGTTTTACATTCCTGAAACAAATGGTTCAACCCATTGAGTTGTTTTATGGTATAATTACTATTACCACCCTCCTTAAGGGCTTTTTCTATTTCCCTCAGATTTTCAACTGGCGGCACCTGAAGATCTTTTTCCCCATTAAGAGCCAACACCGGACAAGTTACCTTTCTGAGTGCAGGCCGGGGATCATAATTCAGAAAATATCGCATCCAGGGAGAAAGCAGTTGTTTCATTTGAATATCAATCATTTCTCTCGATGACAAATCTCTGGGCATTTTGTTTTCAGCAACCATTTTATCAATATGATCTTTCAGCTTTTTATCCAGTTCGTCAGTAGGGGTTATGGTATCAATCAGCGCAAATATTGCTCCGTTGGTCTCTCTCGTGATGCGGATATTTTCGTCAGAAACGCCACTGGCTTTCGAAATAAGTGCGGCCTGTTCCGGGAGCAATTCTTTTCCCGTCATGCCCGGTCCTGCGAGCATCACAATAAAACCCAGCTCGTGATTGCGGGCTGCAACCATAGGTGCAATTAATCCTCCTTCGCTATGCCCCATTAAACCAATTGATTTACTGTCAATTTCGCTGCGTGTTTTCAAGTAGTGAAAAGCACTTTCTGCATCGGTTGAGAAATCAACTGAAGTAGCCGAACCTTGGTCTCCTTCCGATTTTCCAACCCCCCGGTCATCGAAGCGTAACACGGCAATGCCCTCCCTGGTTAGATAATCTGCAAGCACCCAAAAAGGTTTGTGCCCCATGAGTTCTTCGTCTCTATTCTGAGGTCCGCTCCCCGAGATAAGAACCACTGCAGGATGTTTGCCTTTAGTGGCTGGGATTGTCAACGTGCCAGCTAGCGTTATACCGGCTTTTTCATTCCTAAACGTAACCTCTTCAACGGCGTAAGGAAATGGAGCCTTGGGCTCTTGTGGCCGGGCAACTGGTTTCCGAGCTGGCTTTTCTCGGGTTAACGCCATTGGAATCGACTGTCCCTGTTTGAACGTTCCTTCAAAATGATCGTTAGTAAAAGTGCCGGTATACGACAGATGAGCTGCATCGCATACAAAATTAAGTTGGTTGTTTTTAAATGTAATGATAGTTATAGGAATACCAAATGCTCCCTGATCTGGGCTGTCCATTGTGGCTTTAAGTTCGCCCCCTGAATCATCAACATTGAGAACCAACAATAACTGCATGTTAGAGACATTCAGCATGCCGTACCATGCTCCCCCAATACTTTGAGAAAAAGCATAACTAACAATAAATGTGGCAATTAAAAAAGAAATAAGTGTTTTCATAGCATTATATTAAAATAAATTTAAAGCATTATTGGTGTCAAACAAACTTAGAATATCGCCATAACGAGAGGCAAAACTAATTTCCACAACCATGGGTTAGTGCTTGTTTTTCGGTAAACGTCCATTTTTCTTCAGTGCCTGATCGATAACGTAGGCTATTTGTCCGTTTACACTCCTGAACTCATCATCTGCCCATTTTTCGAGAGCTGCCATGGTTTCTGCATCAAGGCGTAATACAAAATTTTTAGTTTTAGAATCCTTTTCGGCCATATTAGTTATAAAGAGTTCCCGCATTAATAATAGGCTGTGTAGAATCTTCACTACACAAAACTACCATGAGGTTGCTAACCATTGCAGCCTTTTTATCATCGTCGAGTTCAATTATTTGTTCTGCTGAAAGTTTATCAAGAGCAAGTTTCACCATCCCTACAGCCCCGTCAACAATTTTTTCACGAGCAGAAATAATAGCATCAGCTTGTTGGCGACGAAGCATAACTGCAGCGATTTCAGGAGCATACGCCAGGTAATTTATTCGTGCCTCGACCACTTCAATCCCGGCAATTTCAAGGCGTTCATTCAATTGGTTTTCCAGTATTGAATTAATAGCATCACCTCCAGAACGAAGGGTAAGTTCATCGTTACTCCCAGCCCCTGCATGGTCATATGCATACATTCCGGCCACGTTACGCAAAGCAGAATCGCTCTGAATTTTAACAAAGTTTTGGTAAGCCATCATTTTTTCATTAAGCCTAACTGCACCGGGAACCGAAGCGCCTGCAACATGTGTAGCCATAGAACCGCTGTCGATATTAAAAGAAGCTTTGTAAGTATCGACAACACGCCAAACAACCACAACCCCAATCATAATTGGGTTACCAGTCTTGTCGTTCACTTTGATTGGTTCAGCATCGAGGTTTCGAGCCCTCATTGTAAGTTTCTTCTTGGTATAAAAGGGATTAACCCACCAAAAGCCATTTTCTTTTATCGTACCATCGTATTTTCCAAAGAAAATCATGACCATCACCTCATTGGGTTCGATAAGCATGAAACCTCCCCAAAAAATACAATTAATAATAAAAAGTACTGCCAATATTACCAACACACTTATTTTCAAAAACGAATCAAGGTCGGTTGTCGACACTGCCCACACAAATGCTGCTGAAATAACCAAAAGCATAAGTATATTCATGATCAACATAAAAATTCCCGATAATTTCAAGGAGTTAAATTGTTCTTCTTTTGTTTTCATAGAGTTAATTTATTTTGATATTATTTTGATATCACAAATGTAGAGAAATAATCTAATACTCCAAACATTTTCAGCACTTTTTAAATCGAAGAAAAAAAATAAAAAAAATGTAATAGTTGCTGATAAGTACATACTAATAGTGAAATTAAAATCAAAATATTATGGCAGAGAACACAAATTGCGAAAACTGTGCGATGCGCGCAAAATACGATCAAAACCCAAAATCGTTTGGTGGTAGGTTCTGGAGGTGGCATATTGGATTTTGCCCAGGATGGAAAGCTTACATGCTCTCACTCGATGATGGCAAAAGAAAAGATATCGCCATACATTACAACCTAAAAAAGTGGCAAACAGACTAGAGAATTAGTAAAACTGATTCTCTAGGTTATAAAATTTAGCTGTCTGAATTCAATTCTTCGATAGAATTATTTAAATCAGTTATTATTCCTGAAAATCGTTTATTGAAGTAATATTTCCCGACAAAAGGCAATGATACCAAATAAACTATTGAGAATAATAAAACATAACCTTGTAAACTATTCAAAGCAAAATTTGAAAAATCAGTCTTATCATTGATTAAAAAATTGGCAAAGACTGTCAATACTGTCAATGAGACATACATTATCAACGATTCTTTAGTTGATACTTTTTCAAACCTTATTTTGACCTTCTTTAATGATTCGAAAATTGAAGATGTGTTGTATGATATGTTTAGCAATTTTAGTTTAGATTTTAAATTAACAGCTTTGAGGGCATAGTAACTAATCACTAAAACTAAGAATATATATCCTTGGATAGGCAGACTTTGATTTTTATAATTTAGAAACAATGTCGCAAAAACAGTGATTACGAGTACAAGCACAGAAGCTGCAATATTTGTCAAATAATCAAACCTGATTTTTTTTGACAATTTGGCGATTGTACTACTACTTTCCTGCTGAATAATACGTTGAATGTTTTCTTTTGCAATTCTTTTATCAATGAGATTTTCATTCGATAATGTTTGCCATATTTTATTTAATTCACTTGATTCCATTTTCAAACGATTTTAAAATTAATGACTTGATTCTATTTATTTTAACCCCAGTATTACTTTCAGATATCCCCATAATTTCGGCTATCTCTTTATAGCTAAATTCATCGAGATAGAGAGTAATTATTGCTTTATCAATATCCGTTAGTTTATTAATAGCCCGATAAAGTTTCTCTTTATTATCATCTTTATCACAATTCGATTCCGTTGATAACTCTATGTTGTGTTTATCAATTTTGATGAAATGAGGTTGAGTTTTTTCTTTTCTGAGAATATCAATTGATGCATTTAAAGTAACACGATACATCCAGGTAGAAAACTTTGATTGATTACTAAAACTTGGGAAAGCTTTCCATAATTGTATAATCAATTCTTGCTTATAATCTTCTATATCAGATCGATTATTAAAATACAGGCTACAAATCTTGTGAACTATTCCTTGATTTTGATATAGCAACTCTGTAAATTCTTTTTCCATCATAATTTGATTCGATTTGCTCCATAAGACGAAAATAAAAAAGGATTTATTACAAGATTTGGAAAATTGTTTTAAAAAATTAAAGATCAAAACATTCACACACTAACAGGGCACATTTTTGCTTCAAAAATTAGAAACAATGTAAGGACTCCCCAAAACGGCATAAAAGAGAATGAAAATAAAAAAGAAAAAGCAGACCTGTAAGCCGGGTTCTGTACACCGAGATCTTTCGAGAACGGTGCTCCTATCATTTATCTAAGCGACCTACCCCTCCTGAACTTCCCCACGAGTGAAGAAACTGCAACGGGCAGCTGCTGGCCGAAGCTTCAGGATATATTTGGTTTTGCAACTTCCGGGACGGACAGCATTGAATGTTGCCACTCAACCTGGTGGGCTCTTACCCCACCTTCTCACCCTTATCACGACCCCCGAAGAGACCGAGACGGTTATTTTCTTCTCCGTTACCATGCCCTCACGAACATCTCCTCCCCGATCCCAATAAACTCGGGCCAGGGAAAGAGCGGAATGCCCTGTGTTGCCCGGACTTTCCTCCCGGAAAACAACTTGAAAAGCTACCCTTCCAAATTATTGTTCCGAACGATAGAACGATCTGCTTTGCGACAAAAGTAACAAAATTAACCAAGAAAAGCCGTCTCATACCTTACCTGAAAAACAAGAATGTGAACCAACCTTTGCGAATGACAAAACAAACAGAATATACACAAAACAAGCAGATTAAACACATTTTTAACTAAATTTACACAAACAACAAATATGTTTTATGGATATAGTGGCTTGGATTGGCTTATCGCAAGCACTTTTCTCGGGGATCATTACCCTATCAAAAGATGGGAAAAGCATATCGGACCGACTGCTTTCAGCCTGGCTTTTCTTGCTTGCTATTGAGTTTCTCACATTCGGACTTGAATCGGAACTCTTTCCCGATTTTATTCTCCTGACCAATTCATTTCTATTATTCAACCCAGCACTATACCTATATACACGCTCGCTCATTGAGCCCGGCTTTAAGCTCAAGTGGGAACAGCTTTTTCACCTTTTCCCTTATATTGCGTTCAAACTATTGGCATGGCTTATTAAAGAACCACAATCGCTCGAGAACTTTTTTGACAACAACAACACACTATGGTACAGACTTTTGTTTGCCAGCTCAGGAATTGTATCGTGGGGCGTATATCTTAGCATGACAAGCATTATAATAACCCGCCACCGTAGCCGATTGAAACAAGAATTCTCATCTATCGATCTTTTTAAACGTGTTGGGTGGATTCATTTTGTGGTCATCATTTATATTTTATATAGCATCACGGTGCTCATATGGGGGCTTTTCAGTGTTATTGTGTTCGACACCCGTACCATCACAATTTTTAATTATTCCATGTTATTATTCTTCATTTATATTCTTGGTTTCTATGGACTAAAGCAACGGGATATTTTTACATCATCGATGAAAACAGCTAACAAAAACCAGGATAAAACAACACACCTTCAACTAAGCAAACAAGCTGCATCTATAATCGAAAAAACCTTGATCGATTATGTCGAAAAAGAAAAACCTTACATAAACCCGGAATTCAATATGACCGTCTTATCTGAAAATTTATCGATACCGAAACACCATATTACTGAAGTACTTAACCACTCTATTGGAAAGAATTTTTTCCAGTTTGTAAACGAATATCGGATTAAGGAGGTAAAAGAAAAATTAGTCGACCCAAAAAACAATTTTTCTATTGAAGCTATTGGTTACGAATGCGGATTCAATAGTAAATCAACTTTCTTCTCGGTATTTAAGAGCATTACAGGCATAACGCCCAAAGAATTTCAGAATAGAAACATAAAAGATAACAAATTATCCTATTGATCTTTCCATTCAACCTTCCCATCGATACGTTCAACAATTTGTTCATTCTCGAAAAGCCATCGTATCACCCAATGAATATTCTCTTCAATCCCATTGATTTTAAAGAATAACTGATGCTTCAACAAGGGTTCTTTTTTCAACAAAGCCTTAACATCATTTCGTATTCGATCAAATTCAAGATTACTGATTCCCAGAGAATTCAACGCCTCACAAACATCACAAGCCCCACAACGGGCCGAACCTGTTTCACCAAAGTATGCCAACAATTGCTGACTCCGGCAGACCGAAGTATCTTCAATATAAGAAATAACCGCCCCCACTTGCTTCTCGTACATTTGCTTGCGTAAAGCATAATTTTCTTTTGAAATCACTAAACGATTAACATCAATGCGCTCGGTTGTATAAATTATGTAAGGAGTATTTTTTTGCGGAATGTAATGGATAATTTTCTGTGAATCGAGAAAAGACAGGAATTTGTACACCAAATCTCGGGTAATACCTGCTCTTTTGGCCAAAAGTTCCTCATCGACAGGACGGTATTCGGTAAAAAGTCCGGAATATGAGCGTAAAAGCAATTTTATAAATGCATCGAAACTAGAGTTTGCAACCTGAAATTTGTACAAATCGTCGCGATCGACACGAAAGTGAACCATTGAAGGACGCTCCACTTCATCGGTAAGCTGAATATAGCCATCCTGCTCAAGAATCTTTAATGCACTAATCGACTGAATAAGAGAAAAATGATATGTTTTTGCAAAATCGGCAAGATTAAAATCATAAGAAACATCTTTGCCAAAACCAACCGCAATTTTAAAATAATTCCCCAGCGCATCGTATACCCGTTTAATCAGATCGATGGGAGGAAATTTTTCGGCAATTCCTTTTTTTAGTCTCACGCTATCCGACTTGTTTGCAAGAAATAACGCAACTGCTTTTTTTCCGTCACGACCAGCACGGCCAGCCTCCTGAAAATAAGCTTCGAGAGAATCGGGTGCATCAACATGAACAACGAACCGAACATCTGGTTTATCTATCCCCATCCCAAATGCATTGGTAGCGACCATTACACGCATAGCTCCTTTTATCCATCCCTCTTGCCTACCACGGCGTGTCGGAGCAGATAAACCGGCATTATAATATGTGGCGCTAATTCCTTTCTTCAGAAGTTCTTCAGCGATCTCCTTCGTTTTTTTCCGGCTTCGGGTATAAATGATACCACTCCCTTTAGATTTTTCAAGGGTACGCAGCAAAAAGCCCTGCTTATCGTCCTCGATACGAACTTTATACGTTAGATTATCCCGCCTGAAACTTTTTTTTAGAACATTTTTCTTTGGAAAAATAAGCCGATCCTGAATATCATCTACCACCTGAGGAGTGGCTGTAGCCGTTAGCGCCATAACCTTTACCGAGGGAAGGAGCTCACGTAGTTTTGCTATCTGCAGATATGATGGTCTGAAATCATACCCCCATTGAGAAATACAATGTGCCTCGTCGACAACAATGAGGTTAATTTTCATGTTAGGCAACCTCTCCCTAAATCGTTCTGTTAAAATGCGTTCTGGTGAGACATAAAGAAATTTGTAATCTCCCCAAGTAACATTATCTAAAGCCACTTTCATTTCTTCGCGCGACATACCCGAATGGATTGCCATGGCTTTAATTCCTCTTTTACTTAAGTTTTCTACCTGATCGTTCATCAACGCAATCAATGGAGTAATTACAATAGAAATACCATCAACAGAGAGTGAAAAAACCTGAAATATAATTGATTTTCCTCCACCAGTAGGCATCAAACCAAGCGTATCGTTGCCCGATGCTACCGACTGTATGATATCCTCTTGCAATGGCCTGAAAGAGGAATATCCCCAATATTTTTTTAATATGGCTGAATAATCGATATTCATAAGTTAAGTGGCATTATATCATTAAAAAATTACATACAATCAGTTTTTTAAAATCAGTCTAAGAATTATCGACCCGAAATTAATTAAACTTAACACTTTTTAATGAAGTCTCACAAAAATTAGGATTTAGCATACAATTAATAATACCATAATTACCCCGAATTTTCTTAGCTTTGCATTCATAATTACAAAAAGAGCAAGAATACTATGTCATTTTTGTCAGAAAAAATACAATCAGAAGGGTTAACATTCGACGATGTGTTGCTAATCCCGGCCTATTCCGAAGTATTACCCCGCGATGTAGACCTTTCTACTCCGTTTTCGCGATCAATAATGCTAAAAACACCCATTGTTTCAGCAGCCATGGATACGGTCACCGAATCAAAAATGGCTATCGCTATTGCTCGCGAAGGTGGTATCGGTGTAATTCACAAAAACATGAGTATTCAGGAACAAGTAAAACAAGTTACTACGGTTAAAAGAGCCGAAAACGGGATGATTTACGACCCGGTTACGGTGAAAAAAGAAAAAACGGTAGCCGACGTACTTGAACTTATGAGTACTTATAAAATTGGAGGCATTCCTGTTGTCGACGATGAAGGCTACCTTGTTGGGATTGTTACAAACCGCGACCTTCGGTTTGAACAACGCTACGACAAGCCTATCAGTGAAGTAATGACATGTAACAATCTTGTTACAACGCTCGAATCGACCGACCTTGAAAAAGCAGCTTACATTCTGCAAGAAAATAAAATAGAAAAACTCCCTGTTGTTGACAAGAACAATAAACTCATCGGATTAGTTACTTACAAAGATATAACCAAAGCCAAAGACAAACCCAACGCCTGTAAGGACCAGAAAGGGAGACTACGCGTTGCTGCTGGGGTTGGAATCAGCAGTGATACTATTGACAGGATTGACGAACTGGTTAAGGCCGAAGTTGATGCCATTGTTATTGACACCGCACACGGGCATTCGAAATATGTGCTCGACATGTTGAGAAAAGCAAAGTCAAAATACCCAAACATAGATTTTGTTGCAGGAAATATTGCCACAGGCGAAGCCGCAACCGATTTAGTACTTGCTGGTGCAGATGCAGTGAAAGTGGGCATAGGCCCCGGATCGATATGCACAACACGCATAATTACCGGAGTCGGAGTGCCACAACTTTCTGCTATTTACAATGTAGCCAAAGCATTAAAAAACTCTGGGATCCCTGTAATTGCAGATGGAGGCTTGCGCTATTCAGGTGACATTGTGAAAGCATTAGCTGCAGGTGCCAGCTCGGTTATGGCGGGAAGTTTGTTTGCTGGGGTTGAAGAATCTCCCGGAGAGACAATCCTGTTTCAAGGCCGAAAATTTAAGGCTTACCGAGGGATGGGATCCATCGAAGCCATGCACGCCGGATCGAAAGACCGCTATTTTCAGGATGTAGAAGATGACATCAAAAAACTTGTACCAGAAGGAATTGCAGCACGAGTCCCATATAAAGGAACGCTTTATGAGGTTGTTTTTCAATTAATTGGAGGCTTAAGGGCTGGAATGGGCTACTGTGGTGCAAAAAACATTCAGGCGTTACACGGTGCAAGATTTACTAGGATTACCAACTCAGGTATTACCGAAAGCCACCCTCATGATGTGTCAATTACCCAAGAAGCACCAAATTATAGCAGCCGACAATAAACAAGCTTAATTTACGTTACCTAATATTTAATTAAACAGAAAATTACAATTGATTTTAATGTTCAAATTCACCGTTTTTAACTCTCAGTATATGAAAAATTCAACCTTACTCATTCTTTTGCTCATTGTTTTATCACAACCCTTATTCGCTCAAAAAAACACAATTGTAGCTATCGATGGACAGCCGATTACTAAGGAAGAATTCGAAATTGCCTATCGTAAGAACAACACAAACCTAAACGATGTTAGCGAGGTTAAGACACCCAAAGAGTACATGGACATGTTCATCAACTTCAAACTAAAAGTATATGAAGCTGAAAAAATGGGGATGGATACCACAGAAGCATTTAGAAAAGAATTAAAAGGATACCGCGACGAACTGGCAAAAACATATCTTACCGACATTAACATAACCGACTCGATGGTGAAAGAAGCCTACTATCGCTCGGTTAACCTTGTAAAAGCAAGCCATATACTTGTCGAAATGCCTGAAAGGCCGACTCCAGAAGATACACTGAAAGCTTACAATAAGCTTCTGGATATAAGAAAAAAATATCTCAGCAAAGAAAAAACATTTCAAGAGTTGGCTCGCGAGTACTCTGAAGACCCATCGGTTGTCGAAAATTCAGGTTCTCTTCCCTATTTCGGAGCATTTAAAATGTTGACACCTTTCGAAAACGCTGCATTCACTACTCCTATTGGAGAAATATCGATGCCAGTGCGCTCACAGGTTGGTATGCACCTTATTCTGGTCGAAGAAATTATTCCTTCTGCTGGAGAAGTTAAAGTAGGAAACATAATGCTGAAATACAGCAACAACGATGGAAACATCAGCCAAAAAGAAGAAGAGTTCTTAAAGAACAGAATCGACAGCCTTTATTCCCTTCTAATAAATGGAGCAGATTGGGGTGAAATTGCACAGAAATATTCAGACGACCGCTTAGCTGCCAAAAACGACGGAATTATGCGTACGATATCCCAAGAATTTGGAGTGCAGGAATTTACCAAGGCTGCATTTGCCCTTAAAAACGATGGAGACATTTCAAAACCAGTAAGAACCATGTACGGTTATCACATAATCAAACGCTTCGAAGCAAAGCCAGTCCCAACTTTTGAAGAACTAAAGCCTGAGCTAACCCGCAAAGTAAAAGCAGATCCGAACAGGTCAAAATACAGCAAAGAAAAATTCATTGCCGATCGTAAAAAGGAATATGGTTTTACCTCCAACGAAAGTAATTTCGAGAAATTTACATCAATAATAAAATCATTAGAATCAGACACTATATATCAACTGCCCGAAGCATGCAAAAACCTTGTGCTCTTTACTTTTGCAGGAAAAGACTACAATGCATCTAATTACTTCCAGACTATAATGAACCAATATAATCTCGATTACATTCTTCGTTTCAAATTCTTACCAGGATTTGACACTTACGTTGAAGAACTGATTACCAACTATGAAAATGAACGACTCGAAGAAAAATATCCCGAGTTTAAATACACCATTGAAGAATACCACGACGGCATTTTACTATTCTCAATTATGGAGTCTGAGGTTTGGAATAAAGCCATGGCCGACACGGTTGGATTAATGAATTACTACAACGAAAATAAAGAAAAATACAAGCTTGGCGAGCATTTTGATGGTTTACTGATAAAGTGCGACAGTGAACAAACCAGAAAATTGGTTGAAGCAGCTATTGCCAACGGAAACACCAATGCCGATTCGCTGCAAGCCATTGCTGTTGCTGCCGGCGGAAATAAAAACACAGTAGTAAAAGGCCGTTGGGAACCTGGTTCAAACCGTTTCGTCGATTACTTTATCTGGAAAGGAGATAAACCTCGCGACCTGAAAGAAGAACGTCAATTTGTTGTTGGCAACGTTAAAGAAGGGGGAATTAAAACATTTGAAGAAGCAAGAGGGCTTTATATTTCAGAATATCAGAATATAACTGAAGAAAAATGGATGAAAAGCCTCCGCGAAAAATACCCTGTTCAGGTGAACGAAAAACTTTTGAAGAAAGTAAAAAGCCTGAAGAAATAATCGAAACACAACACACCAGTAATCCACGCTATTGAGAAAATTACCTCTTAAAATAAAATTTATAGGTTTTTAAGAATTGGAAAAGCATTAGCGCATGAAAATAATCTAAATTTGAGCACTTAAAATAATAGACAATAGTAACCCATCTGCAATACACGGTTATTAAGGTGGATAAAGAGATTCCCGGTAAGCATTTCACGCCAAAAGGCGCTTAAAAATATAAAAATATGATTCAGGAAAATATTCCTGAATTTATGAACAGATAACTTTAAAGAATAAATACTGATGAAAAACAACAAAATAGTTGTTACGCTTTTCGCCATTTTATGTTTAGTGGCAAGTAATATAACGGCCCAAGACAAAATTGTAGATCAGATTGTTGCCGTTGTTGGCAGCAATGTTATTTTAAAATCTGAAATCGAAGCCGCTTACTTGCAAAACCAAGCCCAGGGGATAACCTCCGACGGCGACATGAAATGTGAAATTCTAGAAAACCTGATGATTGAAAAGCTGATGGTTGCAGAAGCCGAACTCGACACACTGATCATCGTAACCGACAACCAAATCAACCAACAACTCGATGCCCGCATTCAGTATTTCACTCAGCATCTTGGCTCCGAAAAAGAAGTTGAAAAATATTTTAACAAACCCATCATCCAGCTCAAATCAGAACTGAAGGACATTATAAAAAACGAACTTCTCAGTAGCCAGATGAAAGATAAAGTCATCGATAACGTAAAGGCAACCCCTTCTGAGGTAAGGTATTATTTCAAGAACCTTCCCGACGATAAAATTCCGATGATTAATACTCAATACGAATACGCACAGATATCGCTTATCCCATCGATAACCGAAGAGGAAGAAACAAACATAAAAGAGCGCCTTCGCGACTATAAAAAGAGAGTAGAAAATGGAGAAAACTTCTCGATGTTTGCCGTTCTCTATTCCGAATGTCCCAGTGCTAAAAATGGAGGAGACCTGGGCTTCTTTTCTAAAGCAATGATGGACCCGTCATTCTCTGCTGCAGCATTTGCCCTTAAACCCGGGCAAATTTCAAATGTGGTGAAAAGCGAAATGGGCTACCACATCATTCAAATGACTGAGCGTATGGGTGATAAAATCAGATGCAAACATATTCTAATAAGACCTAAAGTAAAAATTGAAGAAAAAGAACGATTGGCAAACCGCCTCGACAGCATAGCAAACCAAATTCGAAAAAAATCAATGAATTTTGAGGAAGCCGCTTTCCGCTATTCAATGGATAAAAATTCGCGCAACAACGGCGGACTAGTAGTTCATCCGGGAACTATGTCTTCTAAATTCGAAGTAGAAATGCTTCCGCCTGCCGCATCGAAAGTGCTTACAAAACTAAAAATCAACGAAATATCAGATCCATTCTTTTCTACCGATGAAAATGAAAAAGATATAGTTGTTGTAGTGAAGCTCATTAATAAAATTGATGCTCACAAAGCAAATATTTCTGAAGACTACCAGATGATTTACGACCAATTTCTTGAGAAAAAAAGAAATGACGAAATTGAAAAGTGGATTTCACTCCGGCAATCAAAAACCTACATTCGAATTGACGACACTTATTTAAATTGTGAATTCAAATTTAAAAATTGGAGAAAATAGCAAGTAATACTAACATTCGTTATTTTTGAAAACAAGGAGAAAACATCAGAAAAGATTGCATTTTTACTAATAATCTGGAAACAACATGAATTACTCAAGCGATAAAGAAGCAATAGACGCACTAAAGAAAAAAAGCGACGAACTGTTAAGCGAAATATCCAAAGTAGTATATGGTCAGGATGAAATAATCCGTCAAGTACTCATATCGATTTTCAGCCAGGGGCATTGCCTCCTGATTGGAGTACCAGGATTAGCCAAAACACTGCTGGTAAATACTTTTGCCAAAGTACTCGGTCTGGAATACAAGCGAATTCAATTCACGCCCGACCTTATGCCATCCGACATAATCGGTACCGAAATCCTTGACCAAAGCAAAGAATTCAAATTCATTAAAGGACCAATCTTTGCCAATATTATTTTAGCCGACGAAATAAACCGTACCCCGCCAAAAACACAGTCAGCCCTGCTTGAAGCCATGCAGGAAAAATCAGTTACATCGGCTGGGCGCCATTTCAAACTCGATCAGCCATTTTTTGTTTTGGCCACACAAAACCCCATTGAGCAAGAAGGAACCTATCCGTTGCCCGAAGCACAACTCGACCGGTTTATGTTTTCACTTTGGCTTGATTATCCTTCGTTCAACGATGAGCTAACCGTTGTAAAAAACACAACTTCAGCATTCGAAATTGAACCAAAAACAGTGATAAACAAAAGTGAAATACTTTACTATCAAAACCTTATTCGAAAAGTTCCAATCAACGACAATGTGCTAAAATATGCCGTAACCCTAGCTGCACGAACCAGGCCAAACACCGAGCTTGCACTTCCGGTCACCAACAACTACCTTAAATGGGGAGCTGGTCCTCGTGCCTCGCAATACTTAACGTTGGGGGCAAAAACGCACGCTGCACTAAATGGCCGCTACTCACCCGACATTGACGATGTTAAAGCTGTTGCCGTTTCTATCTTAAGGCATCGTATCATCAAAAATTATAAAGCTGAAGCCGAAAATATATCCGTGGAAGATATTATCAGCCAATTGTTGAAATAGCACATCTCGAGATGATCAATAACTATATGCGATATGAAAAAAGCCTGACAAAATTGTTCAGGCTTATTTTATCTCTGGCAATAGTATTGATCGCCGTTGAAACATTTGCACAACAAAAAGTTAGAAAAATTATCCATATAGAAAATGCCGATGTTTTGCTCTACGACAATTCTGTAATCACCAATGTTCAACGGCTAATCGGGAATGTAAAACTGTCGCACAACAATATTGTGCTTTACTGCGACAGTGCATGGTCATATGCTAGGACAAATTCAGTCGACTGCTTTGGAAATGTGCACATTATTAGCAATGACACCTTGCACATGTATTCCGAAAAAATTAATTACAGTGGCGATGATTCTTTTGCCAAAGCACGGGGAAAAGTGACATTGAAAGACCCCAAACTCACCCTTACTACCGATTCTCTCGATTTTGATACAAAAAACGATATTGGGTATTATGAAAATTGGGGGGAAATTGTAGACAGCACCAATACTCTCACTAGCCGGATTGGAACATATTATTCTAAGAATAACGAAGCTTTTTTTCGCGACAGTGTAAAACTGGTGAACGAAGATTATATAATGAATTCTGACACAATGAAGTACAACACTAAAACAGAAGTTGTACATATTTTAGGCCCAACCCATATTATTAGCGACAGCTCATATCTCTATTCTGAAAATGGTTGGTTCGACACTCAAAAAAACTTAACAGAACTATTGAAGAACTCAACGATAAAAAGAGGTGATTCTCAACTCGAAGGAGACTATATTTTCTACAATGATAATACCGGCGAGGGTATTGCTAAAGGGAACGTAATCATCAACGACTACAAGAACAGCATTATTATTGCCGGGAACGACGCAGTATATAACGACTTTTCACAGAATGCTTCAATGACCGATTCTGCACTTTTTATTCAATATTACAACAATGACTCGCTTTTTTTACATGCCGATATCCTTTACACTCAGCCCGACACCAGCGCCCAAGACCAAAAGATGGTTAAAGCCTTTAAAAACGTAAGGTTTTTCAAACAAGATATGCAAGGAGTATGCGACTCGCTAATCTATTTCACAAAAGACTCAACAATTCAGTTATACCAGCAACCAGCATTATGGTCGGAAAACAACCAAATGACCGCTGATTATATAGAAGTAATAAACAATAACGAGCCACCAAGTTTTATCTTTTTGAAAGAAAATTCATTCATCATCCAAGAGCTCGACTCGATAAAATACAACCAGATAAAAGGGAAAGAAATGAAAGGGCTCATTGCCGAATCGAAACTTTACCGGATCGATGTCGATGGGAACGGCCAATCTGTATATTACCCCGCCGATGACAAAACGTATGTGGGCATGAATAAAGCCGAAAGCAGCAATATCATACTCTACATGGCCAATAATAAAATCAGGCGTATTACTTTTGTCAAATCTCCCGTTGGCAACTTAAGCCCTTTACTCACCAAAGTTGATCCTGAAAGCCGTCTCGAAGGTTTCCTATGGAGAGGCGAAGAACGTCCAATCGATAAATTCGACATCTTTCGCGATAAAAACGGAGCAGCGAATCCAGCTAAACTTCCCGATTCTGAAATCGATACAATACTTCCAAAGGTTGAAGGACTGAGAGATAAAAAGATGGAAGAATACCAACAGAATTCATTAAAATAAACACGAATCACTTCATAATTGGGGTTGACACTTTATAATCTTTATTTAGTTGAACGTGAATAATATCAGTCATCATTATTCGTGAATTTGTGGCCTTTTAGTAAGTTATGTTACAAAAAATAAATATATCCACCCGAATATTAAAGTGATCCGTAAACACAATACCAAACGGATTTAGTAGCACAAAAAAACCTGTGCAACTTATGCTGCACAGGTCAATATTTATTATCGTATAAACTTAGTTACCGCTATTCATCGAAATAATAAATTCTTCATTCGTGGTAGTTTTCAACAATCTGTCTCGCAAGAATTCCATCGCTTCAAGAGAATTCATGTCTGCAAGGTAATTACGCAAGATCCAAATTTTATCGAGCATTGCCTTGTGAATAAGTAAGTCATCACGTCGGGTACTCGAAAGCGTAACATCAACTGCAGGGAAGATACGTTTGTTCGACAATTTGCGATCGAGCTGCAATTCCATGTTCCCGGTACCCTTAAATTCCTCGAATATAACATCATCCATCTTCGAGCCAGTTTCGGTAAGGGCCGTGGCCAAAATAGTGAGTGAACCACCTTCTTCAATGTTACGGGCTGCACCAAAGAACCTTTTGGGTTTGTGCAATGCATTGGCATCTACCCCTCCCGACAAAACTTTTCCAGATGCCGGTTGCACGGTATTATAAGCACGGGCAAGCCTTGTGATTGAATCGAGGAGAATAACCACATCATGGCCACATTCGGTGAGACGTTTTGCCTTCTCGAGAACGATGTTTGCCACGCGTACATGGCGTTCTGCCGGTTCATCAAATGTAGAAGAAACAACTTCTGCATTAACGCTTCTGGCCATATCGGTAACTTCTTCTGGACGTTCATCAATAAGTAAAACAATCATATAAACCTCAGGATGATTAGCGGCAATTGCATTGGCTATTTCCTTAAGTAATACTGTTTTACCCGTTTTTGGCTGAGCCACAATCAATCCACGTTGGCCTTTCCCAATCGGGGCAAAAAGGTCTACAATACGAACAGACAATGAAGAATCACCCTTTCCTGTAAGATTGAATTTTTCGTTCGGAAAAAGTGGAGTTAAGTGGTCGAATGGAACCCTGTCGCGAACATATTCTGGCGCTCTGCCATTAATTTCTAGCACTTTAATAAGAGGAAAATATTTTTCGCCTTCTTTCGGCGGACGAATAGTTCCTTTCACTGTATCGCCAGTTTTCAGACCAAAGAGCTTGATTTGCGACTGTGACACATAAATATCGTCGGGCGAATTAAGGTAATTGTAATCAGAAGAACGAAGGAATCCATACCCATCTTGCATAATTTCGAGTACACCCGAATTGGTGATAAATCCCTCAAAGTCAAAGATTGTCTTATCTTGCTGCTTGGCATTTCTGTAATTCTGACGTGCATTAGGATTCACGTTTCCAGGATCAACTTGTTGCCGTTCAGGTCGTTTTTCATAATTACGATCAGTCGGTAAAGACACCTCTACTTTCTTTTCTACAGGAGCTGCAATTGGTGCTTTTTCGGCAACGACAAAATCATCCTTATCCGTAAGGTCTTCAGGTTCAATTTCTGGCAAAATCATATCGGGTTTGCCTACAACATAGTTTTGTTTGGGCTTGTCTGAAGGATATGGCTGGCTAGAATGATTTTTATCTACAAACTTTTCTTTTGAATTATCCTGATTCCTGTTCCGTTGTTCACGATCGTTCTGTGGCTTTTTACTGAAGAATTTTTTATCAGAGTTTTCGTTTTGCTGGCGGGGTTTGAAAAAAGGAATTTCTTTTTGCACCTGACGGGGTGAATTTTCTTCTTTCTGCTCAATGATTGGCTCTTCTCGCTGTTCGCTGGGCTGTTCAATTTTTTCTTCAGGCTTAACTTGCTGATTATCTTTAGAAGTAATTTGAACTTTTTCTTCCGAAGTACGTAAAATACGAATCCTTTTTCTTTTGAAAATTGAATCTTGTGATTCTCCCTTTTTAGGGCTGTCTGTAATTTCCGAATGTTGTTTTGAAGGTTGGGCAGGCTTTTCTTGTTTTTGTTTTACCTCAGAGGCAAGTATTGCCTGATTGTCGAGAATTTTATATACAAGTTCCTGTTTTTTAAGTTTTTCCGGCTTCTTGATCTGGAGATTTTTGGCTATCTCGCGAAGATCATTAACCAACATTTGATTTAGTTCAATAATATCGTACATATCTTGTTAAATTATAAGCTATTGAAAAGCTATACTATAAATATTTCTTTGTTTGATTATGTATTTGGAATGTAGTCGTGCGTGTAGACTATTAATCAGAAAAATCCATTGCAATTATACGGCAATATGAATTAATAAGCAACAAAGATTAATTTTTTTTTCTTTTCGGGCTATTTTCTTCATATACTAAGAGCCAATCTTTTGTATTTCAGTTTTATCTACTATAGATCGACTAGTTGCGAATCATTTATTTTAA
The DNA here is from genome assembly GCA_012719495.1 of Bacteroidales bacterium. GTDB lineage: Bacteria > Bacteroidota > Bacteroidia > Bacteroidales > Prolixibacteraceae > CAYMTR01. Next base: position 40,308 of record JAAYAG010000096.1, read on the forward strand.
TGAAGTTTTGATGCTTTTTGTGCTACTTTTTAAGTAAACTTAGAAGAAAATATTAAAAGCATTAAAACTCATTATCCAAGATATCGGCCACTGTAATATCGCAGAAAGATTAAATCTCAACAAATCTAAATGAACATGAATAGTATAAAAATTGTTACAGAGGACAATTTATTTACATTTGCATACAAAATTTTAAAATAATGAATATAGCTGAAAACAAAATGGTAACCCTGAGCTATGTACTCCGGGCCGACAGTGTGAATGGAGAAATAATTGAGCAAACAACCAACGATTCTCCACTGAGATTTGTGTTTGGTCTTGGCCAAATGCTACCTGCTTTCGAATCAAACCTTTCTGGACTCAAGCAAGGCGATGATTTTGAAATGACCCTCAGTGCACGCGAAGCTTACGGCGAGCTCGACGAAAGTGCCATAATCGATTTAGATAAAGAAGTTTTTTTTATCGACGGACAATTTGATGAAGAAAGATTCATGCCAGGCACTCAGGTGCCTATGCAAACCAATACAGGTCAACGCCTTAACGGTATAGTAATTGAAGTAACCGAAACATCGGTAAAGATGGACTTTAACCATCCTTTGGCTGGCACCGACTTACATTTTACCGGAAAAGTTATCGAAGTTCGCGACGCTACTGAAGAAGAGCTTACTCCAATGGGGTGCGGTTGTGGATGTGGCTCTGATTGTGGCTCTGATCACGACTGTTCTTCAGAATCGGGTCACTGCGGATCGGGAGGTTGTGGTTGCTAAAAGATTTTTAAAAATATGAATTCATTTGGAAACATTTTTCGGCTGACAACATTTGGCGAATCCCACGGTCCTGGCATCGGAGGTATTATTGATGGCTGCCCTGCCGGGTTGGTTCTCGATTTAGAAAAAATACAATATGAACTGGACCGGCGAAAACCCGGTCAATCGAAAATTACTACCCAAAGAAACGAAACCGATACGGTGGAGTTTCTTTCGGGGATTTTCGAAGGTACTACCACAGGAACCCCTATTGGCTTTTTTGTAAAAAACAAAGACCATCATTCGTCTGATTATGATTCATTAAAAGATATTTTTCGTCCATCACATGCTGATTACACGTATACTCAAAAATACGGATTACGCGATCATAGGGGAGGCGGTCGTTCTTCAGCCCGTGAAACCATTGCCCGAGTAGTGGGTGGTGCCATCGCCAAGCAACTACTTATGCTTGAAAATATTAGCATACAAGCTTTTGTACATAGCGTTGGAGAAATCACCCTCGATAAATCCTATTTCGAACTCGATCTTACAAAAACCGAAGATAGTATTGTACGCTGCCCGGATGTAAAAACCGCTGAAGCCATGATTGCCCGTATTGAAGAAGCCGGGAGAAACCACGATACTGTTGGGGGAACAATACAATGTGTAATAAAAAGGGTACCAGCAGGTTTGGGAGCCCCCGTTTTTAACAAACTACACGCCGATCTGGGGTTTGCTATGCTTGGTATCAATGCAGTAAAAGGATTTGAGTATGGATCAGGCTTTGATGGCACGAAACTCTCAGGATCGGAACATAACGACATTTTTGTGACCGAAGGAGGAAAAGTAAAAACAATAACCAATCACTCTGGAGGAATTCAGGGTGGAATCTCTAACGGACAGGATATCTATTTTAATGTAGCATTTAAACCTATTGCAACCTTATTGAAAGAACAAAAAACAATAGATAACAAACTGGAAGAAACCACAATAAACCCCAAAGGACGTCACGATGCATGTGTGCTTCCAAGAGCAGTTCCCATTGTAGAAAGCATGGCCGCACTTGTACTTGCGGACCACCTGCTAATGAGTAAACTTTCGAAATTATAATATAAAAATAAGTTGTAATATAATTTTTTTAGTATTTTAGAAGCCAAAGTTGGAAATATGAGGCAACTAAAAATAACCAAACAAGTCACAAACCGAGAAACCCTTTCATTGGATAAGTATCTCCATGAAATAGGGAAAGTAGAATTGTTGACACCAGATAAAGAAGTAGAACTAGCCAAGAGAATTAAAAAAGGCGACAGAGAAGCATTCGAGAAGCTGATCAAAGCCAACTTGCGTTTTGTTGTATCTGTTGCCAAACAATATCAAAATCAAGGGTTAGGCCTTCCTGATCTTATCAATGAAGGAAATTTAGGGCTGATTAAAGCCGCACAACGCTTCGACGAAACTCGGGGTTTCAAATTCATATCCTATGCAGTGTGGTGGATAAGACAATCGATACTGCAATCGCTTGCCGAGCAAGCCCGTATTGTCCGTTTGCCTCTCAATAAAATTGGTTCTATCAACAAGATAAATAAAACGTTTAACCAACTGGAACAAGAATTCCAAAGGGAACCTACGGCTAAAGAAATTTCAGAAATACTTGACCTTACACCCGACGTTATTGAAGAGTCGATGAGGGCTTCGGGACATCACCTGTCGATGGACGCACCAATTTACGAAGAAGAAGCCAGCAATATGTATGACGTGCTTCTGAACATGGACACACCCAGCCCCGACAAAGGCTTATTGAACAGCTCTCTACAACTTGAGATTGAAAGATCCCTTGCAACATTGGGTGAACGTGAGTCTGAAATCTTACGATACTATTTTGGATTAAATGGCACCCGACCACACACCCTTGAAGAAATTGGAGAGGTATTTGGCCTAACTCGTGAAAGAGTTCGCCAAATAAAAGAAAAAGCCATTAAAAAGCTGAAAAACAATTATCGGAATAAATTACTGAAAAGTTACCTAGGTGAATAAAAGTTGAAATCCCGCCCCGTTGCGGGATTTTTTATCGTACATCTATTTCAAAAACAAGTAATTTTGTAAGTGAAATAGCAAAGAAATAGAAAACATAAAATACCATGACTCGATTCATAGCTCCATCGATACTCTCGGCCAATTTTCTCGATCTGAGAAAAGACATAGAAATGATAAACCAAAGTAATGCTCATTGGATTCATTATGATGTTATGGACGGAGTCTTTGTCCCGAACATTTCATTTGGATTACCAATTCTAAAACAAATCTCATCAATTGCACAAAAACCCCTCGATGTGCACCTGATGATAGCCAATCCCGACCAATACATTACTGCATTTAAGGATGCAGGGGCTGCAAATATTACAGTACACATAGAAACTTGCCCCCATTTAAATAGGACTATAAATTTCATCAAAGAACAAGGACTGATGGCAAGCGTATGCCTCAACCCTCATACTCCTATTGAGATGCTCGAAGAAATCATTCAGGACATTGATATGGTGCTTATTATGTCTGTAAATCCAGGCTTTGGTGGGCAACTTTTTATTGAAAGCACTTACCGGAAAATAGGGAAACTCAAGAAAATGATTCTCGACAAAAATTTAAAAACACTCATTGAAGTTGATGGCGGGGTTAATTTCGAAACAGGAAAAAAACTTTTCGAGGCAGGTGCCAATGTTTTAGTATCAGGAAGTTTCATTTTTCATTCCGACAATCCAACCAAAAGAATTGATGATTTGTTATCTGTTTAAAATTGATAACGATGGAAGACAACAATGATATCTACGACAACATAAAAGATGTAATCAATAGTATACCGGACAATTACAAAATACTTGAAGAGACCATCAACATTGATACTCAGAAAGAATATTACGAATCGTCAAAAGGGATTAGCATCGACCCAGCGCTCGATATTCCGGAAGAGATGATCAACCAACTCAATGAAGGAAAGTTTTCAAGTACCGAAGATTGTAAGATTTTGCTACAGAAGCTGGCACTCCTCGATTCGGTAGAAGCATATCGTACGATAGAAAAATTTTGTCTTGTAGCTCCTCCTGAAATTAAAGAGTGGGCCATTCTTGCCAAACAACAAAGCCGGATGGTAATGCAATGTTCCCTGCTTGACGAACAGCAGGTTTTCATTTCGACCGGACTAGGTGGGAAAAACGACAAACTAAGGTATTTACTCATCTTCCCCTTTTCAAAAAAACAGGTGAGCAAATTCCAACTCGACGCCTTAGAAAAAGAATTGCTTTATTTTCTCCCTAAAAACGAAGGAGAGGTAGAAGAATTTGAGATTCAAAAAAAGTATGCAACCTCACTTATCCTTCTTCCATTGAAAGCTCCGGTCAACGAAATAATTCAGGAGATACTGGCAGAGTGCAACCAGTTTGGCAATTTTTTAAGTCATAATGCAATGATTACTAACATGAAAAAATTCTCTCATGAAGAAATCTCTGCATTTATTGAAGAAGAAGAAGAAGAGTAAGAGAAAAGAAATGCATTTTTTTAGCCACGATAAGGGCTTTTTTTTTGGTAGTGTAAACCTATTAATTTATATTTGCACCGCTTTTAGCAAGGGTCCTGTAGCTTAATGGATAGAGCATCTGACTACGGATCAGAAGGTTGGGGGTTCGAGTCTCTCCAGGATCACAAAAAGCAAAGAGTTACATCATAAAAAATGTAACTCTTTTTTTATTAGTTAACTCTCGTAATTGAGCTTAATGTGGATATTTCTGGATCAATTCATTTTTCAGGGGATTTTATAGTTTACGCATAAATTTTAGCTACTCTAAAAAGGAAAAAAGTAACATCTCTAACGCCTCTTAAAGTTGTTCTAAAAGCTTTCAGCTTTGCATTGAA